>CBFGUG010000112.1:0-21709 GCA_965651905.1 uncultured bacterium | reverse complement strand
TGCGAGGACGTCGAGCCACCGCCAGATCCCGAGTGGCCCGAGGCGACTTGCGAGCTTTGGGCGACCGAGACCACCTCCTGCGAAGAGGGGTGGTTCTCCGAGTACTGCGACGTGAGTTGCGGCCGCTGCGTACCTGCTGGCGGCAGCACATCGAACGAGCCTGAGCCCGAGCCGCCCTGCGAGGACGTCGAGCCACCTGAAGATCCGGAGTGGCCGGGGGCGACGTGCGCGGAATGGAGCTCGGAGACCACGGCGTGTTCTGAGGACTGGTTCTCGAACTACTGTGACGTGAGTTGCGGGCGCTGCATACCCGAAGGCGGGTTGCCCGAAGAGCCCAGCGCACCAGACTGTTCAGGCGAAGGGTTGCCGAACGTGACTGGTGGCGAAGGGTTCGCCACGCGCTACTGGGACTGCTGTCAGACGCACTGCTCGCAGTTCGGCGGTCAGCGCTGCGGTCAGGACGGGGTCTCCAACACGGGCGACTCCAACAGTGCGTGTAACGGCGGCGGTTCGTTCGCTTGTTACCACGAGGCTCCGTACGCTGTGACTGAATGCCTGTCCTACGGGCACATCGCCAAGTCGAACCCCAACTGCGGCGGCTGCTACCGCATTCAATTCACTGGACAGGGTGAGCACAACGCCAACGACCCCGGTTCCAAGTTGATCGCCGGCAAGCAGATGATCGTCAAGGTCAGCAACACGGGCGGCGATGTCGCGGGCAACCAATTCGATCTGATGGTTCCTGGTGGTGGCGTGGGCATGTTCAACGCCTGCAGCCGTCAGTGGGGAGTCGACGACCTCGGCGCGCAATACGGCGGGTTCCTCACCGAGTGTTCGGGCAGTCACGAGGCGAAGAAGGATTGCGTGCGCCAAGAGTGCATGAAGATCCCCGAGGGCAGTGCTCGTGACGGCTGCCTGTGGTTCGTCGACTGGTTCCAGGTGGCCGACAATCCCAAGTTCACTTCTCAGCAGACAGACTGTCCGTTCTGAGTCGCGTTCGGCGGAAGCCCGCGCGCCCGCCTGCGTGTCACTCGGACCGAGTTACTTCAGTTGCTGCCGGGGTTGGGCGCGACGGCTAGCACTTCGAGTGCCTTGAGTCGACTCTCCCAACTGCTGTTGTGGGCTTCGACCATGTTGATGCTGTGATTCCTGATGCGTCGCAAGGCGACGACCATGTCGCTGAACGCGAGCCCGGCAAGCGTGTCGCAACTCCCGTCCTTCACGCGTTCCAGGTGTGCTGCGCGGATTGCGTCGGCCCGATCGCGCTGGGCTTCGCCGAGGGCGATGAGGTCGTCCATCGGCGCCTTCTCGTGAATCGTCGTGCTGCGTTCGGCGGCGGTGTCGAACAGCGTCCGAGTGTCGCTCAACAGCGACTCCAACTCCTCTTTGGCGAGGCTGGACAGCGACTGACCGTTCTCGCGTAGGCGCTTTTGGTACTCCGCGAGCGACGCACAATAGTCAGCCACCGACTCCACTTCGTCGGCCAAGCGCAACAGCGAGTAAGCGCGGGACGCTTGTTCCTGAGTGACCTGCGTTTGCAGGATGGTCGTCAGAAAGATGGTGACTTCCTTCTGAATGTTGTCGGTGACCTGTTCGCCGTGCCGAATCTCTTTGGCAAGCTCCTCGTCTTGACCCTCCGTCGAGAGGAACTTCGACACCAGATCGAACAGGTTTCGCGTGACGTCGCAGCACAACTCGAGCTCGCGTTGCGCCTGCTCCAAGGCGAGTTCTGGAGAGACTTGGCTCACGTCTCCGAGCAGTTTGAGTCGCTTCTTCTGGCGCAGACCCGCGTCTGGCCGAAGTCGTTCGGTCAACTTCGCGAGCTGCGGGATGAAGGGAGCGAACAGGCACGCGTTGGTGACGTTGAACAGACTGTGCGCGGCTGCGATCTGGAAGCCGATGATGGCGTAACTCTCGTCCGCGGCGCTCGTCTTGAACAGATGAGAGAGCGAATCGAAGAGCGGCCCGATCAGCTCTTCCACCACCACCATGAACGGTCTGAAGAGTATCACGACCACCGTGACTCCGATCAGGTTGAACAGCGTGTGCGCCATGGCCGTGCGTTTCGCACTGATGTTGCCGCCGATCGCAGCGAGTTGTGCCGTGATGGTGGTGCCGATGTTCTCTCCCAGCACCAGCGCGACGGCCGTGGTGAGCCCGATGACGGGAGGGTTCTCTGGGGTGCCCGTGGTAGCCAGCGCGATGGTGATCGCCAGCATCGCCGAGCTCGATTGAACGATGAACGTCAGCAAACAACCCACCGCCACACACGACAGTACCGACAGCAGCGTGTCTCCCGCGAAGAACACCATCGACGCCGCGAAGTCTGGCTCCTTCGTCAGCGGCTTGAATCCGCCCGACATGAACTCTAGCCCCAGGAAGATGAAGCCGAGTGCGATCGCGACCTTGCCCGCGTTGCGCCACAGCGGGTGACGAACGAAAAAGAACGGCGCCAGCCCGACCCCGAGAAACAGCAGGCCGTACTTGCCGATCTTCAGCGCGACGATCCAACCCGTGATCGTCGTGCCGATGTTGGCGCCGACGATCACCCCCACGGCTTGGGATAGCGACATCAACCCAGCATTGACGAAGCCGACCGCCATCACCGTGGTGACGGAGCTCGACTGGACGATCAGGGTCACGATTGCGCCCACCGCGATGGCGAGGATGCGGTTGGTCGTCAGCCAGCCGATCACCTTGCGGATGAAGTCCGAGGCGAGAGCCTGCAGGCTTTCGCTCAGTGCCTTCATCCCAAAAAGAAAAACACAGAGGCCCCCGATGACGGTGTAGGCCAGCTCGAACCAGTCGACGTTCATGATGTTTCAGGGGCCATGCGAGGGCGCGCCGAGGAGTGCCAGGGCCTTCCGCCCATTGCAAGGGATACGGGGGATCGTCGTCGGGTACTGCTGAACAGCGGGATGGACGACGGCCCGGGTGGCTTGAATCACTGCAATTTTGGTGGGATGCGCCACGCCGCAGCCAGCGCGCCGCCAGGCGGGTGGACCACGCCGTGCGCTCCTCGACGCTGCTGTCTCAGAGTGAGCCGCGCAGGGGCCGCACCTCGACTCCCCCAGGTCACGGGAAACAGGGCACGCAAAGTAGGCCAAACGAAACCGCCGCGCGGGACCGCCCAGGTTCACTGCCCTGGCGTCGTCGACTCCCTGGTGCGGCGACTCCGCGTGCGTCGACTCGACGACGCTTCGCGGGGAGGTCGGCAACGCAGTGGCCAAACGATTCGACCGCGTCGAGCAGCCGACCTCAGCTGCCCGACGCCCGGCTGCTGTGTCTACTTTCTCACCCCGCGCCACCTACCGCATCGAGTTTACTGATTCTGTGGACAGGCCTCGAAGATGTGAAGCGAGTCGTCATCCTCCACGCTGACGTACAGTCTGCCGTCGCTCAGGTGCGCGGCGACCGGGCTTTCGAAGGTGTCGAGCTCAGCGCCGACCGCTACGGGGGCGCTCGGATCGGACACGTCGATGATGGACACGAACGGAACCTGCACGGCAGAGGTGTCGTCGCCGAAGACGAACAAATGCTGATCGAGCAAGGCCAAGTCGTGCGCACGGTCGCGTGTGAACGCTCCGACGGCTGAAGGCATCGTCGGGTCGGACACGTCGATGACGGCGACGCCCTCGGAGTGCGCTGCGTACAACACGCCATCAGCGTGCACGATGTTGGGTGCTCCCATCCCGACGTCCAATGATGCGAGTTCGAGCAGGTTGCCGGGGTCGGCGGCGTCCACGATTGAAATACCAGCGCCCGCTGACCCGACGTAGATCAGCGAACCATCGACGATCAGTTCGCGACTGCTGCCCGGCAGCACGAGATCGGTCGTCAGTGGCATGGGCGCCTCGGGATCACTCGAGTCGACGCTCTGCACACCATTGCCGTCCGCGAAAAACAAGACGTTTCCAGACAGCTCGACGTCATGGGCGTTTGCGCTGTCGTCCGACGCAAGCAGGCTGACCTGTGCGACGTCACTGACGTCGAGGAGTGCCCAACCATTACCCCGAAGCGCGACGGCGAGCCGATCACCTGCGAGGGATACGTCGAAGGCGAGGTTTCCACTGGGAAAGTCGTATTGGCCGAGCTCGACTGGCGCTGCGGGATCCGAGATGTCCACGACGTACACGCCTGCCGATCTCGCGGCGACGTAAGCCAGGTCACCTTCGACGGCAAAGCCCGCCGCGTCTCCGTCCGTGGGGGCGTACGTGCCGAGTGCGATGGGGGGCAAGCAAGTCGAGCGTGCGTTCGTGGCAGCGTCCGCCTCGGGCGAGTCGGCATCCGTTTGCTGGCCGCCGCCGTCGGACGCTGCCATTCCAGCGTCGAACGAGTCGGGGTTACCCCCAGCGTCCACGACGCCAGAGTCGTTCGCAGCCATGTCGTTTTTTGGTTCGTCGGAGCCGGCGTCGACCACGTCATCGTCGTGGGCGTCGTCGTCGTCGCTCGTGTCGTCGGTTCCCGCGTCGCTCGCGTCGTCGTCGCTCGTGTCGTCGGTTCCCGCGTCGCTCGCGTCGTCGTTGCCTGAGGAGTCATCTTGGCTCGTGTCATCCGTATCGTCTCTGACGTCGTCGTTTACGTCGCTATCCGAATCCGATGCGCACGCGAGTAGCGATAGACCCAACGTTACACTCACCACACCAATGAAGTTCTTGTTCATGGGCTACCAGGGTAGTGTGGGTTCGAGGTGAAGCTAGAGATTGTGATGAGACCTTCGTCTCGAATCGTCGTAGCGGAAAAAACCGACTTGGATCGGTGCATGGAGATGGTCACCAAAGACCCCTACCGAAAAAAGTAGGTTCCAACCGCGGGCGCTGTCGCCCTCGTCGAATCGCGAATGATTTCCAGGTGCTATTCGCCGTGAGCTGGCTCGCTGCTGCCCGTGCTCCCGAAGCCGAGCGGGAAAAGCGACCATCGACCCACGGCGTTGCTGCCTGCCGCCCGGAAGCTACCTCGGGAGCACGTGAGCGTTCTGCGAGCGCGAGGCTCTGACACGGATCGAAAGCGCCATCCTGAAGGTGAATGTGATAGGTGTACGATGGGTGAGAGGGTGACGCCGCACTGGCCGCGCGCTGTCGCTCGGGGACGATGACGGCGTGTGGCGACTGAGTAACGAGTGCGTGCCGATTGACTGAAGGGTTTGCGGCAGTTTACGTGTCGAACGGGTTCGGTTCGTTTCGATTTGACATGTCGTGCCCTGGACGGCACACGCGCGGTGTGCTCGAACTCGAATCAATCGACTCCAAGCAACCGGGCGACGTTGCTCGTGCGATTGCTGAGAGGGGCAAGTTCTACAAGGTTGCGAATCGGGAGCTCGGCGGCGATCCCCAGGGACGCGTACGCAACGCGTTGCTCGCGGGCATCGAGTCGATCGAAGGCGCAGAGGGTCGCGCCGCTGCAGAGGCGCAGGGGCTAGACAACCTGCACCTCTACTTCCCCATCGAGAAGGTGCGGGAGCTCAAGCACTTCGTGCTGGAGCGTCTGCGAGAGGACTTGATTCTGCTCACGGCACGCGTTGGGCGTGAATTCCTCGGCATCAAGGGCGAGTTTTTCATCGATTCGAACACGATCCTGCGCATCAACTATCCCTTCGAGCAGGCGCGCAAGGCATCACACACGACCGACGATCCCAGCGTGGGCTCGCCGCGCAGCGCGCGTCTAGCCCTTTGGCAGAAGCTCGCGTACCATCCCAAGCTGGTCGCCCTGAGAGTGCGGATCAGTACCGCGCTCGGAGCCACGAGAGCCGCCGGCGACGACGGCTCGTGGGCGGCGGGTGTCGACTACGACCCCGCCGCGTATCACAAGAAGCTTCCCCCCGCCGCATGGGCACATGGGCCGCACATCGACACCTGGTACGGCCACGCGTATGACGGGGTCAATCTGTGGTGGGCCATCGCGGGGGTGAACACCGAAAACTCCCTGGTGCTCTACCCAGAGAGTTTTGGGGTCGACGTCCAACCCGACCCGCGATCCATGTATCTCGCGCCTGGCTTTCAGTTGCCGCGGCCGGCAGCTCTCGATCTCTCGTCGGGAGATATGTTGCTGTTCAACCCTGAGATCTTGCACGCGACTCAGCTCAACACTTCGAACTCCACTCGTATTGCGATCACCACTCGCATCAACCCATCGGTGCCGAGCTTCGATCCGCGTGCGCCCTTCGCACGTTCGTATTGGTTGGCGGCGTCGGACGTCGAGCGCCGCAGGTTCGACCGAGTTCGCTACTTTCCCCGAGCGTTACATCTCAGGGTGGCTCGAAAAACGTCCGCCGCGACTTGCCAGGGCAGGACTATGACGTTGCCCGAGGAGTTTTCGGAACAGCCCGTCAGGGTTTGCGACAGCAGCGAGTTGGGCATGAACGACAAGGTCACGGTGCGCTTCGACAACGCCGCGATCCTGCTGTTTCGCTCGACCAAAGGCGTGTTCGCTCTGGCCAATCGCTGTCCCCACCTCGGTCTGGAGTTGTCGGATGGCTTTCACGACGACGAACGCATCCATTGTCCAGGGCACGGGCTCAGCTTCGATTTGGCAACTGGTAAGTCACGATGTGACGCGTTCCGCCTGCGCGCCTTCGTGGCTTACGAGTCTGAAGGGGGCGTGTACGTCCAGCGTCGAGTCGGACAGCGCGCAGCCCTCGCTGCCGACGGGTGACTGAACGTCTGCGCGTACGCCACTGCTGATGCATGCTCAGCGCCGTCGCTTGGTGCGGTACTCTCGGGCGGTGCGGCGAACATCGAGCAGTGCCCGGCGTCCGCGAGGAATCGCCGCCAGTGTCAACATCGTGCTGATCACGCAAACCAGGCTGGCACAAGCGAGCGCGATCAACGACGGGGCTTCAGTCAGGAATCCACGTGCGACGTAAGTTGCTCCCGCGCCGACGGCGCCTGCAACCGTGAAGGTCGCGAGCGTGACGTACATGTCCCGAGCAGGTACGGGGCCTGTGCGCGTCGTGAAGCCGAGACCGATGGGGGTGCGCACGAATTGCCCGGCCGCGTACGCCGTGGCTACGCCGAGGGGCCCCCAGAAGGCACCAACCGAAAACAGCACCAGGTTGAGGCCGCCAGAGATTAACGCCAGGCGCGGAAGTTCGGCAGTGCGATTCTGACTCGTGAGCAGCCAACCGATCGAACCAGAGATCGGCTGGAGAAGCACTGCGACGCCCAAGGCGCCAGCGATCGGAGCGACGTCCGTCCACTGCTTGCCGAGCAACAGAGACACGATCCAGTCGGGTACGGCGATCAACATGGCCGCGCCTGGTGCGGTGAGCAGCAGCACTTTGTCGATCATCCGAAAGTAGGCGGTTCGGTACTTCTCTGGCTCGACGAGCAGACGACTCAGTGCGGGCATCGCCACCTGGCCTGCGGGGGTTACCACTTGGCGGGCTCCCATCAGCATCAGGTCGTACGCCTTTTGATAGGACGCGAGCGCCGTTGGCCCGAACAACTTGGCGATCAACAGGTCGTCGGCGTTGCGCGAAAAGAAATTCAGCAACTTGAAGCCCGTGAGTTCGGTGCCGAACCGCACCAGGCTCCCTACGCCTGGCGCGATGCTAGGGGCGCTCGGCTTCCAGCGCGAGGCTAACGCAAAGCCCACGGCGCACGCCGTGGCTTCGGCGACCGTGCGAGCCACCAGAGCCCAGTAACTCGCGCCGCCGATAGCCAAGGCGATGGCGGTAGCGCCCGCCAAAGCGAAGCCCGTCAGTTCCACGATCATCAGGGCTCCAAAACGCATCTGGCGGCGGAGCAAACTCTTGTGCTGAAGCCCGATGCCCGTGATGGCAATGCCGACGGCGAGCCCACAGGTGATCTTCACCAGTCTAGGATCGCCGAAGAACCAAGCGATGACAGGGCTGAACGACGCCAATATCGTCGCGAGCAGCAGCGTACCTGCACAGTTTATCCAAAACAGTGAGTTGAGCTGAGCGTCGGTGATGTCGTCGCGCTGGATCATTGCGGAGCCGAGGCCCATGTCCTGAAAGTTGTCGATCAGGCGCATCACGATCGCGACCATGCCCACCAAGCCAAACTCCAGGGGCGTCAACAGTCGTGCGAGAACCGCCGTGATCGCGAGCGCCAGCACCACTCGAATGGGGCGGGCGATCCCGAGAATCGCCGCACCCCGCATGGCGTGTTTGCCGACGCTCTTTCGAAGGCGTTCGGTGCTCAGGTGGGGGCTCTCGCGGACGGAAGGTGGCGGGTCCGTTACGGTCATGCTCAGCGCACGACGAATTCTGCAATAGTTTTGGCCAACTTGTCATTGAGAGTCTGCAAGTTGAACCCCTTCTCGACGATCTTGCGGCCCTCGTGCCCGATCTTGGACCACGATTCGGTATCGCGCAGAAGGCGAGTGATCGCCCGCGCCAGAGCTTCGACGTCACGCTCGGGCACCAACAACTCGCCGTCGCCATGCCTCACGAGCTCGGGAATGCCACTGTGTCGCGTGGAAACGACCGGGATGCCCGACGCCATCGCTTCCATGAGAGAAACGGGGATGCCCTCCTGATCACCGTCAGCGGCGGTGACGCTGGGCAGCACGAACAAATGGGACGCATCGAGCAGCTCGACCACGCGAGTGCGCGCCTGCCAGCCATGTAGCGTGACCACTTCTCGCAACTGCAACTCGTCGATCAGTTCGGTAATTTGCGGACGCAACTCGCCGTCGCCGACGACGTGGTAGTGAAACGCCAGCTCTGGAGACTCGGCACGCACTCGGGCCAGCGCTCGTAGGGCGTACTCGATCCCCTTCTTCTCCGTCAGGCGAGCGACCGTCGTGATGTTCACGCAGCCTGCCTGCGGCGCAGTTCGCGCACGGAATGATATGTTGTGGCAGTCGATGCCCATGCGATGAACGGCCAGGCGCTCCTTTGGACAGCCGAGCTCTTCGAGGCGCTTAGCCCAGTGCTCGGAGACTGGAGAAACCAGGCTGCCGCGATCGAACAGCTCTCGATACGCTTCTGCGCCGTGCTGATCGACCCAACGAGACACGTCGTAGCCGTGGAAAAAGGTCAACATCGGGGCATTGAGGACTCCGAGGTCTTTCAGACATTGCGTCGCTACACCCACGGGGCCGAAGTGGCACACCAAGGCATCGAGTTTCGGCAGCGACGCGACCGTCGCGGCGCGGCGGTACCAGTGTGGGGCCTTGTCGAGCCCTTGCGATCCCAAGTACCGCGCGGCGTGCGCCACTCCGCGCCAAGACCACTTGAAGTTCGTCTCTTGTGGAATTTGCCCAAAGAGACGAGCGCCCGCTCCTCGACGACTGGCGCGCAGTGCACCCTTGGCGTGCACTGCGGAAGCTCGGGCGAAGCCATCGTACCCCGCGCTGGGCCAGTAGTGGGTTCGTTCCATCAGCCCATAACGACCCACCTCATCGTGTTGTACGGTCGTTTCCGTCGGCTTGTGGCTGAAGATCTGGACGTCGAAGCCGCGGTCCAACAGACCCGTCAACTGATCGTTGACGAACGTCAGTGATCCCGACGGAAAGCGATTCACGAAAAAACCGACGCGCATGGCTGCCTGGCGATGAATGGTTGAGGTGGTATTCTGTCGCCCGCAGCGGCGCTGCTGAGGGGCTGGCACAGAGCTGCTAACGAGCTTGCCTAGCACGAGCCGATCCGGTCACCAAAGGCCACCAGCATTCGACACCAACCCCTCACGCGACCGTAACCAAGTTGGCGCTTACTGTGGTCTAAGCACTGGAGCGCGGTATCCCGCAGCAGAGGTTTCAGACGTTCATGAGAGTAGTCATCGCCAACAGTGTGGCCCTCAACGGTGGCGACGCAGCCATTCTGCTCGCCCTGATCACGCTCGTTCGGCGTCGCTACGGACAGCAGACGCAGATCACGGTGCTCGACAAGCACCCACGAGAGAGCGCCAAGTACCTCCCGGGAATCGAGTTCGAGCAGGGCTTGCACGTGCGCAGCGGGGACCAGTGGCCTTTCGCGGGTAAACGTCGCTGGCTCGACCGAAAGCTGCACGGGGCCCCTCGAGCCGCGCGTCTAGTTACCGCTGCGAAGTTGTTGTCGCGCGGCTCCGTGGACCTCGCCTCGATGTTGTGTTCGCCCGAAGAATACAGAGGCCTGCGCCGCATACAGGAGGCAGATCTCGTCGTCAGCACGGGCGGCACCTACTTGGTGCCCCACTACAGCGCCTTCAACAAGCTGCTCGAGCTGCGCGTGGCGTATGCATTGAATACGCCGTACGTCCTCTACACCCAGAGCATCGGTGACTTTCGCGGGCATCACCTCGCCAGAGCCGTCGCCGACTGTCTACAGCGTGCGGCGCTGGTGCTGCTGCGCGACGCAGACTCGCTGAGCCACGTGCGGGCGCTCGGCGTCGCTTCAGCGAAGTGTCGGGTCGTGCCCGACGTCGTTTTCTCGATGGTAGACCTGGAGCAACTAGGGCCGCGGTCTGCGCTCGACCAGTGCTCGCCGCTTCGGGTTACCGTGTCCGTGAGGGATTGGCGCCACTTCAAGAGTGACACGCCTGCGCAGGGGATGGCGCGCTACAAACACGCGGTTGCCACTGTCTTGACGGAGCTGATCGTCGAACGTGGCGCAGAGGTGCGTTTTCTGTCGACGTGCCAGGGTGTTGCCGAATACGCGTATGACGACTCGACGGTCGCGCAGGAAGTCGCGCAGCTCATTCCCGAGCCGCAGCGGTCCGCCGTGACGGTGATCGAGGACCATCTCAGCCCTGAACGGATACGGCATGAGCTTACCCAGACAGATCTACTGATCGCCACGCGTATGCACATGGCAATTTTGGGGCTTTGCGCGGGCACTCCCGTGTTGCCGATCGCCTACGAGTTCAAGACCCAAGAACTGTTCAAGAACCTCGGCTTCGCGGGATGGGTCGAGTCCATCGACCTGGTCACGGCCGAACACCTGCGGGCGAAAGTGAAGCGGGTGATGGCCGAGGCACACACGCGACGCGACGAACTCGTCGCTGCGATACGACAAGCCAAACACGACGCGGACGCCTCCATCGCTCTCGTCCCTAACTCTCCCGCGGCCCGCGAGCGGCCAGCTTCCGACGGCTCAGCTCCGCAGCGCGACTGCGCTCAGGACGTGTAATCCCTACGCACGCTGTCGTCGGTTGAAGCTGGACCTGGGGGAGTCTAGGTGCGGCGCGTGCGCGGCTCACTCTACGAACGCAGAGTCGAGGCGCGCACGACGGCCGTGAGAAGTCTGGCGGCGCGCTGGCTGCCCTGCGGCGCGTCACTCAGGAACGTCGAAGTCGATCACCCCCTCTACGCGAATACTCGAAACGTAAAGGTCCGTGCGGCCCTCGAAGCCAGAGTCGGTGCCGACGAATACCCAGAGCTCTGAGTCGGTGCTCGAGTTGACGAGCTGATTCATCTCATGGGAGCGCTCGACCTCGACATGACCCGTGGGCATCTGCTCGCAGTCGATACCGTTGGCGATGTTGCCGATCACCTCGGCCGCTTCACCTCCGCTCGCCTGGTTGCCTTTGTCGATGTTCATGCGCAGTTGCGCCAGCCCTGCGTCGCCGACGAGCTCGGCTTCGGGTTCGATGCTGCTACCTCCTGCTTTGAGATATACGCTCTCACCAGGGGCGCCACCAATACCGACGCAGTTGGACGGGGCGTCCGAATGAAACACGACGCTGAAGCTCAAGCGATAGGTTCGATCAGCGAGGATTCCGTCGCTCGAGCTCAAGCGCTTCTTCATGAACATGAACAGGTCGTCCGAGTGGTTGCTACCTTGGAGCGTAAACGCTGCGCCTACGCCCGGCGGGTTATCGTCGCTCGGCTGAAAGCCGCCTATCAAGTCCATGCCGTCTTCCATGTCCGGAAAGAAGTCCGCGAATCCAGCTTCCCAGCCGTGATCGTTTTCAGTGAAATCGAACATCAGGTCGAAACTCGATTCTGCGGGCTCCCCTGAATCAATCGGTAGGATGTCCGCGTCGAAGGCGCGAGCATCAGGTGGGACGACTACGCCGCCGTCCAACCAAGCGTCAGGTAGATCTGCGTCGATGATCAGGCCCGCATCGTCGGGGTCATCGCCCGCATCAACTTCTGGCAGGCTGGCGTCCTGCTCAGGGAGTCCCGAGTCGGAGCCGTTGCCCGCATCATCCGCCGGGTCATCCCCAGGCAACGCGTCGTCAAAGGGATCGTCGTCCGTCGTGCAGGCCACAGCGTTCGCACAGATCACGAGGCTCGCGGCCCACCGCGTCGTAAGCTGTTTCGTTTTCAAAGTCGTCTTCACGTCGTCTCCTCGTGTTTCGGGTTGTCGAGTCCGCTGTGTTCGCGTGCGAGAACCGTGCCGGGCCTGAAACGCGCTGAGCAGCGCCAGAGCCGACATTTAGGCGACGGGCGGGGCAACCTGGCACCGCACGTCACGTGTCGTTGCTGGTCGAGCTGCCTCTCGTGGGTTAACGTAGATGAACCGCTACGTTCGACGGTTGCGGCTTTCACCATCGGTGTCTTCGAGACTCGCGTCGGGTTCCAGCAACTCTGCGCTCGGATCCGTGGGCAGTTCCTGTCGCGCCTGACGACTTTCGAAGTTGTCCTGCTGCGTGGCGTCACGTAGAAACTGCTGCGCCAACTCTTCGGGGCTCACGGGTAGCCCGGGTTGTTTGACGGGGAGAGTCCCCGTGTCGTCATCGTCGGCGAGGACCCCGGAGGTTTGCGACGGAGTAACGAGTTGCGCATCGCTCGAGAGGGCGTCTTCAACCTCCTCTGCATCGTCGGCTCGGGTCTCGCGTGGGTTTGCGGACCTTTGTTCGCGTGCGGGTTTGCGGGCGCCTTTCGGGCGGTGTTGCCTCGTTTCGGGGGTTGATGCGGGCGAGTTCATGTCTGGAGTCCTTTCGCGTAGGATGAGCGTTTTCGAGGGGCCCGCTATCGGGCGGACTCACGGCGAAGCAGGATGCGCTGATTCCGCGTTCGCACTTCGCACGTGCGAAATCATGCGCAAATCGTGCCACTCGCAATCTGCACGCGGTTCACCGGGGGAAACTGTGGGTTGAGCGAGGCTTCAACGAACGTCCACGTGCACGAGCGGTGGCGCTGCTTGCACGGGAGCTCTGCGAGATTGCACCGATTGGTGTGGCAGGCGTGACGGAGGTGTGCGTTGACGCTCGTATCGACGTTGCCCGGTCATGCGGACCCGCTGCGCGCTATCGCCACGAATCCCCGGGAGGGCCGGGTTACGCTCTACCCGTCCAATGCGGCGCGTGACATCGTGCGCAGACGGAGCGTCGACCGTTCACTCGCTGGGCGTTGCGTTCTTCGTTTCGAACGCACCAAATCGTGGAGCGGCGAGCGGAAGCATGCGGGATCGGTTGCCGAGGCGTCGCCCGTCAACGCCAGCGCTTGGCAACGGCATCCGCCGTGGTCGCGTTCTCGATCTGGGCAGCTGCTGCAGGGTTCTTTCATCCATGACTGCCCGCGGAAGGCGTTGAACACGTTTCCGTCATTCCAGATGTCGGCGAGTGTCTTGTGGCGAACGTCGTCGAATTGGAGGGGCAACGACTTTGCTGCGTGACAGGGTAACGCCAGGCCGCTCGGGTCGATCACCATCGCATGCCGTCCCCAACCGCCCATGCACGCCTTGGCACGGTCGGAGAACATGTCCGGCATCACGTACACCAACTCTGCGCGCGCGGAGTGGCGCAGCTTGAGCTTTTTCGCCAGGGCGTTGGCGCGATCGATCTGTTCGATGCTGGGCTGGAGTGTCGCTTGATTGGCCAGCGCCCAGCCATGGTACTGCGTGTGAGCCAGTTCGATGCGATCGGCGCCGAGCTCGAGTGATACGTCGACGAACTCCTCCATGCGTTCGACGTTCATGCGATGAAGCACGAAGTTGGTCGTAAGACTGGCTCCCGAGGCGGTCACTTCTTTGCAGAACTCCAATTTCTCTGAAGCCGCGTCGAGGCCAGCGATCTCTTTGCCGCGCCGTCCATCGGTGTCTTGAAAGCTCACCTGCACAGCGCGCAAACCAGCATTCACGAGTTCGAACAAGCGCTCACGCGAAACGCGACGGCGACCGACGAGGCCACTGGTCACCAACGTGACATATGCGCCAGTCCCTGTGGCAGTCTCAACGATCTGTAGCAGGTCGTGACGAAGTAACGGTTCGCCTCCCGTCAAGTGAATCTGCAACACGCCGAGATCCACCGCCTGCGAGAACACTCGGGCCCAAGACTCGGCGGGCAACTCGGCTGCAAGCTCAGTGAGCTGCAGCGGATTCGAACAGTACGCGCAACGCAAAGGGCAGCGATGAGTCAACTCGGCAACGAGCACGCGCAGGTTCTGTCGTGTCACGACAAAACCTCGCCGAATTCGATCACCCGTCGGGATTCCAACTCGGCCAGGAACGTGGCTAGATCGAGCTCGACAGTCTCCGTATCGACGCCGTGAGCCACCGCGAGCTCGCCGGCTAGCTCGGACAGTGTCCGTTTGCCGTCGCAGCGCTGAATGAAGGCCGCCGCGGGTTCGTTGAGTTTCAACGCGCGCTCAGGCAGTAGGATCATCGCCTCGACGTCACGATCGAGTCCCGCCGTCACACGCGTGAAGTGCAGCGTCGCGCGAGCGCTCAAGCGTGGCTGGGCTCGCCTGCGGCCCTGCAGGTATACGCTGTCGAGTAGAATCCACAAGATGGCGCACTTGCGCTGAAACGCATCGAGGCATTCGCGTTGCTGGTCCGGAGTTATCGCGCGTTTCGTCACGAATTCCAGGGCGAATTCTGCATCCCTCGGTGCTTGCTCCACGCGCTGCCGAAAATACTGGAGCGCGGAGTTCGCCACGAACGGGTAGTGCTGCTTCCAGGCCTCGATTCGTTGCTTCATCAGGTCACCAGCAAAATGCTCGGTCAGTGACGAGGCTACTGCGGGCAATAGGCTGGAGCGTCGCACGAAGTCCACGTATTCGTCGCATGCGCCACGTACCACTTTCGACACCAACGAGTGAGTCTCCAATTCGCGTTCGCTACACCCGCATGCTTCGCCCAGCCGGCGCCACAGCGATAACCCTCCGGGCGACGCGTTTGTCCCTTCATGGTCAGTGATGCGTTCGTCCCAGCCGCGACGGAACTCTGGGTCTTCGGATTTTTCGACGATCAGCGCGTCCTTGATGGGGATCCGTGTCTGGTAGTAGTAGCGATTTGCCGCCCACAGCTTGAGATCCTCGGGACTACACCGCCCAGCGTGCATCAACAGATTGAACGGGTGGCGATGGTGATATAGCTGCTGCCCCAGGCGCTGCAGCTGGTCGGGGAAAGACTCGCCGATCGTGAGGCTCGGAGAGGGGCGCCCAGTCACCACTGGAACTCCATGCCGTCTTCGGCGACGGTCCAGCCGCTGTCGTGAACTCGGGTCCACTCGGGTGAACCAGGTAACAACATCGGGTTCGTGTTGTTCACATGTGTGAACAAGCGCCGCTGCACGGACAGCGCCTCAAAGCTCGAAAGGCTACCGTCTGGACCGCCCACAGGCCAGTGCGCCATCTGCTTTGCGGTCTTCCCACTGGGTTCTTGTCGCGATAGCTCATCGTCCGACCAAAACGTGCCGTCGAGTAGCAAACAGTCGGCTCCAGCCACGCGTGAGGCGATGCCGTCGATGGCGCCCGCTCCGGGGACGTAGGCTAGCCGTTGGCCGCCATCGTCTTGCTCAATCAACAGCCCGACGTTCATTTCAGGTGAGGCTGTCTGAAGTTTTTCGAGATGCAGCGGTAGCTTGCCGACGACGCCAAACGCAATGATGCTCAATCCCACGGGCTTACCTGCAACGTCGAGGATCGGCAGTCGTTCACCCAACGTGAGCGGATGATGATGGAGCTGTCGGTGTTGCCTGTCGAAAGTTCGCGCCATGGCGTTGTGACTGACCAGGCCATCGTAAGTCGCCTGGGTCGCATACAGTGAGAAAGGCGTCCACTCGCGCATCGAAAACAGACCCAAACAATGGTCCAAGTCTCCGTTGGTCAACGCGACGGCGGCGATGGGCGTATTTCGTACGGCATCGAGATTGTTTCTAGGCCACAGCTGCGGCGCAGCTTCGAGCTGTTGACGAAAGTCTGGCGAGGCATTGAGCAGCACCCAGCGTTCGCCGTTGGCGGTCACAGCGACTGAATCCTGCGTTCGACGTCCGATTAATGCACTGCGGCGGATGGCCTCGCAGTTGTCACAGGCGCAGTTCCACTGAGGTACGCCGCCACCCGCGGCGCTCCCCAGGACAATCACGTGCACGTCAAACCTCGGAAGTTACAAACGGGGCGGCGGGGCGTATTGCCGCTCCACGCGGTTTCATGATTGGGATGATGACCGGGCTGTCAGCGTCCTCGGGAGAGAAGCGCACCGGGTCGTCTGAAGGAATGTCATAGTCCTCTTGATAGAGACCGATCTCGGCGGACAAGTTGAGAATGGTGAACCTCGGTCGCTTCCACTTCGTGCAAATCATGAGGGTGGCGCAACGCAATGACCGTGCCTAGCTGACTCGCACGATTGCCGGTGGTGTGCTGCCCGAGGCGTGATGTGTGTGAGGCGTTCGGGCCCGTTGGTGGCATTGCGCCACTGACACATTTGGCGTCGGTGACCAGCCTGGTACGTCCTGTCACGTCGATGCTGCAGAGGTATCCAGGATCCCCGCTCGGCGAAGGAGGCCGCGCGCGGCGATTCCGGCGATCAGATTCGTGAACAGAATCCCTGCGAATGCACCGACGACGCCGAACGACTGCGCTCCGATCCAGCAGGCGGGTACCATCAGAGCGAACGAGCGAAAACCGACGAGGCCCGCGGCCGCGAGTGGGCGACGAATCCCGTTCAAGAGCGCGCCACTCGCGAGGGTGAAGGCGTACAGCGCGTAGCTGATGGGTACTATCCAGAGGTACAGCTTTACCCAGTAGGCTACTGATGGATCGTCGGTGAATAGCCCGCTGACGGGAGTGGCAAGTAAAGCCAGCGCAACAGCCACTGCCGCGCCGTACGTGACGCAGGCTCGCCAGCACCAGCGCATCGCCAGTGACAAGCGGCGTTCGAACCCCGCCGCAGAATTTTGCCCAGCGAAAGGTGTAACGGCGGAGCTCAGCGCTGTGGCTCCTACCATCGCCAACGACTCCACACGCGCACCCACGACGAAGCCAGCCACGGCGTCTGGCCCACTTTCGGAGAGGATTCTGGTCACGATGGCCAGGGCTAGCGGCGTCAGCATCTGAGTGCCTGCGGCGGGCAGACCCACGTGCAAGATCTCGCGCGCGGAACCCAAGAGGTTTTCACCTGCTGCCGACGCTCCGCGCAGCACCGCGCGAGTTCGAAGTACCGCGAGTGAGACGACGGCACTGATGATCCAGGCGAAGACCGTGACCAACGCCGCGCCGCGAAGACCGAGTCGGGGAAAGGGGCCGAACCCGAAAATGAACAGCGGGTCGAGTACCAAATTGATCAACGCCGCCATGATCATGATGGCGGCTGGTGTACGGGCATCGCCCAGCGCTCGAAGCACGCCGTTGCTCGACATCGGGATCGTGAGCAGCGCCACTCCCGAGTACCAAGGCACCATGTAAGAACGAATCAGTGGTAGCAGGTCCGCGGGTGCTCCGAGTAGTGTGAACAGCGGATCTATCGTGGCCAATCCAGCTGCAGCCAGCACTGCTACGAAAGTAGGAGCGATGAGCAAGCCATGGCGCGCCACGCGGCTTACGCCACTAGCATCGCCCCTACCAGAAGCTCTAGAAACCGCGGCAGTGATGCCGACGCCCAATCCCAAACACAGGCTCGTGCACACGAACGTCATCGGGAACGTGAAGCCGATGGCGGCCAAAGCACTCGGTCCCAACGCTCCCGCGTACGCGGTATCGACCACGTTGAACAGAACGACGGCGATCATGCCCAAGATCATCGGGCGCGTCAGGTTGATGAGGGTTTGCCCGACTGGTTCGGACAGCAAATCCCTGCGCCGTGCGCTGGTCATGAACGGCCGCTCATGCCTTCATGATGGTCACTTCGGAGACGCCTTCTCGTACGTTCCGATCAGCTCTCCTTCGTCGATCACATGACCTTTCAGTGCGGCGAGCAGCTCGTCCCGATTCGGTTGTTCGAGTTGGAGGCGTTCATCGAGTGCGTATAGTCGGAAATAGTAACGATGGCGTCCGATAGGCGGGCAAGGGCCGCCGTACCCCACGTCGCCAAAGTCGTTGACGCCGAGCTGCGTGCCTTCGGGCAACTCCTTCACGCCTTGCGGCAACTCAAGCACGTCCGGCGGCAGGTTGAACACCAGCCAGTGGGCGTAGGTTCTCTCCGGTGCTTCTGGATCGGGTGCATCTGGATCCTCGACGATGAGCGCGAGGCTCCGGGTCTTCCCCGGGACGTTCCGCCATTCGAGCGGGGGCGATACGTCTTTTCCTTCGCATGTGAAGTCGACGGGAATCGGCTGTTCGTGTTGGAACGCCGGCGAGCTGAGTACGATGACCATGGTTCTATCCTCGATGTGTGTGCACGGTGGATCCTACGGCGTCGTCGTGTTTGTAGTGGTAAGTCCCTAGATTGCCTGTGGCACCTGTAACGACGATTTTCATACGAGTTCGTAAAGCAAGGTCCGAGCCATCGTTGGATTCATCACTCCACCGCTAGCTCGAGTTCACGCCAGGCCTTCATCCCGCCGAGCAGATTGCGAACGTCGGTGAAGCCCTCCCGAGCCAGTATGCTTACTGCGAGGCCCGCGCGGTGACCGACGCCGCAGGTGACGACCACCGTTTGATCTCGGCTCAGGTCCAAGCTGCCCAGCTGCTCTTGCAGGTACCCCACGTACGAGTGTCGAGCACGAGGGATGTGTCCTGCTTCGAACTCCTCGACGTCTCGAACGTCGAGTAACTGAACCGAGTTGGCGCATTCGAAGAGTTCGCTCGGGGTAATCACGCCTGTTCGCTGCAATGGTTCACCAGCCTTCCGCCAAGCGCCGAAGCCACCAGCGAGCGCCCCTTCGACGCCATCGATACCGATCCGGCTCAGGTGCAAGACCGCTTGGTCCACGTCGCACTCAGACTCAGTCAGCAGATAGATAGCTGTGTCCTTTTCTGCGATCCATCCGCCGAAACTGGGCAGTCCTGCCATCCAGATCGAGTAGGCCCCGTGAAGGTGCCCTGAAGCAAACGCTTCGGGTTCACGAGTGTCGATCAGCACCTTGGCGTTTGTGTTCCTGAACTCGGTCGCAGGTAGGAGGGGTACGTCACCCGGCAACGTAGCTGGAGGTATGCCACCCTTTTGGTTCACCTCTTCCATGTGGCGAAAGTATGGAGGTCTAGGAATTCGCTCGCGGCCCTTCTTCTCCGCGAACTGCCCCCGGCTGAGTACGAATACCTCGTTGTAGCGTTTTTCCGCGCCCAGCGTGGACATCGGCAGCGCAGCCATTCCACTACCACACACGGACCCCGCGCCGTGCGCTGGCAAGACCAAGGTGGTATCGCCCAGCGGCGCGAGCTTCTCGTGAATCGAGTCGTACAGTAGCGCAGCGTTGTCCTCGGCGCGGTCTGGGTCTGGAAGATCCGTTCGGCCTGTAGTGCCGAAGAACAACGCGTCGCCCGTGAACACACCCCACGCGTGGTCGGCGTCTCGTTCGAGATGGACAGCGTAAGACATGCTCTCAGGAGTATGTCCGGGAGTGTGCAAGGCGCGCAGCTGTAGCGTGCCCAGGTCGAGTGTCGCGCCATCCCCCAGCCGAATGTCTCCGTGCCCGAAGAGTTCGTGATCTCCACTCACCACCCGAGCCCCCGTACGAGTCGCCAGGTGGGTGGACCCCAGCACGAAATCCTCTTGGCGGTGCGTTTCGAGCACGTACTTGATTCGACACCCGAGCTTGCGCGCCTCGTCCAAGTACACTTGCACGTCTCGGCGCGGATCAATCACGGCGGCATCGCCGTCATCTTCCAACAGATAAGAGTAGTGGGCGATGCCGGGCGTTTCGAGTTTTATGAGTTCCATGCTGAAGCCTCTCCGAGATGGTATCGACGTCTAGGACTGATCCATCGGCTGCTCCTGCGGCTTCAGCACGACTTTGACACAATCATCCTCCTTACGATTGAAGATGTCGTAGGCGCGTGAGGCGTCTTGCAGCGGCAAGCGGTGGGTGATGATGTCGTCGAGTACGATTTCGCCTCGTTCGACCCAACCGGCGAGTTCGTCGATGTAGGTGTGAACAGTGGCCTGGCCCGTTTGTACGCGGATGGCCTTGTCCATCATCTTTCCCAGGGGAAAGTTGTCGTAGTCCGTCGCGTAAACACCCATGATGCTCACTCGGCCACCGCGACGCACTGCGCTGAAACAAAGCTCAACCGCGGTGATACTGCCTCGCTGAACATGGAGCACGTTGGCTACCTTGGCGAGAAAGCTACGATCGACCTCCATTCCCACAGCATCGACGCACACGTCCGTGCCGCGCCCGTCGGTCAGGTCTCGGATGCGAGCCACCGCGTCTTCCTGTTTCGCATTGATGACCTCCGCATCTGCCGTGCGTTTTGCTGCCTCCAAGCGGTAGGGCAAGATGTCCACGCCGATCACGCGGCCCGCGCCTAGTTTCCGCGCGACCTTCATCGTCATCAGCCCAACAGGACCGCACCCGAACACCGCAACCGACTCACCTGGTTTGAGGTCTGCCCAGTGAATGCCCGAGTATGCGGTTGGCAAGATGTCCGTCAGAAACAACACTTGTTCGTCACTGAGGGCGTCTGAGACTTTTCTGGGGCCATAGTCTGCGAACGGTACGCGCACATATTCTGCTTGCCCACCGTCGTAGCCGCCGTACACGTCAGTGTATCCGAAGAGCGCGGCTCCTTTTTGATCGAGCAACCCTCCTTCAGGCCCGTAGTGGGGATTCGAGTTTTCGCACTGCGTCGGCCAACTGTGTTCACAGAACCAGCACCGTCCGCAGGCAATGGGAAACGGAACGACGACGCGGTCGCCCTTTTTCAGGTTCGTGACATCCCGTCCCACTTCTTCGACGATGCCCATGAACTCGTGCCCGAGAACCATGCTCTTCGGCTGCAGGATCGCACCGTTGTAGATGTGGAGGTCGGAACCGCAGATAGCCGTAGCGGTCACGCGCAAGATGGCGTCCCGCGAGTCTTTCAGCTGTGGATCATCGACGGTCTCGACGCGGATGTCCTTCGGCTTGTGGTAGACAGCGGCCTTCATAGCACTTTCTTTCGTGCAAGGGTGACGCGGTCGATGCGGAAAGTCGCGCGTGGCTTTGTTGATGTGTTCATCTCGAGGCTCCTGGTTTTCGTGTGCCAGAAGCTTCCAAAGTCGCTCGTGACGTCCTGAAACCTCCGGCGGTGCTAGACGTGTGTGCAACAGACGTGCCTCGACGTTCGGTTGGCGACGTTCATCCCGGCCAGACACGAAGCCGGTTCGTGAAACCGCAGCGACTCCCACTTTGCTACCACGCACCTCGCGCACGCCGTCGAGCTGTCTAGCCTCGAGCAGCACCTAGCGCGCCGCCTTGCGGCGAAAAACCCGTCCCGGACACGGAGATCCACGATCCGCACCCAAAGATCCCGGATCCGCACTCGAAGATCCTCGTTTCGCCCCGAAAGATCCCGTTCCGGGCGCCGCTTCACCGCGATCCGGACGTTTTCTGCGGGCTAGCGCGAGACGGATCTCGAAAATCCCAGATCTCTTCGCGTATGTTGTTGAATTTGATGGTGTTCTGTTGTGAGTGTTTCGCGGCACGGGGGCGCGATCTACTCGGGAGGGGTCGCCGCG
>CBFGUG010000111.1:0-22876 GCA_965651905.1 uncultured bacterium | reverse complement strand
TCACGGGCTTCACTTCACGGGCTTCACTTCACGGGCTTCACTT
The DNA here is from genome assembly GCA_965651905.1 of uncultured bacterium. Lineage (GTDB taxonomy): Bacteria > Myxococcota_A > Polyangia > Polyangiales > Polyangiaceae > SZUA-265. The sequence goes on along the minus strand of CBFGUG010000111.1, from coordinate 22,833 downwards.
CACGGGCTTCACGTCATTGGGCGCACCCGTTTGCGGATTTGGCGTGGGCGTTCGTTGCGCGCGCGCCTTGGAGGTCGCTTGCGGGGCGGTGCCGTCGATTGCCGGATCCTCCTTCGGCGGGATCGTTTCGGGGCGCGTGGGGGGGTTGGGTGCTTTCGGCGGGGGATCTGCCGTAGCAGGCAGTCGGATCACGCCGTCGGCCGGGGCGGGCTTCTGGTCCGTGCCTGGTGAAGCCTCGGGCGTGGTGGGCGCAGTCGTCGGACCCGCCGGACCTTGGCCGACCACCTCCACGTCTTCTGGCTCCATCGCCAGCACCACTGCCTCAGATTCCATTCGCGTGCGTTCTGCGGGAGGCAACTTGAAGCTTGCTAGCTGCGTTTGCTTGGGAGCCTTTGCGGTCGCCTTGAAGCGTACGCGTTGCCCCGTGGTGAGCGGCGCTCGTTTGGCGTTGCCTTCGACCACGCCGAGTACGTGTTTGCCGTCTTCACTCTCGAGCCAAAAAGCCCGATCCGAGACGACGCTGGACACCTCGGCTTCGCCCTGCACGGCGCGTCCCAAGTGGTCGGAAGGCGCGTCGCGAAAGCTCTCGAAGTTCAGCTCGTCGGAGTTCGGGTCGGCGTCTGCCGCCGCTTGTTCCGCGTCGTGATCGATCGAAATGGCGCTGGCCTCGATGTACAAGTATTCGCCCTCGAGTCGCTGCTTCACCTCCTCGGCCTGCTCACCCGTGAGGCGCAGCTTGGCGATCACTGTGTCGACTTCGGGCATCTGACGCAGCGTTCCCTCGACGTCGACCAGCTTGCCTTGGCGGAGCCCCGCAGCGCTCGTGCCTTGCCCGGGGATGACTAGTACGCGGGAGGTGTTGCTGTGACCCAGCCACACGCCGTCACCCACGACCTCTTGAATCGGCGCTGCGTCCAACTCGATTCGGTCACCCACGAAAGACTCGGGATCGGGCGCGACGAAAATGGACGTCAAACCCAGCCACACGCCGTCGTCGTCCTTGGTTTCGCTCCAGCGAGCGTAACGCCCGACCTTGGAGACGGACTCGGCGATCAGTACGGCCTTGTCCTGCCACTCGACTTCCAGTTCCGTGCTCAGATCCCATTCGAGCTCTCGCTCAATCTCCATCACTTGGAGCTGACTGACGCGACCCACTACGACGACGTCGTCGCCTTTGGCCAGCGGCTGGTTGCCGAAGCGCACGGGAGACTTGGCGACGACGAGCAAATCGTCCCCCAACAACTCCGTGTTCCCTCTCAGCTGGAAGGCGCGCGGCTCACTGATCTCTTCCACGTTTCCGATCAGAGTCAGACGCTTACCCAGGTAGTTGGCGGGTTCGTCCGCGACATCAGCGGGCGTGGGAGTTTCGAGTTTCTCTTCGCCGTCGGGGGTACGTTCTGTTTCGTTGCAAGCGAACGCGAACAAGAACACAGTGAGTCCCCACGGCAGTATTGCGCGCAGACGTGCAGCCTGCGTTCGGATGGTTGGCGGGGCGGGTTGCGGCTGACCAATGTGTGGAATGAACATGTTCGTCTCCGTTATCTTTCTGCGAGCATGCAGGTTCGTTGAACGCACACTGAATTGGCATGAACGGGGAGCCCGTTCATGAGCCGCGGGATGCACGTCGAATGCCAGCGGCATCGAGAAGTCGCTTCATTCTCGCAACCTCGTGGAAATGCAGGGCCTGGCCTGTCACACGCGGCGCTCAGTACCGCTGACGGGCGACGCACTTTGCCTCAGCGTGGCTCGGTGCCACGCGGGCCGACGCGGCGCTGCGCGTTTCACACGTTGCGTAGCGTTGGGTCGTGGCGCTATTGCCCGACCTCATCTCTATCTATCATCTCTGCGGCTGGGCGCCTCGGCGTTGCGATCTGACGCACGGCCTGCCGATGGGGCAGGCCGGCACGTCTGCTGCATGACGCGCACGCATGGATTTCACACAGTGGCTGAGCCTAGAGTTTTGGAGAGATGTTTTTCAACGCACGATGGAGTGGGCGATGGTGGCCATTCCGAAGGTGCTGGTGGTCGTCCTGGTAGGGCTAGTGCTGTTGCGGCTCGTGAAGCTCGCTTCCAGCAAACTGTCAAAGAAGGCGGCGGCACGCGGGGACTTTGCCAACGCCGCCGAGGCGCGCGAACACGAAAAAAGGGTAGACACCGTTGCGGGGATAATCACCAAGATCGGCGTCATTTCCGTTTGGGCGCTGGTCGCGATCTTGGTGCTGATGCAGATCGGAGTCGACGTGGCGCCTTTGATCGCGGGTGCTGGTGTCATTGGGCTCGCTGTGGGCTTCGGTTCTCAGGAACTCGTGCGCAATCTGATCAGCGGCTTCTTCTTGCTGCTCGAAAATCACATTCGCAAAGGTGACGTCGCCATCATCAACGGGACGGGCGGGGTGGTCGAGGCGATCGGGTTACGCACGGTCGTCTTACGGGACTTGTCGGGCGTGGTTCACGTGTTCGAGAACGGGAAGATCGATACACTGTCGAACATGACCAAACACTGGTCCGCGATGGTGTTCGAGATTGGCGTGGCCTACAAAGAGGACACCGACCAAGTGCGGGACTTGATGTTCGAAACCGCGGAAGAACTGCGGCAAGACCCGCAATTCGCCGACAAGATCCTGGAACCGATGGAGGTGTTTGGCGTCGAGTCGTTTGGCGACAGTGCCGTAGTGATGAAGGCGCGGTTGAAGACCCAACCGATCGAACAGTGGGCGGTGGGACGCGAGTATCGCCGCCGACTGAAGAAGGTGTTCGACGAGCGCCACATCGAGATCCCGTTCCCGCACCGCACGCTGTACTGGGGCGAGGCGAGTGAGCCGATGCAGCTGCTTCAAATGCAGTCGAACGGCTCAGGGCGTCGGGATTCTGGGCAGTTCGCAGCTCACCGTGCTGACGCAGAGTGAGCCTGCTGACGCAGAGTGAGCCTGGCCCGAGCGCGAGATCGTCTCGCACTCGGGCTTTTCGCCTCAGTCGCCTTCGAACTCGACATGTACACCCGTGACCAACCACGCGAGCCCTCGGACGTCGTCTGCTGGCGTGTTGACTCCCGAGAGCTGCGCGTGCACGCCGATGTCCATGAAGGGGATCAGGGTTAGGTCCAGGGCAGCACCGACGTCGTAGGCAAAGCCAGTACCCGAGCCGTAAAGCTCCTGATCGAGATAACCGATTCCTGCGTGGGCGAACACACTCGGCTCGATGATGAAGCCGATTCCGAGTCGCGTGCCGCCCATGAGCTGGTATGCGCTAGGTTCACGCTCTCCGCCGAAACGGCTGTACTGCGCCGAGAGTTCGGGACTCAGTGTGAGAATCAAGACTTCCCACTCCTCGCCTCCGCGCAGACCAAAACCGCCCCCCGAGTCGGTGTCGCGCGCGTCCCCCGCGTGCAACCAGTTCAGATCCACGCCCACCGTGGGCGCCGCTCGAGCCTGGGTTGGTGATAAGTGAACAAGTGAAGCCGCTAGCGCAGCAGGTAGTAAGAATCGCAGCGTGGTGCGGGGCTGAAGTGTGATGAACATGTTCGCGCCGCAGTGCACGGCCCGTGCCAAGCCCGGGCCGCTGATGGTTGTCGAGTGTCATCGCTTCGATGCTTGGCGCTCGCTGACAGCAGTGGGCACTTCTCGCCGAATGAAACGAAACCAACGCGCAGTGCCAACCCGCGCCACCTCCAACGCAGGAGGTACTGTCTCGCTACATGGTGCAGCGCGGTGTGACGAAGTGGCGTTCAGTGGCGCGGTCCAACTGGCACCCGGTCAGGCGGTTCATCGACGTTGCGGTTGTATCGTGTCGCGATCCGTCAGTACACTGCGTGCCGTGGAGGATCTCAGGTGAGTGGTGCCAGTGTTCTCGTCATCGACGATGAGGTCGACAACGCAGAGCTGATGTCCGAAGTGCTGACGCTTCATGGTTACGAAGCGGAAGCAGCGTTTTCTGCCGTCGATGGCTTGGCGGCGTTTCGCGAGCGTGGACATCGGGTCGTCATCTGCGATCTCAACCTGGAGGATCGATCGGGGTTCGAGGTTGCCCAGGAACTGGCAGCCACGCAGTCGCCGCCCCTGTTGATTGCGTTGACCGGGATGGTTGGTCGCGACGTCGAGGCCCGCTGCAAAGAAGCCGGGTTTGCGCATCACGTCATCAAGCCCGTAAACTGGGACAAGTTCTTCGGGCTGCTGCCCACGACGGCGTGAGGGTGCAAGCACGCCACGCTGGGGCGAAATGTCACGCGCGTGGTAGGCTTTCGTCGGGGCGGTGGGCACTGGATCGACGCGACCTGCCGTCCTGAGCGCCTTCCAGTGCATTGGTACGCTTTTCGCTACATGTCGCACCAATGTCTGAATCACCGAATTTTGAAGGGTTGAACAACGTCGTCTCGAGTCCGCGAGTTCTCGCCGTGGACGACGATCAAGACACGCGAGAGGTGCTGCGGGAGCAGCTCGCGCGAGCGGGGTTTTCCGTCACATTGTGCGAGTCGGCGGAGCGTGCGCTTGCACTGACTCCGAACGCCGACTTCGACGTGGTGTTGTCGGACCTGCATCTGGGGGGCATGGGCGGCATCGAGCTGTGCGAGCGCTTGGCTGAGGCACATCCCGACGTGCCCGTGGTCGTCGTCACTGCTCATGGCAGTGTTCAAACGGTGATTGACGCGCTTCGTGCGGGGGCTTTCGACTTCGTTCAGAAGCCAATCGAAGCCGTGCCGCTCTGTCACGCACTGCGTCGCGCCACAGAGCGACGTAGCCTGGAGCGTGAAGTCAAGCGCCTTCGGGAGCAGAGTGAAGGCTCCAGCGGCCTCGGTGATCTGATCGGTGAGAGCACGGCGATGAAGCGCGTGTACTCGATGATCCGACAGGTGGCCGACACTGACGCGTCAGTGCTCATCTCTGGCGAGAGTGGTACGGGCAAGGAACTGGTGGCGCGTGCGCTCCATCAGGAGAGCAGTCGTAGGTCTGGTCCGTTCATGGCGATCAACTGTGCAGCCGTTCCTGCGCATCTCTTGGAGAGCGAGCTGTTTGGCCACATGCGAGGCGCTTTCACGGGCGCCAACTCCGATCGTCGTGGTCTGTTCGAACAAGCGAACGGCGGCACCGTGCTGCTCGATGAGATCGGCGAACTCCCGCAAGAGCTGCAACCCAAGCTGCTGCGTGTTTTGCAGACCTTGTGCGTGCGCCCAGTTGGCGGATCCAAAGAGATCAACCTGGACATCCGCGTCTTGGCCGCGACGAATCGTCAGCTGGAGGCCGAAGTGGAGGCGGGGCGATTCCGCGCGGACCTGTTCTATCGCCTCAACGTGGTGCAGCTCGAATTGCCGCCTTTGAGAGATCGAGGTACCGACGTATTGCGCATCGCAGAAAGTTACCAGCGACGTTGCGCTGAGAAACTCGGGCGCGACATCAAGGGCTTCGACCGTACGGTCGCGCGCAAGCTGCTCGACTATGACTGGCCAGGCAACGTCCGTGAGCTCGCCAACTGCATCGAGCGTGCGGTAACCTTGGCCACCCACGACCAGTTGCGTGTATCGGATCTGCCCGAGCGGGTGCAGCGCTTCAAGAAGAGTCGTGTCGGACCACCGCTTGCCTCGGTCGCAGACCCTGAATGTGTGCCTACGCTGCGTGAGTTTCAGGAAGAGTACATCCAAAACGTGCTCAGTAGCGTCGACGGCAACAAGACGAAAGCTGCGCGCCTGCTCGGCCTCGACCGCCGAACCCTGTACCGCAAGCTCGAGCGCAAGAATCGCATGACGGACAGCGAACTCTCCTGAGACCGCACTCTCCGCTCTGGACGCGACTCTCGTAGCGAACCCCTTTCGCTTTGCTGAAGCGCTCCGAGTGATCGCGCTTCAGCTGACGCCCCCTTTGAAGGCGATACTGTGAAGCCGGGCATGCGCCAGCTGATGAACAGCAAGCAAGAAGCTCGGCTCGCGGTCAAACGTTGGTGCGCCCGACGCATTCCACACTCACCTCGACTTTCGGAAGACGAAAATGCCCGACATACACGAGCCTCTAGACAAACTTTCCCCCGAATGCCTCGACTTTCATCGCGCGCTAACATCGCTCAAAGAGGAGATCGAGGCGGTTGACTGGTATCACCAGCGCGTCGAAGCCTGCAGCGATCCCGCACTGAAACGGATTTTGCAGCACAACCGCGACGAAGAAATTGAACACGCGTGTATGACGCTCGAATGGCTCAGGCAGAACATGAACGCTTGGGATGAAAACCTTCGGAAGTTCTTGTTCGCAGCAGGTGAGCACTCCAGCGGGGCTGAGCACGTCAGCGCGGTCACTACCGCTGGAACCGCAAGTGGTCTCGGGCTAGGCAAGCTGAGCGGGGAGCAGATATGAGTGACGTGTTGCGACGACACCTCGCACCAATTTCCGAGCAGGCGTGGCAAGCCATCGACGCCGAGGTTCGAGATACTCTGACCACGCTACTCACTGCACGGCGCTTGGTAGACTTCGAAGGACCTCATGGCTACGCGCACTCCGCCGTCAGTCTGGGACGCATACAGGACGTTCGCCACGATGAGCACCTCAGGTGTGGTGTTCGATCCGTCTTGCCGCTCACCGAGGTGCGCGTCGACTTCTCCCTCGGCCTCGAAGAGTTGGACAACGTGGCGCGTGGCGCGCTCGATGTCGACCTGAGCCCAGCGCACGACGCGGCCGTCAGACTTGCGGCGTTCGAAGAACGTTTCGTCTACTACGGCTTCGAGCCAGCCAAGGTGGCGGGGATAGACGCTTGCACTCCGCACACTCCCGTCAGTCTAGGCGACGACGCCGCCAGCTACGTTTCGGCGGTGGCGGAGGCCATGCAAGTGCTGGTGGCGGCGGGAGTCAGCGGACCCTACGCGCTCGTGTTAGCCCCGGGCCCATATCGGGTGCTCGCCAGCGATGTCAGCACTTATCCGTCGCGGCAGCGTATCGCCAAGCTGATCGAAGGGCCAGTGCTGCAGAGCCAACAGCTCGAGGGCGGACTGCTCGCGTCTCTTCGCGGCGGAGACTTCCGTCTCGATGTTGGTCAGGACGTGTCCGTCGGGTACTCGATTCACGACTCGAAGAAGGTCGATTTGTATCTGCTTTCGACCCTCGCGTTCCGTGTGTTGGAGGGCGAGGCCGCCGTCAAGCTGACTTGACTTGGCGGGGGGTAACGCCATTCGGTCCACAGGCGTCGAGCGCGCCGTTGTTCATGGACTAGTGTTTGCGGGCGAGCATCAAGCCGTCCCCAACGGGGATCAGACTGGCGTCTACTCGGCGATCGGCGGCGATCAGCGCGTTGGTTTCTCGAATCGATCGAGTATCGGGCGCGTCATCGCTCGGATCAGCGACGGCGCCGCCCCATAACGCGTTGTCCATCACGATCAACCCGCCCGGGCGCAACAACTGCAGGCAGTGCTCGTAGTACGACGGGTAGTTTTCCTTGTCCGCGTCGATGAACACGAAGTCGAAGGCTGGCTCGCTGCCCTTGGCAATTGTGTCAAGCGTCTCCAACGCCGGGCCCAGCCGTAGGTCGATTCTCGACGCGACCCCAGCCTTGTCCCAGTAGCGACGGGCGACCTGAGTCCACTCGTCGCTGATGTCACACGCAATCAGCTTACCGTGTTCACCTAAAGCCATTGCTGTGCAAATCGAACTGTACCCCGTGTAGACGCCTATCTCGAGCGCTCGCTGCGCGCCCATCAGGCGTAGGATCAGTCGAAAGAAAGCGCCCTGATCTGGCCTGATTTGCATCTGAGCGCCGCGCATCGCCGAGGTTTCCTCCCGCAGCTCGGCGAGCACTCGTGGCTCGGGCTCCAGCGCGCTCAGAAGGTATTCCGCGACACTCTCTTGGATGAAGGGGTTGCGTCTGCCCATCGTCGGAACACCCTAGCGCAAGTCGCACCCAAACGCCCAGAAGCATGTGGCCCCGCGTGGAGAGCCCCGTGTGGAAAGCCCTGCGCATAGAGGAGCGTTCAGCGGTCGTGTTGGGGAGTGTTCAACGTGTCCGTTTCCCTCGCTGGGCCTCGCAAGAACGAGCCGCAAAGGGAGTCGGTCAGCGACATCAGCGTCTGTAGTTCTGGTTGCGCATCTGCTCGCGTGAGGCGGGCTACCGCCGCCGCAATTTCGTCGAAGTCTTCGCGGTCGCGCAAGATGCCGCGCAGCAATGGCAAAAACTCCATCTCGACGAGTTGGCTCACTTTCGGCGGTTGCCCCGACGACTGGTTGTCGGCGGGCATCAGTCCCACGAAAGTCGGCAGCGCTGTCGAGGCTGCGCCCAAAGTCCAGAGTGACCAAGGTAAACGCAACCGCGCAGTGTTGCTCAGTGCGCCCGCTCTGGCGAGCAGCTTGGTGGCCGCTGCCAACTGTTCTGCGACCACCTCAGGGGATGCTTCGCCGTGGGTGTCCTCCAAGTGCTCACGCAGCGCACGTTCCGTGCGTACCAACTGCCACAGTCGAAAGCGATTGGAGCCCGCGTTGGCGAGAATCAGCGCGCGGCCAGCAGACAACTCACGGATGCACGCAGCGTGCAGTCGAGCCCACGAGATCAAAGCGTTTCTGGCGTGGTCAGCGTTCTCGTAAAGCGCGTTTGCGTTTGAATGTAATCGCCAACCACCGCCCGATGCAGACCAGTCTCCCTTCGAAGTTCTGCTGGGAGTGAGTCGCGCTGCGGCTACCTCGTGCAGCAGCGTGCGTCCATCGACGGGCGGCCAAATGAACCCTCCCGGCATCATCGGATCCGGGGAGAACACGATCTCGTCATCCGAGTGATCGTCGCCGTCTGACGCCGAGGGTGGTTCGTCTTTGATTCGTACCACCTTCGCGTTTCGCAGGCTACCGTTCGCTCGAGTAGGACTAGCCGCAACCTTTACAGGCACAGTATGCGCACCTGCGTTCTCCAGTGAGCGCAACTCTTCGAGGAGTTCATCTGGTGCATCCACTTCGGGGCGTCCACGATCGATCGCGCCTCGTGCAGACAGCATGCGGACCCGGTCGAGAGCAAGGCGCACCGCCAGAACGAATGCTTCTCGAACGCCGTCTCCCGTCGTGGCCACCGTTTCCACGAGAGCTATCGGTGCCACTCTGTCGAGCTTGTGACGTACCTGCTCTCGCGACAGCGCGTCTTCGGCGTCACGCTTGTTCGCCTGAAGCACGATTCCCGTCGGGGGATCCTGACCCCTGCAGTGGGGTACGAGGCTCCTCAGTACCTTCAAGGCCTCGTCGAACGCTTCTGGCCGCGTATCCGCGACCATAACCACGGCATCAGCCGAGTCGAGCAGGTGACGTCGTCGGTCAGATAGTTCCATCTGCCCGGGGACGCCAACGATCTGGCATCGGATCTGGCGCCCATCGAACAGCCCCCCTACGTAGTCCACCCAGTCGAAGTAGACTGTACGTCCCGCCTGCTCCGCCGGGGTCACGATCTCCGTGCTGAGTCCCTTGGAAAGGGTCTTCAGAGAGGTCGTCTTCCCCGACATTGGAGGGCCGTCGTAGACCACCCGGAGCACGAGCACGCCTCTCTCCTCATCGATGATCGGCATCGCTGCGCTCGTTGGTGGTTACTGGAGCTCTGAAACGTGCTTGTTTACGGACGTACGGACGATCCCCAGATTGCTCTGAGACTTCTCGACGGCGAGGTACAAGAATGTGGTGGGGTTGATCAGCTTGATCAAGTGGATCTGATCCGTGAGCGAGATCATCATGTCTTCAATCGATCCCGTCAGGCCGAGTGTCTGCATGATCTTGAGCTTTTGCTTCACCAGCTCGCTGTTGTAGGCACTTGCAGCCGTCAGGTCGAAGTCGGAACGTAGCGTCTTGACCGCTAGCGTCATGCCTGATTCCAGATCGACGAGACTCGCGGCTACGAACCCGCTCGCATCCGATTGTATCTTGTCGAGTACTTCCGTTAGTTGTTTCTCACTGGCCATTCTGTGTCTCCTTCTGTCGTTCCGGTTGTTTGGTTGCTGCCGTCTGTGCGCTCAAACCACGAGATCTTTCTCGATTGCTGCTAACTTGTGGCGTGCCATCGCCAGGTTGCCCTTGCTCTTGTCGAGTACGAGGTACACGAACAGCGCATCGTTGGTGCTCAGTGGTCGGATGATGTGGTACTGCTTGCCCAAAGTGATCAGGATGTCTTCGATTGCGTCGTTCAGCTTTAGCGATGACATCGTTTTGCGTTTGGCGCGCACGACGTCGGTGTTGCCGGCTGCGGCGACTTCCAGGTCGACGACGCCTCCGCCACCTTCTGCGCCGAGCATCATGCCGCTGTTGCTGTCCACCACACACGCGCCTACCGCACCATCCAGTTGAAGGATCTGACCCAAAGCTTTTTTTACTGTTGCCACGAAAACTCTCCTTGGTTGTTGAGACTCCCGAAGGTCCGTTCGGGGCGTCGGTGGAGCTTTCTGCAATCGTCGGACCATTTCGCTGGCGATGCCGATCTTCTGGCTCAGCGTGTCAGGTTGACGCCTTTGAAAGCGTATTGCGGTCGTTTGAGCGATCGCTAGCGGCGTCGAGTCCGTAGCGGCCGAGGTGGGCGGCGTTCGCCACCCAGGTGGCGTATCCCGCCAGGCAGGTGGCGGTAACCGACGGCATACCCTCGCCAGTTGATGCCACGAGATTCCCTGACTGAAAGATGTTGGTGCGACGATCGCTTACACGAAAGTGATTGGGACGGCGTCGAAAGGCCCAGCTTTGCCGTGCTGGACAGCTGCTAGTTCGACCGCGGCTGCGCACGATTCTCGGATTGGTTCACAGGCCTGCAGCAACGGGCGCGTTAGGTATGACCTTTGCTGAGTCCTAGGGGTGGAGATGCAGACGAGCACCCAACACCGCGCCATCGGGACGAGCTTGGAGGACGTACAAGCACCGCTAGCGTTCTGCACGTTTGACGGCAAAGTCGTGCGAGCTACCGATGACGCCGCAGAGCTCTTCGCGCGTTTGGATGCACCGTTCAAGGTCGGAGCTAGCTTACCCTCCGACCTCTGGAAGTCGCTCGAGGATGCGAGACCTGGGGCCGCGGTGGAGTGGCGACCTCCTAGCGTTCGCGCGGTGTTGGGGTGCACGCGGTATCGGACTCCAGATGGCTGGATGCTGATGATGAAAGAGGTGTCGTACATTCACGCCGAAATCTCACGGCGTCTACATCGGCAGCGTCTCGAGGTTACGGGACGACTCGTCGCCAGCATCGCCCATGAGCTTCGCAATTCGGTGTCCAGTATCGTCTACAGCGCTGATCTTCTACGTATCCGCGAGGAGCTTCCCGAAGACGCGGTCGACGACACGGTCAAGGAGATCATGTTCGCGAGCCGACGGCTACAAGCCATCGTCGATGGTCTGCTCGACTACGCACGACTGGGGCCGACGGTATCGGTTCGCGTTTCACTCGAAGAGGTGTTGACCAGAGCCCAGGGCTTCTTGCGTTCGTATTATAAGGACGGCTCCCATCGTCTGCACGTCGAACTCGCGAAGGACGCCTGTTGCGTCCAGGGGAACTCCATCACCGTCGAACAGATCTTCGTGAACTTACTGCTCAACGCGGCTGAAGCGGCAACTGAGAAAATCGACGTTTGGATCGTTTCGGCGCTGGTTGACGACCCACGTGATTCGACGAACCAGGTCGTCAGGATCCGCGTGATTGACAATGGACCAGGCATTCCTCCTGCCATTCGCGAGTCGATCTTCGAGCCGTTCGTCACGGGACGAGAAGCAGGTACGGGTTTGGGTCTGACGAACGCTCTCGAAGCCGTAAAAAGTCTGGGTGGGTCGATGGAGCTGGAGGACACGCCTTCGGGGGCAACATTTACCGTGTACTTGCCGCGTGCGGAGGTTCAGTGAGCGCTTTGCGAAACGACTACCGCTCGGAGCCGCGGGCGATCGTTCAGATAGGGGGACTCGAGTGACTCGAGTATTAATCGTCGACGACGACCCCGCGCAACTCAGGCTGCTGGCCCGGGTGCTCTCCATGCGGCGGCGTGATCTGACCGTCCTCACGGCAAGCCACGGAGGGGACGCAATCGAAGTGCTCAAGTCGGGGCCCGTCGATCTGGTGCTGACCGACCTGCAAATGCCTGACGTCAACGGCTTCGATCTGCTGGCCTGGATACTGTCGAATCAGCCCCACGTGCCCGCGTACTCGATGACGGCGTACCCAGACTCCGAGGCAATGGGGCGATTGAGTGACCTAGGCAGTCTCGAGTGTTTCACGAAACCACTCGACATAGACATGCTGCTCGATCGCGTCTCCCGGGTCCTTGCCGACGGTGCACGGGGTCACGTCAGCAACATTGGGCTTCCGTCGTTTTTGCAATTGCTCGAGATGGAGCGCAAGACGTGTACGCTGACCGTGGAGTCCTTGGGGCGAACAGGATATCTCTACCTCTCCGACGGGGTATTGGTCGCGGCGCGCACTCCCGAGCACGAAGGTGAACAGGCCGCGACCAGTATCGTTGCTTGGCCCAACCCGGTGATCACGATCTTGGCGGGCTGCGCGGAGGTGGGGACTAGAATCACGACGCCGCTCGGGTTCATCATCATGGAAGGAATGCGACTTGCTGACGAAGCTTCACGCGAAGCCGCCGCCCAGGGTCCCCATCAATCGGGGGCGATCGCCATGTCGCCGACGACCCTGGTGCCGAACACAGGCCCCCGCTCGACGCTGTCGAGCTTCCCGATGCGCCTACCCGCAGATGCTCGTGCGATCGCCATCGTCGAGAGTGAGAACGGCCGTGTGCGAACCGCGGCAGGGCAGTTCGAGGGGCTCGACTCCCACGCCGAGTTCGTGGCGAGAACGTTTGCCGCCGAGAGCGCGATCGTCGAACGACTGGGGCTGGACGACGACGTGCGCGAGATGGTGATCACCACCAAGAGCAACTGGACGCTGGTGCGGCCCCTGCACAGCGACCCGGGGAGCCTTGCGATGCTCATCTTCGACCCTGATCGTGCGAACCTCGCCATGGAGCGACTCGCGCTGGCGAACATCGTCCGCGAACTGGAGGAGTGGTTCGCTCCTCAGATGGAGTCGGTCATCTGAGGCCGTAGCGACGCAGCTTGTCACGCAAGGTAGTTCGAGGGATCTTCAGTCGCCGAGCTGCACGACTCAAGTTCCCTTCGCAGTCCGTGAACGCTTCGATGATCACGCTGCGTTCGACTTCGGGAAGGCCCCCTGTCGCGAATCGCTCGTGAATTCCACTCTCTCGAGCGACGTCGCGGTAGCTATCAGTGCCACTATCTGGCGCGATCGTCTTCGCGGGTTCGAAACCCAAGCAGCCGTTGGCTTGTAGCGCTTGAGCGACGTGCCTCAGACGCAACACGTCCCCCTCCGCTTGGATCAGTGCCGACTGCAGCACTGCTCGCAACTGTCGCACGTTGCCAGGCCAGTCGTGACAGCAGAGCGCATCGATGGCTTCTGGCGAAACTTCGACAGGCGCGGCGGGATAGGCGACACGGAACGTTTCGAGGAAGTGTTGCGTCAGTGGTTCGATGTCTTCCAGGCGTTCGCGCAATGGTGGTGTGCGCAAGGTGTACCCCGCTAGGCGAAAGTACAAGTCTTGTCGCATCGGGTCCGACTTCAGACCTCGCAGTTCGCGGTTGGTCGCACTCACTATTCGCGCTCTTAGCGACACTTCTTCGTTCGAGCCGAGTCGTCGGAAACTGCGAGTCTCCAGCACTCGTAACAACTTGCTTTGCAGCCCAGGTGCCAGCCCTCCCACTTCGTCGAGGAACACGGTGCCCGATCCCGCGGCTTCGAGCAGGCCGATGCGCGCGCCCCTAGCTCCCGTGAACGATCCGCTCACGTGCCCGAACAGTTCACTTTCGAACAGCGATTCGGGCATCGCCGCGCAATTGATCGATACCATGCGCGTGGTCGCGCCCGATTGGTGGTGGATGCTGCGCGCGACGAGTTCCTTGCCAGTTCCACTCTCCCCCATGATCATCACAGGCACGTCGCCGAAGTGAGCAACACCCGAAATCTGCTCACGCAGTCGAGCGATGGCTGGCGACCTGCCAATCATTTCCCGATGGCCCGCTTCAGCTCGTGCGGGTCGGGTGAGGCGGTTCAGGATTTCGATCAGGCGCGGAGGTTCGACTGGCTTCTCCAGTACTTCACTCGCGCCGCGACGAATCGCCCCCAACGTCGCCTGAAGATCGAGGTGACCAGAGATCACGATGACGGGTGGCGGACAAGGAAGCCCCGAGATCCGCTCCAGCAGCTCCAGTCCGTCGATGTCTGGCAGGCGCAAGTCCAGCGCGACGACGTCTGGTTGTTCCAGTTCGAGCTGTGCGAGCACTGCGTATCCGCGATCTACGGCGTTGACGTCCCAGCCTTCGATCCCGAGACGTGTCGTCATCAAGCGCGCTAGGCAGGCGTCGTCTTCTGCCAGTAGCAATGTGCGGCGGTTCGCCGACGGTCTTTGCATCTCGTCCCCTAGCCTCCCCAAAGCCATGCTCCGCGTCTCCCCGATGACGCAGCGCTCGTAGGTAGATACGTCGAAACCTGGTGGACGGATAACCCCGCGTCGTAGTGTGTCGGTCTGATTCCAGCGTTCGTGAGGGTTCGTGCGGCGACACCGCACGACGCGCGGCTCCTGGCACTCTATTTCGGCACAGCCCAAACCCACCTACACGAACGTCCATTTTGGCACACCGCGCTGCCCCGTGTTCGATGGTGCCCCGAGATCATTCAGTATTGCAACGCGTGACGGCTCTAGGCCACCGCAACCGCGCGTACCCACTAATGGCATGCTGGTACGATCCATGCTTGATACATAACTGTGAACAAGAAGAACGAAGACATTGTCGACTGCGTCGAGCGTTATGGCGGGCTCCCCGTACTGGCGTGCCTTCCCGGCTCCAGCGCGGCCGCCAGCGGGATCCGTGGCGGCGACGTGGTTTTCGAAGTGAACGGCATACCGATCGATGGCGTCGACAGCTACGTGCAGGCTCGGCAAATGGACTCGGACACCATGCACGTTCGTTTGCGACGCAATGGCGAAGTGCTCTCGTTCACGCTGCAGCTCGCGTCGTCCAAAATGCCGCCGATCAATGCCATCGGCAAAATGGTCTGCTGAGAGTTCGCGACCTCGCGCGACCCGACGTCATAGCTACTCCCGCTCAGTGAGCATCTGAACAGCCTGAGCTCCTGTCACCTGTACGAGGCGTTTCGCCACGTCACGCAGTCGGCTCACTCGTCGTCGACGATGGGCTCGATCAAGTGCGAGTCTTCCCCCTCGTCTTTCGAGCGGTCGAACTTGGCGCGGAACTCGAACAAGTCAGGGCGTCGGTCTTGCCGCGGGCGAACGCTACCCGCCGTGCGGCTGCGATGCAGGTCGTTGATGTCGACGTCGGACACGAGCAGCATCTCGACGTTGCTGTCGGCTTCCGCCTGAATGCCGTCTCGAGAGAACTCGAAGTCCGCCGGGCTGAACACCGCTGCGCGCCCATAGTGAATGTCCATGGCTGCGACGCTGGGTAAATTGCCGACGATGCCCGCGGCCACGACGTAGATCTGGTTTTCGATGGCGCGCGCCTGGCAGCAGTACCTGACGCGGCTGTAACCCTGCCGATCGTCGGTGCAGTAGGGCACGAACAGTATCTCCACGCCTTGATCCGCCAGGTACCGCGTCGCCTCGGGAAACTCCGAGTCGTAGCAGATGAGTATCCCGACCTTGGCCTTGGGCGTTTGGATGACCTGCAGCGTATTACCGCCCTCGATGCCCCAATAGCGTTTTTCCGACGGCGTGATGTGCAGCTTGGGCTGCAGGTAAATCTCGCCATCTGGCATGACCAGCGGACATGCGTTGAGGAGTTTTCCTCCGACGTACATCGGGTGTGAACCCCCAACGATGTGAATGCCGTATGTCTTCGCCAGTCGACGGAACAACCCCAGCACGTCTTCCGTCAACTTCGCGAGTTCGGCGATGCCGTCGAGGGCTGGCAGATTGCGCAGACTCTCTTGCGACAACAGCTGCACGGTCGTGAACTCGGGGAACACCACGAAGTCCGCGCGGTAGTCGAAAGCCGTCTCGACGAAGTATTCGATCTGCTCGGCGAACTCCGCAAAGTCCTTGATGCGGCGCACCTGGTATTGAACCGCGGCGACACGCACCTTCTGATCGTCTTCACGGACGGGCTTGTAGGCGGCGTTGATCCACTCCACCAATGCTGCGGTGTTTTTGCTCTTGGGGTCACGCACGTAGTTGCGCAACACGGAGCGCACGACCATGCCCTCGTGCAGCGCGAAACTGAGCACGACGTCCGAACGTTCACCCGTCTCGACTTCGGCGACGTACTCTTCTGCCGTCAGCTTGCGCGTCGCATCCGCGTCGGCCAGATGCGCCGCAAACCCGTCGAGGCGACAACCTGCGAGCAAGCGCCGCAAGTTCAACAGCGAACACAAGTCGCGTCGCGCTTCGTAGAGCTGGTGCGCGATGCCCAGCCGCCTGAAGGCGGGGTGCACGTAAACATCCGCCCCGTACAGCGTGTCGCCCTGGGCGTCGTGGTTGTGAAAGTAGCCGCCGTCGGTGATGCCTGCGAAGGTGTGCGTGCGGTACGGATCCGTTCCTAGGTGAACGATCAGCGACGCTGCCGCTCCCACCACCTTGCCGCCGATCTCGACGACGTATTGCCCCTCGGGGAACAGCCGTAGGTGATTCTTGAGCTGCGCGCGGGTCCACACCACGTTTTGCTCCGCGGGATCTGGGAAACACAGCTTGTTCAGCGCCACCAACGCGTCGACATCCGACGCTTCCGCGCGCCGCAACCTCGCTCGGCCTTTGCTCGTATCGAACTCGAACGGCAGATTCATGTCGACACCTCCTTGCCCTCTTCAGTCCAGCTGACGCGGTAAAAATCCTTACGACGGTCGTGCCACGGGCGAACGGTGCCCGCGCGCCGCGTGCGCCTCAATACTTCCATGTCGAGTTCGTGAATCAGCATGGTTTCGACGTTGGGGGTTGCCTCTTCAGCGACGCCATCTCGAGCGAATTGCACGTCAGCGGGAGTGAGAATGCAGGCTTGACCATAGTGGATGTCCGTGCCCGCGACGAACGGCAAGTTGCCGACGGCTGCAGTCATCACCGCGTACACGTGGTTTTCGATGCAGCGCGCTTGGGTGCAGTAGCGTACCCGCGTGTAGCCCGATTGCAAATCGGTGGCCACGGGCACGAACAACAGGCGCGCACCCTTGCTCGCCGCGATCCGCGCCAGCTCGGGAAACTCGACGTCGTAGCAGATCAAGATTGCAATCTTGCCACAGTCGGTGTCGAACACCTCCATACGCTGTCCGGGCGAAACGCCCCACCAAGTGCTCTCGGATGGCGTGATATGCAGCTTGTACTGCTTGTCGTGAGTGCCATCGCGTCGAAACAGGTACGCGACGTTGTACAAGTTGCCGTCTTCGACGCTCAGGTGCGAGCCCGCGATGATGTTGACGTTGTATTTGATGGCCAGCCTGTTGAACAGTTTCTCGTAGTCGTTGGTGAACTCACTCAAACGACGCGCAGCCAAGCCCGGGCGCGAAGCGGGAACCAGCGAGAGCAGCTGGTTCGTCAGGCGTTCTGGGAACAACAAGAAATCCGAACGATAGTCCCCCGCCGTATCGACGAAGAACTCGCACTGCCTCGCAAACTCGTCGAAGCTCTCTACGGGGCGCATCTGATACTGCATGGCCGAAACCCGTACACTCGGCGCGACCAGCGGTGTGCGCGCAGGGTTATGCCACTCCATCAGCACCGCGTACCCGCGTGACTCCGCGTCGCTCGGCAAATAGTTCGGGAGCACGCGCCGAATTGCAAACCCGTTGGCGAGCTGTGCGGTCAGCACGGGGTCTCGCAAACGTTTCTTGACGACGCGGCTCACGCACTCGTCCGCCGAGAGTTTGTCGGCGTGCTTGTGGTAACTGGGAATGCGCCCGGCGATCAACATGCCGCGCAGGTTGAGCTCTTGGGTGAGTGCCTTGCGGGCATCGTAAAGTCGCCGCGCCAGCCGCAGCCCACGATGCGCGGGGTCGACGGCGATGTCTATCCCGTACAACGTGTCGCCGTCGGGATCGTGATTGTCGATCTGCCCCTTGCCGCTGACGGTGTCGAACGAATGCCAATCGACGAACACCGCGCCGCTGACGATCAGTGAGCTCGAGGTGGCGATGATCTTGCCGCCGTACTCGATCACGATCTGCCCATCGGCAAACACCGACAGCTGCGTTCTGATCTGGTCTTCCGTCCACGGCGCGATGCCGGGAAAACACTTGCGCTGCAGCTCCTGAATACCCTTGACGTCGCGGATGCGCATCCTGCGAACGGTGAGCTTCTGATTCTTGACTAGACCCCGGTTGCGTGTCGCCACAGCCGGGCACGATACCAGGTTTCTCGGTCACGCGTGCCCCACTCGCACCCGCCACGCAAAGTTTGAACAACCCGAGTCGCCCCTCGGGATTCAAGTCGTGATCGGACTTGGCGGATGCTTGCGCAGCGCCCGAGCGGCAAACCCCGCCGCCACCGCCACTACCAACAAGTGACTCAGGTGCAAACACAACTCGGCGGTCGGCGCGAGCTCGATGTGATCGATGTGCGCCGCCGCATGAAACGCGATCGCGATCGCCATGCTGCGCCCACCCCGTTCGAAAATCCACGTCAGTATCACCGAATAAAGCGGCAGCTCCACCACCCCAAACGCAAAGCGAAACAGGTCGACCTCCCCCGTGGGCGCAATGGAATAACCCAGATGCCAAACGCCCCACACGAGTCCCAACACGAGCGACGCCCCGACCGCACCAAACCTCCCGAACAAACGCGGATAGGCGTAGCCGCGCCAACCAAACTCTTCACCCAACGGAAACACCACCAGCGCCGCCATCGCTTCAGGGGTGCTCGGCGGGTAAAACCAACGCGACGGCGTTTCCCCCAAAGCCGCAGACAGCGCAATCGCCAACGTCCGCAGCGCAATCGGCAAGGCCAACGCCAACACCACCCACCCCACGTGCGTCCGCCAGCGCCCAAACACCGCGCCAAGTTGCCGTTTGCGGCCAGCGATGAACAGCACCGCAAACAACGGCCCAAACGCACTCAGCCCCGCACCCGTCACCGCAAGTGGACTCGGCGCCCGTTGCTCGAGCCAAGCCAGGGACGTCGGCAACGCCAACACCCAAGTCAGCGCGCATGCCAGCACGAAGAATCCAACGAGTCCATCCGATCGAGTCGCGTCCGTGTTCATGCCCCCCAGCGACACCCTCCATCGCCCCAAGTTCACTACTGGCGCCCCCTACCAACAACTTGGCGCAATCTATCACTCTCAGCTTTCTTGGAGGTACAAACGTAACGAGCGCGCCACCAGTCGCCCTCCCGCCGCCAGCTGCCCCCTCCCGTCAATTCACCCAGAGGGAGCCGCGCAAACCCGTAAATCGCCTTCCCAAGACAGAACACCGAACAGTAGTGCACTCCAGCCCCGTGGTTTCACGCGCTCTCGCAAGCGCGTGCCGACAATTTGCGGAAATGGAGATTGTTCGTTACTCGTAACGCGGAGGGGATCGGCCTCATGTTCCTGCGAGCACCCATTGATTCTGCACATTATCCATTGATGGCTTCTAAGTTGGTGCTCTCGCTGCTGAGTGTGTTGCTCATATCTTGGCCAATGAACGTACTCGCGGGGCTGGATGGCCAAGCGACCAGCGACGCAGGGGGTTTGGCTGCAACCAGCGACGCATCAGCCTCTGCGGAAAAGCTGATCGTTGGTACGATGCACTCGCCGCCATTTTCGATGCGCGCAGACAATGGCGAGTGGACGGGTATCAGCATCGAGCTTTGGAAGACCCGTCGCGACAGAGCTCGATTTTCAGTACGAGATACGCGAGGCGACCCTGGACCAACTCGTCGAGGGAGCGGGCCGTGGAGACTTCGACGTGGTCCGTCACCTCATTGACGATCACTGCCGAAAGGGAAAAGTTCATGGACTTCTCCCACGGCTTCTACAGTACGGGGTTGGGCATTGCTGCGCGGGCTGCTTCGGGCGGTTGGCTGAGCAACTACACGCGTGTTTTCGTAGGGCCTATTCTCAGCACCATCGTCGTGCTGTTCATCTTGTTCGCACTTGCCGCAGTACTTCGACCCTCAAAACTACGGATTCGCGCTCGAGACAGACAGTCCTCAACGCGAGCTGATTAACCGAGCTATTCTCCGCGCTACTGCTGAGGACTCATGGCGGGCGCGCCTCGCCGAGTACTTCGGCGACGAGTAGCGCCTGTGTCCTTCGGCTCGAGCGTTGGCTTTTCGTCGGCATCGCATTACAAAGTCGGCATGTTGGCGAAGGCACTGGTGGCGGTAGTGGTACTCGGTTGCGCGGCGCGGCCGGCGGGGAGCGTCCAGGGCGGCGAGGTTCGTTGTGCAGAGGTTGGTAGCGAGCCCGCGGCTGCTGGCGTAGACGAAACGCCGCCCGGTGAGTCGAGTGCAGCTGAAGACACCGAAAGCACGCAACCAGTGGGTGAGCAGACGCTCGCGGTGGGAGACGAGAATAAAGTTGCCGCGGGTAAACGCCCCGACTCTGTTGGTGGCGGTACGGTTGCCGGCGGCACGGTCGCTGACGACACGACGGGCGACACGGCGTGTCGCGAGACGACTACAGATACGCCGTACATAGCCGCGGCAGGTGATATCACTCGCGTACGCCCCGTTCGAATCCAGATCGAACGTTCACTAGTCGACGACATCGTCGACGATCCGGCGATCCTGGGTGCTCGCATCGTGCCGAACGCGTCCCACGGCGTCCTCATGGGCTACCGCTTCTTCGGCATCCGGCCGCACGCCCTCGCCAAACATCTCGGTTTGTCAAACGGCGACTACATCCAATCGATCAACGGCGAGCAGCTCCACGGCTCGGAACACTCCCGCGCTATCTTCGACAAGGCGCGTCAGGGCGACGAAGTCCAAGTCGGCGTCGTTCGTCGCGGCGAACGCCTCACGCTCACCTACGTGCTCGTGCCGTAGCGAAATCATCGAAGCCACCGATGGCGCGTGGCGTTACCTCTGCGATCAAAGTCATCGACGCTCTGGCGTTGCGCGCTCGTCACCGTTTTCGTCGGTTGCGCGCTACATGGGAGTAATCCCAGGGCCAACACACATATTGAGTCTGGGATTAGAAATTGGGTTGTGTCGAGGGTGGGGGCGTGCTTCTGATGGCGCCAACAATAGGGAGGCACGCATGGCATTGTTGGAACCGCAGGTTGGTCAAGAAACACTGGAACAGACGCCGGAGCGATTGTTGCGTTTTCTGCTCGCAGTCAGTCGCTACCCGAACATTCGGCGGCGCTTGCGCACGCGGGGATATGGGCCAGCGCAGCATCAGCGGGCGTATCGCGTGCTGGAGGAGTTGGGGGCTTACGACGACGATACGAACGCCGCCCAGAGCGATCCGGACGTCAAGGGCGCGCTGCAAACCCTCAATGAACTGGACGAAGAGACGCTCACCTTGGTTGGTGCAGCGTTGCGTTATAAGTTTCCTTCGCACCACGCCTTCATGCTCGAGGGGCTTTCGTCCAGCACGGATGCCGGGCAGGCCGCAAAGACTATCGGTGCGCTGCTCGACCGTATGACGCGGCTCGAATCCGGTGAGGTGGACGAAGCGTTGAAGGCGGACGCGTCTGCGGCGCTGCAAGCGATGTCCGACAAAGGACTGGACGCGGGCTGGCGTGAGCGTATCGGTCAGGTTCGCGATCTACTCCGTACCTTGCCCGAAGAAGAGGTCACGGAAGAACAGCTGCAGCAGCGCGAACAGGCGCGGATGGACAAGCTGCTCGAGGTACGCGCCCTGTTCGAAGAGTGGGCGGACACCGCTCGCGTCGAGTTCAAGGGTCGACGCGATCTCATTCGCCTCGGGCTAGCGCGCCTGCGCCGGGGTAACGGCGGCTCCGACGAACTCGTCGAACCCGTGGCGTCACCCAGCGTTTCCGGTTTCCCCGCTGCCGACGAAGAGCCCAGCGCCAGCGCCGCCGAGTGACGCCCAGTTGCTGCCCGAACCTGGAACTGCACTCTTGCGAATGAACACCACGTCGCGCCGCACACTGCACGCAGGAGACGTCACGTTCGTCGCGTGCTGCGGTGCACTCTCTGCGTATCGCAGTGCACTCGAAATGCGGCCGGGTGCACTCGAAACGCAGCTTGGTGCAGTCGATACGTGCGGCAGTGCGCTCGGCGCGTTCCGCAGCGCACTCTATACGGGTCGAAACTCCGCTCGACGTCGCGCAACTGCAGTCGGTACGCGTGGTGGCGCTCTCGCCGCGCCGAGCAGTACACTCGACGCGCGTGGCAGTGCACTCGCTGCGGCGTAGTTCGTATCCACTCACCCGTCGAGTTGGGGTGAGGCCATGCGAGGAGCCGTGGCGCGGCGCTAGACTGCTGCCCCCACCTCGGCGCGTGGGTTCGAATCCGCGCCGAGTGTTGGTCCGGATCCGTCGTGCAAACTCCGGTGGAGTGTGAGCACCATCCGCAACACTGCGAGTCGGGTCACGACGGGCGGTCGCGTGCCGCGCGTGTCGAATTCAGCACTTTCCTAGCACCACGAGTCCTTTCTCCGCAACCGAACGAGCGGCGGCTGGAGCGCCCAACACTCGTAGCTGCACGCTCCTTCGAAATTGCACGGCGCAAGCACGCAACTAACGTACGCGCCTGTCCGACGAGCCTGGCGTGCAGGACGCGCCCCCGCCGGACGACGAAGCGAGTGAAGCGACAGACTCCGCTCGAGAGACGGCGTCGGGTGACGCGCCAAACTCTGGAGAGACGGACTCTGGAGAGCCGGGGTCGGGTGACGCGCCAGACTCTGGAGGGGCAGACTCTGGAGGGGCAGACTCTGGAGGGGCAGACTCTGGAGGGGCAGACTCTGG
>CBFGUG010000110.1:0-22891 GCA_965651905.1 uncultured bacterium | reverse complement strand
CATCAGATGGCCGGCAACTCAGCCGACCTGCGTTTGTGTCCGGCATGTGTTGAACGTGCTTCTGGCGCGTTTTGCTTCGACAGCACGGCGCTGAATGTTTCGGTGAACGAACACGAAGAAGACCACTGCAAGCGAGCGGCGAGCGAGAATCATCGTGCGCGACCGAATCAAGCTGTTGAATGTGAGCGATCCGAAGGTAGCAACATTGCACCTCGCATGGTTCGCGTTCTTTCTCTCGTTCGTCACTTGGTTCAATCACGCGCCATGACTCGCCTCGATCCAGGCGTGCCTCGGCTCCATCCAAGCGTGCCTCGGCGCGAACGACGCACAGCTCGAGTCGCTGGTGGTGCTCGACGTGGCACTGACCGTCCCCGCACGCATCGTGATCGGAATGTTGGTCGATCGCGTCGGCCCCCGCAAGAACCTCGGTGGTTCGTTGTTTTGCGGGCCATTGGTCTGCCTGGGCGTGGCCAGGGCGAACGAGTTTGCGCAACTAGCGACGTTTCGCTTCCCAGAAGTCGCCTGGACGCTCGAACGCGGTGCGCTGCATGGCGGGCGTCCAGACAGCTTTCCTCGAGCGCTGCCAGCGCCCATTCGTCGGCATACACCCCCTGCACGCAGTGGAGGAAACATGGTAGATAGCACGCCGCCCATGCACTTGACGGCAGCGCTCGGAGTGACCATCGCGCAGCGTTCGGAAGCCGGACGCAAAGAGAGCAACGAAGACAGCATGGGGGCGTCGTGCCCCGAAGACGTCACGTTGCTCACCCACAAAGGCGTCGTGTCCGTGATCGCGGACGGAGTGAGCACGGCCGACGCCGGGCGCGAAGCCGCCGAGCTCTGCGTCAAGAGCTTTTTGGACGACTACTACAGCACGCCAGAAACGTGGACCGTCGAGAGCTCTTGTCGCAAGGTGCTGACGACGATCAACCACTGGCTGTACAACAAGGGCAGTCAATACCAAGAGGCGCACCGCGGCTATGTCAGCACCTTTACCTGCCTGGTGCTAAAATCGCGCACGGGATACATCTTGCACGTTGGCGACACGCGCGTGAACTTGTGGCGCGGCGGGACGCTCAAGCAACTGACCCGCGATCACACGGTCCAGGTCAGCAAGAACGAAAAGTACCTGGCGCGAGCGATGGGCTTCGACGCCAAAGTGGAGGTCGACCTGCATCAAGTTCAGCTCGAGGTGGGTGACGTATTCGTGCTGACTTCAGACGGGGTGCACGACTTCGTCCCTCCGAGCCGTTTTACCGAGCTGCTGGCCTCCACAAGCGACATCGAGAGCGTTTGTGGTGAACTCATCGAAGAGGCCACGCGCAACGGCAGCACGGACAACCTGACGTGCCAGCTCGTGCGTGTGGAGGAACTTCCCGATGCCAGTGCGGATGAGTATCTGCGTCACTTGACGCAATTGCCGTTCCCCCCCGAGTTATCCTCGGGGAGTGAACTCGACGGGTTCGTCGTCGATCGTGAACTTCACGCGAGTAGCCGTAGCCAGCTGTACCTCGTGCGACGCAAAGAGGACGACCAGTTGCTGGTGATGAAAACGCCGAGCGTGAACTACGAGGACGATCCTGCGTACATCGAGCGATTCCTGTTGGAACACTGGGTCGGGCAGCGCGTCAAGAGCCGCCATTTGCTGCACAGCATCGACCCGCCCGCGAAACGCAGCTGCCTGTACAGTTTGCGTGAGTTCGTCCCAGGGGAGACGCTCGCGACTTGGATCGCCAAACATCAGCGCAAGCGCGGGCCGCTGCGTGAGATCGACGAGGTCATCGCCATCGTCGGGCAGTGCGTACGGGGACTCATCGCTCTGCACCGACGCGAGATCCTGCACCAAGACATCAAACCCGGTAACATCGTGTTGGGCGAAGACGGCAACGTCACGCTGATCGACTACGGCTCGTGTTCGGTCGCAGGCATCGAGGAAATCACCGCGCCCATCGTTCGCGACAAGATCCTCGGCACGGCGAGTTACGCCGCGCCCGAGTACATGATCGGGCTCAAGCCCGACGCTCGCGCGGAGCTCTACTCGCTCGGTTGCATCACCTACGAAATGCTCACAGGCAGCTTGCCATATGGTCCTGCGGTCGAAACCGCACGCACGCTGGCGGACTTTCGCGCTCTCACGTACATCCCATCCTACGACCTCAACCCCCACGTGCCGCTGTGGATGGACCGCGCGATTCAACGTGCAGTGAGCGTAGAAGTCGACGAGCGCTACAAGGAGCTGACCGAGTTCATCTACGACCTCGAAAACCCCAACCCCGACTACCTGGCGGCACCAACCCCACCAGCATCGCGCGCGCAGCCGACGAGCAACTCGTGGAAGCAGATCGCGCTGATACTCATGATCACCCAGGGCATCACCTTGTACCTGTGGCTGGCGCAGGTGCCGTGAGCAAGGTGACGAAACGCGAACGCGCCACAGCGAAAGACTCCGCTGCGGCGCAGCTCGCTCGCTCCGAGACTCGTTACTTCCAGTGGCCTGCTTCGACCAGCTCGTAACCCTTGGTCGACTTACCGCTGCCATCGTACTTCGCGAGCACCACGACGACCTGACCAGCTTTGAACTCGTCCTTCGAGTAGCCCTCGACGCCGCTGAAGTTGATCGTCACGAACTGTTGACTCATGCCCATCATATCCTTGGGATCGCGCGGGGTGTATGAGACGGCGAGTTCGAACGCGTCGTCGCTCAGGTTGATCATCGGACCACTCACGACGACCCACTTGCCCTTGGCGGCCTTGTCGATCGCTGCGTTGGCGGCTTCCTTGGCAGCCACCTTGGTGTCTTTCTTCAGCTTTTCCTCGAGCTCCTTGATGTCGATGAAGCCCTTGGCGTCCGGGTATGCCGTCTCGATCGCAGAACGACGCTCGTCGGTGAGCTCCGTGTCGATCTTCGTCGGTCGCTCTGGCTTCTTCTCTTCTTTGGGCTCCTCTTTTTTCGCCGCCGCCAGCTGAGCTGTCTGGGTGGCGGTAGCCGCAGCCTTTGGCTTCTCCTCGGCGGCGGGCTTTTCCTCCTCGCACGCGAACGACAAACTGATTGCCGCGACTGCCATGGCGACCTGCCCAAACTTGCCAAACATCGTTACCCCTCGTCCTCGCATCTTTTCGACTCGCATCTTGTCCTCCACGTATTGGCTTGAGTTGCCGCTCCGAACCCTGCCGATGGCGGCTAGCCTCGGGATAACATGCTCGACCAAACCCGAGTAATGCCGAAACCTCCCACGACCAGGTCCGTCGGCTTCCATGACGGCCACGCTATCAGACTTGGAACGGACCTGGAAAAATCCGCCAGCACATCCCAGCACGCGATCAGGAAATCTGACGCTGGCGGATGTGCTCACGGGGCGGGCCCTGCGCGCCCCCGCGGATCACTCGCCCTCGTGGCGCAGCAACGTGGTGCGAATTCCTGGCTTTCCGTCCCAGGTCTCACCCGATGGGCCATGGGCGTGCATGCCCTCGTGCCCGGCCGGCTTGTCGCAAGTGAGCTCGGTGCGCGAACGAGCGACGCTCGTCGCGGTCCCCTCGACGTCCCGTGTGATCACCAACACGGCCTCGTGGCCACACAAGTCCATATCGTTTGGGACTAGTGCCATGACGTCGAAATAGCAATCCGATTCGCGAGGAGCGACCGTCAGTGATACTCCAGGCGCCACGCACACTGCACCACCGATTCGCAAGTGCGACTTTCACGCGACCCCACGGAAAAACGACTGCCCCGACCGGCCGCGAGTGCAAACGCCGCTCAAGAGTTCAGCGTCGAACGAACGTCGGTCGACACGCGATGCGCCAGCAAGCGATTTGATATACACGCGAGGGACGATGAGCTGGCAAGCCGCGACGCCAGGCGATAGCGACGCGCTGAACGACCTGTTGCAGAGGGCGTTTGGTCACCGCAACTTTCGAGCGCACCAGCTCGAGATCTGCCGTGAGATCGCGAGTGGCCATCACGCGTTGGTCGTAATGCCCACGGGCGCGGGCAAATCACTGTGTTTCCAGCTCCCTGCGCTGGCGCGGGGTGGCACCGCGCTGGTGATAAGTCCGCTGATCGCGTTGATGGAAGATCAGGTGCGCAGCCTGCGCGCACGCGGCATTCGCGCCGAATGTGTTCATTCTGGACGCTCACGTGATGACTTGCGTAAAGTTTACAGGGCGTACGCTCGGGCAGCACTCGACTTTCTGTTCGTGTCGCCAGAGCGCCTGGGTACGGAGGCGTTCGTCGAGTTTCTCGGCCGCCGTAAGCCGAGTTTGATCGCCGTCGACGAAGCCCATTGCATTTCCCAGTGGGGACACGACTTTCGTCCAGATTACAGGCTCTTACGCTCGCGCCTGCAGGCGTTGATGCCCAGCGTGGTGGTCGCCTTGACCGCCACCGCCACGACGCGCGTGCAAGACGACATCGTCGAGCAACTCGGGATCCCGCACATGCGCCGCTTCAGCTGCGGGTTTCGGCGCAACAATCTGGCCATCGAGGTGTGTGAGTGTCCCGCCACCGCGCGGCCAGCCTTGATCGTCGAACTTCTCACACGTCCCGAACGATTGCCGTGTATCGTCTACACGCCCACGCGCCAAGATTGTGAACGCCTGGCGAAAGACTTGCGTGACCGCGCGGGAGTGCGTGCGGCAGCGTACCATGCGGGCTTGCCCCCAGCGCAACGCCACGAAGTGCAGTCCGCCTTCCTGGCGGAACATGTCGACGTGATCGTCGCAACCGTGGCGTTCGGCATGGGCGTGGACAAAGCCGACGTGCGAACGGTGATCCACACGGCGCTTCCAAGCAGCGTCGAAGGCTACTACCAGGAGATGGGGCGCGCTGGTCGTGACGGCCTCCCAGCGCGAGCCATCCTGCTCTACTCGGCACAAGACCAACGCATGCGTCAGCGCATCTTGGAACGTGATTACCCACAGCCCGAACTCGTCAATCGCATCTACTCGTTGGTGGCGGCTGGAACCACGACGCGCAGCCAACTCATGACGACGACGGGAGCGAGCGAAGAAGTCGTCGACCGTTGTTTGCAAAAGGTCGTCGACTACGGCGGCTGGCAGTTGCGCACTCGCGGATCGATCTCGAAAGACGATCGATGGTTGCGCGAGTATCGCCAGCAACGCGGCCATCGCAGCTCTCAGCTGAACGCCATGCAAGCGATTGCAAACGGTAACGAATGTCGCATGCTTTCGCTCCTGCGCTACTTCGACGACGCGCGCGACGACTCTCGCGCTTGTGGACAATGCGACGTGTGCGCGCCCAATCGCAAGATCAGCTCCCAGCGCTCGAACCGAAGCGATGCAACCGCATTGCTCGAGATTCTGAAAAGCTTGCGGCAGCGAGGCCCCCAGGCCACGGGCACGCTGTACCGCGCGAACTTTCAGACAGCAATCAGCAGACCTCGCTACGACAGCCTGCTTCAAGCCTTGGCTCGAGACGGATACGTCGAGTTGGCCGACACTGAGTTCCACAAGGACGGCAAGACTATCCGCTACCAGCGAGTTCACATCACGACCTCGGGGGAACGGGCGCGCCTCGTCGAACTGCACGCGGTTGCCGTTCCCGCGACCAGTTCGGCGCCGCAACGACGAGCAAAAACGCTCGGATTGTCCCGCAGCGATTCGCCGCCTGCGACGTCCGTCCGCCGAGCGCCGCTCACCACGAGCGCCGCCAGCCCGAAAAGACTCGCCAGGTCGGCGAGCCCAGCGCCGAAGCCCCCTGCCTTCGACGAGCGAGAGGTATTGTTCGAGCTCGAGCGCTGGCGACGCTCGGTCGCTCAGGGCGCGCCCCTGCACCGCGTGCTCAGCAATCGCGCACTCGAGGAGATTGCCAAAACGCGACCGCGCACTCCCGAAGAGCTGGCGGCAATCTTCGGGGTCGGCAAGGTGTTCATGTCGAAGTACGGCTCGTTACTCTTGGCGTTCTTGCGGGGGCTGCCGTGAGTCACCCCGCGCCCGCAGCGAGACACGACCAGCTTCGCTCGCTGCTACTCGACTACGCTCCAGCCACGCACGCCGAGGCGAGTTATCGCGCTGAAATGCTCGAATTGCTGGGCAGTCCCGACGCGATGTCGCGAGAACACTACGCTCCCGGCCACTTCACGGCCAGCGCGTTCGTGCTCAGCCCCGACTACTCGCAACTGCTGCTCATCTTTCACTCGAAGTTGAAGCGTTGGTTGCAACCCGGCGGGCACATCGACCCCACGGACGCTGACGTGATGGACGCCGCTCGACGTGAGGTGGCCGAAGAAGTGGGACTTCGCGAGCTCGAGCCCGTGGGCGCGGGGATTTTCGACCTGGACGTACACCTGATCCCCGCCCGCGGTGATGCCCCTGCGCATCGCCACTTCGACGTGCGCTTCGCCTTCGTCACGCAAAACACGAAACACCAGGCGGGAAGCGACGCGGAAGCGGCAAGCTGGGTCTCCCTCGAACGGGTGATGGAGCTCGAGTCGGACGAGTCGGTGTGGCGGGCGGTTCGAAAATTGGCGTCCAATCGAAGAACTTAGCGAGAAACGTCACTTGTCGAAGCACAACCGCTCGCACGAACCGTGAAAGCGAGCGCTGCTCGTAATACCCTTCGCAGATGACCGCCAACGCCCCACGCCTGCTCACGCCAGCGCTCGCGTTGCTGCTCGCAGTTGCCAAGCCTGCTCACGCTGAAAAGAACGCAGAGCCGCCGCATCAGTCTGAAGCGGACGAGCCTGGAAATGAGGTGCCGCCCGACTTGCCACCGCTCGAAGTGCACATCGACAAAGCACGTGTGGACTTGGAGCGACGTGAGCTCGTCGTGCAAATGTCGCGCGCAGCGGGGCGTGTGGAGTTGAAGGTCTACGGCGAGTCGGGCCTGCTGCTGGCGGAGGAAGAACAAAGCTTCGCGGGTCGCCCTGCGCGCTCGGCATTGCGCGTCAAGTGGACTCCGAGCTCCGACGAGCCCGTCGCCAAAATCGAAGTGTACGCCTACGACAAGTACGAATACTTCAAGGGCATTGCCATCGTCCCTTGGTCGTTTTCGATCCCGCACGAAGAGGTCGTGTTCGAAAACAACTCGGCAGAGATCCGCCCGAGTGAGGCGCCGAAGTTGCGAGCGAGCCTAGACGAGATCCGCACAGCCCTCGTCAAACACCGCGAACTCGGCAAGATCGCGCTGTTCATCGCGGGCCATACCGACACCAAAGGCAAGCCCGAACACAACCTCGACTTGTCCCGCAGGCGAGCGCGTTCCATCGCCAGCTGGTTTCGCGCCAACGGCCTCACCCTCGACATCGCCTACGAGGGCTTCGGCGAGGCCTCGTTGAAAATCAAAACACCCGACGAAACCGACGAGCCCCAGAACCGCCGCGTCGACTACGTGCTCAGCGTCGACACCCCTCGCTACAAAGACTCGACGCGCGTGCCCGCGTGGAAGCGCTTGTGAACTGATTGTTCGAGCTACTCACGGCTCTGGCGTCTGTGGCGGGGTAGGTTGCGTTTCGCTGCGTCCGAAGATGAGCACGTAAGAGTGTTCGTCGGTCTGAAACAGGGTCGTTTCCGCAGGAGGGTTGGCCGCGTCAAAGTGTTCGTACCACGGCAGCGACATCCACACGTCGGTGGGCTTGATGTATTCGGGAACGATCAAGTCGAGCGCAATGTAGCGGCCGCCCGTCAGCTGCAGCATGTTCTTGCCGTAGGTGAATTTCTGCTTCTGCTCTGACACGTGGATGTCGTTGTGCAGTGCGCCGCCATAGGCCAGCACTAAGGGCGAGTGTCGCTGCGCCACCGTGAAACGTCGCGTGGGTGCGGGAGCTTCGCCCTTCGGCTCTGGAGCAGTGGGTTGAACGGAGGCATCAGCGGCGTGCTCGGGGCGCGTGTTTCGCTGCCAGTAGGCCGACAGCTTGGCTTGTGTCTTGACCGCGATCAGTTCGAGCATGCGCGTGATGCCGTCCGCTCCGCCCTTGGCCACGGCTTCGAACTCCTCACAGGTCGGCTCCAAGATGTAGGGCACGACGCTGAGCTTGCGCGCCGCGTGCCCCAAGCTGATGAAGCGGTTTTGGTTGGTTTCCGCCTGCTTTTCGACAACCTGCTCTTGCTCCTTGCGCACCGTTTCGACGGCCTTGGTGCACCCCTGAGCAGGTCCGAGCAGTTCGACGATGAGTTCCGTCGCGCCACGTTCGGCGAGCAGCGGTAGCAGTTGCTGCTCGAAGCGAACGGTGGCGGAAGCGATGCCCTCCGTACCCTTGAGCGCATGAGCTTCACCTACGCCCAGCACCTGCGGCTCCCGTGCCAGGACCGCCAACAGCGCAGACCGTGCGTCGGGATAACGCGTACAAGCAAGCTCCCCGCACGGCCTCCCGACGGGAACCGCCTGCGCGGCGGCGGAGGTCGAATCCGAAGCGGTCGGGCTCGGAGAGGCGGGCTCGACCGCCGTGCTTTCGGCCGCTTCAACGGAGCTGGGCGCCGCCGGATCTGGCGTCGACCCGGGGTCGTCCGCTGGCGGTCGTTCGCTGTTTTGACAGGCGAGAGTGAGCAAAAGGGGGACAATGCTTGTAAGGTTTCTCAGGCTCATTTCGACTCCGTGGCCCTCGCCGCCGCTCGACGAAACACCGTTCCGCCGAAGCACTCGAAACGGAATCGAGGCGGCGAGGCTGCGAACGCTGCGTTCGACGACCAGACTACAGCAGCCTCCGACCCAGGAGCAACGCAGGCATTGGGCGACGCCTGGAACGCAGACGTGGAACGGCATCCGCCCCATTGCACGACGCTTGACAGCCAACCAGAAGCGGATAAATTTCGCGCCCTAACCCGTCATGCTCGGGGCCGTAGCTCAGTTGGGAGAGCGCCGCGTTCGCAATGCGGAGGTCAGGGGTTCGATCCCCCTCGGCTCCACCATCGCAATGAATTCGAACCGGGCTCCGCAACGCGGAGCAGGTTCAAAGCATTGAACCGGCAAGAAGCCCGGAAGAACGGCCTACCGACTTCCGGGCTTTCTGGTGTCAGGGTGATGGCGCCGGTCAGGCGCCGGAGCGCCAGAGCCGACGCCTCGGTCCGCTGAGCGAGTATTTTGTTTAGCTCGGCGATCTGGGATTCGATCCAGACGCGCGGCGGGGGCGTGAAGAGGTCGTCCTTCGACGACTCAAGCCTGGCGACGTCGGCGCGCAGGGTCTTGACCTGTTCTTCGGCTTGGGCGAGCGCGTCGGCGAGAGCCGGCGTCGCGCGGCCCGAGGCGACGAACTCGACGAAGTTGTGCACACGCGTCTCGGCGCGGTTGAGCTCGACCTTCTTGAGACGGAGCTCTTCGGGCACGTGCTTGAACTGCTGCGTCACCTTCCTGGCAGTGCGCTCGTAGACGAGTTCCAGAACTTCGGGCTTGAGTACGGCTTCGTTCAGGGCGGTGACGAACTTCGTCTCCAAGCGCTTCCGCGCGATCAGCTTGCGGTTGTCGCAGGAGCGGCGAGATGCGTTGAGGCAACCGTAGTAGCCGCCGTTCTTGCCACTCACGAGCGCAATGGCGCCACCGCATGAGCCACACTTGAGTGCACCAGAGAGCAAATGGGTTGGGTGCGACTCGACGTAGCTCTTGCGCTTGCCTTCGAAGCCGCGCTTGCCCTTCTTTGCTGGGAACACCCCGTCGATCTCGCGCCAGCGGGCTTGGGCTGCGGCCCACTCCTCGTCCGATATGATGCGCATGTCTTCGCGCTCTTGGATAACCCACTCGTCGCGGGGTCGCTTGACCTGTTTCATCTTGCCGGTCATCGGATCTTTGACCGTCGTGGTGCGGTTCCAGATGAAGCGGCCGACGTACTTCTCGTCCTTCAAGATGCGCGAAAGGGTGGACAGGTTCCAGCCACCTTTGCGTCGGTTCTTGGTGGGGACGGCTTCTTCGTTCAGCTCTTTGGCGATCTTGGTGATGGCTTTGCCGCCGATGAAGTCGCGATAGATGCGCTGGATGACGCGCGCTTCTTCAGGAACGACGACCAGCTTGAAGCCTTCGGCGCGCAAGCGGCCCTTCTTGTCGTACTTGGCTTCGCCCTCGGGAACCGTTGTGTAGCCGTAACCGCGACCACCCACGGAGAAGCCACGCAACACCTGACCCATCTGGCCGCGGTGTGTCTTCTTCTTCAGATCGGTGAGGTACAGTTCGTTGATGATCCCGCGAAACTGGTAGGCGACCTTGGCGTGCTCTTCACGCATGTCCAGACCGTCACTCACCGAGATCAGGCTGACGCCCCAGAACTGGAAGAGGCAGAGCAGCGTGTTGAAATGCTGATTGTCGCGGGATAGCCGCGACGAGTCGTCCACCAGCACGCAGTCGAACTGCTTGTCTTCGGCGGCGCGCTTCAGCGCCTCGAGTCCGGGCCGCTCGCGAACGGATCCAGACTGGGCTTCGTCGAAGTAGATGTGAGTTTCGAGGACGGTGGTGCCGTCACGCTTCGCGAACTCTTTGCAGACGCGGATCTGGTCCTCGATGCTCTGTTCCCTCTGGTTCTCGCTCGAGAACCTCGCGTACACCGCTGCTCTCATCGTTGCCCTCCTTCATGGCGCGCACGAACTCGGCAGCGAGTAGCTCTGCGAGGTGATCGGCGAACGCGATCATCTCGTCGGAGAGAGCGTTCGTTTCGCCGCTCTCTTCCAATCTCGTCGCAGCTGCGCCCATACCGATTTAATAGACAATGTCTATCATTAACGCAACCCCTATCGCAGAGTTTTTCGGGCAATCGCCGCAAGGTCGATCTCGAGCCGAACGTCATAATCCTTCGGCAGCTCGCTGAGCTTCTCGATCCGCACCTGCGGGCTCGCCGCCCGCGACGTCAGCGGACCCCGGGCTCGGAGCACGACCGGCCGTTGCAGTCCCCCGCCCCGGGCACTCAGCACCAGGGACTCGCCGTCGTAGAAGTACAGCGAAAGCCCCAGCTTGCTCCTGACCAGCGAGGGCGGCTCAGAACCCGGCGCCGCCTTCGTCACGGCCCGCACGAACGACCTGAGCACTCGGATCACAAGCGCCGTCATCGCCACCGGCAGCTCGAAGCGCCTGAGCGCCAGCGCCACCGCGAACTCGAACACGTTCCGCTCCGAGAATTGGCGGCGCTTCCCCCGACCCGAGGTCTCCGCGAACTCCGGCTCGATCACGCCCTTCTCGCACAGGTGGATCAGCACATGCTGCGGCTGGCCCAGGCGCAGCTGAACCTCCTTCAGCGTAATCGGCTCCTCGCTCATTGATGGGCATCGTCTATGATTGCTCTGCGCCGGTCAATTCCGTCGCCGCTCCGCCCCACAAGCACCGCGTGGCGTTCTCCCCAAAAAATCAAAAATCGTCGAGGACGATCCCACGCGCCTGAGGGGAACGTGGGCAGGCTCATCGCGACGAGGCTATGGCCTTTTGGTGCGGCACTGTGTCTGCGGCGACCATCCTCGTCGGAGAGGTTCGCCATATATCTCGTCCTTAGCCGTATGCGTCAGGGTCGCACCTGGTCGCAGCCTGTGTGTGAAGCGCCCAGCCGCGTCGAATGGTCGAGCCGGACCGCAGCGCTTCCCCGCCGCAGGTGCGGACAAAACGGGGCATTCCCTTGGCCCAGCAGGGTGACTTACCCGTCGGCAAGGTGTTACCGTGCGAAAAGTGGCAAATCCGAAGCCCGAACCTCAGTCAGCCGGTCAACGCCCAGCCGCAAGGTCGCGGGGAGCGACGATGGTTCTCCCAGCGCTCACACTGCTCCCGCAGGTTGGTTGGTTCGTCAAGCCGAAAGCTCATCGACCTTCGTCTGGTCCCCTTGAGGTTCTCCAATGAGGGTCACCGTATTTACATGCGGCGCCGCCGTTAACGAGAGCGAGGTCAACGCGATCGAGCAACTGAAACGGCTGCAGGGCATGCCCGGTAGCGACGAATGGATCCTGCTAACAAATCTGGCCTTCGCGGTTACGCACCAGTTTCAGTCTGATGAGATTGACATCATCGCGATCGGTCCCCCTGGCGTACGTGTCATCGAAGTCAAGCACTGGGCTGCAGGATGGGTCGATTCGCACACCGACCTTGTCGAACAGGAAGCTGACAAGGTTACGAACAAGGCCCGAAAGATCGGTACGACACTCCGTCGAATCGTTCCAAGCCTCCCGCGAGTGGACGGTGCTATTCTGCTCACGCAGCCACCGTCGAAGATCAAGCGTATAGCTGGGCGACAGGTGCGCGGAGTCACGTTCTATGACTTGAAGGAGTGGAAAGGGGTAGTCGGCGTCGGTGGGCCCAGCGTGCTGACTCCCCCTCAGGTGTCTGCGCTGAGCCGTGTGCTCGCCCCGAAGAGCTCCGTTGCGCTGGACGGCTCTTTGCGGCGGCTGGCCGGCTACGTGAACTTGGAGTTGCAGACGCCGAAGGAGCAGCGCTTTCACCGGGTCTACAAAGGCAGCCACCCAGCTCGGCGGGACCGCGTTGCTCTGCACCTCTACGACCTGTCGGCTAGCGACGGCAAGAACGCGGAAGTCAAGGCGAAACGCGAAGCCGACGCACTGCAACGACTTCAGCTATACGCTTGGGCTCCACGAATTCTCGATTCTTGGCAGGATGCTCCCGGCTACGCGGGCGAGATGTTCTTCTTCACCGTTGTCGATCCGGCGGCTCCCTGCATAGAGGATCGTTCGACTGACGTAAGTTGGAACTCCCAGAACCGGTTGCTGTTCGCCAGGGATGCGATTCGGGCTTTGAACGAACTGCACCAAGAAGGTCTCCCGGACGAGCCGCTGGTGCATCGCAACTTGACGCCGCGAACGATCCTAGTCCGACATGACAACTCGCCCATCTTCACAGGGTTTGACCGTGCCAAGATCCCATCCGATATCAGTGTCGCTTCGAGCGGTCTGCCCACGAGCGGCTCCTCGCTCGCGACATCGCCAGAAGTGCAAAAGCATGGGCTCGCTGCGGCAGATCAACGTTCGGACGTCTATTCGCTTTGTGCGTGTCTGCGCGGTCTGCTTACCGACGGTAGAGACGAAGTGGGTGCGCGAGCCGTCGAGATCCTCGCAGGGGGTCTCGCTGAACAGCGCGAACAGCGGCGTGGACTAGCCGAGTTGGAGGTTGCATTGTCCGAATTGCTGGGCGATTCGGTACCAGCCCCACCTGCCCCTCCAGCACGGTTCTGGACGGAAGAGCAGACCGTTCGATTTCACAGTGGTGACTACCGAATCGTTGCGCGCTTGGGGTCGGGCGGTGTTGGAACAACGTTCAAGGTTCTCGAGGTGGACCGGGCGACTGGGGAAGAACTTGGAACATACGTCGCGAAAGTGGCCCACGAACCGGAAACGGGCCAAAAGGTGCTGAAAGCGTATGGCCTCGCTCGCTCGCACTTGGGTCGACACGAGGCGCTGTCACCCATTCACGAGTTTGCGCGTGAATGGCAGGAGAACAACTTCATTGCATTGCTAGGATGGATCGAGGGAACGCCTCTGAATGAGTTCATTGGTGTGTTCCCGCTCCTTGCGGAGGATCAGGGCGAGCAATCGGGCGAGGCTCTGGCGATCCGTTGGATTCGGCTGCTGTGTGACGCGCTCCGCGTGCTTCACAGCAACGGCCTGATTCACGGCGACATCAGCCCCCGCAACATGATCGTGTCAGGTACCGGTCTGGTTTTGACGGACTATGATTTTGTGTCGAGAATCGGCGAAGCGGCCTTCGCCCCGGGGACTATCAGCTACTGCTCTCCGTCACGCCAACGGAACGGGGACGCGACACCCGCGGATGACCTGTTCGCGCTCGCGGCCAGCTTCTTTCACGTCATGTTCGATCAGGAACCCTTCCGCTATGGCGGTGAGGTGGCAAAAGACCGGGGATTGAACTGGGACAAAGCTGACCGTGGCGAGTACCCGGCTATAGCCGCGGTCTTGGACAAGGCGACGGCGGTGGATCCGCTCCAGAGATTCGCGAGCGCCACGGAGATGCTGCAAGCGCTAGTCGGGAAGGATCGACGACTGCAGAACGAGGTCCCCAATAGCCTGCCCGGTGGCGCCGAACCTACGGTGACCAGCGAAACGGGTGCGACGACCCTTGACCAACCCGATGCGCGAACACCACCACAGACTGAACTCAGTGAGCAGCACGTTGATTGGTTGAAGTCCTTGTTGCAGTCTTACCCTGGGTCACGCTGGGGTAACCAAGAGACCCGAGGTCTGGATACGGATTTTGCCACGGCGACGTATGTGCAGACGCCTCTCGAGGCGTCGCTGCTTGATGACATCCGGACGCGACGCGTTCGGTTGGTGATTCTGTGCGGCAATGCGGGCGACGGAAAAACAGCGCTGCTCCAACACCTGGCTCAAGAACTCGGTCTCGGCCATCATTCCTCCGCCAACCGCGTCGTCGAAGGAAGTGTCTCGAACGGACCAACGGTACGAATGAACCTGGACGGCTCAGCGTCGTGGCAAGGGAAGTCAGCTGATGTCTTACTGGACCAGTTTCTTGAGCCGTTTCATCACGGGCTACCGGCGCAGGACATCGTGCATTTGCTGGCGGTCAACGACGGTCGCCTTCTTGAATGGCTCGAGGGCGTGGAAGAACGCCGTCGTGAACGTACACCTCTGACCGAGGAACTGTATCGTTTGCTGCAGCGAGACTCGCCCCGGCCTGAATCGCACATCCGCTTCATCAGTCTGAACGAGCGATCGTTGGTGGGCGGCATCACGTCGGATAGAAGCAGAATTGACACTGAGTTTCTGGATGGCGTGATTGACCAGCTCTATGGCGGCGCTCGAGCCAGCGATATTTGGTCGCCTTGCCTGTCCTGCTCAGCAAAGGATCGATGCCGAGTGTTTCAGGCGGGGCAGCTGTTCGCTCCGACGGGGTTTCCGCTTCTTGTCGAACCAGACGTCCGCCAGCATGCGCGACAGGGCCTGTTCGAAGCGTTGCAGGCTGTGCATTTGCGAGGCGAAACACACATCACCGTCCGCGAACTACGAGCTGCGCTAGTTTATGTGCTGTTCGGGATCCACTTCTGCGACGAGTACCACGAAGGCACGGAAGAGGAACCGTTGCCTTATTGGGATCGGGCGTTTGCTGCAGACTCGGCTGCCAGACAAGGCGAAGTCTTGCGAGAGCTGGCGCGATTCGACCCAGCTCTTGAGGCGCATCCGCAGATCGATAGGTACCTTCTTAGCCGACCCGCCGTTGACGGACCGACGAGTGCGCCGCGCTACCATGGCTTGCCGGTGGAATCGGCTCGGCGAAGAGCGTTCTTCGAATGGACGCGAGGAGCGGTCGAGCAGGTCGCGGGCAACTCGGACGTTCTTGATCTAGCACGCGGGCGACATCTTCGACGGTTTCGAGATCTACCGCTGACACGAGATTCGGCGACTTTGGCGGAGCTCACGAAAAAGCTGTGCGAGGGTATCTCACGTTTGGAGGATCTGCCGCCCCAGGCGCTGGATCGGGACGGCGTGGTCCCGCTCCGCATCGCCCCCCGGACGCCAACCGAAACAGCGTTCTGGGTTGAGAAACCACTGGACGCATTTCGCGTCGAGGCGGACCTGCCCGACCAGGTGGACGGCATCGAGCGGCTACACCGACAGGTCTTGCTTGTCTACGAGTACCGCGATGGCCAGAAAGAGCGTCTTCGGATGGGAGCAGAGTTGTTCCACTTGCTCCTTGAACTGGCGGATGGATACCAGTTGGGAGACGTCTCCACGGACGACACGTTTTCGCACCTTTCGATCTTCGTGCAACGCTTGGTTCGTGAAGACGAACGCGAGCTCCTGGCATGGAGTCCCACCCAGGACCAGCAGATATATCGGATCAGCGCAGTCGTGAGTCGATCAGCGGAAGAGGCCGTGCAGCGGATCGTGCTGACACGTCTTTAGGACGGGAGGACGAAGGTGAGCGAAACAGTTCGCGGGATTGTTGATGATGTTCTCGGTCGGCAAATGACCCGTGAGATCTGGTCTGGCAACTACGAGAAAGCTCTCCCAATCTCTGTGCAGTACTTCGACCTGTCGGCAGTGCTCCCGGCGGTGTTCTACATGTTTCGTTTCGGACACCGCCGTGGGCGCGGCAAGTTTCTCAAGACGTTCGGTGGCGCGACCGGAACACCCAAGGAGCGACGGCGCGAAGCCACGATAGAACGGGTCGCGGCAAGACTGGCCACGGCGGACACATTTGAGAACTTCGACTCCGAAACCGAGCAGGCTATCTTGGGTGACTTGCTTCTGAGCTTCTGCCTGGAAAACACCAAGCACGCTCTGGGTAGGACGGAGCAGATTCAGCGAGTCGCACCTGCGCACTACATGTCGAGCTGGGTCGATCTTCCAGAATCAGTTACGCATCTCCGCTATGTACCCGAAGTGCTTGTCGCGATGCTAGCCGACCAGCAAGGGAGGTATGTAGAACACAATCGTGAAGGCGAACAATCTTGGTTCGCTGTGGGTCGCGGGTTCGAAGACAACGTCCTTCTGCGAGTCTTTCACCGCGGTGTGGTCCGGGAGGGGCAGTTCGACGCGAATCGCACCGCGGATCGCTTCGACGAGATGGTGGAGCTGGGGATCGACCAGTTGCTGATGATTCGGCTGGCGCAGCAGCTTGGCGAGGCCCCGGACAAGACGCGTGCCAAATCCGAGGGTGGTGACCGGATCTCAAACCAGCGCCCGATTGCCGAGGTAGCTGCAAGGCATTTCTCTGAGGATATCCGCCGATTCGTAAAGTCCTACGCAGAGGTGATTCCAAGACACGCTTTCGTCGAACTCCTGGAATCGTGCATGGCAGTGGGATTGACAACCATTGTCACCAGCGTGATCGAGTTGCTTTTTGAGTGGTCTCGGAACGGCAAGATTCGCGAGAGATGTGAGCAGCAGCCTGCCCTCCTTTTCGTTGACTGCTCCAACGGCGTTCAGCGGGATTTGCATCTCGTGGCGGAGCAGTCGATGGACGACTTCATGCGCCGGATCCAGCGATTCCCGACGGTCTTGATGACGTTGCGCCTGCTTGACTACTCGGCACGGTACGACCGCAAACTCAAGAAGCTCGACATCCAAACGCAGCCGCACGCCACGGAGTGGTTGAATCTGCTCGGCGCTCTGTTGACTGGGCAGCACGACCGCTCCGAAGCGATCATGGATTCGCTTGACGGCAAGGCGGAAGAGCTTGCCGAAAGACTTGCGCCCGAGTACCCGGACGCAGCGAAGCTACTAAGGGACAGCGTTGCGGAGGACAACCCAGTCTGGAGAATGGCTGAAGCGCTGACATCACTGCAGAAACACTTGTTTCTTACGGAGATGGTCGACTCCGTGCTGATGACATCTCGCCCAAATGGGCTGGCCGCAAAGCGATCCGTCATGCGGAAGACCGGCCCCGGCACGGGCGTTAAGCGACGGGAAGTTCGTTCACTGGTGTTTACCGATTCCGTACTCGACTACCTCGTCCACATAAGCGTCCTCCCGCCGGGGAACAAACCCGGCTGGCGGCCCCTAGCTTTCAGCGATTTCGTGCGCCGGCTGCGAGAACGATACGGTCTCTGCGTCGACACAGCGCCGCCTGGGATGACCGTTTCCAACGATGTTCTCCAGCAGAACCGAAGCGTCCTAGAACGACGGCTCCGCGATCTCGGTCTGCTCGTCGGTGTCAACGACGCAGAGTCCATGAAGCATCTACGG
Organism: uncultured bacterium; assembly: GCA_965651905.1. Classification (GTDB taxonomy): domain Bacteria; phylum Myxococcota_A; class Polyangia; order Polyangiales; family Polyangiaceae; genus SZUA-265. The sequence continues at coordinate 5,302 of CBFGUG010000110.1, read as the reverse complement.
CCTCGCTTCGAGTTCGCCGAAGAGGAATCGCCATGAACTGGTACGAACTGCACGCTCTGCTGCTGGGTAGGGCGTTCGAGAAAGTCCTCGGCGCTGCCGACAAAGGAGCGATTGCGTTCGTACGGTGTCTCACTCCGCAGGTCGTACAAGCCCTGGCAACCGATGGTCGATTCTCCCCGGGCGCGGGATGGGGGGTGTCGCGGGTAGCTGATGCCAACGACTCCAACACGCGCACCATCACCGCGGACCAAGCGGTGGAACTACGCGAGTCAAAGGGGCAGGCCGCTCTGCTGCTCGTCGACACAGATCGGGCTGGGGCGGGAATGGACGGCATCTACAGTGCCGCGCGGGAAGTTGACGAAGCAGGCCTGTTTAGGGAAGCCACACGCATTGCGGCTGCCGAAGTGACACGAACGCATTCGAGCCAAGTCCGCTCGTATGCGGAAACCGCTGTCAAGAGGGCACGTAGATTCGGGCAGCGATTTAGCCTCTCTCCCTGGACCGAGTTTGATTTTCTTGTCCGCACTGCCGCCGAGGCCAGGCATCCCGGAGAGCTACTATCTCTACTCGGCCTATGGCCGGTGAAGGAGGACACCACTACCGAAAGTCAGCTTGGTCTTGAATCGTCGCGTGTCTTCGTTGATCGCTTGCTTGGAAATGCTGTCTCCGGGCGGTCACCCGCGAGCCGCATCGAGTCGCTGAGGCTCTTGCAGCCGACCGAGACGCAGCGAGCGGACCTCGAGCGCTTCCTCCGCTTCGCGGCTACGCAGCCGCTGCTGCACTCGCTTGCGGAACTTGAGAAGAAACCACACCTGTGGGTCAACTCGTTGAAGCTAGAACCTGCCGCGCTCAGTGTCCGGAGCGTAGAGCTGCTGACCTGGCGCAACCGCAACGGGACTGTGAAGAAACCATCGGGACTGATTCAGGAGGGCGGTGATGACGATCCGCCGGTGTTTGTGCTTGATCCGCAGGCCGATCAGAACGGCAACTACTCAACGCTGGCAGTGAGCTGGAGAGCTTACCCCGACAATTTGGAGAAGGATGCCGTCGAGTATCAGATTTCGATCATTACGGACATGGACGAGGAGTTGACATCTCGAACCGTTTCCCATGCCGAGAAGAGGGACCAGAAGTGTCGTTTCACGAACGACGATTTCGGCATGCTCAACGACGACTCCCTGATCAACGCAAAGGTCGTCGTCTCAGTTGTTGGTGACGATCGGGTGGAACCACAGGAGAGCGAGGAATTCGTCATCCGCTTCGGCGAACCGCCCGAGCGCGTTGTCGGTGGGGTTGGGAAAATCATGCGGACGTTCAGCGAGGGCTTGGTCGAACTCGACGAACGTGCATTGGTGACGGAGTTGGCCGCGAGAACCGAGCCACTGCCCGAGGACTCCAAACGATGCGTCGTGCTGCGAACGCCACAGCGTGGCAAGAGCTTCCGTGTGTCGCGTCCGCCGCTCATTCGCGAGGTGGAGAACGACTGGGTTTCACGCACTGGTGAAATTGGTCGGTGGCGCGTCAAGGTCCGGGCATCTGGCGCGCGGTCAAGTGTCACGGAATTCGTTCCCATCGGCCCCCAGGAACCCGAGAATTCGACACCTGCGTGGGACCGCGCTGTGAATGCTGCTAGGCGGCTGGCCGAGAGGTTTGCGGTGTGCGGGGGCGGAGTCGGTCAGGTCTACGATCAGAACTCCAAGACGTTCGACACCGTTGTGAAGGAGTATCTGCTTGCATGGGCGGTGCTGTTGGACGAAGCGCATCCGTCTTTGGCTCTCGCGAATACTGTTGAGGTCCAGTCACTTTCCGGCAACACAGTCGGCCTGATTGTATTGCCCTCACATCCCCTGCGAGTTGCGTGGCACGTTGCATATGACAATCTGGTCTTGCACACACGTTTTGAGCAGAACGAGGGACCCAAGAACATTCGAGACGAACTCGCCCTGTTGGACGGAGCGATGTTCCCGGCGTATCTACCGGGGCTAGATCCGGGCACGTCCTTTGTGTTTGCGGATACGCTTGGCTTTCACGCCGTCGGCTTGGTCCCAGATGACGATCAGGAGCCGAAAGCGGCCGTAGCCCTTCTGGCGCGGTCGATGGGAGATAGCGGGTCAACTGACACCGCTCCGACGGTGGGTCGTCAAAGCGCCCAAGTGCTTGGCGACGAGATCCTCCGATACATAGCTTGCCATGACACATCGCGCTTGCTGCATGTCCATGCTCTCCGTCCCGGCGATGGGCTCACGGTAGCGAAGTCACTTGGCCACGCACAGAAACGAAGCCCCTCAACATATGCTCCGGATGACTCGGACGAGGAGGAACAGACCCGCAAGCCTTCGTTCGTCTTGGAACTCTACCCTTCTGTTGAGCAGCGGGGAGTCGCCGGGCGCTACATCGCCGAAGCCCGTGAGAAGCGTCGTAGCGGTGCTGGGGTGCTCGCCGAGGACGACCAATGGATGCTCGAGTCCTCCAGCCTGCCCGGAGGAATGAGCCTGCCTCGTCTTCGCTGGGCGCGTAAGCGCGAACCGCATCCGAGGTCCGCCGCTCATTTGGCCATCGCATTTGATACCTTCGAGTCTCGCGTCGTTCCGGAAAGCGTCCGTTCGAACAAGAAGAATCGCCCCTACTTTGCGTTTGGGCTGATGGCGTTCTTCGAGCGGAGCTACGCCAGCACTCCGTCTCCGCTGTGGCGGAGTGCGGTCGTTGCTTCTACCGATGGTGAGAAACACCCCGCCGACCGTACTCACACGGAACGCCTCGTCCGCATGCAGCAGATGATCGAGAAGTGCGTGGTTCGTAACCTCAATGCCGCAGGGGAAACACCTGTCCTACGAACCGAAATCTCGCCAGAGAAGGCAGATGGCCTGCGCGAACTGCACCGGCTGTGCGATTGGGTTGTCACGCTGGATCGCAACGCCGGAGTTGAGTACTTCGACTCGCCTCGCGACAACCGGGAGATATACGATGCTTATGTTATTGATTGTGTTCCGGAGCGCGAGGATCTGGGGTGTCTGCAACTGATCACATCTACCAGCAATCTCGAAGAGGTCAGGAACTTGCTGGATACTGCGCTCGATCAGATGGGCCTCAGCCGCAGCAGGCGGAATGCTGAGTTCCTGCTGGAACACTTGAAGGAACTCAGCGGGCGCTTAGCCATTCGACTCACCGGACAAAAGGCCCCTGCGGCAGAGCTCATTGCGCTGGCGATGTGCCAGGCGAATTGCCGCCGTTCCGCCGATGACGATCAATGCTGGACATCACTCCGAAGCGGGTTCTTTGTGCCGGTCGACGACATACGAGACTTGCTGCCTCCAGTAGCGGACAAGCTACGGTCCTCACCTACCGAGGCGGACAGCGACGGCGACGACGATGGCGAACAAGAAAGGGCGAGGCGGCCGGACTTGATTCATGTGTCGTTCGCACCACGCAACGGGCTTGTTTTTCGTTTTGCGGAGGTGAAGTATCGACGCCATCTGCGGACAGCACGCAATCCAGACGCGCTCGATAGCGTTCGTCAGCAGGTTGAATCGCTACGGAGGCGCTGGGAAGCCTGGTATGGCGACGACGTGTGTCCGTCGTTTCGATCTGTCCGTCGGGCAAAGCTCGCGCGGGTACTGCGGTTCTACGCTGAGAAAGCGCGCCGGCACGCTTGCCACGATGGGGAAGGACTTTCGGAAGCGGCATTCCAGACACTGTTGACAGAAATCGATCGAATGATTGAGAAAGGTTCAGATTACTCATTTGGGTCGGGTCAAGACGTCGACCGTGGCTGGGTGTTCTGCCCGGAGTACGCGAGCAGCGAACCGCTCGACATCACTCCGTCCGGTTGGGCAACTCGCATTTTCCTCTTTGGGCCCGACTCCGACTTTCGTCGAGAGTCGGGCGGCGCTGCACCGAGAGGAGCCATGCTGCATAGTGATTTTCTCGAAATCGATGAGGCACTGTCAGGTGGGTCGACAATTCGTGAGCAAGAACCTACGGAGTCGGCGCAAAGAGCCGCCACCGCCGTCGAAAACACAGATGCGCAAGTCGCGGACTCGTCAGAAACCAAGGACCAAGGTAATGAAACGCCGACGGTCTGCTTGGGGAAGAATCTGCTAACCGGAACGCAGGTGCATTGGCCGTTGACGGTGAAGGGTAACCCACACTTGCTGGTGGCCGGACTACCCGGTATGGGCAAAACGACATGCTTGCTGAACCTGTGCAGACAGATGCTTGCGAGCGCTGTTCGACCAATTGTTTTTTCCTACCACCAGGATATCGACGAGAAGCTTGAGCACATGGTTGGTTCCGTGCGCTTCATCGACTTTCAGGGGCTGGGATTCAATCCGCTTCAGGTGCTCGACCGCAGATCGCCAATGGCGTATCTGGACGTGGCCGGCGCTGTGCGGGATGTATTCACGGCTATCTTTCCAGAATTGGGTGACATCCAAGGTGAGCGCATCCGCCGAGCGATAAAGGAAAGCTTCGTGGAGCACGGCTGGGGCCAGCGATCGGCGGATCAGTCCGAACTAGGCGAGCCACCATTTTCACGGTTTGTCGAGATACTGCGTGCGGAGCCAAAGCCGGATCGTGGACTGAAGACGTTGTTGTCGCGGCTGGAAGAACTGGATGATTACGGATTCTTCCAATCGACGGAGGTGCAGGAGAGCCTTTGGGACAGTGAGCAACCGGTTGTCCTACGAATTCACTCGACACAGAACGACAACCTGCAAAAGGCGTTCTCGTCGTTGGTGTTCTACGGACTCTACAAGGACATGTTCCGTCGGGGGCCGCGCGACCGCATCACACATTCGCTGATCTTCGACGAGGCTCATCGCGCGGCCCGCTTGCAGTTGATTCCCACAATGGCGAAGGAGTGCCGCAAGTACGGCATCTCGCTTGTGCTAGCATCGCAAGAAGCTCGGGATTTTCACATCTCGGTGTTCTCGGCGATCGCTAACTACCTCATCCTGCGACTGACCGAGACTGACGCGAAGGTTCTAGCTCGAAACGTCGCCAGTTCTGACCAAGAACGCACGCTCATCGACCGGATCAAGCAGATGGATCGCTTCCGAGCCTACTACTGCAGCGAAGGATTGAAGAAACCGGTACCAGTGGCACTGGCCCCGTGAGGCTGCAAACGGGCAAGCAAGTGGCATGCAAGGCGGCCGGCATGACTTTTGGCGGGCGGGACCCAAATCAGTCCCGCGATGCAAAAGGCGTGACGGCCGCCGAGCCGTGTCGCGCCGACCGCCCCACGCCTCACGGTAACCGTTCAGTCTGTGATCGGTTGAAGGAGTGGCGTCGCTCCGATAGTCGT
>CBFGUG010000109.1:0-23442 GCA_965651905.1 uncultured bacterium | reverse complement strand
CACCTGGTCTGCGGACATCGGCTGGCAGCTGTGACGAACGCGCAGAAGAAGCCCAACGCCCAAACAAACTGCCAGACGTAGACCTCACGTCGTGTTCAGGGTAGTGGACTAGTTGGCAGTAGTACTAGGCAAGGCAATGGTGCACGCTGGGACACCGCCGCTGATCTAGATGAAGAGTCGTCAACCTACGGACCCACGGTGAGAGCGCACACCGTCGTCGTCGGCGCGGGTGCCGCAGGCTGCGTGATCGCGTCGCGCTTGTCGGACCGCGGCGTCGACGTCGTGTTGCTGGAGGCGGGCCCGGACTACCCCGACGCTTTGCCGAACGATCTGCAGGATGGCACGCGCAACAGTTATCGCGCCCACGACTGGGGGCTCAAACATCGACCGACCGTCGAGCAGTTTCGGTTTCCGCTACCTCGGGGCAAAGTCGTCGGTGGATCGTCGGCAGTGAACACCTGTATCGCGCTGCGCGGCGTGCCGCGCGACTACGACGAGTGGGGCGAACTCGGCTTGCAGGATTGGTCGTGGCCGCAGTGTTTGCCCGCGTTCAAACGCGTGGAGCGAGATCTGGACTACGGCGATACCGAGTATCATGGCTCATCAGGGCCGCTACCGATTCGTCGGCATCGCCCCGACGAGTATACACCGTGGCAAGCTGCGTTTTTAGAAGCGTGCACAGGGCTCGGCTACCCCGAGTGCGCCGATCACAATCGGCCGGGTGCGGTGGGCGCGGGTCCCACGCCGCTCAATCACGTGGCGGGCAAACGCGTGAGCGCAGCCCAAGCGTGGCTTACTCCCGACGTGCGCGCTCGCGCGACATTTCGACTGGTTCCAAACGCAACGGTGGTGCGTGTGCTACTGGACCAAAGCCGCAGCGTGGGAGTCGAAGCGCTGATCGGCGGCAAGCGTGTGACCATCGACGCCGAACGCGTCGTGTTGTGCGGCGGCGCGATCCACACACCTGGCGTGCTGCTGCGCTCGGGGATCGGACCCAGCGAAACCCTGGCGCGCCTGGAGGTACCCGTCGTGCAGGATCTGCCTGTAGGTGAACGTCTACTCGACCACCCCGGGCTTGCGTTCTTCCTGCGACCCCTCAGGCCCGACGTGAGTCAACGCCGCGCCCCCTTGATGCAAAATACTTTGCGCCTCGGCTCGACCCACGACTCCCACGAAGCCGCACTGATGATTCAGCCCGGTTCGTTCTTTGCCACGCCTTACATGAACTTTCCGTGGGTCAGCTTGATGGTATTTTTGGGCAAACCGCTGGGCTCGGGAAAGCTGCACTGGCCGTCCGCCAAACCGCACGCGCGTCCGCGCATCGAGTCTCAGCTGCTATCCGAGCCGCGCAACCTCGACCAGGCGGTAGAAGCGTTGACACTCGCGCTGCAAATCGCCCAGCACCCGAGCGCGAGCGCTCTGGCTCGACCGATGATCCCCTGGAGCGGAGTGCTCGAAGATCCCAAACGTCTGAGACGCTGGGCACCGTACCTGTGTGACTCGAGTTATCACCCCTGCGGCACGGTTCCCATGGGACCAGCGTCGGCAAACTGGGCGGTGTGTGACGGCCGCGGCCAGGTGCGCGGTATCGACGGTCTAGTCGTTGGCGACGCGAGCCTGTTCCCGACGATCCCCTCGTCGAACATTCACTTGCCCACGTTGATGGTGGCGGAGCGCATCGCCCAGTTTCTGACGTGACCTGCAAGTTCTGGCCTCCGTTGCGTCGTCCGACTGAGCTGGGCGCCCAAACTGCACGAAACTGAACGCATACCATGAACCCAGAGCCCTCACTCGACGTCAACAGTTCGCTAGAAGTCGTCAAGCGCACCCTCGACGAGATGCAGCCCGCGGCGCGACGAGACGCAGTGCTCCAGTTACGACCGCGTGAGCTGGCCACACTGTTCGAGCGCTGCGCGGAGGCACCTGCCGTACGACTGACGGATCTGGTGCCCGCAGACGTCCCACCACTGATCGAAGTCATCCACGATGGGAAAAACTCGTTACCCGCGTTCAACCGCTTCCAGAAGCGCTTCTGTCGCCCGCCCACCACAGAGCTGAACCAGCAGGGCGAGCTGTGGGGCTACAACGAACAAGCGATGCGCGCGGTAACTGGCCCCGGCTACTTCATCGTGCACTCGCAACACGCAAGCGAATCCAAAGGCGAACCAGGCGGCGAACTCGTCGTCGACTATCGGCAACTGCCGCCCAGCAAACCCGACGCCTGGCCCGTGATACGCTCCAACTCCGCGCGGCTATCACGTTTCGTCTATGCGGGCAGCGTCGATCTATTGCGCCACGTGTGTGAAGGAGTGACGATCGGCCGCGTCTACAAGGCCGGACACGCCGTCGACGCCTGGTTCGCGCTCGTGCGCCGCGACCCACCTGGCTGACCGCGAGACGAGGCAAGGCGGGACCTCGTTAACCTTTTTCAACACTCGGCAGCAGATAGGGCAGCGAGCCACGCAACCACCGCAGGCCGGTTGCCGTTCGTTTTCGTGTGACCTGGGGAGTGGAGGGGCGGCCCGTGCGCGGCTCCCTCTGCGGAAAATGCGTGGAGGTGCGGGCACGCGACGCGCGACGATGGACGGCGCGCTGGCTGCAGGGTGGGCACTAGAACCATCGCGCAGAGTGCACCAAGCGAGCGTGGCTGGCGTGGGTGTGGGGGGCTGTGCTAGCTTGCGCCGACTCGAGCACAGTTTCACGCCACAACTGGGCGGCAAAGTCGACGATGCGCTTCGACGGTCTAGCCCCTCGAAGCGGATGAAGTGGCTCGGCGAAAGCACCACATGCGCAACTATCTATTCGGCGTCGCTCTTCTCGTCAACTGTGTCGCGGGCTGCGGCGAAGAGGATTCGGGCGCGGGCGCACTCGGGCAGGAAGGCAGTGCCGCGGGTGGAACCGGTACCGTTCCGATGCAGGGCGGGGCGGGCTCGACGAGTTCGGTGGGCCAAACGGGTGAAACACAGCCCGGTGGCAAGGGTTCAGACGCAGCAGCTACTGGTACGAACGGTGGTTCGAGCATGCCGAGCGGCACTTCGGGACCGAGCAGCGACCCCACGACGGGTGGCGCCCACGGGGTAAACACCGACGACCCGTCGAGCGGCGCAGGCGGTACGGGAGGTTCCGGGCGCGACGACACGGCGATGCCCGACGACACGGCGATGCCCGACGGCGTAGATGACGCCGTCGACGACGGCTCGGCGAGTGATGAGGTCAGTACGGACGACGCGAGCACGGATGACGTCAGCACGGATGACGTCAGCACGGGCGACGCGAGCACCGACGACGCGACGATGGACGATGCAACTGACGACACGAACCTCGATGATGCGGCGACGGATGACATAGTCACGGACGATACGGCGGCCGACGACGCCGATCATGCGGCGGAGCCCTGCGTCGTGGACCACGGCGGCGAGACGCCGTCGCTGCGCGAAAAGTACGCGAATCACTTCACGTTCGGCGCAGCGATTGACACTCAGTACAACAACTACTCAGCGACGCTGACCAAACACTTCAACAGCGTCACTGCCGAAGATCAAATGAAGTTCGACGCGTTGCAGCCGTCTGAAGGCAACTTCAGTTACGGCACTGCAGACGCGATGGTTAACTTCGCACAGAACAACAACATGCAGGTGCGAGGGCACGCGCTGGTTTGGCATCGTCAGACACCTTCGTGGGTGTTTTCGGGTTCGCGTGAACAGGTGTTGGAGCGCATGCGCAATCACATCAACAACGTGATGCAGCACTTCCAGGGCAAGGTTTACGTGTGGGACGTCGTCAACGAAGCGATCATGGACGACGGCACGTACCGCACCAACGACGAAGCCGAGGGTCAACAAAGTGGCTGGTACGGCGCGCTGGGTGAGGACTATATTGCCGAAGCGTTCATCGCTGCCAGGCAAGCGGATCCTTCAGCCAAGCTGTTCTACAACGACTACTACAACTACCACCCCGTACGTCGCCAAGCGATCTACGAGATGCTCGCAGGGTTGATTGCCGACGACGTGCCGATTGACGGCGTGGGGCTTCAAGCTCACCTCAACTTGGAGCCGGGCACCGATCCCAACGAGCAGTCGTATCACCAGACCGTCGAGAATCTGGAAGAGGCCATCGAGATGTATTCGTCGCTGGGTCTCGACGTGCAGATCACCGAACTGGACCTTTCGGTGTACTTGCGCGGCATCACCTACACGCCCGACATGTTCTATACACCTGCAACGTTCACCCCCGAAGTACAGGAGCAGCAGGCCGAACGCTACCGCGAGTTCTTCGACATGTTTCGCCGGCAGAGCGATCTGCTCAGCAGCGTGACGCTATGGGGCATTTCCGACGACAACACCTGGCTTTCCGAGTTCGACTCGGGGCGGCAAGACTTTCCGCTGCTGTTCGACGCGCGGCAGCAACCCAAGCCCGCCTTCTGGGCAGTCGTCGACTTCTGCGAATGAGCGGACGCGCCCAGGCGGCGCAGCGTGCAAACCGAACTGGCGAAGCGTACCCGAACTACAGCGTCGTTTGCGCCGTTAGTAGACTGGCGTCGCCCTGGGTGAACTCGACTTCGAACACGGCGCCAGCGGAAACGTCGCTGCTCGGCACGCTGACGCTGACGGATGTGGCGTCGGCATCAGCGACGACCACCTCTTGCTCGGCGATCACGTTGCCGTCCAGGCGCAAGATCGCCGTGACCGTTTGCTGGGGTAGTGTGAGCGTCGCATCCGCGCTGAGCGTCGTCTCTTCGCCCATGTCTGCGCGCGACAAGTGCACCGCGCCATATTCACTCGCCGCAGTGACTTCACGCATGCCCAGAGTGCCGAAGTAGGTTTCGCTCCAGCTGCGCACTTCGCCGCCGGCCAGCGACGTGCGGTCCCAAAACTCGGGCGTGACGCCGTGCCACATTTCGATGGTGGGGCGCAGCCATTCGTCAGGGTCGTTCAGGTCAGCGTCCAAACTCACGTTGCCGAACGTCCACAACTTCAGCCCTGGGGTCTCGACGTTGTCCGACACGCGCAAGATGCCCATGTCGCTCTCGTAGTTGATCAGGCCCGACCAGTTGGCGCTGTAACTCGGGTTGGCAAACCCCGTACCTTGGTCGACCCAGTTTTCGAAATAGGAGAGATTGTCCCAGTTGAACACATCCCCACTAACGCGCTCTTCGGCTTCACCGAACCACGCCCAAGAATCTTCCATCAGGCGCACGCGCTCCATGTCTGCCATGATGCGGGTGTCGAGCGGAATTGCCGTTTGGCCTGGCACCGAACCAGGCGCCAGGGTGGTGACCGTCCAGAACTCGAACTCGTTTACTTGCGTGTCGCGAGTGTTGGTCAGCGTAGTGTCGAGCTCGAGCGCGGCACTACCTGCGCGTAGCGTCACTTCTACTTCGACGAGCACGTCCGTCTGCTCCACGGTGTAAGCCGCGGGCACGCCTTCGACGAGGCCGCGGTCGTCGAGCCGCGACATACGCACGGTGATCGCTTCGTCACTCTCGCTCACGACTTCGAAGTCGTAAGGCTGGTTCCAATACCTGCCGTGTTCAGGCTCTGGGAAGCTGGGGAAGATGCCGCCCATGATCACCAAGTAGTCGTAGTAGAAAATGTCCTGATGCATCAGGTACGGCGTGCCCGTCGGGTTCTGATACAACAGCTCCCGATCCGTCGGCTTGTGCACGATGCTGAGCACGCGCCCGCCGTACGAAGGTAGCAGCGTCACGCGCAAGTAACCGTTCTCCAGCACGATGGTGTCGTAAGTCGTGCTGGTGGTTTGCGGCGTGGGGCTCTCCCCGCCGCTCCACACGTCGTCGGCGTTGGTCTCGATCGGAAAGTGCTGAAAGGTGAACGTCGACTCGCTGCGCGTTACCACATCGTTCGCCACGATTGCGCCACTGCCGTCATCGTCACCGCCCGTATCGTCGGTCGTAGTATCATCGGCCGCGCTGTCGTCCATCGTCGCGTCATCGGGCGAACCGTCGTCAGTGGATCCGTCATCCGTCTGCGCAGCGTCGTCGGCTTGCCCCACGCTGGAATCGTCTACGTTTCCTGCAGCGCCGCCCATGCCGCCTGCGCTGTCGTTGGTGACGCCGCTGTTGCCTCCTGCGCCCCCACCACTGCCAGAGTTCGTTGCCGAGCCGCTACTCGTATCGCTGGGCCCCGCACTGTTGCTCGCGCTCGGGTCCCCCGCAGTCGTCCCTGGGGCGGAGCCGTTGTTGGTCCCTCCGCCCGTCGCGCCGTCGTCCGCGCCGCCGCCACCGACCCCCGACGTCCCAGCGGCGCTCCCGTCGTCCGCCACCACGCCACCGCCCGCCGCGCCATCATCGCCACCTTCGTCAGAAGCGCACGCGACAACGCCCAACAACAACCCAACGCCCAACAGCAACCCAGCGCCTAGCAGCGGCTCGAGGCACGTCTTCGAAATCCAGTTCAGTCCGCGGCAATCACTCACGTGTTTCATCGTTAGTTTCCTCGAGCATCCGACTGCGCGCCCCTGCTCGACTCGCAGCTCAACGTTGCAGGCGCCGCCCCCGCGCGACAAGCGCGAAATCCACCCACGCCTGCCCATTACTCAAACGTTGGCGATGGCGCGAGGGTCACGTGGAACTTTTTCGTCGAGCTGCTGGGCAGGTGACCTGTTTCACAAGCTGCGAAGTCCATCCGGATGACGCGGGGCTTCATCGGACATGCGGCAAACGCAACGCTGCCCGTGTCGACCGTCACGTCACGGCGTCAGTTCGTCCAACACTTCGTTCCCGTCGCGACTAGGCTTCACCCGTGAACCTATTCTTCTACGGCGGGGCGTTCGTGGTGTTGTTCATCCACGTCTGTACCCTGATCGAAGTCGTTCGGGACGCGAGTGGCGTCGCGGCGTGGCTGTGTCTCGGTCTCGCGGCGCTCTTGTTCATCGTAGGCGTCATGACGCACCCCGCAAAGAAAGGTCACTCACAAGGTTACTCGCTGTCTCCGAAAGACATGCTCGCCCACGCCCCAAACGCCGCCATCGGCGTCGGCATCGCGACGTTCATCTATGGCGTGGTAGTTTGCGCGGTAGCGATCACTCGCGCCCAAGAACGCCTGGGCACGAGCGACGGCGTCTCCAGCGACGACGTCGGCCCCATCGGGACCACCGCGTTCGCCGTGGCCTTCGCCACCATCGGCTGGCTCGCAGGCATCAGTGGCGCCAAGCTCAAGCAAGACTTGATTGACCAGGGCGTGTGGTTTCGCTGAGCGCTCGATTGGACAGCGACAGAGTACCGCGACGCTCTCATTCTCGCCTAACGCGACCACGGCGGGTTGGGTGAACGCTGCGCGCGTTGCTGACGTCAGTCGCCGCAATGTTGTAACGAGACACGTTACTTTCGTGCGACAACGGCACGGGGACGCACCCCACCATCGCCTGCAAGCTTTGCCTGGGAAGTGAAGGGGCGGCCAGTGCGCGGCTCCCTCTGCGGAAAGGAGCGGAAAAGGGGCAGCCTGCGACGTCCAGTGACGCACGGCGCGCTGGCTGCGGTGCCGTGGCCCATTCCAAGACCGAATTCATGCGCGTGGTCTGACGCCCACCGCCGAACGCAACTCGTAGGCCCTCGGGCGGGTACCTACGGCAGCGGCTCCTTCAGGCAGCCGAAGCGATAGCTAAATGTTCTGAGGAGCCTGGATCCATCTGCCTCTGCACGATTTTTTTGTATCTCACGAATCTCTTGCGGGTAGTTTCGGCCCGCGTCTCTCGCCAAGCGTCAAGCGTGGCGCGGTCGCGTGTACTAGCTTGTCCGACACCACAGCGCGGTTGCGCCGAACCAAGAAGCAGGATGCGATGAATCGAGCAGTAACAGTCCTTGGGCTCTGCGCGGGGGCTCTAGGGCTCCTCCAGGCATGTGGGGATGAATCGAGCGACGATGGAAACGAGGGGGCGAGCGCCGCCTCCACCGATTCGTCGTCCCCCTCCATGACAGGAACTCAAGCGTCGGGAGACGGCACGAACCCCTCGGGAACGACGTCCTCGACGAACGGCACGATGACCCCAGGCATGGGCACGAACGCCGAACCCGACCCGACGGGTCAATCCACGGGCGGCATGATGCCAGGTGGCGCGGACACGAGCAGTCCCTCGGGTTCCAACATGATGCCCGGCGACCCCCAGATGCCCGATGACGGCACACCCTCCGATCCCGGCATGATGCCGGACGACTCGCCCGACGAGATGATGCCCGACGACGCGCCCGACGGCATGATGCCGGACGACGCGCCCGACGAGATGATGCCCGACGACTCGCCCGACGAGATGATGCCGGACGACATGATGCCCGACGAGGGCCCCGTCGAAGGTGCGTACGAAGCGTGCAGCGGCGAAGCGCCGCCGGCCCTGGCTCTGACGCCAGTGCTGGAGGGCCTCAACTCGCCGATCAACGCGGTGACGCCCCCCGGGGACTCACAAACGATGTTCGTCCTCGAACGCACGGGAGCTTTGAAGCGCTTCGACCTCTCTGCGCCAGATGCTGGTACGGAGTTACTCTCCGTCAACTCCTCGGCCAACCACGAGTGCGGAGCGTTCTCCATCGCCCTGCACCCCAACTTCGACGGCGCTGCGGAGAGCCGCATCTACATCTCGTATATGCCGACGTGCCCCAGTCAGTTCTTCGAGCCGGGTGGCTCCAGCGCGCTGGACGAGTACACGATCGACGGTGACACGGCGACGCTTTCTCGCTCGTTTTTCTCGGTGGACCAACCAGAAGGCAACCACAACGGTGGCGGGTTGGCATTCGGCCCCGACGGCTATCTGTATTACGGCCTCGGCGACGGTGGTTTCCAGAACGACGAACACGGCGAAAACGGCAACGGCCAGAACGTCAACACACCCCTGGGCTCGATTCTGCGCTTCGACGTGGACGCCCCCGACGTCCCACCCGCTGGCAACCTGACCTCCGAGCAAGCTGGCGGAGCTAGCGTGGACGCCCGCATCATGCACTACGGCGTGCGTAACCCGTGGCGCTTCAGCTTCGACCGCAGTACGGGCGACATGTACATCGGCGACGTCGGTCAGAACACGTGGGAAGAGATCAGCTTCGTCGAAAGCGGGGGCGGCCCGCAGAACTTCGGTTGGGCAGCGCGTGAAGGCTTCGAGGCGTGCCCTGGCTGCTCGGTGTCCTTGCTACCGGGCACCACCGCCACCGACCCGATCCACAGCTACGCTACCCCCGGTTCGGGCGGTGGCTTCTTCAACGCCTCGGTGACGGGCGGCTTCGTGTACCGCGGCAGAGAGATCCCCGGCTTGATCGGCCGCTACATCTTCGGCGACTACGTGCGTGGCGACATCATGGCGCTCACCTACGACGGTCAGGGCGGAGCTTGTGACGTCGTGGAAGAGTTGATCCCCGGCGCCAATGTCCCGGCCGAAAGCCTCGTCTCGTTCGCGGAAGACTCCGACGGCGAGGTGTACGTGGTGAACATGTCCCGCGGCAGCATCTTGAAGATCACTGCCCAGTAAGCAACCCGGCTCGGAGTGAAACGAGGGTAGCTCGCCATGAGCGAGCTACCCTTTCGTTCGTCTGCTCGACGACGCACGGGGCGGAGCGTCGCGCCCCGCGTTCACTCGACTCACTACCGTAGCGGACTCGTGTGAGCGTATTCGTGGCCTGGGGAGTCGAGGTGCGGCCCGTGCGCGGCTCACTCTACGAACGGTGAGGCCATGGTGCGAACGAGCGGTTGCGATGACGCGCAGCGCGCTGGCTGCAGTGTGGCACTGGATCGGGACCCACACGCCGAGACTGGTTCGGCAATCGTTCGATGAACAGTGGACTGGCCAGTGCGAACTCGAACGTCGCAGGGTGTGGTCGGAATTCGGTAGAGCTGGGGACTTTTAGAAGTGACTGAAACTGCGGGCTGCGGCGTGATCTGCGGCGTGGCGTCGTGCATGCAGAGGGCTGTGCGTGGTCCGAAGGTTCGCGACACGAGTGTACGCTCGGGCACACCACCCCGCTCAGCGATGTAATACTTGCAATCCAGGTTACCCATGCAACTCCGATCAAGCTTCTTCTTTGGCTCATCCCTCATTTCGCTCATTTCGCTGATGGCGTGCAGCGACGGCTCTTCGGACGAATCCAACGACGCGAGTGACGGCGTGGTCGCGGACGACGCGGCCGGAGACATGGGCTCGGGTGCGACGAATACCGCTGGCGGCGCTGGGCAAACGGGCGGCGCTGGTACGAACGGCGGAATGGGTACGTCGAGCAGTGGTAACCCGACGGGTCCCACGGGAAGCGATGCGTCGAACACCGCGAACGGCTCGGGACAATCGACGTCCAATGGCGGCAGCACCACAGCCCCCACGGGATCTGGCGCAGGGGGCGGCGGTTCGACGGACCCCGGCGCGGGCGACGGCACTTCGACGAATGACGACAGCGCAGACGATGGAGCGAACGATGACGCCGCGACAGCTGACGACGCCAGCGACGGCGCGGGCGGCATGGCGAACACAGACGATTCCGCGACGGCCACCGACGACAGCACCGACGACTCCGCCACCGACGACAGCACGGACGATGGCAGCAGCGAGGCAGGACAGTGCGATGGCGCGGCCGCGCTGGGCACGAACCGCGTGTGCATCAAGGGCAAGGCATACTACCTGAACGGCATCAACGTCGCTTGGGACCAGTGGGACAACGATTTGGCCAACTACAATGCCTCGTCGTTCGAGGCGATGTTCAGCGAGCTGCAGGCCGCGGGTGGTAACTCGGTGCGCTGGTGGTGGTTCCCCACGGGTGATGAGCAACTGTCGTACTCGGGTGACATGGCGCAGCCGCTGTCGCAAAACATCTTCGACAACTTGGATCAGGCGTTCGACGCGGCTGCGGAACGCGGGATCTTGATCATGCCCGTGCTGCTCTCGTTCGACATCGAAAGCGGTAACCGACAAGCGCTGGTCACCAATCCCGACGCGACCGATGCGTTCGTGGCAAACGTCGTCACCCCGTTGGTCGAGCGTTACAACGACCACCCCGGGCTCGGGCTTTGGGAAATCATGAACGAGGGCGACTGGCTGCTCAGCGAAGAACAGGGCAACATCTCGACCGCCGACTACCAACGTTTCCACGCCAAGGTGGCTGCGGGAATCCACGCCGCTGACGCAGACGCCTTGGTGACGACGGGCTCCGCCAGTTTCAAGTACCTGGAGAACGGCAACAACATCCTGTCCGACGCCGCACTACAGCAGGCTGCGGATGGTGACGCGTTAGCGTACCTGGACGTTTACCAAACGCACTACTATCCGTGGATGCACGGCGATGGGTGGTCGTACGAGCCGTGGATCCGCACCGCCGACGAATGGCAGAGCGACGGCAAGCCGATCCTGATCGGCGAGTTTCCGTGCAGGGGTGAAGAAGGACGCTGGTCGACGATGGACATGCACATCGAGTCGGTCAACCAGGGTTACGCGGGGACGTTCTGCTGGGCGTACTTCGACAACCGCGCCGACGACGAAGGCACCTGGGCTGACGCGCGACCTGCCGTGGAAGCCATCGCGGCGCAGATCCCGACGGCGATCACGGGCGAGTGACGGGCGCTCGCTACGCGGATCTGAGTGTCGCTCGTAAACGTTTACAGTGCGGGGGTCTCACGCAGTTGACGGTGCGGGACACGCGTGCGTGACCACGTCCCGAACGCCCCTGACATCACTGGCTGGAAAATGTGAACCGCAGCATTATTCGTGATCGATGGACGATTCTTCGGTCTCAGTAGACGCACTCTCAACCAATCAGAATCACAAGAGAATACGCCGCGACGTGTAGCTGGTTCGAGGGCCTGCACGGGTAGCGCTGAACATGCAACCCCCGAGCTTTGTACGTCCCGACCCGACGTTTCCAGGCATATCTGTATAGGCTTACCCGAGCCCACTACGAGCTTTCGCCGTGCGCGCAGAGGACTAGCCTATGCATTCAGAATTCACCGCGCCGTCGCTTGGATGCACGCGGGATCGCTGCGCCATCCAGGCGGCAGCGAAAGCTGAAAGAGGTCGTCATGCGTAGTATTCCACTGGTTTCTTCCCTGCCCCGCCAACTGACGCTGGCTCTGCTGGCTTCCGCAGTAAGCTTCTTCAGTTGTTCCGATGACGGAACCGGTTCCAACGACACGGACACTGGTCTGACGACTGGCAACCCCTCAGGCTCGACCTCGAGCAGCACAACTGGAACCCAGACGGGAACGTCGGGAACGTCCACCGCGACAAACACGGGCACGACAGAGCCCACTCAAACGTCCACGTCCACGGGCAGCAGCACAGGCACGACGACTTCGACGTCGGGCACGAGCACCAGCACGGGTAGCTCGACGGGTAGCGCGGGCGCAGGTGGCGCGGGCGGGAGCATGCCTGGGGCTGGCGGCTCTGGCGGAAGCATGGATGGCGCGGGTGGCGGCATGGGCAGCGGCGGCATGGGCGGCGACATGCCCGGCGCAGGCGGCATGGGCGGTGACATGACTGGCGCGGGCGGCATGGGCGGTGACATGCCCGGCGCCGGCGGTATGGGCGGCGACGTGACGCCCGGCGGCGGCGACGAAGACATCCGGGCGTTCGTGGAAAACCCCGGCCAGTCCTGCGACGTCGGACCGATGCCCGGCATCGACTCGCTGACGGAAGATGACAAGCTGCCCGATCCGTTCATGAAGATGGACGGCACGCGCATGACGGACAAGAGCGAATGGGTGTGCCGTCGCGAAGAGATCTTGCGGCAAGCCTTCGAGTTCATCTACGGCGAGAAGCCGATACCGCCCGAAGGCACGGTTACGGGAACGGTCAGCAACAGCAGCATCTCGGTCGACGTCAGCGAAGGCGGCGGCACGCAGTTCAGCGTCAACATCTCGCTACCCAACTCGGGGCAGGCACCGTATCCCGCCGTGATCGGCTTTGGTGGTGTGGGCTTCTCGGGTGAACTCGGATCGCGCGGCATCGCCACCATCAGCTTCAGCGCTTACACGCTCGGTGCAGAAAACGGCGGTAGCGGACCCAAGGAAGGCGGCTTCTACGACGTGTACGGCTCGGACCACCCCGCGGGCTTGCTCGTCGCGTGGGCCTGGGGCATCAGCCGCATCATCGACGTGCTCGAACAAGATCCGAGCGTCATCGACCCCACGAAGCTCGCCGTTACGGGCTGCTCACGCTTCGGCAAGGGCGCATTCGTAGCGGGCGTGCTCGACAATCGCATGGCGCTCACCGTACCCGTCGAGTCGGGCGTCGGAGGCGTGCCCGCGCTACGTCTGATTGGGCAGCTCGATTCGAGCGGCGAGTGGCCGTACCACTCGATCAGTTACCAGCGCTGGTACTCGGCAGAAAACCTCGGCCAGTTTGCTACAGCGAACAACGCGGGCGGCGATACCACCAGCAGGCTCCCCGTAGACATGCACGAGATGATCGGTCTGGTAGCACCGCGCGGCCTGTACATCGTCGACAATCCCAGCACCAACTACGCTGGACTGAATCGCAACTCGTCGTGGGTTACCGCCAACGTCGGCGCCAAGATCTACGAAGCGCTGG
Source organism: uncultured bacterium (assembly GCA_965651905.1). Classification (GTDB taxonomy): domain Bacteria; phylum Myxococcota_A; class Polyangia; order Polyangiales; family Polyangiaceae; genus SZUA-265. The sequence continues at coordinate 9,936 of CBFGUG010000109.1, read as the reverse complement.
GCGTAGGAGACAACATCACATACCAGGGAGCGTCGGGTGGACACTGCCAATGGCGGGATGATTACACCGCGCCGCTCGTCGCCAACATCGAGAAGTTCCTGCTGGGCAACGACACCCAAACAGGCGGCCTCGAAGCGGGCTTCCAGGGCCCCAATCCAGACGAGCACTACGACTGGGACGTGCCGACTCTGGGCGGCGAACTCTGAGACTCAGCCTCTGATTACCTTTGGCCGGGCGCGTGCATTCCACGTGCTCGGCCTCTTTTTTCGCATCGGCTGACTGGGTCCTTCCGCTCATGGAGATGGGGCGCCGTACAGCGAGGCGCGGTGGCGCGTGTAATTGAAGCCATACAGCGGCCCCTCGGGTTCACCCAGCACGTACCGCGCGACCTCGGTTTGGCCGTCGGGAGCGATCTCGACGATAGTGCCGCTGAGATTGGCGGTAATCAGAAAGTTGCCGTTGGGCAAACGCTGCACGTCACCTTGGATGCGCGATGCTCCGGCCCCCGCGTACTTCCAATCGAGCGACGCCACGTCGCCGCTCAGTGTGTAGTGCAGAATCGCAGCGCCCCCGCTCGAGTCGTTCGCGAACACCACGAGCTTGTCGTTCGCGTAATAGTCGTGGCCGTGTTGAACGTGCCAATCGCCGCCGGGACCTGCGCTCGGCACCTGAACGTGTTTCGTCCAATCGCCAATCGGCGTCTTACCGATGGACGTGACGGGCGTGCCGTCACGCATGAACACCGCGATCGCGTCCTTGTTGCGGTCGGAGACCGTGTACAGCTCTCGGTCGCGCAGGTAGTGAACGCGGTTGGCGTGGCACAGCTCGTCCCCCTCGACGAAGCCTTCCTCGGGAAAATGCTGATAGATCTGCCAAGTGTCGAACACGGGTGCGCCGTCCGCAAAGTCGAGGCTCGCCTCGTACACGTAGTCGCACTCGCCTGAAGCGCGCTTGGCCAGGTACGCGACGCCTTCGGGCGTCACGGTGAAGTCGTGGTGATCACCGCCGGGTGCGTCGTACGTCGACAGCTCGGTGCCATCCATCTTCACACGCAGGAACGTGCCGCCGCTGCCCTCGTCGAACGGTCCGCTGTCACGGCCGAGCATGAACCGCCCATCCCACGATAGCTGAACGGAGAATACGCCAAAAAAGTCGTACGCCCAGACCAGCTCGCCCTGCTTGTCGTAGATCACGATCTGTCCGTCGCGCGACGTCACGATGAATCCGGGAGCCGCAGCGTCACTCGTCCACGCTTCCGACAGCGGCCTAGCGTCGAGCGAGCCAGTGACGATAACCGTATCCTGTCCGTAACACACGGCCTCACCATTCGAGACAGCAACGCGATAGTGATACGTGTTCGCTTGTGTCATGCCGAGCAGCAATGTGCGAAAGCCTGGCTCACGCACGTCGACAGGTGCGACCAAGCCGTAACTCGCGTCGGGTCCGAATTGAATCTCCGCAACGCGCACGTCAGCCATGTCCGTTTCGAACTCGACGATGCCGACGGTCGCGATCTCGGGTGACACGTCGGAGCGGGTGACGGTTAGTGTGCAGTCAGTCTCGGGCAAGCCAGATACGCGACTGGAGCCATCGTGATAGGCGACGGCTGCAGTCGCACCGCCCGCGTCGCTGCGTTGCCCCGCGTCGCTGTGCTGCCCCGCGTCGCTGTGCTGCCCCGCGTCGCTGTGCTGCCCCGCGTCGCTGTGCTGCCCTGCGTCGGGTCCCGTGTTCGCGCCCGCCTCCCGCGGCGCTGACGCATCAGTGGTGTTCAGCGGGGCTGCGTCGTCGGCGGGTTCGCTCGACGCTGGGTCGTCTACCGAACTGGACGAGTCGTCGCGCGAGCTGGGCGAGCTGTCCGTCTCCCTGGACGTCTCGCCGCGCTCACACGCCACCACGCCGAACAGCGTGCCGCTCACGAGCAGTGCTCGACACGATGGCCGTCTGGGTGTGAACGATGGAGGCATCACGAGCCCAGCACACTAGCAGATCGCTAGCCTGGCTCACGTACGGCCGCGATGATCAGAGGGCAGACGGATCCATCGCGCATCCGCACAGTGCCCGCCAGCGTCGCCGCTATGGTGTCCGTTCGCTCTGTTTACAGATCAGCGCGATGTTTCGGTACTGCTTGCTGCTCTGGCCACCGTGGTAGCCGACGCGCACGCCCACCGCGACTTGCCCAGCGGGGCAGCTCACCTTGTTCGACCAGTGCGCGCAATTGGGACGACTGAAATTGTCAGTCGAACCGTCGCTGATGAACCGACCCGCGGAGTTAGCGGTGGCGCCGTACACTTCGATGCCCTTGATCTCGTCGCCAGGCACGGAGGGGGAAAGCGGCGTTGCCTTGACCGCCGAGTTCAAGCAAGCGCGAATAGCCGTGATGCCCCGCTCGTTGTCGCGGGCCGCTTGGTAGCTCGCTATCTCGGCGTCGCGCATGCCCGAGGGGTCGTTGCTACACGTCTTTTCCGTACGCAGCAGGGGCCCAGAGTAGCTCCAACCATCTATCTCTACCTTGCACGGATCGTTGCCCTTCTCTGCGAAGCCGACCGAGGTCATGTAGCCGTGCCCTTGCAGTACCACGTCATGGTGGTGGGTGTTGCTGGGATGACCCGAGCTGGGCGAGTAGTTCAGTGACCCCGTGGTGCGCAAACGACCTGCGGTTTGCCCCGAATTTGCAGGCGCACTTGCCGAGACGTTGGCTGACGAACAGACGAGGCTCATGCCAGACACCGCGTCACCATCGTGAAAGAACTTCACGCCCACCGCGGCTTTCCCCACGGGGCAACTCACCTTGTTGCTCCACGTCTTGCAGTTGCTGCGTGAATAGGTCGCGCTAGCGCTGCTGCTGGAGAACGCCCCCTGCGCGTTGGGGCTACCCGAGTAGAGTTTGACACCTTTGACTCGCGTACCCGCCTTGTTGAGACAGACCTTCAAACCAGTCACCGCCTGGCGCTGCGACTTGTTCAGCTCAGCCTTCTTCCAAGAGCTCGTGGTCTGACACAGCCCGAACGACTCCGAAACACGCACGGGCAAGGGTCCAGTCCACCCGTCCAGGTTGAAGCGGCACGGCTTGTCGCCCTTTTCGTAGCCGTTGATGGCGTACAAGAACGAGTTTTGCGGCACCTTCTCGACCGTCGACTGACCACCAGCATTACCAGCTCGCGCTGTCGTCGTAGTACCGCCCGACCATGAGTACCACTGCTCGGCGTGCGCGTTATGGGCGATAAAGAACATCAAACAGGCGACGATGGCGCCCACACGGGTCCCGGTCATGACAGCTCCTCGAATGTCAGTGAACCCGAGGCTTCTACCACCGCACGCGAGATCACCAAGACGGAATTGTCTTTGGACGCGCGCTGAGTGCCGTTCATTCACGCTCTCGCGCGAACAGTCACTTGCCACGGCCATCTCAATCCAGTCTCGGTGTGCTTCCCGAACGTGGTGTTCACGAATGAAACGCTCAGCACAGCGGCCTTCCGAGACTAGCCGCCATCGCGAGACACGTCTTCACCGTTTCGTCACGCGTCGACGCTGCACGAACTGCTCGAACGCGGCAGGCAGCGGATCATCGAAGGACAAGTGTCCGCGGTGCGCTGGGTGCTCGAAGCTCAAGCGCGCCGCGTGCAACAACACTCGCTCGCACTCGATGAACGGCCCTTTCAGACCCTTGGTGTACACGGGCTCGCCCACCAGCGGATGCCCGAGCTCGGCGAGATGAATGCGGATCTGATGCGTGCGCCCAGTTTCCAGCCGACACTTGACCAAACAGCACCCCTGCAGTTCCTCGACCACTTGCACGTGGGTCGCCGCGTAACGCCCCATGTTCGCCTGACGCGTGCTCCCGCGTAGCCCATCGCCGCGATTGCGCACGAGCCGCGACTCGATCTTGCGGTCTCTCAACTGGCCGTGAGCCACCGCGAAATAGTGTCGCCCCACGCTGTGCGCACGGAACTGTTCCTTGAGAAACTGCTTCGCGCGCTGGTTGCGAGCGAACACCATCACCCCCGACGTCACCTTGTCCAGCCGATGCACGATGCCCAGCGGTGGCGACTGCCGTCCCTCGCGCGCGGTGAGCCAGCGCATCAGCATTTGCTCGGTGCTGTCGGTCTCGCCTTCGTGCACGATCGAACTCAGCCCGGCAGGCTTACGCACGACGACCACGTCGCGGTCCACGTGCAGCACGAAGTCGTCCGTTTGCGCGCTGGCCGTGCGCTCACGCGGCGCATTCATCTGCAGCTCGAGCTCATCTCCTGGAGCGACCATGGTGCGCGGCTGCCGGACGCAAACCCGGTTGACCGCGATCTTCCCCGTTTCGATCAGTCGCCGCACCTCGTTCCAGCTCGACCCCGCAAAACGCTGCTTCAAGACTCGGTCGAGCGCCGTCGGCTCGCTGAGCTCGCACACGAACGACTGAGAAGTGAAACGCGTCGCCACGAATGGCGGCATACCAGAGCTCGGAAGTGGAAGCGACGGCGTCCGCGCGAACTAGCGACTCGCCCTCAGTCCGCGCCCCAGCCTGCCCAGCGTTTGGCATCATCCCACCAGCCCTGGCCCGAACGTAACGCATCGCCACCCACTTCACGCAATTGCTCCGCGCTCATTGCCTGCTTGATGCGCGCCGCCTCTTCGTCGAGCACACCCTCCACACGGAGCACGGCTCGCCCGGCCTCAGTGGCTTCCAACTTCTCGCGCCAGTTCACCCGCATCAGGATACGAAACACGTAGGCTCCCACCACTTTCGTAAACAGGACCTTGTCGTTCAACGATGCCAGCGCCGCGTCGGGGTCACGTTGCTCCACGGCGTTCGCGGCGTCCGAAAACAACTGCTGCTCGGCCTCGGGGAACAACGCGCTCTGCGAGAGCTTTCGAAGCGCAGGCACTGCACGTTCGGCATCATCACGCTTGATCCCGACGTAGGCGGCGATCAGCCACACGATCTCTTCGTCGAGGCCTAGCGTTTCTGCGTCCTTCAAGAACAGCTCGAGATCGCTCAGTGCCTCTTCCTCGAACTCATCCCCCTTGTTCATTCGCGCCCCGCCGCGCAAGAGCACGCCGATCGCGTGCCATTGAGCGTAAAGCTGCTCGTCACTGCGTTCTCTGCCGCGTGCGGAGTTGCGCGAAAAAGCGATGATGGCTTCGCGGTTCGTCGCGAGTTCATCGAGGTACGCCGTCATCTCGATCTCGGACATGTAAGGCCAACCGTACTGCAGGAACGCCATGCCCCGCACCGAGCGCATCAGCATCCGAACCGACGCAGACTGCAGCTCATTCGGATCCATCTTGCCCGTTTCGTAGAGCACGAACCCTCTCGGCGCCTTCTGGCTCGCCGCCCACACTGCCGCCAACAGCAAATGCTCCCACGCCGAGTTGTACCAAGTGAGTATCGCGACCGTACTCGGGTCCTGAAGCGACCCATCCGCGGCTGCCATTTGCTCGAACAGCGTCGGGTACGTATCCTCGTCGACTTCACGTAGCTCGTTTCGCAGTTTGTAGAAAGACGCCGCCAACTCGACGTAATCTGCTGCCTCCAGCTTTTCTCGACGTTGTTCGTCTCCCGCATGCAGCAGCGCACGCGTCAAGCGCCCGGTCTGTTGGCGCACCCGCGCACCTGGATCGTCTGTAGCGCTGTCGTCCGCGGCGCTGTCGTCTGCGGCGACGTTACCCGCGTTGGCCGCGCGCAAGTCTTCGATCGGCGCCGAGCGAATCGAAACCTTGAAGCCGCGATAGACCACCGCTTCGAACCCCTCCGCTGCTTCTCGTAACTCGCGCTGCTCACGCTCGAGCGGCGTTTCACAAGAGAGCGCCGAACACGAACTGACCAACGAAAAACCGAGTGCGACTACCCACGTACGCATAGCCGCAGGTTGCCCGTTCGCGTCCGCACTTGCAAGCCGTGAAGAATCTCCCAAACGTCGAGCTTTGCTCAGTTGTGTTGCGGGCCAAGAGGTAACGAGCGCGCCGTCAGAAAGCCAAGCCCCGCGAGCCCGCCCCCAAACGCATTTTCCATAGCGGGAGCCGCGCACGCCCCGCACCTCGCCTCCCCGAAAAGAAAACCGAGCCAACCGAACAGCGCAGCGACTGCATCGACTCCAACATCGCTCACTCCCCATCCGCGCAATGGTGGTCGCTGCACACGGAAAGAACCCACGAGCCCGGCGCGGGAACGTCGTGCCCCAACCAACGCACCTTCGACTTCATGGCGACGGGGCACGTCTCGACCAGTTCGTCACTGCCAACCCCAACCGCTGGATCGATGAAACACCAACCCTGGGGTTCGTGCACGACCGACGAGAAGTGGCGCGTCTGGCATTCGTGCAACGCTGTGCCCGTCAGCTGTATGATTTCGCACAAGCAGCCAGCGTCAGTGCCGAACTGGCCCATGAAACGCACGACGCTCGGAGCCGCCAGTACGTCGCTACCAACTTCCTGGCGTGCGGGCGACGGACATACACAGGCACCTGACGCCTCACGGCGTTCGAACACGCGGCAACTCGCGCGCCCATACTCCGACGATTCTACGTCGCTATCGAGTGTGACGCGTGGATGACAACTCGCCGCGGGGTGTTCGTGGGAACACGAGTCGAAGAGCGGCGCCATGAAACTCGGATCCTCGGGAGCCTCGATCGACGAAAAACACCACGGCGCGCTTCGCGATTGCAGCAAGCCGCTGCTCGCGGCTTCCAATCGTGTACCTGGCACGCCTCGGTCGAGTTCGTGGCTGCCCGCGGGGTCGGTGGAGCCGCAAGACTCTGTCACACCCGCGGGACCCACGAGATCCATCGTGACGGGTATTGGTCCTGTTGAGCGATGCAGCGGGTTGGGGTGCGGTGCATCACACATCGCTGGGTCGAACGTCGTCGTGTTCGGACAAACGCGGTCGGAGCTAAACGCGTTGAGATAACGCTGCAAGGGCAACAAACCCAACGACGAATCACGACTGTCATCATCTGCCCCGCTCAGCACGATCAGCGCAAGGTGTTGATTCGTGAGGCGCGTCCTCTGCGCTTGCAGTCGTTCGTCGTTGCTTTCGACGACCAACAGCTGGGCCAGCGTCTCCAGGGGCTGCGATGAGGAGCACCGCGATTGCGCCATCAACTCCGAAACCCGAGTCGCCACTTCATCGACCTGTGCGAGCAGCGCGTCGAGTTGCGCTTCGGCCTCGCTCAAGTCGGTGAACTCCGACGGGCGCCATTCGAACAAGCCGTCGGGGACGCTCGCCGTGCTGATCAGTCGTCCGCCGTGGGTGTCAAACGCATCGTCACACGCGTCAGTGCCATCAGGGCGCGTCGCCATCACGAACGCAAAGTCCACTTCGTTGCGCTGCGGCTGGCTCGAGGAGTCACTGCGACGAAACGAGCGGCGGCATCGCACGAACGGGTCCCGATTGGATTGTTCATCGTCACAAGGCGGGTTCACCCAGCGCCGTACCGTCGCTCGAAGCGCGTCGCCCACCTCGCTCGAGCGAGCCGAGAGTGCGGTACTGTCGTCAATCACGAACAGCGCGGTCTTGCGGTTGCGGGGCGACGACACAAAGTTCCCGGCGAGTTGCCCTCCCGAACACTCTGCAGTGATCCCAGGCTCGATGGGCGAGGTGCACGAAGCCGCGAGCGCGACCGTGGCGAAACCGACGTGGAGGCAACGGAAGACTGCGGAAATCGTCAGCGTCGCTCGGCGTTCACGGTTCACGCCCGCACACCAGAGCACGACGCGTGCCGCGCGAATTGCTCGGTGATTTTCACCGCAGGCGCAGGTTCGCTGCCAACCTGGGTGGCGGCAACCACCGTTTCACTAGCAGCGACCAAAGCGGCATTCGCCGTCACTCACACGTGCACAGCCGTCTCCGCGCCTAGCCCTGACCCAACCCAAAACCCCAAAAATTCCAACCGATTCGCCCATCCACACGGCGAATCCACCTTGACCCCCCACGAGGGACCGTCTATCAGTCTCCGTCCCACTTGCGCCTCTAGCTCAGCTGGATAGAGCATCGGACTTCGAATCCGCAGGTCGGGGGTTCGAATCCCTCGGGGCGCGCTGAAGCCGAGTTGCAAACCATAGGTTTGCTGCTCGGCTTCTCGAGTTCAGAGGGCAGGTTACCCATTACGGTTCGAGCCGGAGTGGACAAGGTCCACGAAGTGGAGCTTTCAACGCAGGACCACGGTCGGCGAGCTCCTGCGAGCCGAGGCGCCGAAGGCGTCCAGTGAATCCCTCGGGGCGCGCGAGCTTAGCTAACCACGGATCGGGGCTGCGCCGCCCACCCCTTCGGGGTGAAGGCGGGCGGCTCCGCCCCTGAGTGGCGTGGTTTGTTACGACTCGCCTCTCTACTGGAGGAGCTTTTGGGCTCCAAAAGCTCCTCCCCCCAGCAGGCGGTGCGTCGCGGGGGCAGGCAGCGGCACCGCGTTTACTTGTGGCAAGATATCGCCGACGTACCTGCTGGGGCCCCCCTCCTCAAAAGGACCGACGTCGGGGGGCCTACGAAGGTTTACATTGGAATGGACGTGGGTTGGGCGAACGAGTCTCCAGGCGCGTGCGCGGCTGCTGCGCAGCGCGCGGCGAGTGACGTGGGCACTCAGCATGCGGTGATTGCTGCGCGGATGCGTACGACGACTTGCGGGAGAGCGGAAAGCGCTTGCTGCTCGGTAACCCGCAGGACGCGATAGCCGGCGGAGGTGAGCACGCGGTCGCGGCGCGCATCGCGACGCGTGCGGTTGGCGTGCCAGGGGCCATCGACTTCGACGATGAGGCGGATGGAGGAGGCGTAAAAATCAGCGATGTAACCCTGAAGCACGACCTGGCGACGGAAGGTGACGCCGAGCTGGCGACAGCGAAGGGCTTGCCAGAGGAGCCACTCGGTGTGCGTGGGCTCGTGGCGCATGCGACGAGCGCGGTGGCGAAGGACCCGACGTTGATGTGGAGTGACGGTGTGAGACTGACACATGAGAGACCTCCAGGGCCCCGCCCGACACAGTCCCAGGCGCAGGCAGCGTGCCGCGCACGGCCGAATCGCGACGCCGCTTCGTCGCCATGTTCCGGCGAGGCGCGATGGCGCGCGAAGCAAGCCATCGCCCAGGGACCCTGCGAACGGGCCCCGAACCGCCGAAGGCGGTTTGGGTTTGAGCAAGGGAGGTTGCGCCGCGTGAAGGGGCGGGCTCAATCCTGGAGGTCGGCGTTTGCAGTTCCGGTTACATTGGCGGCGCCTGTCCGGCTCAGCGGGACACTTCATGTCGCGAGCGTGGCTTCGCCTGAGCCCGCAGCTGTCGAACACAGCTCGTGCGATCGTGACGGCCGAGATTCACGCTGCCTGGTGGCGGCGCTGTCCGAAGTCTCCCGCGACAATGCCCCGAATCGAGAGGTCCTCATCGAGATCAGGCCAATGCAGACCGTAGGGCGAGAATTCGATGTTAGCGAGCTGCTCCTCAGGTCTGCCTTCGAGGCGCGGATTCCCCGCGACCGGAAAGGAGATCTCGAGCCCACTCTCCATCTCGACGTGAATGCGTCCGGCTTGATGCCGAGCCTTCACGGGTCTGTCAATTAAGGTACTCATGCCAGGCGGCTAGTATAGCGTCTCGGTTCGCCACTTCGAATACTGCCTCCCCGTCAGCCTTGCGCACGTGAACGTGGATCGGCTCGTGATCGTTGCTGTAGAAGAAGAACCGAAATCCTTCTTGTGTGAACACCGTGGGCACGGCGTTAGTGATATCGCGCCATGCGATTGGGTTCAAGCGGAGCCAAGCTCACGTGAATCTGCCCTTCCCCCGGAACCCGCAGCCCGTAGGGCGAGAACCGCAAGGTGGAAGCGGGCCGCAGGTGAATGCAACCGTCGTCACAACGCCGTGGTTCGTGGCGGCCCGGAAGGGGGCTACCCCTCAGCTGGATAGAGCGTCGGACTTCGAATCCGCAGGTCGGGGGTTCGAGCCGGAGTGGACAAGGTCCACGAAGTGG
>CBFGUG010000108.1:0-23789 GCA_965651905.1 uncultured bacterium | reverse complement strand
AGAGCACCTCGACGCGCACGGCGTCATCGGCGGTGCGGTAGAGGATCAGCTCGCCTTCCTGCGGGGTCTGGTCGATCATAGTTGTCCTCCCGACCGCACTTGAGGGTTCTCGTTGGCGTCGAAACGGTTGGGGCAGGTTCCCGGTGTTCTTGGTGCGCTAACGTCGATCATACGTGGGACGCGTCTACTTCAACACGTCACTCACCGCTACCAGCACATCAGGAAACGCCAGCGGTGCAATCGCGCCCGAGTGCTCGATGCGTTGGGTGCGCGCGTAGCGATCTTCCGTGGGCTCTCGGTAGACTTCGATACAACGTTCGGCGATGTTGACGACCCAGTACTCGGGGATGCCGGCTTGCGCGTACAGACGCGCTTTGAGCACTCGGTCTAGGTGTAGCGAGGTTTCGGCAACTTCAATCAACAGATAGGCCGTGGTCGGGTGCTCGTCGACGTAGTCGTTGGTTGGTACGATCGCGACGTCGGGCTCGGGTTCCGACGTGTCGAGCACGCCGAAGGGGCTTTGGATGCGCACCGTCGCACGGCCGACGAGCGCAGGAAGCAATCGCGCGCCGAGCAGCTGCACCGCCGAACTGTGGCGGCTGCCAATCGGGCTCATCTGAACGAGCTGCCCTTCCAAAAGCTCGATGCGCTCGTCTTGGAAGTGACCGAGTTCGACCAAACGATCGTATTCGGCACGTCGCAACGGACGGACGGTTTCAGGCGAAGGGACGGCCATCGGCATGTTCTCCAGCAGAGTGTACCCACATTCCGCCACTCGCCCAGCCCCAGCCGTCAGTTGAGCGAAAACACTCGACGAGAGTTGACGCAGTGCCGCTGCTCATCGCAGGGATGGGGGCCGCCCACGTCGCGAGGTCTCCGCGGCCGTTCGCTGACTCCACTCACCGCAGCCCGACGCCAACAACCTTTGCTCAACGTGCCGGGACTTGGCATTCGTTGGCGCGGGTTAGCCAGCGCAGGGCGTTTTGCCAGAATTGGGCTACTTGGTAGCTCGAGTCGCCGCTCCACTCGGACTCGTAGGTGACCCATTCGTCGCCCCAGACTAACACGTGGCCGTCACCGATGATCACGGCCTTGCCGAGATCGTAGCCGTCTTCAGCGGCGATGGTCGTGCCTTGGCCTTCGGTGGGGTAGCCGTTGTCGGCGCCTACTTGGGTGATGCCCACGGTCAGCGGGTGTTCGAACCACTCGGTGACAGCGGCGGCGGCGCCCTCCCCTTGCACGATTTGCTCGGAGCCGTAACTCAGCGAGAAGGCGCTGAGCAGTGTGTTGACGTTGCTGATTTCGTCCGCGGAGGAGTAGCCGATGACCGTCATCACGCCGCCGCCTTCTCGGACCCATTGCCGCAGCGCTTCTACTTCAGCTGCCGAGTATGACAGCCCCGCGTTGTTCATGGGACTGACGTCGCGGATCAGGAGCACCTGGTAGGGATCGAGCACTTCTTTCGTCAGCTCGGCGTCTTCCAAATGGGTCACGGGGGTATCGACGCGCTCAGCGAGCCAGCCCGCGAGCACGTCACCGCCGCCCCATTCGCCATGTAAACCCAGGGTCGCCACCGCCAAACAGTCGCACACGCCGTCGGCACCCACGTCGACGTCGTCGATCACGCCGTTTTCGTCGTCGTCCACGCCGTCGCAGGTGGTTTCGTTGCCGAGTTCGCCGCTGCCTGGGGGAATGCTGGAAGCGCCGCCTGAGTTGCTGCTACCCGAGCTGCCGCCACCCGCAGCGCCGCTGTTCGTCTCGCCCGCTGAGTCCTGGGCTGCAGCGTCGTCGTCAGCGGTGGTTGAAGCGTCGTCCGTGCCTGGATCAGCGGCGGGGCTCGGTGTGGTGTCGTCGTCTGTCGCGGGGTTGCTCGACGTCCCCGTTGGCGTCGAGCCATCGTCGGTGCTGCCGTTCGTGGAGTCGCCGCTCGCTGGATCGCCGTTCGCTGAATCGCCGTTCGCTGAATCGCCGCTGGCAGGATCGCTGTTCCCCGAATCACTAGCGCTCGTGTCGTCGGCCGCGTTCTCGCTGGAGCTGCCGTCATCGACGTCATCACTCGTTGCATCGGACGGCGAAGCGCCGCCCACCCCGTCACCTGCCGTGTCGACTTCGGACCCGCCGCACGCGCACAGCAAGCCCGACGAACCCACTAGCAGCAAGGATCCCAGCAAGGTCAGCGCACGTGGCAACGCTGGCGTCACCCACGAACCCAAGCGCAGGACGGCACGAGGAGATGCGTTCATGCAGCGGTCACTCGCAGCCCGACGAATTCACAGCCCGGGGATGGGCCCCGACGCGGGATCGCCGTACTCGTCCACTTCGATGCCGAAGTAGTTGATGATTGACGAGTGCAGCGCACCCGTCGGGCGTGCGCCGCCGTCGACGACGCGACCTGGCTGAAAGCCGCCCGCGCTGCCCGCAAGCATGTAGGGGACGCGCTTGCGGCTGTGGCTGTCGCCGTCCCCGTTCTCGGAGCAATACAGTGCAAGGGTTTCGTCATACAGGCTGCCCGACGCGCTCGGCGCCTCTTTGAGCATGTTGACGAGGTTCGCGAAACGTCGAGCCTTGAAGCGCGACGTCTGCACGACGCGCGCGTTGGCGATGCGCATGGCTTCGTCGCGCCCCAGACCGTCGAGATCCGTCGCGCGGTCGTTGTCGTCGAGCTTGTGCGAAATGAAGTGGTCGCTCCAGTCGCTGCAGCCGTCGGGCAGCTCGTACTTGCCGTAGTGGACGTCCCAGCTGTTGCTGTATTGCACGACGCCCACTCGCGTCAGATCACACTGAAACGCCATGATCGTCAGCTCCAGCATGAGCTTCGTGTTGGTGTGCATGTCGGCGCCGCGCTCGGGCTCTTCGGGAATCGAGCAGCCCGCAGCCACGGTGGTGTTTTGGATCTGTTGCTCCAACTCACGCACTGACTGCAGGTAACGGTCGACGCGCTGCTTGTCGGACGCACCTAGACGACCATTCAAGCGCATCGAGTCTTCGGTGATGTAGTCGAGAATGCTCGCCTCACGGCCACGGATTTCGGCGGGCGCGCCGCTCTCTTGCGCGCTGGGGTCGAGGCCCGAAAACACCGTGTCGAACAGATCCGTCGCGTTGCGGTAGACGGCTTCGCTCTGGCCGTTCTCGCGAAATGAGAGAAAGCCTTGAGTGATGGCCGAGTCGCGCGTCGCGCTCGAGGTGAGGCTGCGGTACGGCGTGTTGTCTTGAATTCGCGCGGCCAGGTACTGGTCGAGCGTGGGCTGCGGCGTTACCTCGGGGGACGCACCGCGGGCGTGATGCGCGGACAGTGCCATCGACGGGTTGTGAATGTCGGCGCAGATCTGTTCGTGGTCGACGTTGGTAATCCAGGTGATGTCCGAGAACACCGGGCCCGACGCGGCCCACTCTTGCTCGGCTTCGAAGCCCGCCATGTCGACGAGGCACTCGGACAGCCCGGCTTCGGTCACGGCATCCGTCGGGGCCATTTCCCAACGCGTGGGCTCGGTGCCGCAAGGGCAGAAGAACGCCAAGAAGCGCATCGGGCTCACCGACTGCGCGCTGAGCGTCTTGGTGCGCATGGCCTCCAAGAACGGCAGCGCCAACGCAACACCAGCACCACGCAGCAGGCTTCGGCGAGAAACGGGACGTACGATCATTTTACGCATGTTCATCTTCCTGCTCCCGTTCAGTTGCTGACCTCTGGGGCGCGTCGCAGTCTGAAGCGCTGGGAGGTGACCAGCCCTTCGAGGATCGACGCGAACCGATATTGTTCACCCGCGAAACGCTCCGCAGCACGTTCGACCGAGCAGTTGTCTTGCGGCTGCACCAACCTGCCGTCCGTGAACAGGAAGAGGCGATCCGTCAAACAGTGGGAGACGACATCTGCACGCTCACGCAGCTGCGCCGCGAGCCCGCCGATCGTCGAAAACTCTTCGCCGCCCGGCAGCGCGGGGGTGATGCCGAACTGCGCGGGGTCCACACTGGTGTCGAACTGACCCGCCGCGTCGTATTGCGCAAACCCGACGCCGATGGGATCGATGGCCGCGTGGCAGCCAGCGCACTGCGGCGTGGAGTTACGCATGTCGAGCATCTGTTGATAGGTCAAGCCGTCGAGCTCGTCGCTGAACTCGTCGAGCAGCGCTGCGGGAACTTCCAGCTCCATACACAGGAACGTCTTCTGCACCCAAGCGCCGCGATGGGCGATGCGATCTCCGTCTCCTTTGGCGCTGACCAGCGAGGCGTGGGTGAGCAGTCCGCTGTGCGCTCGGTTGTGCCCCTCCGGGAACTCCACCCGCCCATCTGCCGCAGGCGCGGGGAGGTCATAGAACTCGGCCAGATCGGCGCGAATGTACGTGTGGTTGGCCGTCAAACTGTCCAGGAAGTTGACGTTCGAGCCCCAGGCGTACTCGCCGAGGAAGCGTTCAGTCTCTTCCGTCATGCTGAGCATGATCGAATCGTTCCAACCCGGGCCGGGTTCATTCGGGGCGCGCAGCTGTTCGAAGTCGAGCCACTGCTTGAAGAACGCGTGAAAGTATTCCTGAGCGCGAGGATCGGCGAGCAGCTCTTGCGCGGCGCTGAGCAGGCCCGCCTCGCTGTCGAGTTCACCCGAGGCCCCACGTTCGAGCAGCTCGCGGCTCGGGCCACGACCGATCAACGTGAACGAAAGCCGCGACGCGAGTTCCTCACCCGTCAGGGTCGAAAGCCCCTCAGGAGAATCGCCAATCTCGGCGCGGAACAAGAAACTGGGCGAGCTGAGCATCGCGGAGACGACCGCGTTGAACTGCTCTTCGGGACTGCCGCCCGTGACGCTCGCCACGTCGAGTAGCGCGCCCACGTCATCCGACGAGAGCGTGCGCCGATAGGCGACGCGCCCGAAGTCCGTGATGAAACTCTCGAGACAACCGTCGGTCGCGAGTTCACACTCGATGACGGCCTGAGCACGAGCGCTGTCGCTGAGCAAGTCGTCAGCCAGCGCGCTCGCTTCTTCCATGTAAGCGCGCAAGTGTTCGGTGGTCACGTTCTGCAACTCCGCGAGGGTACGAAAACCCTTGAAGTCGCTGTCTTCGGGAACGGCCACCACTTCGGGTGTGGCGTCGAGCTGAAACAACTCGCGCAGCGTCAGCTGGTATTCGAGGCGCGTCAGTCTGCGCAACACGCCAGTCCCAACGTCGATGTCACCTTCACAGTCGACGGCACTCGCGCTGCCGCCCGTCGAACCGCTGCCGCTCGAACTGCCATCGTTCGAACCACTGCCGTTCGGGCTTCCTTGGCCCGACCCGCCGCTGGCCGAACCGTCGCCGCCGCCTGCCGAACCCGAGCCGTCGGAGCCGCCGCCGCTCGCGCTGCCCATGCTGCCGTTGCTCGCGCTGCCGTTCGAACCGCTCGTGTCTGTACCGTCCACGCCCGAGCCGTTGCCCGACGCACCACCGCCCGTCGCGTCGTCAGCCCCTGCGCCCATCGAGCCTGAACCTTCACCAGCGCCGACACCATCTTCGTCACCCGAGGTCCCCGTTTCGCCTGCACACGCGCAGAGCCCCAGGGTCAAGAGCAGTGCTGAAAGCGAGCCGCTGAGTGTCGCGCAGGTTCGTCGCGAGCCGCGAGACGCGACGGGTATACGGGGTGAGTCAGCCATCAAGATCTCCAACCTGAAACCGCCTGGTCAGAGGCGGTGGGTCCGGACAGAAATTATCATGGGTCGAACGCGTCGGCCGCCACCCGGCAGGCGAATGAATCGCCGCGAAAAGGCTCGGCTTCCGCCCAAGAATGAACATTCCGCTCGTTCCGCGACGGGTTCATCACGGCTGGACCGATCCGACCCTCGCCGCGCAAGGGGCGGCGCCGAGCACGGCTCGGTCTCACCGCACGGCGACATCGCTAGGTGCGGTGAATCCCTAAGCTTTCAGCCCGCTGACAGCTCGCGTCAACGAACCGTGGAGTTCAAAACGGCGTCCGCCCTCTCAAAAGCGAACGCGAGCTTCTCAAAACGCGACGTGAACCAAACAGCACGCGATGGCGCGTCACTCAGAACGAATCGATGAGTGAGTTGAAGGTCGCGCTGGGGCGCATCGCCTTCGCAGCCAACTCGGGATTCGGAGCGTAATAACCCTGGAGATCGACAGGCTTGCCTTGAACGCCGTTGAGTTCACCCATGATGGTTTCCTCACTCTTCGCCAGCGCCTTGGCGAGTCCTGAAAAACGCGCAGCAAGATCTGCGTCGGTGGTTTGCTCTGCAAGCGCCTGCGCCCAATACAACGCGAGGTAGAAATGGCTGCCGCGGTTGTCGATCTCCATCACCTTGCGTGAGGGAGACTTGCCGTTGGTGAGCAACTGTCCCGTAGCCGCGTCGAGCGCGTCTGCCAGCACCTTTGCTCGTGGCTCGCTCGCGGTCTCACCGAACTTCTCGATCGACACCGCCAGCGCCAAGAACTCGCCGAGCGAATCCCAACGCAGGTGGTTCTCTTTTTCGAACTGCTGCACGTGTTTGGGTGCCGAACCACCCGCGCCCGTTTCGAACAACCCGCCGCCGTTCATCAGCGGCACGATCGAGAGCATCTTGGCGCTGGTGCCGAGCTCGAGGATCGGGAACAAGTCCGTCAGGTAATCGCGCAGCACGTTGCCCGTGACCGAGATGGTGTCTTTGCCCGCCTTGATGCGCTCGAGCGAGAAGCGCGTGGCGTCCACGGGCGACATGATTTCGATCTGCAGGCCTTCCGTATCGTGATCGGCCAGGTAGGTCTTCACCTTGGCGATCAACTGCGCGTCGTGCGCGCGCTTTTCGTCCAGCCAGAACACCGCGGGAGCGCCCGTGGCGCGTGCACGACCGACGGCCAGTTTGACCCAGTCGCGGATCGGTTCGTCTTTGACTTGGCAAGCTCGCCAGATGTCGCCCTCTTCGACCTCGTGCTCGAACAAGACGTCGCCCGACTCATCGATCACCCGCACGGTGCCTGCGTGCGGAATGCGGAAGGTCTTGTCGTGGGAGCCGTATTCTTCGGCTTTTTGTGCCATCAAACCCACGTTTGGCACGCTGCCCATGGTCTTGGGGTCGAACGCGCCGTGCTCTTTGCAAAAGTCGATGACGGCTTGGTACACGCCAGCGTAACTCGCGTCGGGGATGACGGCTTTGGCATCTTGTAGTTTACCGTCCGCATTCCACATCTGCCCCGACGAGCGGATCATCGCGGGCATCGACGCGTCGATGATGATGTCGCTCGGAACGTGCAGGTTGGTGATACCACGATCGGAATCGACCATCGCCAGCCCTGGACCGTCTTCGTAACAGTCCTCGATGTCCGCTTCGATCGACACGCGCTCTTTCTCGGGAAGCTTCTCGAGCGCCTTCAACAGGTTGCCGAAGCCATCTTCGACGTTCACCCCAAGCGCTTCGAGCTTGTGGCCGTGATTGTCGAACACGTTCTTGAAATAGGCTTCCACGGCGTGACCGAAGATGATCGGGTCGGAGACCTTCATCATGGTGGCCTTCATGTGGAGCGAGAACAACACGCCCTGCTCCTTGGCGTCCGAGATCTGCTCATGCAGAAACTCGTCCAGCTTTGCGGCGCTCATGAACGTCGCGTCCATGATTTCACCCGCCAGCAGCGGCACGGATTCTTTGAGCAAGGTGCCGCTACCGTCTTCGCCCACGAGCTCGATGCGCACGTTGGTGTCGGCTCCGATGGTCTTGGATTGCTCGTTCGAAAAGAAGTCGCCATCGCTCATATGGGAAACGTGCGTCTTCGAGGAGGACGACCAGGCGCCCATCGAGTGCGGGTTCTTGCGCGCGTACTCTTTGACGGCGTTCGGCGCACGACGATCGGAGTTACCCTCGCGCAACACGGGATTGACCGCACTGCCCTTGATCTTGTCGTAGCGAGCCTTGGCGTCCTTCTCGGCGTCGTTCTTGGGCTCGTCGGGGTAGTCGGGCAGGGCGTAACCTTTGGCCTGCAACTCGGCGATGGCCGCCTTCAGCTGGGGAATCGACGCGCTGATGTTCGGCAGCTTGACGATGTTTGCCCCAGGCGTCTTGGCCAGCTCACCCAGCTCGGTCAATGCGTCACCAATCTGCTGCTCTTCAGTGAGGTGCTCGGGGAAGTTCGCGATGATGCGACCCGAAAGCGAAATGTCCCGCGTCTCCACTGGAATGCCAGCGACCGAAGCAAACGCCTTCACGACTGGAAGCAGCGAGTAGGTCGCTAGAGCCGGGGCTTCGTCGGTGTGCGTGTAGATGATGGCGGGCTTGGACTCAGTCATGTCTTTTCCGGGAGTGCGAGGTGTAGTGCCCGGCGCGCAAGACGGCCGGCGGCGCGACCCTAACCGCGCGAGCGGTCACGGGAAAGCCGTATCCGCGCGTTATGCGCCCGCTCTGGTGCTTTGTTCAAGGGAAAGCCGAGGCCACGAATGCGGCCGCGCCGTTTTCGGCGGCCAGGCCCACGCGGAACTGCGCTAGGAAGCGGACGTGCTGAAGCGCACCTTCGAACTTCCAGCGGAATCTGACGGCCTGCGGCTCGACCAGGCGCTCGCCCGTCACATCGACGAGCTGTCGCGCAGGACCGCCAAGATTGCGCTGGATATCGGCTGCGTTTTCGTCAACGGCAAACGCGTCAAAACCGCGAGTCGCGCCTTGCGCAGGGGCGACCAAGTGGTGGCCAACCTCGGCGGGCCGTTCACACGCGCGGTCAGTGGCGAGCCCGAGCCCGCCGCCAGTTTGGTCGCAACTCCGATCTTCGAAGATTCTCACATCGTCGTGGTCGACAAACCTGCAGGGCTGCTCACCGCGCCAACCCCCGAGAGCGATCGCAACAACGCTCAGCACCAGCTCGCGTCGCGCGGAGGCTCGAAAAAACGCGCGTCGATCTTCGTGGTCCATCGCCTGGATTTGCAGACCAGCGGTATCTTGATCTTCGCCAAGACGCCACAATCCAACCGCGAACTGTCCGAAACCTTCCGCAAACACACGATCACTCGTCGTTACGACGCCTTCGTGCTCGGCGCAGCTTCGTTCGATCGACTCACGGTCGACGCACCCGTCGCGGGAAAACACGCCAAGACTCATCTGACGTTGCTTCAGCGCCGCGCGAACTTCAGCTGGCTCGAAGCCGAACTGGAAACGGGCCGAACGCACCAAATCCGTCTGCACGCGCGGCACGTCGGGCATTGCGTACTGGCGGATCCTGCGTACGGCGAGCGCACGGATTGGGGCCCGCCGCGGCTGGCGCTGCACGCCAAACACCTCGGGCTCAAACACCCCATCACAGGCGCGGCGCTCGAATTTTCTGCGCCCCTGCCAGACGATTTGCAGAGCTGGTTCGACGCGGCGGGCGAGTAACTGTCGAGCGTCGTTTACTCGACGCGGCAACTCGACAGCTCACCACTCGACGCGGCCATCTCGGCAGCTCGCTTCAACAGCTCACACAGTCGTCGGCGTGTTCGGGGCTTTCCAGCTGGACTGTGCAGTGGTCGATGCCGAAACGCTCACGCAGCGCTTCGCTGGCTTGCCGTGCTAGGTCGCGTGGCGCCGAGTCTTCCACGACCAGGTGCACGGTCATGGCCACGTTCGAGGTGCTGAGCGCCCAGACGTGCAGGTCGTGCGCCGCGATTACCCCTGGCAACCGCGTCACGGTTTCGCGCACCTCTTCCAGATCGACCGCGCTGGGCACGCCATCGAGCGTCAAGTGCAAGGCCTCGCGCAGCAAACGCCACGTGCCCCACAGCACCACCAGTGAAACCAACATGCTGACGACGGGATCGAGCCAAACCAGGCTGGGATCGAGCCACAACACGAGACCCGTCACGGCAACGCCAAACGACACCGCAGCGTCGGCAAGTAAGTGCAAGAACGCGCCGCGCACGTTGACGTCGGATTTGGCGCCGCGCACGAACAACGCCGCGCTCACTCCGTTCACCACGACGCCGCCGAGTGCCACGAGCAGCACCGTAGTTCCAGGGATCGTTGGACCGTCACCGAGCCGTGAAAACGCCTCCCACGCGACGCCGCCCACGACCGCTAAGAGCAGCACGGCGTTCGTGAGCGCCGCGAGCACGGTCGAACGACCGAACCCGTAGGTGTTGCGCGCAGAAGGCTTACGCTTGGCGAGTGCAGCGGCTCCCCAGGCGAGCACCAAGCCCAGTACGTCACTCAGGTTGTGCGCGGCGTCCGCCAACAGGGCGGTCGAACCTATCGCCAAACCAAACGCGCCCTCGACGACCACGTAGCCGACGTTGAGCGCGGTGGCGATGGCAAACGCACCGCCCAGCTCGATGTTTCCGTGCCCAGGATTGCCATGACCAGCATGGCCGTGACCAGGATGGCCATGACCATGGCCTGCGTGCCCATGCCCATGACCATGGTGGTCGTGCAGTGAATCGGAGTGGCCATGCGCGTGACCCATCGTGAACTCAGCGTAGCGCAACGCGAGGCGGAATGGGACCCCGCGCCGTCAGCTGGAACTCGGTTGCGAATGCAGCGGCCTTGCGGCTGCATCGCGAGTGCGAAGGGCGGCGTCGGGCCCAGGTGTTGCCCTGCGAGTAAACGCGCCCGACACGCCAGCGCGAAGGGACGAAACGCCGTGGGGAGTAAACGACCGCAGAAGGAGTCGTGTTTCGCGACTCGAGGTTGCGTCGCCTGCAACGGCCGTGGCGAGCAGCCGCGCTGTAAAAGAGGTCGCCGACGAAACTTCGCCGTGCCCGACGCACACGCCTCCCAGGCCTCAGAATCCCAGCCCCTTGCCACCACGGGTCGATGCAGTAAGACTGCTTCGATCATGGCCCGTCGCGTACAACTCCCCATCGCGCCCGCTTCAGCGAAGGACGGCGTGGCTCCGCTCGAAATCAGCGGTGCAACTGCGGGGTCGGACGCTGCACCGCGCGATCAACTGCAGCGTGGCCTCACGGACCTGCGTATCTCCGTGACGGATCGCTGCAATTTCCGCTGCGGCTATTGCATGCCCAAAGAGGTGTACGGACCGGGATTTCGTTTCTTGCCGCGACCGCAGATCTTGAGCTTCGAAGAGATCGCGAGCGCGGCGCGCGTGTTCGTGGATTTGGGGGTGCGCAAGTTGCGTTTGACGGGCGGCGAGCCGCTGTTGCGCTCGCAGCTGCCTTTGCTGATCAAAATGCTCTCGCCGCTGAACGTGGACTTGGCGCTCACCACCAACGGCGCGCTGCTCGCCCCCAAGGCTCGGGAGTTGGCGGACGCGGGCCTGTCACGCATCACCGTGAGCCTCGACGCCATCGACGACGTCACCTTCCGTCGTATGAACGACGTGGACTTTCCGATCGACAGCGTGCTGGATGGCATCCGCGCGGCGCAACGTGCGGGCTTGGGCGTAAAGGTCAATTGCGTGGTTCGCAAGGGCGTCAACGACGACCAGGTCGTGCCTCTCGCACGTCACTTCAAGGGCTCGGGCATCACCTTGCGCTTCATCGAGTTCATGGACGTCGGCAGCACGAACGGCTGGGATCTCACGCAGGTCGTCAGCAGCGATCGCATCATCCGCGACATCAGCGCGTTCCTCTCCGAGCTTCGCCCCATCGCACGCGCTCACGAGAGTGACGTGGCGAGCCGCTTCGAGTACGTGGACGGCAGCGGCGAAGTCGGCGTGATCAGCAGCGTGACCAAGCCCTTTTGCGGTGACTGCACGCGCGCGCGACTCAGTGCCGAAGGCAAACTCTACACCTGCTTGTTCGCCACCCAAGGGTACGACTTGCGCTCCGTGCTTCGAGGTCCGAACGCTGAAGCAGAGCTGCCGCGTGTCGTCACGGGTATTTGGGCGAAGCGCGCCGACCGTTATTCCGAAGCTCGCAGCTCGGCTGCGGGCGAACGTGCCGCCGCCAAGATTGAGATGTCCTACATCGGCGGCTGACGACGACGAACCGCGGCCGGAGAGTGTCGATTCTCGCGCGAGAGCGCAGAGTTCTCGCCTCGCGGCAGCTTCCCGGATCGTCCCCGCTTACCCCTGCGCACTCCAGCGAACGATTGCCGTCCCCCCGTGCTACGCTTGCCGCGCATGTTCCGCGCAGAGACGTTTGGGTACCGGGTATGTGGGCGCCGGGTAATTGGGCAGGGGCTGTTCGATTATCGCGCGTTTCGGTGTCGCGCGTTTGGTTATCGGGTCACCACAGCGGCGTTGATAACAGTAGGGCTGCTTGCTGCAGCCTGTTCGGACGATGGGGCCGATCGTGGAACGCAAGTCGAAGCGCAATCGGACGACGAAGCCACTGACGACGTCGCCAGCGCGGACGACGGGGCCAGTGCTGGCCGCGCGGACGACGGCCCAACCGACGAAGCACGACCGAGCGACACGAGCGCGGGCGACGAGATGACGACGGACGATTCGCCACCACTCAGCGACGACGGAATGCGCGACGATTCCGCGGACGACGAGATGATGCCATCAGGGAACTTTGGTGGCGGCAGCGCTAACCTGGACGACGGCATGATGTTCGATGACTCGAACGCGCCCGACGACGACATGATGCCCGACGACGGCATGATGTCCGACGACGACATGATGCCCGACGATGACATGATGCCCGACGACGGCATGATGCCCGACGACGGCATGATGCCCGATGACATAATGCCCGACGACGACATGATGTCCGACGACAACATGATGCCCGATGACATGATGCCCGACGACGACATGATGCCCGATGACGGCATGACGCCCGACGACGACATGATGTCCGACGACGACATGATGTCCGACGACGACATGATGTCCGACGAGCACCCCGAAACGGGCGTGATGATCGGCATGACCCACGCGCACAACCTGATCCGCGCAGAAGTCGACACGGACGAACCCCTGCCCGATTTGACCTGGTCGGAAGAGATCGCCGAGTACGCCCAAGAGTGGGCTGACTTCTTGGCGGAGGACTGCAGTGCGCGCCACCGCGACACCTTCGACTACGGCGAGAACATCGCCACCTACGGCTCCGCGCCAGACTGGCCCAACACCATCGCAGAAGATCCGGTCTTCAGCTGGGCGGAAGAGATCAACTGTTGGGAGTTCGGCAACTTCATGACCACCGACAGTTGCGACATGCAATGCACCTCAGCCCTCAACGCCAGTGGCTGCGGTCACTACACACAGCTAGTTTGGCGCGGTACGGAAGAGGTCGGCTGCGGCATGGCGCGCTGCAACCAGGGTCAATTCAACATGGAGATCTGGGTCTGCAACTACGGTCCGCCTGGCAACTGGGTGGGCGAAGGGCCGTACTGAGGGCCGAACAGCCGAGAACCGACCTGCGGCGAGCGAGCGCGGGGTCCTCGAGTGCTACCGCGTGTAGGAATGAGTGCGCGGCGTCGCGCGAAACCGCGCGCAAACCACGGATTTCTGCGCGGACCGACCGTTCGCGCCCACCCTCGATTGCTCGACTGCGGGGTATCGTCTAGCCTTCGGCCATGGCGTCACGTCTGCCAACCAACAAGGCTGCAGGCGCGGCAAGTTCAGGCTCCACCTCGGGAAATCCCGGGTTGCCCGAACTCGCACCATCGGCGTTCAGCAGCATCCACGACGACGATGCAGATTCGCTCGTTGGGCAGATCGTCGGTGAACGTTATCGCATCGAAGAACGCCTCGGCGTCGGCGGCATGGGCGCCGTTTACCGCGCGACGCACATTCACATGCGCAAGACCATGGCGCTCAAGGTCTTGCACCAAGAAATGTCGTGGAAGCCCGAAGCCGTCGCGCGTTTCGAGCGCGAAGCGGTGGCCGCGGGGCGCATCGAACACCCGAACGTCGCGGCCGCCAAAGATTTCGGGCGCCTCGACGAACGCTCGTTCTACATGGCGCTCGAGTTCGTCGAAGGACGCAGCCTGCGTTACACCTTGCACGAGGAACGTACGCTTGATGCCGCGCGCGTCGTGAACATCGCACGGCAAGTCGGCGAAGCACTGCGGGCAGCACACGAACAGGGCATCGTACATCGGGATCTCAAGCCCGAAAACATCATGCTCCAGAACGAGGGCACTGAAAGCGAGTTCGTCAAGGTTCTCGACTTCGGCCTCGCCAAGATCAGTCTGGAAGACGACGAACCCGAATCCAGCGTCGACGCCCCGACCGAGCTGACCAAGATGGGCACGGTCTTCGGCACGCCGAGTTACATGTCACCCGAGCAAGCGGCGGGTAAACCCGCGGACCACCGCTGTGATCTCTACTCGCTCGGTATCGTGCTCTACGAAATGCTCAGCGGCGGGGTTCCGTTTCGCGGGGACGCGATCGTCGTGGTGCTCACGAAACACATTCACGAACCGCCACCGGCGCTACCCGACAGCGTCGATCCTGGCTTGGCCAAGTTGATTCGACACCTGCTCGCCAAAGATCCCGCGCAGCGCCCGGCAACCGCGCAAGCCTTTCTCGATGAGCTTTCTCGACTGCAGATTGCAAAGCCAACGTCTGCCCTGACGCCAGCCAGCGCGAGCTTGGAGTCATTTACCCAAAGCACGAAGCGCCTCTCGCAGCGCGTGGCCCACTGGTGTCAACTGACGCTCGTCCCGACGGCGACGCGCCTGTGGCAAACGGCGTGTGAGCGCGTGCCCGCGCTACGTCAGCTCGAGCGTCCTGTTGCCCTCGGCCCGCTGCGCGCGCCAATCGGCGTGCTCGGAGTCGCTGCTGCTGCAATGTTCGCGCTGGTCATGCTCATCGCTCTGTGGCCCGAGACGTCCGAAGACGTGGCGGCCAGTGACGGCGACACGGTCGACGACGTGGTCTTGACGGAAGAAGCCGAACTCGACGTAGAGATCGCGGACGTGCAGTTGACGAAAGAAGAACAAGACCAACTCGCGGACATCGCCGCGCTGCCAGTCTACAAGCGCAAGCTGAACGATTGGCTCACCCTCGGCGCGCTGCACGCCAAGGCAGGGCGCTGGGCGAAGAGCACCGCTGCCTATCGCAACGCGACTCAGCTCGACAAGAGCGCGCGCAGCGATCCCCAAGTGTTGCAAGCGATTCGCACGGCCGCCGAACAGCGCGACAGTTACGAGGCAGCGATCAGCCTGGCCTCGACCAAGCTCGGCGAAGAGGGCGTCGATCTGCTCTACGACCTGTGGATGAACACCAAGTCCGACAAGAAGCAGCGATTGATCAACGACTTGGCGTACAAGAAACTCCAGATCCTCCATCTGAGCAAAGCGTCGAAAGCGCTGCGCGTTCGCCTGGAGCTCGAGTTCGCCGATCCGAACGAGTGTGAACCGCTGAAGAAAACGGTCGAGCGCGCCATGCGCTACGCCGATCACCGCAGCATCGACGCGCTCAGCGCCTTGAAGAAGACCGACGGCTGCGGCGCCAGCAAGACGAGAGACTGTTACGCCTGTCTGCGGGGCACGACGGATCTCGACGCGGCGATCGAAACCGCCCGTGAACTCGAACCACCGCGCTTCGATGGCAAGCGCTACATCCCCGCACCCTGACGCGACTGCCGCTCGCCCCAGCCTGGATTTCGAGTGGCGCGCCGCAGCCGCGCGCACAATACTTTCAGAGTGTCGCCTATCGAGCTGTTGCTTGGCGTGTGCGTGGGGGTAGGTCTCTCGTCGGCGTGCGGCTTCCGGATTTTCCTGCCGCTGCTGCTCGTGGGCATCGGTCAACGTTACGACGTACCCGCGCTCAGCTCGATGCCCGACTGGGTTGGCTCGACGCCCGCACTCGTGATCTTGGGCGGAGCAAGCGTGGCCGAGATCGCCGCGTATTACATCCCGTGGTTCGATAACCTGATGGACACCATCGCTTCACCCGCCGCCGTGCTCGCGGGTGTCTTGGTATTCGCGGGCGTCAACTCGGAGCTCGACCCGATTTGGCGCTGGAGCCTGGCTATCATCGCGGGCGGTGGGGCCGCAGGCATGACACAAACGACCACCGTGCTGGCGCGTGCCGTGAGCACGGGTGCGACGGGTGGCGTCACCAACCCGTTGCTTTCGACCGTCGAAGCCGTGATGGCCACACTCACGACACTGCTCGTGTTCGTGTTCGCGCCCATCGCCTTGGTTGCGATGATCGGCGGCGTGTGGTGGCTGCTCAGGTTACGCAGGCAGCGCCAAGTTTCGCCTCAGCCGACCGCAAGCTGACGTGCTCGGCGTGCGCCCCACGCTGACAATCCGAGACTGCTTCAGCGCGTGACGCGTCGAAAGAGAACGCCCTGCCCCGACGAGAACGTGAGCATGGGAAACGTAAAGTCACGAGTCACTTCCACGAAGCCGAACTCTTCGTGCAGGCGAATCGAGGCAGTGTTCTGCGAATCGGTAAAAAACCACACGACGTCGGTTCGCTCGGCGAGCCAGCTCAGCCGCTGCTCGGTGAAACTACGCCCGATCCCCCTCCGCCGCTGACTCGGCAGCACGTTCACCCCCATCAGGTACCAACCGTCTGGAACCACCTTGGGTAACGGTAAGAGCGGCGCGGTGAAGTGCGCGACTCGCGCGACCCCGACCATCTCAGCCCCTTCGAAGGCCGCCCACAACATGCCGTCGCCCATGCCGCGTGCGAACTGTCTGCGGTAAACGCCTGCACTGCGTTCAGCGCTCATCTCACTGCAAGCTTCCGTTACCTGCGCCGCACGCACGACCTCATCTTCGCGAAGCGGTCGCACGTCGATGCCCAGCGGCGCCTGTACCCCGGGGCGGGGAAAACTCACGGCAAACGAACCAGATACTCCAGACACTTCGACACTCCACACACGCCGTCAGTCACGACGATCCGTCCATCGATAACGGGCAGGCTTAGAACAGAAGCCCACGCAGTGGAAGTGCTCGGTGTTGTTTGTTCCCCTCTCAAACGCTGCGCGCCGTCAGACGCGCGACGAGCATAGGTCTAGATGCTGCAATTTTTCCCATCCCCGCACCCACGCCGATCATTCAATCAAACGTGACTCGGTGCGACACGACCGCTGTACGTCCGTCACCGTGAGAGAAGCGTCACCGTGAGAGAAAGCGTCGCCGCGAGAGCACGAAGCCGAGCGCCAGCGCCGCCAACCACGAACCCGTACCATTTCCCTCGCGCACGGCTCGCACACTGCACCCACCATTCGAAGTGGAACCTTCCGAGCCACCTTGCGTTCCGAGCTCGATCTGACTGCCATCTCCGTCACTGCCTGGCGTCACCAGCGGATCGTCCTCTTCTGCGATCGAGTCCCCGTCGGAGTCCGCCTGTCCCGAAGTGGACTCTCCCTCTCCGCCGCCCTTCACGTCTAAATCACCGTTCAGTGCCGCAGCGATGCCAGGAGGCAGACACGCTGTCTCTGCGTCACCCCAATTCGGTGGGACTTCGTCGACTTCCGCGCACACCCAACCGTCGTTGCAATCATCGTCAGAGGTACACGGGGTGAACTTCGGAAAACAAATCCCGATGTCTTCGTCACGCTCATCATCGTCGTCCTCGGCGACGGACTCTGGCTCGGCGGCGATCAACTGGTCGTCTGGTCCTGTTTCAGAGGTATTCAGTTCGGACGGGTCGACGGGGTCGGGAGCGGGTTCGGCGGCGTCTTCCTCGCCAGCCGAGTCGGCCGCGCTCGAGTTCACTCCCGAGGTCTCTTTCCCGTCCGACTCCTGCTCGTCTGACTGGCTCGGCTCGCCCGGCAGCGCGTCGACGCCGCTCGTGTCAGAGGATGACCCAGCGGGAAGCGGATCGACAGCCATCGGGTCTTGATCACTCGCGTCGTCCGCGCGGCCCTCACCTCGCACGGACAAACACTCGTACTCGGCTGCACACTCGTCGTCCGCCTCACAGGGCTCGATGTCGTATTGGCACTCCCCGTCTTCGCCGCACACGGCGGGCTCGGGACAATCAGCATCCGAATCACATCTGTACGGCTGGTGTTCACACCGCCCGCTGGGCTCGGGAGGTACAATCTCGCCGCAAGACTGCCCAGGCGGGCAGCTCGCCGTGCTCACGTCGTCGAACGCGCAATAGTGTTCGGGCAGGCACTCACTGTCGCTGGTGCACTCCCGTCCGCCACGTTCGCAGCGTCCCTCGCGCGGCGTTTCTTCCTCGGGCGTGGGCTGCGCCCTCGGCGCGTCGTCGCAGTCCTGGCCTGGCTCACAGTCGGGGGCAACTGGGCCCGACGCGTCACCCGAGCTCGGGTAATGGTCGCAGTAGTCTTCGGGATCACAGTCGGTGTCCTCCGTGCAGCTCTGCGCCGAAGCGAGGGAGGGTGTCAAGACAACGGGAGAACACACGATGGCGGAGAGCAGCGCAGCAGACAAGATCGACGAATTCATGAATTCACCCTGGGGAATGAGGAACCTTCAACCGTCAGGCTGGCAGCGGGACACGGCAGTGTCCACGTTCAAATCACCCATAAATGCACATTTCGTGGGTCAGCAATGCGGAACCTTGTGCATATCTGGGTATAATCAGCAAATGGCACTCGACTTCGACCAGGCTAGCCGCGAGCTCCTGCGCGCCTTGCGCGGCAAACGTTCGCAAACCGCACTGTCACGCCGACTCGGCTTTCGCTCGAACGTCGCCGCCAAGTGGGAGTCGGGCCAGCGCATGCCCACCGCGAACGAAACACTACGTTACAGCGAGTTGCTCGGCGTGGACGTGCG
This sequence comes from uncultured bacterium, assembly GCA_965651905.1. Taxonomy (GTDB): domain Bacteria; phylum Myxococcota_A; class Polyangia; order Polyangiales; family Polyangiaceae; genus SZUA-265. Next base: position 5,260 of record CBFGUG010000108.1, on the reverse strand, counting down.
CGCCATGCTCGCTCGCTTTCAGCCCAACGTCGCCGTCGAACTGACGAACGGCGAAGTGGACGTGGAGCGATGGCTCTCTGCTCAGCGCGGAGCACAACGCATGTCGGATGTTGCGCAAAAAAGTGAACTCTCCCGTTATAGCGTGAGCCGCTTTCTCACGGGGCAAAGCCAGCCGCGGCTGCCGCAGTTTCTTCGCTTGGTCGAAGCGCTCACCCAACGCTCGGACGAACTCGTCGACGCCTGGGTTGGGATCAACAACGTTCCCGCGCTGAAGCCCAGGTTCGACCGCGTGCAGGCGGCGCGAAAGGCCATGGTGCAGCAACCGCTGTGTCTGGCGGCGATGTGTTTACTCGACACACGTGCGCTCAGAGACTTGCCACGTGTGGCTCAGGAGGCGCAACTCGCGACGCTACTCGAGTGCCCCACCTCCGAGATGACGCAATGTTTGGAGTTGCTGTCCGCAGGCGGCGTGATCGCTTTGAGCGGCGATCGTTATCTGCCCGTCTCGGCGCTGACCGTCGACGCCCAGACGAGTCGCGGTCGGCAATTGGCGCTACAAGGTTACTGGGCGCGGCTGGCGGCCAAACGCGCCGAACAACCTGGTCCCGACGACGTTTGTTCATACAACGTGTTCAGCATCGCTCACGATGACTACGCCAAGTTGAGACAACTACAGCGGGAATTTTATCGGACGGCGCGGGCCTTGGTCGCCGCCTCCGAGCCAACCGAGCGAGCGGGGTTGCTGATGGTCCAGATGATCGCCTGGGATCCGGATCAGGTCTGAGGGTTGTTCATGAGCGAGGGCTGCGCTCCAAGGCGCGCCCCAGACGCTCGTGTAGTTTCCGCATGCGGTCCAGCAACTCGGGCGGATGTTCGACTTCGTAGTCGACGCCAATCGCGTTCACCCAGTAAGCCAAAGCGTCGAGTGAGTGCGCTCCCGTATGCATCACGCACGACTTCTCGTCGACATGCTCCAACACCCCGACGGCGGGTGGGATGCGTTCCGCAACCGTCTCGAGCGACGCAGCTAGGCGCACCCGAGCCTGGTGCACGTGGGGGTCGAGAGACACCGAGCGAGTCACGTAACGCCGCAAGTCGCCGTCATCTGGTGGCGACCGCGGCATAAATTGCTGTCCACTCTCCACGCCCCCGATGATGCGGTCGACGCGAAAGGTGCGCCAATCGCTGCGCTCGGTGTCCCACGCGACGAGATACCAACGCGTCCCCGTGTGCACCAAACCCACGGGTTCGACCTCGCGCATCGGGCGCTTGCTCGTCCCCCCAGAATAACGAAAGCGCACCTGCACGTGTTCACTACAGGCAGCAGCCAGGGTGCTCAATGCCGACGCATCACTGCGTGGTCCCCCGCGATCGAGCGCAGAGATCGCGGCGCGCAGTGAATTGGCGCGGGAGCGCAAACGCGTCGGCAACACACGTTCGAGCTTCGTGAGCGCCCGCAGCGCCGCTTCGTCGATACCCGCAACACTGCTCGCACTGGCGGTGCTCAGCCCGATCGACACCGCCAACGCTTCGTCGTCTTCGAGCTGCAGCGGCGGCAACGTTGCGCCCGCGCCGAGCTGATAACCCCCAGCCACACCTGCGCTGCCGTCTACGGGGTAACCCAACCCACGAAGCTTGTCGATGTCACGACGCAAGGTTCGCTCCGTGACTTGCAGACGCTCCGCCAAAGCGGGCCCCGTCCAGAACCGTCGCGATTGCAGCAGAGACAACAAGCGAAGCAGCCGCGCCGAGGTTTCGAGCATGGGTTTCAGCGTAGCGTCTATTGAGGACAAAAGCTGTCCGCAATTGGGAGTACCACTAGGTCCAGTGCGCAATCGCGAGCCAGCGGCTTCGCACGCTCACCTCAGCCAACAGGCTGATTTTAACAACGATTTCACAACCCAAAGGAACACGCCATGCAGATCAAGTTTTACTACGCCCCCTTCTCCAGCGCTTCGCCCGTTGCTTCGGCACTGATCGAGCTCGGTGTGCCTCACGAGCGCGTCGAGTTCGATCTGTCACGAACCGATCACAAGCAGCCCGCCTACCTGGCGATCAACCCCAACGGCACGGTGCCAGCCATCACCGTGGACGGAACACCGATGTTCGAAGCGCTCGCCATCATGACGTGGCTCGGAGAAACCTTCGGCGTGGAGCGAGGCCTGTGGCCTGCTGCGTCGGACCCAGCACGCTTGCGCGCGTGGTCGTGGTGCACTTGGGCGTACGTCACCATGGGCTCGGCCATTCAACGCCTGCATCTATCGAGCAGTGAACGCGCCGATCCGAGTCTGCGCAGCGAAGCGTACGCCAACCACGCACGAGGTCAGCTGCGGGATCTCTTCGATCGACTGGAAGCACGACTGACTGAGCACACGCATCTGTTGGGGGACCGATACTCGCTGGCAGATCTCGTGGTGGCGTCGGTCGTGGGGTATAGCCTGTTCATCGGAGCTGACGTTTCGAAGCACCCGCGCATCGCTCAGTGGCTCTCGGCGTTTCAAGCGCGCGAGTCCTTCAAGCAAGTGATGGGCTGAGCGTCTGCCAAGAACGCCTCACCCGGCTACTTCATTCCACTGGACATCCACTGGGGCGTCGCTTCGGCCTGGAGTGAACGCTCGGCGCGACAGGTTCGCGTCGAGCTGCGCCCGCGTGTAAGCTGATCACATGGGTCGGCGGCTGAGCAGCTTGGTTCGTTTGGTGTCGCTCGTGTTGCTCTGCAGCGCAGCGTGTAAGACTCGGCCGAACCCGGGAGCCAATCAACGAACGACCGCCGCTCAGTCGACCCCAACGTCACAGCAACGGGCAGCGGATCGAACAGACAGCACGTGGAACGGCGCGCAGACATCCAACGACCGCGCATCACGCGCCGCAGCTGGCAGCGAAGCACGACCGCAAAACAGCGCTGCGTTGCACGACCGCGGCGTGTTCGACGACCTTTCGCCCCGGGTAACGACTCAGCTGCCCCCGTGGCTCAGCCCCGGACCCGTTCACTCGTGGCGATCCGTCGCGCGCCCGAGTGGGCGCGCGGTGTTCGGCTTGGTCGACGGCGTGCCCGTAGTGCGACTTACAAATGGCGCGAACGTCACGTTCGACGACTCGCCCGCCGCTCCCGACGCGGACGGTGACGGCATCCCCGACGCCTTCGACATCTTGCTCGGGGCCAAGAAGACCGTGCTCAACGCCGCACACTACAAGAGCACTTACCGCGCGCTCGACTACCCGGGTGGGGACGTCCCGCGCGACGAAGGCGTGTGCAGCGACGTCGTGGTACGTGCATTGCGTAACGCCGGGTTCGACCTGCAGCAACTGGTTCACGAAGACTTGAAGACCAACCCTCAGCACTACCCGGGCGTCGATCGTCCCGATGCGAACATCGACCATCGCCGCGTCCGCGTGCTCTTGCCGTGGTTCGAACGTCACTGGCAGCAGCTCCCTAAAGACGGTGCGGCGTCGTCCGCCATTCACCTTCCAGGCGACGTGATATTCTTCGACACTCTGCGCGGCCCTGAACCCGATCACTTGGGCATCGTCACCGACGAAGTCGGCCCATCTGGGCAGCCATTGATCATCAACAACTGGACCGACGGCTACCAAACGAGCGCCATGGACCTGCTCGCGACGATTCCCGTCACCCATCGCTTTCGCGTGCCTTCCGCGCGCGTACCCGTCAGCGAATCCGAGCGAGGCGTCGGCCCGCTACTGCGGCGTCACGTCCTGCAAGTAGATCCAACCACACGCCAACTGGTCGTGGTCGTCGCGCCAACCTGGGATCATAGCGCGGGCACACTCCGCCGCTTTGAGCGCGACACCGCTAAACAAGCCTGGAAACGTGTGGGGACCGAGTTGGAAGTTCGCCTGGGGCGTTCGGGCCTCGGGCGGGGCAGAGGTGTTCACTCCAAAGAAGCACTTCCAACCCTCGGCGACAAGCGCGAGGGCGACGGCCGCGGCCCTGCGGGAGTATTCGCGCTGAGCACGGCATTCGGTCCCGCTGCAGAGGCTCCGAGTGGCGTCGCGTGGCCGTGGCGTCGCGTGAGCAAAGGCGACGTTTGGGTCGACGATCCCAAGTCGGAATTCTACAACCGATGGCGGCACACGCGCGATGGCGTGTCTTGGACGTCCGCCGAAGATCTGACGATGTACCAGCTGGGCATCGTCGTCGAGCACAACACGGCAGAAGTGCTCCCTGGATTCGGCAGCGCAATCTTCTTGCACACGTCGACGCTCGAGCGCCCAACTGCGGGTTGTACGGCGATGCCCAAACCCCAACTGCTCGAACTCCTGCAGTGGCTCCGCGTCGAGGCTCGTCCACAGCTCGTGCAGCTCGCGGGCGCGCTTTTCGAAGATTGACGCAACTGGCAGCTTCCACTGCCGAAAGATGCGTTCTACACCCGATCCTCCCCGAGGAAGTCGGGCGGCGCAAACGCGTGGTCCAAACCTTCGACGAGTCTCATGAGCACCCAACGCAGCGCCGACATCCTACGCTACTGGCTCGCGACGCTGCGCCACGAGGAAGCGCTCGCCGTTCGCCCGCGAGCACGGCGCGCCGAGTCGAACAGAACGGGTAGCTCGATACCCAACTCGAGTGCACCCGCGGCGGGTCAGGACTACGTGAAGTTTCCGTTCACGGACAACGAACGTTTGCTCGTCGCGCAACGAGGGAGCACGACGCTCGAGTTCAACTCGGAAGTGTGCGCGTTCTTCGAGGATTGGTTGTTCAACCAGTACCGACGTTCCGACGAAGATCCGCGCTTGTCGCATCTGCTCTGCTTTCCGTCGGTGCTCTTGCCACGTGGGCAGTTGGCGGGAGTCGTGCGCTCTGCGGCGTCACTGCGCTGGCTGACCGCGTCGGGAGCAGAGTTCAAGCCGGCGTCGTCAGGAGCACGCGCCAAGTCGGAGCCCTGTTCACCCCCCACGGCACTGCGTGTCACTGCCGCTCTGAGCGACGACGGAGCCCCGTTCTTCATCGACGCCAAGCTGCTGCGGGACACCCTGAAGATCGACACGGAACGCCTCGACGAGTTCTTCGCGCAATTGCGCGAGCGCCCCCACGCGCCAGCGAGCGTGCTGACCCGCGTGTGCGAATTATTGACCGAACAATTGCGCGCCGATGGTGCAGACGTCGACGAAGCGTCGGACACAGTGCCCTCGACGAAAAGCAGTGCCCGCAACGCTCCCCGCGACGACGTGCCGTCCAAACGAGTCACTCCAGATGACGAAACCCCAGATGACGAAACCCCAGATGACGAAACCCCAGATGACG
>CBFGUG010000107.1:0-23945 GCA_965651905.1 uncultured bacterium | reverse complement strand
GTGGGCGGAGTCGGGGTCGAACCGACGACATCCGGCTTGTAAGGCCGGCGCTCTACCACTGAGCTATCCGCCCGAGGGGTGGGGTTTGTAGCGAAGTCGCGCCGGGAAAGCTAGGGTGTTTCCGGGCTCGGGGGGAGCCGAACTGGCGCGCTGAGGTCCCCTATTTGCGGGGAGCAGCGCGCCAGCTCGCGTCGGGTCAGCGGACCACGATTTCGATGCGGTTGTTCTTGGCCTTGTTGCGGTCGCTGTTGTTGGGCACCAGGGGTTGGCCGCCGCCGACACCCGTGGCTGCGACTCGGCCAGCGTCGACGCCTGCCGTGATCAGTAGCTCGCGGATCTTGGAGGCGCGTTCACTGGTGAGTGAGAGCGCGCTCTGGAACGGCAAGCTGTTGTCGGTGTGCGATTGGATCTCGATCGAGAGTTCCGGCTGTTCATTGAGCAGCGCCGCGAGCTCGTCGACCATGCCGCGCGCCCCTTCGGCGAAGGTCGAAGTGCCGGGCTCGAACTCGATGGGTTTACGCAGCTTGATGGCCTTGTCACCCACCTGGTAGTTGCTGCGGCCGGCCTTGAACACCTCGACTTCGATCACGACCTCTTCACGGGGCGTGACCTCGACGTTGCGGCGTGTGGAGTAGTAGCCGTCGGTCGCGACCTTGACGGTGATCGGCCCCGCGGGCACGCCCGTGAAGCGCGCAGAGCCCGCGCTGTCGGCCTGCAGCGAGATCGAACGACCGTCGGCGGTCACGGGAGTGACCGTGGCTCCTGCGATCGCGCCGCCGCCGTCACCATCGACGACGCTGACCAAGATGTTACCCACGCGCGGCTTGGCTTTCATGTCGCAACGCACGCGCGTGACGACGGGGCCTTCTTGTTGCTCGGGAGTTGCCGCCAGCTCGGGCGAAGCCGTCGCGGTGCCTGAAACCGACAGCTCCCCGCCTGCAGTGGCAGTGGTGGAGCCGGCAGCGCTGGCCGGGGCGGCCGCTGCCGCGGCGTCGACGGGCACGACGCCCTTGCACAGCGCGTCTTCATAGTCGGGCGCCGTGATCAGGAACGAGTACTCGCCGGGCTCGAGCGGTGAGCTGCGGAACACGCCGCGTTCATCCGTGACCATGCCCGTCAAACTGCGGCCCTGGTAGCGCACGATGGCGTTCGGCACGGGGGTGTTGGTGCCCGCTTCCATCACGACACCTTCGAGCAAGCGCACGACTGGCGGCGGCTCTGGCTCGGGCTCGGGTGGCGGCGGCTGCTCGACCTTGATGCGCTTGTACTGGGGCTGAGTGTCGGCCGCGTACGCGACGCCGAAGTGCAGGTTCCAGGGCGATTCGGGCGCGACCTCTTGCCAGAACAGTGGCTTCATGCCGCCCGTCCCCAGATCGAGGGCGGCGTGGAACGACAGCCCATCGAGCAGCGCGAACACGCGCGCACCGATGGTCATGCGCGACGGGGTGGAGGTGAACGACGGGCGGTCGTCCAAACATGCGTCCCCCGCGTGCACGTCGTTCTGTAAACAGACGTAGTCTTGACGATTCGAGGGCACGTCGATGGACCACTCGAAATAGGGCCGCACGGCTTCGAACATGCCCTCGACACCGAAGGCGGGCACGATGCGGTCGATGCGGTTGACGTTCAAGCCGTAACGCTCGATGCGCGTGATGCTCATGCCGCGCTGCTCCTCAGTGTCGCGCACGAGGATGCCCGTGTTGTCGAACACGTAGCTGAGCCCGACGTTGAAGCGCAGCGGTATTCGTTCGTTCGGATCTTCCTTGTTCGACATGTCGAAGGTGGTCAGGCCGCGCAGCGCGAAGCTGCTGGCGTCGACGCCGACGCCGCCCGTGCCGTTGAGCATCCACATCTCGACCGCGCCACCCGCCGAAAACGTCGCGTTGGGATCGTGCGGCATGAACGCTTTGAGACCCCAGGTGGTGTCGCCCAGAACTTGCAACAGCTCCGGATCGCCGCGCGTGTTGGAGGTGGCCGTCGAGTGAATGCCGAAGTACGCCTCGAGCCACGACAGCACGGTCGCGCTGAGCTGCACGTTGGCCGCAACACGACTGACCTCGTCTGCCGTCGAGCCGGGTCCGCCGCCGGGATCGTTACACTGCGGACACAAGAAGGTATCGGTCGAAAGATAACTACCGAGCAGCGAGAAGCGGAACGTCCCGACCGGACCTGAACCCGCGTAATGCGTGCGTAACATGCCCGTCGACCCCAACAGGCTGACCTGGTTCTGCAACCGCCAACGACGGGCTTCGGCTTGCGCCTCGAGCTCCGCGAACTCTTCTTCCGTCAAGGTTTCCGAGTCGTCTGGCGGCGGCGCCTTTTCAGCGTCTTCGGCCGACTCGTCTTCGGCAGCCGCCGCGGGGGCGGCTGCTGGCGCGGCGGGAGGCGCAGCGGGATCGTTAGCCTCTTGCAAGGCATCGGGTGCCGCAGGTGGTGGCGGCGGCGCGTCCGCTGGCGGCGCAGCAGGCGGCGGAGGCGGCACGTCCGCAGGCGGTGCCGCGGGTGGTGGCGGTGGTGGAGTCGGCTCAGCCGCGGGCGGCGGCGCAGCAGGCCCAGGTGGCGGCGGTAATGGTTCGGCCGCGGGTGGCGGCGGTGGTGGGAACTGAGCGAACGCCGCACTCGATGCGGTCGAGATCAAGAGAGCGGTGAGAGCGCCGACGTGGGCGGTACGTTTCATCGTGTGTCCATTCCCCGGTGAGTTGAGCCAATCCTCGCTGCGAGCGTGCTTGTAACATCCGCGAAAGAACTGCGGAAAGGCTTGAAATGACGCCCTTTTCGGTGAGACACCCCCGATGGCCGTTCGACCCGGCCGAGCAGTCCTGTAACCCTCAATGATTTTAGGCAGTTGCCTTCATTTGGCCGGACCTCGGCGGAGCGGTTAGACTGCCGGACGTGAGTGCTCCCCTGATAGAAGTCGAGGCCCTGCGGAAAACTTACCGCCAGGGCTTCTGGATGCGGCGGGTCGAAGCCGTCCGCGGCATTTCATTCAGCGTCCAAAGCGGTGACATTTTCGGCTTCCTGGGCCCGAACGGCGCGGGCAAGACGACCACCATCAAAGTGCTGACCGGACTCATCGGCGCGACCGAAGGCAAAGCGCGCTTGTTCGGCTTGCCCGTCACCGAAGGTCGCGCGCGCAAACGGCTCGGCTTCTTGCCCGAGAACCCGTACGTCTACCCATACCTGACGCCGCGCGAGTTCGTACTGATGAGCGGGCAGCTCTCGGGTTTACGCGGGCGTGCAGCCGTGTCGCGCACCATGCAGGTGCTCGACCAAGTCGGCATTCTGTATGCCGCCGATCGCCCCGCGCGGCGCTTGTCGAAGGGGATGTTGCAGCGCACGGGCCTGGCCGCAGCGCTGGTAGCCGATCCCGAACTCTTGATCTTGGACGAACCGATGAGCGGTCTCGACCCCGTCGGCCGCAAAGAGGTGCGCGATCTCATCGTGTCCGAGCAGGCCAACGGCCGTACCATTTTTTTCTCGACGCACATCTTGAGCGACGTCGAAGCCATGTGCGACCGCGTCGCGATCCTTCGCAAGGGCGAAGTAGTCGTGGCGGGCGAATTGCAAGATCTACTGCGCAGCGAGGTCAAGTTGACCGACGTGGTCGTCGCCGAACCCAGCGACGAGCTGCTCGCCCACTGCAAAGAGCAAGGCCTATCGGTGCAGACGAAGGGTGATCACCGCTGCACAATTTCTGTCGAAGGTGAACAACAGCTGCAACAGCTGTTGCAGTTCGCGATCGGCCGCAAACAACGCGTCGTCGAAGTCGTGCCGCACCACCAAACCCTGGAAACCCTGTTCGTGCGCGAAGCCATCGAAGAACGCGCCCCTCAGGAGCCCAGCGCACAGCCGACAAAAAACGCCGACGCACCGTCCGCGTAACTTTGCGCCCACATATCTGGCCCCGCACGCAACTCGCCGTCCGCGCAACCCGCCGCCCCGAGGGTATCCCGCCGCAAACACGCGAAACACCCGCTCCTCGCCGCCCGTGCAGCTCGTCGCCCGCGTAACTCGCCGAAGGGGTATCCCGCGGCACTTGCGCTCCTCACCGCCAGCGTAACTCTCCGCCCTCGCCGCAGGCGGGTAACCCGCGGCACACCCGCTCCTCGCCGTCCGCGTAACTCGCCGCGCGACGTGCCACGCCGCAAACCAGCGAACGCACCACGTCTTCGGGTTTCGCAACTCGACGCTCGACGTGCCCCGAGGCTGAAAAGGGTTGGATTTGGGTCAAACTACAGCCAGCGCGCCGTCAGACGCTGTGCAGCTTTCGTGCACGCAGCTTCCGCACTGTCCATAGCGCTGAGCATTGGTCTGATCGTCGCCCCATGTCGTCGCTGCATTGCCTGGCGTCGCAGCAAACCCGCCCGTCAAGCTCGGTGGCTGAGGCTGTTTTCACGAGAACCGGAGCAGAACAGCCTGCTGGCTTTGAGCACCGGAAGCGCAGGGGAAACAGCCTCAGGCGCCGAGATCGGCGGGCGTGCTGACAGATTGAAATGAGACCAATGCTCAGTCCATAGCGGGAGCCGCGCAGGCCCGCCCCTCGCCTCCCCCAGGCCAAGACGTCACGAACGGCAGCTTGCGTTACTTTGACGCCGTTACCCGGGCGCCGCCAGGTCACGGCGGGTTGCGCTCAGCCCACGGAACGTGGCGCCTGCGCCCTGCACGCCTAACTCACCTCGCGGATCATGGCGCCGTCGGCTCACGGCGTGTTGCGGCGGCGTTTGCCGATGATCGCGAGCACCATGTCCAAGTCGGCGCGGCCGAGTTCACGCGTGAGGATCAGCAGCAGAACGTACGCGCCCGCGATGGCCGCCGAGGTGAGCACGGTGAGCACGGGGCCCACCGCCGGCAACTGTCGAGCAGCGATGATCAGCACCGCGGAGATACCCGCCGTACGCAGCAGTGACAGCGGCGCGATCGCTGCACCCGCCGTGCGTTTGAGCACGACCCCCGCGGCAAGCGTAGCGAGCGTGATTCCGACGGATGTGGACAGCGCCGTGTAATTGAGTAAATCGTCGCCGAATGGCGTACCGCGCACCATCAACCAGTTGCAGCCGACCACCGCGAGCAACGCCAGCACAGTGAGGCCAAAGGTGAACCATTGCCGCCCCAGGCTGTTGAGCACCGTGGTGAACACGCCGAACAGCGCAAACGCGCCGAGCCCGAGCGTGAGGATCTGCATGCTGGTCGCGCCATGATCGGCGAAGTTGCCGGGGAACACCAAGCGCAACAGGCTCTCGGAGATGCCCGAGCTGATCGACACCACGAGCCCCACCACCAACATGGCGATGCGCGTGCCCTGCAGCGCGATGCGCTTGACTGCCTGATGCTCGCCGCGCGAGTGCGCACTCGCCAACATCGGAAACAGGATGAAGGTGATGCCCATCAGTAGCTGAAAGGGCAAGAGCGCAAACAGCTGCCCCGCGCTGTACGCCCCGACCAGCAAGTCCGCGGCTTGTGGCTCGTGACCCGCCGCTTCGGCCGCGCGCGTGGCGAAACCGCGCAGGGTGTTGGTGTCCGCTTGTGACAGCAAATTGAGAAACACCTGCGCCACCAACACGGGCCCGATGAAGCCCAGGTGGTCTGCAACGCTCACTTTGCTCTTGCCCGCTCGCCCGATGCCGACCAGTACGAGCGCGACCAGGAACATCAGCGCCGCCGCGGCCCCCGCCCCCCAGCTCGCGCCTTCGACCGCCGCGATGTTGCCACGCCCGAGCAGCAGCCACGCGCCGCCGAACAACCCAACCGTACGTAGCGTGGCCGCCAGCATGTCGAGGGACGCTTGTGCCGTGAATCGCCGAAGCCCGTTGAGCACGCCCACCAGTGGTGCGTACATGCCGTAGGCGAACACGATCAGCCCCAGGATGCGAAACGACGGCACCAGGTACTCGGAATTGAGCAAACTGCCGAGCAATGGCGCGACCAGCAAGAAGCCGCCGCCGACCACGATGGACACCCCCAGGTGAATCGTGATCCCGAGGCGGATCACGGCGGGCCTGTCGGGCTCGTCCACACGACTGACGGCGCGGCTCATGCCTTGCACGCCTGCGGTGACCAGCGGGTTGTAGGTGATGCTCGCTGGTGAGAGCGCGCCACGCAACGCGCCGTAGCCATCACTGAGCAGCCAGGTCAGCAAGATCTGCTGGAGTAAACCCAGCGCCAAGAAGTACAACTTGGCCAGCGACAGCGCGATGCCGCCGCGCCCGGCTTGCTGGGCTGCGGCGCGGCTCGACTCGCTCGCTTCAGTCGCTTTCTGATCCATTGGCGCCGTCGACCGTATCCGAAGAAGGCGACTTCGCCGAGTCAGATGCGCCCTGCGCGCTACGTTCCTCGGCCACTTCCGACAGTAGCTCGTCGACGCGCGCACGTAGATCGGGCGCTTCGTCGTAGAAGAAGCGCAGCTCGGGCACGCGCTTGAGCTGCAGCTGCTTTCCCACGATCCGCCGCAGCCTGCCAGATACGCCAGACAACGTACGCATCAGCGCTTTGACGTTGGCTGGACTCGTCTCGACCAACGTGCGCACGTAGACGTTCGCTATGCCCAAGTCGGGCGTCGTCTCGACGCGGGTGATCACCGCTGCGCTGATGCGCGGATCGCTGAACTCGCGACCCAGCGCCAGCGCCAAGCAATTGCGGATGTCTTCCGCGACGCGACGCGGTCGTCGCCCGTCTCCAGGCATGACGTCAGCGCACTCCGCGTTGAAGCTGGGAGATGTCGATCACAGCGTGGGACGGACTTCCTTGACGTCGAAAGCCGCGATGATATCGCCCTCTTTGATGTCGCTGTAGCCCGAGAACGAGATACCGCAGTCGAGCCCCTCGCGGACTTCTTTGGCGTCGTCCTTGAAGCGCTTGAGGCTGTCGAGCTTGCCTTCCCAGATCACGTCCGAGTCGCGTCGCAAGCGCACGAGTGCGTTACGTCGCACCACGCCCTTGACGACCATGCAACCCGCAACCACGCCAGCGCTCGACACCTTGAACACCTTGCGTACCTCGGCCTGACCCAGCTCTTCTTCGACCAAGGTCGGGGCGAGCAAGCCTTCCATCGAGAGCCTCACGTCGTCGGTGACGTCGTAGATGACGGAGTAGTGTCGAATTTCGACGCCCTCGCGCATGGCTAGCGTTCGTGCCTTGCCTGCGGGTCTGGTGTTGAAGCCGATGATGAGCGCCCCTGAGGCCACGCCCAGGTTCACGTCGCCTTCGGTGATGGCGCCCACGCCCGAGTGCACGACCGTGACCTTCACCTTGTCGGTCGAAAGCTTGTCGAGCGCTTGGTTGACGGCCTCGACCGAACCCTGAACGTCGGCTTTGACGATCAGCTTCATGTCTTTCTGATCGCTCTGGCTGATGCGGCGCGCGAGCTCTTCGAGAGAGACCTTGGCCTTCACGCCGCGCGACTGGTCGGCGATCTTGGTGCGGCGCTGCTCGGCGATCTGCTGCGCCTTCTTGGCGTCGGACACGGCGTCGAGTGAATCACCCGCGCTGGGTACTTCGCTCAAGCCGATGATCGCGACGGGCATCGACGGGCCTGCTTCGGTCACGTTGTTGCCCGCGTCGTCGAGCATCGCGCGTACGCGACCCCACGAGTTACCGACCAACACGCCGTCACCCTTCTTCAGGGTACCGTCCGTGACGAGCACCGTGGCGACCGGGCCGCGACCGCGGTCGAGCTTGGCTTCAATCACCGTACCGCGTGCGTGACGTGAAGCGTTGGCGCGCAACTCGAGCACCTCGGCCTGCAGCAATACGGTCTCGAGCAGACCTTCGATACCTTCACCCGTGTGGGCTGAAACTTCACAGAACATGGTGTCGCCACCCCACTCTTCGGGCACCAGGTTCACCTCGCTGAGCTCGCGGCGCACGCGGTCGGCTTGCGCCTCGGGCTTGTCGATCTTGTTGACCGCCACCACGATCGGGCAGTTGGCTTCCTTGGCGTGGGTGATGGCCTCTTTGGTCTGGGGCATGACGCCGTCATCGGCCGCCACCACCAGGATGACGATGTCCGTGCACTGCGCGCCGCGGGCGCGCATCTGAGTGAACGCTTCGTGACCGGGCGTGTCCAGGAACGTGATCGGTCCCTTGGGCGTGCTGACCGAGTAGGCACCGATGTGCTGGGTGATACCGCCCGCTTCACCCGACGCTACCTGGGCGCTACGGATCTTGTCGAGCAGGCTCGTCTTACCGTGATCGACGTGGCCCATCACGGTGACGACAGGCGGCCGCGGTTCGCGATCGGCGTCGTCTTCTTCGGACTCGCCACCTTGGGCTGCCGCGATCGCTTCGTCTTCCGTGACCGCGACGTCTTCGACGGTCCAGCCGAACTCTTCAGCGACCAACTTGGCGGTGTCGGAGTCGAGCGTGGTGTTGATGTTGATGCCGGTCATGCCGAGAGACATCAGTTTCATCAGCAGCTCGGCGGCCTTGACGCCCATCTTGCCGGCAAGCTGTTGCAAGGCAACACTGCCTTCGATGCGCACGACCTTCTTGTGCGCTGAACGCTCTTGGGTAACGGAGCTGCCCGCGCCGCTGCGCCGACCGCCAAACGACCCAATTCCTCGACGCGGACCGCGACCTCCCATGCGGCCGCCACCGACCATCGGACCGCGCCGTCCACCGCCGCCCATTTTCGCGTCGTATTGCACGCGACGCGGCGCCATTCCGCCTCGCGGCGGCTGCGGCATGGGTACGCCGGGACGGCCCTCCCACACGTCGATGCCCGTCTTGGGCGGACTCGAAGGCCGCTGTTCGGGTTTCGGCGCAGGGGGTTCTGGCTCACGCGGGGCCACTTTCGGCGCCGCCGCCGCGGGGGCGGGCGCCGGCTGGGGAGCGGGCTTGGTCCTCTCGGCTTTGGGCGCAGCAGCCGCAGGCTCCGCAGGAGGGGCAGGCTCAGCTGCAGGAGGCGCAGGCTGAGCAACAGGCGTGGGCGCCGCTTCCGTTGCTTCAGGAGCAACTCCTGCAGAAGAAGCTGAACGCCCCTCAGCAGCAGGCCCCTGAGCGGCGGGCGACACTGCGCTAGGCGGCACTGCGCTAGGCGGCACTGCGCCAGGCGACACTGCGCTAGGCGGCACTGCAGAAGCATCCGCTGCTGGTTCGGGAGCGGGCGGAGCCGCCTCGGGCGCTGCGGGGGACGATGGAGCAGCCGCCTCGGGCGCTGCGGCGGCCGCGGCCTCGGCAGGGGACGCTGCAGGTGCGCTCGCTGGAGCGGCGGGAGCCGCAGATTCCGCCGCGGGTTTGGCCGGACGACGGCGAATGGGCGCCACCGCCTTGGGCGCTTCTGCGGACTCTGCCCTGGCTTTCGCGCTCGGGGCGTCGGCCGAGCTAGCGGCCGACTTGTCCTCGCTCGGCGTGCGCTTCTTGCCGCGACGGATGATCACTCCGCCCGCGCCGCCGCGGCCACGAACGCGCTGCTCCGACGTCTTGCTCGGAGCGTCGGACTGCTTGGCGAGGTGTCGCTTGATACGATCTACCTGCTCAGGCCCGACCGCGCTGAGATGGTTACGCACGTCCGCAACGCCCAGCGACTGAAACAACGCTACCAGGGACTTGTTGTCCATCCCCAGCTCTTTCGCGACCATGTACACGCGAAGCTTACTCATCGAACCTCCGACACACTCTTGCCCATCGAATCACGCTGGCCTTGCGGTTGAACCTCGCCGCTAGCCAACGCTAGGCGTACCAACGCCAGGGTTTGGCCAACCTCAGTCGCCAACCCATCATCTTCTATCGCCAGGATCGCGACGTCGCCGCGTCCCAGCCAACTTCCGAACTGTGCTTTGCTGCCCCAGATGACCAGCTTGCCGCTGTGAGCCAGTCGCGCGACAGCCGGCAGCTCCAGCAAACGCGGCGCGTCCTCGGCGAGCAACGCGAGACGCGTCTGCTCGACCCTGGAGCTGACGGCGTCACGCCCGAAGTTGAGCGTCCGCGTGGCGCGTGCGGCTTGAATCAACCCCGACAACCGACGTAAACCTGCCGTCGCCAGTCGCTCGTTGACTTGCGCGACGCTGGTTCGGACCTGGCGCTTGAGGCTGCTCGCGAAGCCGCGCTTGACGGCTGCTGCGATACACTCGGGCCGCGGGTGGAGCCAAACGCCTCGCCCCAGCGAACCCTTTGCAGCGCCTTTGCCGCGCCCACCGATCCCACGAATCTCCACCACGATACCAACGTCGTCGCTGTAGCTGCAGCGCAGCAGCTCATCGCGCTCGGTCGCGGTGCCACAGCCCACGCAGGTGCGCGACTGGCGACGCGGCACGGCAGCAGCCGCACTGGATGTTCCAGCGGGCTCGGTCGGCGCGTTGCTCGCGCGCACCGTTCGCTCAGTATTTGCCGCCACAGCCGTCACGTATCCAAGTTTCTCCAGATTACCTATTGGTAAATGCGTCCCTTACGAAATGCACCCCTGCGTCCGCGTGTCGATTGGCTCGCGGACTCAGGTCGAGCTTCAGGCTTCAGCTCCCGTGGACCCGTCGGCGGCGTCGCCGTCGGAACCCTCAGCCTGGGCCGTCTGCGCCGCTGCCTGTTCCTGAGCCAGCTGTTCCTGCGCCAGCTGCCGCTCGCGCTGCAGCGCGGGCCACTCCACTTCGACGAAGCGGCGCGCCGCCTGCTGCACCTGGCGCGCCTTCCTGTTGAGCAGGCCCGTCTTGATCGCCAGACGATCGGGATCTTCGCGCACGATGTCACGCAGGGTGCGGTAGCCGCCCTCTTCCAGGAACTGCAACGTGCGCAGCCCGACGCCCGCCACCAGACGCAACAGCTCGCGCTCGGTCGGGTGTTCACGGCGCGTACGAATGTCCGTGGCGCGCTCGGCACGCAGTCGTTCCATCGTCGCAATGGCGCTCTGCTGCATGGTGGCCGCTGCCTCGTCGGTGTCCACGCCTTCGATGCTGCGCAGCTCCTCGACGGACGCTTCCGCCACTTCTTCGAGGGCGCGGAAGCCGAGCCGATACATCGCACGGGCAATGTCGTCGGTGATGCCGTCGATTTCGCGGAACGCCGCCAAGGCCTCTTCTTCCAGGGCCTTGAACTTGGTGTCGCTGATGATGTCGAGCTTCCAGCCCGTGAGCTGTGAGGCGAGGCGCACGTTCTGGCCTTTGCGTCCAATCGCCAGCGACAGCTTCTCGTCGGGCACGACCAGTTCCATGCGGTTGTCCGCCTCGTCGACGATCACCTTGTTGACGTCCGCGGGCTGAATGGCCGCGATGATGTAACGCGCCACGTCCTCGTCGTAGGGCACGATGTCGATCTTCTCGCCGCGCAGCTCTTGCACCACGGCCTGAACGCGCGAGCCCTTGATGCCGACGCACGCGCCAACGGGATCGACGTCACCATCACGCGTGGCCACGGCGATCTTGCTGCGTGAACCCGCTTCGCGCGCGACCGCGACGATGCGTACGATGCCTTCGTAAATCTCCGGGACTTCCGACTCGAAGAGCTTCTCGACGAGGTGCGGATCCGTGCGGCTGAGGATCACCATCGGGCCGCGCGCTTCACGATCGATCTCTTTGACGTAAGCGACGATGCGGTCACCTGGACGATACGTCTCGCGCGGGGTCTGCTCACGATTGGGCAGCACGCCCTCGGTCTTGCCCAAATCGACGATCACCGTGTGACCCTTGTCGAAACGGCGGATGATGCCGCGGATCAGCTCGCCGCGCTTGTCCTTGAACTCGTTGTAAATGAGGTCACGCTCGGCGTCGCGCACGCGCTGCAGCAAAACCTGTTTGGCGGTTTGTGCTGCGATACGCCCGAAGGTGCTGCGAGCTTGCTTGATGTCGAGCAGTTCGCCGTACTCTTTGTCTTGTTGGCGCGCCTGTTCGGCATGACTGGGGTGCCAGAAGATCTGAAAGCCGATCTCTTCGCCGACCTCGACGTCGGGCCAGTACTGCTGGGCGACTTCTGCCGTCAGCTCTGCGGCGGGGTTTTCGACCTCCTGCACCACGGTCATGTATTGAAAGAGGTCGATCGAACCCGTTTCCGCGTTGAAGCGCGCTTCGAGTTCGCGGTCGATCCCGAAGGCGGCTTGAGCTGCCTTGAGAATCGCTGCTTCCATCGTCTCGATCAGGATCTGCCGATCGATACCTTTCTCATCAGCGACCTGCTCGACGATTTGTCCTAGATTGGCTTCGAATCCGTTTGCTGCCATTGCTCAACTTCTCCGTACACTCACGTCGACGTGGCTCACGAGCCCCGCGACTTCAGCGGATGACCTTTCAAGCTTCGTCCCGCTCTCCGTCGTGAACCTGTTCCAGATCACCCGGACCTGACTCAGCCTGTTTGCGATCGGCGTGCTGAGGGCCCAACTCGACGCGATCCGCCAGCTCCGCACGATCACCCAGCTCCGCACGATCACCCTGGCTTTCGCGTCCGCGCTGCATGCGCTCGAGGGCCCCACCCCCGACAGCTACACTGCCGACGGCTACGTGGCGCTTGGGGTGTTTCTGGCGCCGGCCCTTGGGCGCCTTGCTGCCCTTGCCGAGGTTCGGATCGAAGATCAGCTGGGCGGTCGCGATGGCATCCAGAGACAAACTGAATATTCCGACGTCCGTCTCCAGCGAGATCACACCGTCTTCGACTCCGAGTAGCGCCCCCGTCAACGTCCACTGGCCCTCGAGGGGCTGCTGCAACTTGATACGCGCCTGCTGCCCAGCGAAACGCTGATAGTCCTGCAGGCTGTAGAGCTTTCGCTCCACACCAGGCGTGCCGACTTCGAGTCGATAGGCGGCATCGATCACGTCAGCCACGTCGAGCGCCGTCGACAGATCTCGTGAGAGCTCCGAGCACTCGTCGAGTGTCACCCCCGCGCCCAAACCGTAGGCACCTCTCCCCTGCCCCACTCTCTCGACGGTGAGCATCAACACCCAGCCGCGATTGTCCGTGCGCC
This sequence comes from uncultured bacterium, assembly GCA_965651905.1. GTDB lineage: Bacteria > Myxococcota_A > Polyangia > Polyangiales > Polyangiaceae > SZUA-265. The sequence goes on along the minus strand of CBFGUG010000107.1, from coordinate 11,068 downwards.
AAATCAGCTCCACGCCGTCCATACGATGGGCGGCGAGCACTGGCTCGATCGCGGCCAGCAGGCGCTCACGGTCGAGGCCCTTGAGCTTCTCGAAGACGAATGGCATGAACAGCAGCAAGACTGATGGGGGTGGTTGGACTCTAACCTGTGAGATTCGGTTGCGTTTTTAGGGGGTTAGAAAAGAAACCGGGCGTTAGAAAAAAAAAAACGGACCCAGTCTGGGGTCCGCTTTCTGGACTAGCCCAAGTTTTTCGGGGCGGAGCTTATCTCACCCCGTTAGCCCACGCAAGCGACCCGCAGCGCACCGCTGACGGCTGAATACAGCCCCTGAACAGCTGTTCGGCTGATGGCCTACCGCACGGAGCGCGGTGGGATTTCGCGCAGCTCGCCCGCGTAGCGTAAGCCTATCCGTTCGCTCGGGAGCGTCGAGCCCGCTGACTCGTCCTGTGCGTCTGCGGGAAGCTCTTCTAGCAGATCGGCGAGCGCGAGCTGAGCGGCGGGGGAAAAGCGCGCTTCGAACTCCCCAGATTTGACCTTGGCGTACAGCGCCTCGTCTTGGCCAACGCACAAGCCCACAGGATCGAGTAATTCCTCCGTCCCATCGTTGAGCGACAACTCGACGCGCCCGTCGGGCAACACTGCGGCGGTTTGAACCCAGTACGGCGCGTCGCGAACGGTCAGATACGTCCAGTCGTAGCCATTGCTGAGAATGAAGCGTCCGTCGTGGGGGTGTCTTCGGATCCACGAGGCGAACGCGCGGCTCATCGCCGGGTTCTGCACGAGTTCGCCGTCGTGCCAGAAGCGCCCACGCTCGTCGAGCACGATGCTACTTTCGCGACTGCGCCCGGGAGGCGGGGGGCGCGTGAAAAACTCCGGGTGATCGCCCGGCTTCACGAGCAGTGCTCCCGCCGCAGCGCCACGACGACCAACGCGGAAGCCGCAACGAATACCGACTCATCGATGGCTTGCACTATCCGTAACCCTTTCGGCAATTTGATATACAGCGACGACATGCCACCTCCCTCCGCGCAGGACAGCAAAGCCTACTACGACGCCTTCTCCAAGCAATACGAACGCATTCGCGGCAAAAACGCCCCCCTCGGCTACCACGAGCTGCTCGATCAACTCGAAGCGGAGTTCGTGGCGCGTTACGCTGCAGGCAAAGAGGTGCTCGAGGTGGGCTGTGGCACGGGCCTGGTGCTCGAGCGCATCGCTGGTTTCGCCAAACGCGCCGTTGGAGTGGATCTGTCGCCCGGCATGCTCTCGAAGGCACGCGAGCGCGGCCTCGAAGTGTTCGAAGGTAGCGCCACCAAGTTACCGTTCGAGAACGCCAGCTTCGACGTCTGTTGTTCGTTCAAGGTGTTGCCACACGTACCCGAAATTGACGTCGCGCTCTCGGAAATGGCGCGCGTCACCCGCCCCGGCGGCGTCATCATCGCGGAGTTCTACAACCCCGACAGCTTCCGTGGTTTGATCAAACGCTTCGGCCCAAAACAGCGGATCGCAGAAGGTAAACACGAAGGCGACGTGTTCACTCGTTTCGACACCCCGACCGAGGGCTGCGCCCGCGCGCCGGACGGATGCCGCTTCATCGACAGCCGTGGGATACGTATCGCCGTCCCCTTCGGCGCGATGATGCAGGTGCCCGGGCTGCGCTCGCTGTTGCGCAAGACCGAACGCGCCCTGTGTGACTCGCCACTGCAAAGGTTCGCGGGCTTTTGGGTCGCGGCCTACCTCAAAGAGATGTGAGACGACCCGCGCCCGAATCAGAAGCGACCGCCGACGCCGACTAATCCACCGCCATCGACGTGCGAAACGATGGGCTCCAGCGTCGAAGCTTTCTTTTGGCGCGTTGGTTTACCCGCGCCGCGTGCTCGCGTTCCGAGTGGGGCTTCATCGACGAAGTTCAGCTGCGCCTCCAACACGCCAATTCCTGCCATCAGCAAGAATGCGCCCCCCGCCCACAACTCCACTCGGTGGGCAAACTCGATCGGATCGTTGAATGCCGCTGGATCATTGATGCGGCCGCCGTCCGCCAGAGCATGCACCTGGAGCTGACGTGACACCGCCGCGATGGTCGCGCCCAGCAACAACACCTCGGAGGTCAGAAACAAGCCGCCGAGCGCCGTGTCGCCGTTCTGAAACTGTCCGACGCCGAACGGAATCGCTGCGATCCAACGGCGGTTGCTGTGCACCAAGGACTCTTGACTCGCCAGCTCCTCCAGGCGCGCCACGCGCAAGCGCTCTTGACGGGCGCGCTCTTGACGCTGCTGTTCCGCCCGCCGCGCCTGCTTGAGTTCTTCTTCCTGCGCCTTGCCGATCTCTTCGAGAAAGTCGCTCTTGACCTGGAAGAACAAGTCGCGCACCGCAGATGGAAACAGCACGGGATCCGGCGAAGCCATCAGTGGGTTTTCTTCCATGGCCTTGCGCAATTGCTTGTCGGCGTCGTCGCGCCGCCCTAGCGCGAGGAGACAGGCCGCGTGGTGCACACGTGCGTCCTCCAAGAGTTGCGCTGGGATCTCGCGGCTCGGGTTCTTCAGCCCTCCGAACAGATCACTGTAAGACTTCGCGCACGAGTCATAGCGGCCTTCTTGATAGTAGGTGCGTGCACGGTCGAGGCTCGCGGAGACGCCGATGTCGATCGCAGGCTGACTCGGCTCCTCTGGCTCTCGTTCCGCGCTGGGCCCTTCCTCGGTCAGCGGGTTACGCGGGCCAGAGCTGGCGCTAGAGTCCGCGGCGCCACTGGCAGGTGCCGTCTGCGCTACCTTCGGCGCTGGCTTGGCATCGCTGGTGGACTTGGCATCGCTGGCGGACGGCTGCGCGACGACAGAAGCCGGGAGAGCTAGTAGTGCACCGCAAGTATACAGACAGCTGAGGAGGATGCGCGCCATGCGTCGGGGCCCGCCCCGAGGCGGTCACGGCCAGGTGAGTTTCGTAGTCTGGCCGGCGATCAGCGTAACAGTTTTTCTCAAAGTTGCCGATTCTTCCTCTGAATTCGTCAACGTACACACGCCCTTGGCCTCTCCTTGGTTCATCGCGACGGAACGGCTGGAAGGCAGCTGCATGCGGTCGCCGAACAGCGTCGGGCAGGAGACCAGCCACCCGCGTTTGCCGCCCGTGCTGATGGCCAGCGTCGCGTCCTTGAATGGGATCTCGCCGCGCACCATCTGCACGCCACGCCCCGACTTGACCACCACCCGCTTGGACGTGCGTGTGCAGCAGGTGTCGTTGGGCGGAACGAACTCGAACAGGTGTTCCCCCACGGGCAGTTCGTGAATCACACCGAACCACTCCTTTTGCACGCCATCGATCTGCACCGCGCCGCCCACGGCGCCACTGAGCCGCACGGACACGCGGCGCGTTTCGAGCACCTCGGGGATTTCTTCGGGCTCGGGCTCCTCCGCGGTCGCCACGGGGTTCGGTTTCGGCCGAGCTGCCGTGCGCTCGGGATTTCGTACGCGCACGGGCTTTATCGGGGGCGCAGGGGTGAGCCCCGTCGTCTCCGGCTCTGGGAAAACTGGCTCCTCGGGCACACCCGGTGAGGGCTCACTGGGCACGATTTCATTGGCCACGGGTTGCGGCGGGCGCGCGTCGCGCTCCGCCTTGGGCGCGACTGTCGCGCCGAAATAGACCACCGCACCAAGCAGACCAACGCCAGCCGCGACGGCCAACCCCTGCTTGGCGCGGGCCTGCCAACGTAAGCCGCTGATCTGCGCCAGCAAGTTGGCATCCGTGGGGCGGTAAGCGAGCGCGCGGTTGAATTGGGCCGTCGCCAAGAGCACGTCGCGGTTTTTCTTGGCCGCCGCGCCAGAACGAGACAGCGCGACCACGATCCGCTCCTCGAAGCGCGCTTCGTACTCCGCTGGGTCGCGCAAGAACTCCGCTATCTCGTGACGTGCCCCACCCATGCCGAGCGAGTCGAGCTCGGCTTTCACCGCGGTAGACAGCTCGGCGATCGACTGCTGACGCGCGTCGGGCGAACGTTGAAGCGCCTTGGAGAGCAGTCGGCTCCAGCGCGCTCCCACCTCGGGCTTGACCCGATCGGGCAACTCGAAGTTACCCTCGAGCACGTTGCGCAGCACCTGTGCCGGGTTGTTACCCGCGAACGGCAACTTTCCGACGACGGTTTCGTAAAACATCACGCCGAGCGAAAATACGTCCGCACGCTTGTCGACGCGGCAGCCTTCGATCTGCTCGGGCGCCATGTGTGCGGGCGAGCCCAGCACTTGACCCGTCGACGTAACACCTTGTGCATCGAGCAACTTGGCGATACCGAAGTCCATGAGTTTGACGCGAGCAGGCTCGGCATCCGCGCCCGAGTTGGGCCCCGCGCCGCTCATGTCGATCATCACGTTTTCGGGTTTGACGTCGCGATGAATCACCCCTTCCTCGTGGGCGTGTTCGAGTGCTGCCGCCACCTCCAGCATCATCGCCGCGGCCAGCTCCACGGGCAGCGACTTGTGGGTCTTGAGTAACTGGCGCAGCGTGATACCCCGCACCAGCTCCATCACCAGGTAACGTTCCTCTTCGTCCTCGTCGGACACGTCGAACACCGCGACGATGTTCGGATGGCGCAATTTGGCGACCGCCTGCGCTTCGGAGGTGAATCGCGCTTCGATTTCGGCACTTTCCCGCAGGTGGGGGTGGAGCAGTTTGAGCGCGACGTCACGCTGTAGGCGCGTATCCCGCGCGCGAAATACGGTCGCCATGCCGCCATGGCCGATCTGCTCGACCAAGTCGTACTTCGAGAGCTGGGTTGGGGCCGGAACCAGAGAAATCATGAGGCTTCGGCGGATGGACCGCCTATCTGCGCTGAGCAACGTCCAGGCTCGGCTCGTTCACAAAACCCGTGGGCTGAATGAGCCGCGCGGTGCGTGGGAAGTGCTGACCGGCCGATGCCGTCAGATTAGCGCCGCTTGGGGCCATACCGCAACGCTCTTGGTGGTGCTATTGCGCGTCCCGTGGCTGGATTCGAACGTGACAATCAAGGGTGTGCACACTTAGCGGGCGCAAACGTCGATGCGCTTCTGGTGGAGCATCAAATTCGGCTGCCCGCATTCCTGTACGACGTAGGAGCGATCACGGAAACGGCATCCAAATTGGTTGCCGCCCTCGGTCCCGCGGACGTGGTCTGTTACGCAGTGAAAGCCAACTCGGCTGGAACGATCTTGCGTTCGATGGCCGCCGTAAACACTGGAGCCGACGTGGTGTCTGGCGCGGAGCTGGAGTTGGCGCTGCGTTCTGGCATCGCCCCGAACAAGCTCGTGATGAGCGGCGTCGCCAAATCGAACGACGAGATCGACCTGGCCATTTCTCGTGGAATTCTCGCGATCCAGGCTGAGAGTGTCGAGGAGATCGAACGCATCGCCGCGCGTGCCGACGCCGTTGGTGAGACAGCGCAGGTGGGGATCCGTATCAATCCTGGAATTCGCATCGACTCCCATGCCCATGTGGCGACCGGACACGAAGACGCCAAGTTCGGGATCGTGCGCGCGGCGTTGCCCCGTGCCTGGGAACTATTGGACGCCCACCCGAGGCTGCAGGCCGTCGGTGTTTCGACACACCTGGGCTCGACTCTCTCCAAAACTGACGATTACCTGGCGGGCGGCCGAGTGGTTTGCGACGTCGCGGCCGCGCGCCGCGCTGCGGGGCGCCCATTGACCTACATCAACTTCGGCGGGGGCTTCGGCATCGACTACGGCAAGGGAGCTGTGCCTGCACCGTGGGAGTTCGCCCAAGCTGCCTTCGAACTGCGAAAGCAGCTGAGTCTCGAGGACCACCGGCTACTGATCGAACCTGGGCGTTCCGTCGTCGGCTCGTTCGGTGTGTTGGTCGCTGACGTGCTGCAGGTGAAAACCCACGGTGGAGCGCGCTGGCTGCTCATCAACGCGGGCATGAACGATCTGCTGAGACCAGCGTTGTACCAGGCGCACCACCGCATCGAACCGACGAGCCAAGCTCCCAACGGCGAGCCCTGGCGCGTGGCTGGTCCAGTTTGCGAAAGCACCGACGACTTCGGCACCCACATGGTGTCCGACCCCGCCCCAGCTCGGGTCGTTATCCGCGACGCGGGCGCCTACGGCTTCGTGATGGCCAGCGAGTACAACGGCCGCGCATTGCCGACGGAAGTGTTCATCAACGACGGCAAGGTAGTTCACGTGAGCGCCAGTCCGGGCAGCGCGCGTTGGGTGCAGTCGCGCGTCGACGCCTGACCCGTCGTCACTTGGCGCGCAGCAGATGACGACTGCCGTCGACCACGACCTCGAGCCCGACCGCGCGACAGCGAAGCGTCAGCCGATCGAGATCAACCCCTGGCGCCACCAGCAATCCGCCAGGCGGTGATGGTTCGACGAAGAGACGCCTGACGGAGCGGTCGTTTCTCAGACGCTCGAGTAGTTCTGGATCATCAATCCAAAGGAAACCCGACGCCTGCACGAAGTCCGTCCGTGCTTCGATGCGACCAGCCTCGTGTAACGTTCGCTCGAGCTCGGGTGAGAGAGGGGCGAGTGCAGCCAGCTGGCGTCGCAGCGCGGTCACCTCTGCCCCCTTCCCCAACTCGAGCTCGATGCTCGCCAACGACGGAACCAGCTCCAAATCGTGAGTGACCTGCCCGGTGGGCGACCACTTCATCACGTCGAGCACCGCAGCCACTTCCACGTTCGCCGCTGCGTTCACTCGCAACGTGCTACCCTCGTAACGCAACTCGGTCGCGTTCCGCCCCAGAGGCGCGTCGTCATCTACGAGCAGGTGGGCGCCCAGGGCACTCAGCCGCACGGCTGCCGCGATCGGCTCCGCAGGCGCGGCCTCGCTCTCTGAATCGGGCTCGTCGACGTCCCCCACGTCGAGTAACCCGAGTAGCACGGCACTTTGAAACACGATGCGAACGAGGGTCGACTCGGGCGTCAGCAGCTCCTCGCCCGTGCGCGCGCGGTGCCGTTCATACTGCCGATCGAGAGCCATCAGGCGGGGATCCGCCATCACGAACGTGAACAGTTGTGACCATGGCACCCAAGCGTTGACCGCCAGCTCAGCCAACGCCTCCAACGTCACTCGTCGTAACACGCTGGCGGGACTCAGCGCAGCGGGTTTAGCCCAGCGCCACACTTCAGGCTCGACTCTGCCTTCGTCCCACACGCCCCCCGTCCTCCAAGCGCTCAGCAGCGCTTCCGCCAGCTGCTGAACGGGCGCCGAACGAACGCTGGAGCCTGGCGTCCACAGACCAGCCTTGCGGCTGACGCAGGCCAAAAACTGTGCGTCGACGTCCGCCAGCCCGAGGTGCGTGGCCAAACGTTTGACTAGGCGTTTGGCAGTGCCCACTGAAGCCCGAGACGCCGGATGTTCCCTCGCTATCGCCGCGCTGGCCAGCGCTCTAGCGGTTGGATCGATGGCAAACTGCGCGCGCACGGGTTCGATCGGCGAGGCTCGCAGTCGCTCACGCGCTTTGCTGCGCAAGAGTTGGGCGATGCGTAGCTGCTTCTCGAGCAATACTTGCAGCACTTCGTGCGGGATCAGATGACGGTTGGGCGCGACCGGGAGCAACAACGCACGTCGCTCGATCTCGTAGCCCAGGCCCCTGCGTACGCGGGCAGCGCTTCCCGCGTGCTGCAAGCGCATGGGCTGCCGTTCGAGATCCAGTAGTTCCTCGGTGCTCACCTCGCCGCCCAAGCGGGCCACGTGTTGCAAGAGCTCGAACGCCGCGGGCTCGAGTTGATCGAGTAAGTGCCTCACTTGCGTGGGCTGGAGTAACGCCCGATAAGCACCTTCCAGCGCCAGCAGCCAGGGTGCCACGGGAGGGCGCTCGGAGAACGTTCGGGCGACGTCTGCGGCGAGTGCGGCGGGCAACTGCGCGAGCAGGCTGCGGATCCCCGTCGCTTCTTCGCCTTCCCAACGTGGTAGCTGAAGGGCCAGCGCGCCCGGCAACACTACGGAGTCCCCCTGCTCGTCCGAAGCTTCGAACAACAAGCCACGCTCAATCAGGTCGTCAGCCACGAGCCGATGACGCGGCGAGAGTGACTCTCGGGCGATCCGACCGCGATGTCGAGCCACGAACACCAATAGGTCGAGCGCGTCCCCGGACGGCGCCGAGCGTGCGTGCAAACGCCTCAGATCGCGCCGCACCACCAACCCACGAGCGAGCTGAAGCGCGTGCCCGATGCGTTTGCGCGAGTCGAGTTCGATGCCGAGCCGCCCGGCGATCTGTTCGATGCGAGCGGTTGGCAAGTGTTCCAGAACCTCGACCAAGCCCGGAGCGAGCGGCGAGCCCGCACTTGGCTCAGGCTTACTTTGGGGGCTACTGGCGGGTGGATTCACTTGGCTTTCTCGACACGGACCTCGGCTCAACCCATGACTTTGGCAGACCCACGAGTCCGCCGCACGAGTCTTTTTGGGGACGCGGAGCTGGGGGTTCTGCTTTTTGGCTGGTGCCTGATGTCTGGTACGTGATGTCTGGTGACTGATTTCTGGTTTTGGGGGATTTGGTGTTTTGCGGATCTGGTGCTTGTGGCTCTGTTGCTTGTTGATTTGGCGTTTGTGTTTGGCAGCTCTGGCAATCGCAGCGCGCCGTCAATAGGCTGCGAGCAGTGATCCTTCGCGACCCCGTCCACGGCCTGATCTCCTTCGAGAGCGAAGCATGCAGGATCATCCCCGAGCTGCTCGAGACTCGGGAGATGCAGCGGCTGCGACGCATTCGTCAACTGGGGCTCACGTCGTTCGCCTACCCGGGAGCAGATCACACGCGCTTTTCCCATGCCGTTGGCGCAGCGCACGTGATGAATCTGTTTACTGCCAGGTTGCAGCAGATCGACGACTCACTGCCCTTTTGGCAACGACTGACGACCGACCGCGCTCGTGACGCGATGGCTGCGGCGCTGCTGCACGACATCGGCCACGGCCCGTTCTCGCACTTGTTCGAAGAGGCATTGCCATCTGGACCAGATCACGAAACCTGGACCACGCGCATGATCCTCGACCCCAGCACGGAGGTGCATCAGGTGCTCGCGCGAGCCGATGGAGCCATGCCCGGGCGCGTCGCCGAACTGGTTCGCGGTCGCCACCCGCTGACGTACCTGGCCCACGCCGTGAGCGGCATGTTCGACGTCGATCGCTGTGACTACCTACTTCGAGACGCGCTGTTCACTGGAGTCAGCTACGGCACCTTCGACTTGGACTGGCTGATGCGAAGCCTGCGCATCGGCGTGCCTGAAAACGAGCAGACGGTTCCGCCACTGGCCGTCGATGGCGCCAAGGGCATCGCAGCGATCGAGTCCTTCGTGCTCGCGCGCCTGTTCATGTTCCAGCAGGTGTATTTTCACAAGGCGAGTCGTGCGAGTGAATGGCTCTTGGGAAAGATCATTCAGCGCGTCGCGACCCTGCTCGAAGCGGGTCAGCGCGTCGAAGCGGTCCCCATGGCCGTACAACGCTTGGCGCTCAACTCCGACTGCACGCTGCGAGATTACATCCAGCTCGACGACAATCTGTTGTGGCAATCGATCGACATATGGCAGAAAGCAGCCGACCCGCTGCTGGCGGATCTGTGTCAGCGCTTGTACAATCGCAGACTGTTCAAGACGCTGGAGTTGTTCGGCGAAGACGCGCAGCCAGACACTTACGAGCGTTATCACGAACTGGCACGCAAGCTCGCCGTCAGTCAGGGCCTCGACCCGGACGTCTACGTGGGAATCGACCGCGCGCGGGTCATGCCTTTCGACGACTCGGGGGGCGGGCTCTGGGTGCTCTTCCCCGACGGGATGAAGAAACCTCTGCACGAGGTATCGTTCGTGCTGAGTCGATTGCGCGGGCAGTCATTGCAGCGCGTGCGTCTGATCTTTCCTCCCGAGCTTCGCCAGGAGCTGCACGCAGCAGTCGCCGAACACGGCGGACGCGTCGATCCACCCGCGAGGAAACGCTCGACTGGGGACTCACCATGAGGGTCGTGGGAGCGCTGTTCGCGGTCGCTCTGACGTGTTTGCCCGCTGCCGTGAGCGCCGAGCCGTTGAAGCATCAGGTGCAACCGCTGGACACCCGCTCGGACGGGGTTTACGGCCGTCTGGAAGGCGACGTGATGTTGTCCGCAACGGCGCTGGCCGAACTCGCTGAGGGAGGAGTCGCCCCAGGCGCTCGCCTCGCCGCGCACTACTTTTGGATGGTAGGCTTGACGGCAGGCTACGTGCGTCCAGTTGCCAGCGATGTGCCGCGCCACGTGCTGAGCGCGGGCGTCGATCTGCGCCCCACCTTCTTGCCGCGATGGGCGATGGATCTGCAGCGAGGCCCCAGCACCTTGGACCTCTGGCTCGACTCGATCTCACTGGGCGTAGCTGCCAACTGGGCCCAACCACCAGACGAAGATTTCGGTGACTCCCTGGCCCTGGAGCTCAGCGCGGGTTTTGGCGTACCGTTGATGGGCAGCGCCGAAGGGCTCTGGCTCGATGCGCGTGGACTGTTGCGCACGCCAGATTGGGGAACGTCGGGTTGGGCCGCTCAATTGGGGATCGGCTGGCACGGCGCATGGCTGTCTCCACTGCTGGACTGACGTAGCGCGTTTGCCCGCCACTGCTCCACGATGCGCTGCTATGCTGCGGACGTGCGCAAGCGCTCTGGAAATAAGCTTCCCCAAAGGCTCCCGCTCGATACGTCGAACTCCGACAGCGGCAGTTCCACGCGCGGCGCAGCAGCTGGCGGCGGGGCAGAGGAAGAAGACGACTCGCCTGTGTGGCGCGGGCCGAGCCGCAGCCAAAAGAAACGAGATGCGTCGCGCATCTACGATCTGGGCGTGCTGCTCAGCAACTTGAAGTTGCCGCAGCTGAAGCGTCTGCCCATCGACGAAGAGTTGCTGGAAGCCGTCGTGCTCGTCGGACAAATGAAGCGCACGGCGCAGGCTCGACAGTTGCGGCGCGTGGCGAAGTTGCTGCGCGACTGCGAGCTCCAGCCGCTAGTGAACGCACTGCGCGAGGCGGGCTTCGACTGAGTCGTCCCTACGGCGCAGCCCAACTCCCAGCAACCCACAGTTCTCAGCAGCCCACAGTTCTCAGCAGCCCACAGTTCTCAGCAGCCCACAGTTCTCAGCAGCCCA
>CBFGUG010000106.1:0-25175 GCA_965651905.1 uncultured bacterium | reverse complement strand
TGCGTCTCTTCCAACCCCGCTGGGCCTACTCGTTCATGCGCGGTCCCATGACGCGAGCGGAGATCAAGATGGCGACGGCGCGAGGGGGCGGGTAGCACGGCTGAACGCTGCACCCATCGGCTGCGTCACGCTTGCTCCCACTTTGTCGAGAAGCGCTCTTGGAAGGTCGCGGCCGCGGCGTCAGAGGGGATGGGCTTGCTCGTCAGATACCCCTGCAATTGGTCACACCGCAGCAGGCGCAGCAGGCGCGCTTCCTCGGCTCGTTCGACACCTTCTGCAACAACCTTGCAGTCGAGCGAGTGCGCCAGCGAGATAATCATGGACACCAGTGACATGTCTTCGGGGTTCTGGGTCATGCGCGAGACGAACGCGCGGTCGATCTTCAATACGTCGATCGGCAGTCTCGTGAGGTACCCTAGCGACGAGTAGCCCGTACCGAAGTCGTCGATGGCGACTTGGTGGCCCATGTTTCTGGCTTCGGTCAACTTGTTCACGTTGCCCGTCAAGTCGTCGACGAAAACGCTTTCGGTGATTTCCAAGTCGAGTTGACGCGCCACGGGGCCGTAGGCGTCGCCCAGCGCCTTCAGCGTCGCGACGAAGTCTGGCTGGCTCAGCTGTAGAGCTGACACGTTGACAGCGATGCGCGGGGGTTGATACCCAGCCTCGACCCACTCCACATACTGCTGGGCTGCGCGACGCAACACCCAGCGCCCAACGTCCATGATCAGCCCCGTTTCTTCCAACACTGGGATGAAAACACCAGGGGATACCAAACCGTCCTCGGGAGTTTGCCAGCGGATTAACGCCTCGAGACCAGCCACCGCACCCGACCGCAAGTCGATCTTGGGTTGGTAGTGAAGCAAGAACTCCTCCTTCTCCACCGCCCTGCGCAGGCGAGTTTCGAGCGACACGCGTTCGGCCACCCTGGCATTGATCCTTGGTGAATAGAAGACGTAGGGACTCCCGACGGACTTTGCTACCTTGAGCGCAGCTTCCGCGTTCGCCAGCAGAGCCTCGGCTTGATCGCCGTCAGATGGAAACAGGGCGATCCCCATACGTGCAGCCAGGCGCAACTCCGTCCCCCGCAGCACGAAGTTTTCATCAAGCACCTTGTGCACCAACTGATCGACGTGAGAGGCGATGTCGAATGCCTGCCCGTCTAGGCTCACCAGTAGTGCGAATCGGTTACCCTCTAACCGAGCCAACGAGTCGTTCTTGCCCATGGAACGTTCCAGACGCGTGGCCATCTGCCGCAACAGGTGATCGCCGCCATCTCGTCCGAAAGTTTCGTTGAGCTCACGAAAGCGGTACACGTCCAGCACGGCCACCGCCACCTTCTGCTCTTCGTCGTCAGCGTTGACCAGCCGCTGCGTCAACCGGTCGACGAGCAAACGTCGATTGGGGAGCCCGGTCAGCTCGTCGTAGTACGCGAGGAAATCCAGGCGCGCCGCTTGCTCGAAGTGATCGAACGCGAAGGAAATGTTGTCCGCGAGGCCGCGCAACAGCTCGAGCTCGTCGTCGTCGAAGAAGTCGGCCTGGTTTGAGCCGAGCATCAGAATCGCTTGCACCTCACCGGCCGCAAACAGCGGGAACAGCACGATAGAGCGCAGGCCAGTCGCCTTCAAGCGTGGTTGGAAGGCGCATTCAGCCATCACCGTCGGGTTCGGTGCCACGACGGCTTCGCGGCGCGCGAGGACTCGCGACAGGGCCGTAGCGGAGTCGGCAACGATCGCGTCAATCGCGAGCTTTGACTGAGCGAATCCCGAGCCGAAAGCGCCCTGATTGGCGTGAAATCCTCGCTGCTCCTCGTGGGTGACGATCGCGGCCAGCGGGAGCTGACCTTCCTCCACGGCAATTTGGCAGACGCGCTCGGACAGCGCGTCGCGGTCTCGGATACGTACGATCGCGCCGTTGATGCCGCTGAGCATCTTGTGGATCCGCGTCAGCCCCGCGATCCTCTGCGCCTGCCGCTCCCGAACATTCTCCGCCTTCACGCGTTCGGAAACGTCGCGTGCGATGCCGACTAGTCCGATGACCTGCCCGTCGCTCCGGATAGGGACCTTGGTCTCCGAAAGCCAACGGCGGTCTTGATCGGTCGCGACTTGGCGAATCGAATCGATGACCTCCAAACCTTCATTGACGATGCGCCGCTCTTCGACCTCGGTCACGGCGTCCAGCCCACGCCGGCCTGAAAGCTCCGAGAGTCGCTTGCCAACGAGTTCCTTTGGGTCATTTTGCCCCAGTAGCTCTGCGACTGGAGCGTTGGCTTTCAGGAATCTGAGCTCACTGTCCTTGAAGTAGATCCCATCCGGGACATTTCGCATCAGATCGTCGAGCAGCTTCCGCTCGTGTTCCAGCCGCTGCAGCAGTTCGTGATGTTCTGCGGCTTGGTGCACCTTCATGCGCAGTTCATCGGGATCCCACGGCTTGGTCAGGTAGGCGAAGATCTGCCCCTCGTTCACCGCCTTGATCACGGCTGAAAGGTCCGCGTAGCCAGTGACTAGGATGCGTTCGGCTTTGGATTTTTTGGCGACCTGACCGAGTAGCTCATGCCCGCTGATCCTCGGCATGCGCTGGTCGGAAACGACGACAGCTATGTCCTCGTCGCTGCACGCGAGCCGCAGAGCTACTTCGGGAGAATCCGTGGTTTCTACGACGAAATCATCGGAAAGCACGTCTTCGAGAGCGACCAATACTTGGGGTTCGTCGTCGACGATTACCACCCTGTATCGCTTACCAAAGCGTGAGGTTCGAATCTTGTGAGCGTCTGACGACGCGGCGGTGCTGAGCATGGTCCCTCGGCGTATCTCCCCCTGACCGAGGCGCGTTCGGCCAGTGCTGCTCTTCTAAATACTTCAGGAGAAGCCTAGGTGCACACGGTAAAGTTGGCCAGTCCCCAGACGACTTCGAAGGGATGCCGATTCGAAACCTAGATCGCGGAATGGCTGGACGATGGAGGCGGACACTCAGGTAGGCATCTGTAGGCGAAGCCGAGGGTTGATTCGATCGACCTGAAGCGTCTACGATCGGCACGTGGTGCGGAGGGGACATCGATGACGGGCACGGTACGCTGATGTACTTGCTGTGCGAGGTGGGCGGTACCGCGTGCGCGCTGTCGTTACGTCACGTCGTCGAGATCATGCGACCGAGACCGCTCGAGACGCTCGCGGGCGCCCCCGAATTCGTGCTCGGAACGGCGATCATTCGGGGTGCCGCGACGCCAGTCGTCGACGCATCGCAACTGTTGTTGGGGTCCCGAGGCAAGCCCGGTCGCTTGGTGCTGCTCAGAATCGATCAGCGGACTGTCGCGCTGGCAGTCGATGCCGTGGTCAGCACACTGGCGCTGGCCGACGACAGCCTTTCTGATTCGCCGCCTTTGCTATCGCCCAATCTGCCTGCCGTCGATGCACTGAGCACGCTCGATGCGAAGCTGCTACTCGTGTTGCAAGCGGGGCGACTGCTTCCGAAAGATCTGCGCCTTGACGGCGGTGAGGGAGCGGGCTGATGAGGGCAGCCCTCGAACGATTCAAGGATTTCGTGGAATCGAAGTTCGGGTTAGCCCTGGCGCACGGCCGAGACGATCAGTTGGTCGAGCTCGTCAGCAGCCGCGCCGACGTGCACCGACTGCCGCTTCACGACTATCTCAGCTGGCTCGTTGCCAATCCCGACCAAGACGAAACGGCAACTCTGGCCAAAGCGCTGACGGTTGGCGAGACCTACTTCTTCCGGGATGCTGCTCAGCTGGAAGCGTTCGCCAGCGCCGTTGTGGACCCGTGGATGCAACGAGGTGGTCGAAACCATTTGCGGGTGTTGTCCGCCGGCTGCGCTTCGGGTGAAGAGCCTTACTCGCTGGCGATGCTCTTGTCCGAGCGCTACCCGGATTTCGCGCCGCGCGTCGTGATCGACGCCTGGGACGTCAATCGTGATGCGCTGGCCAAGGCTACCCACGGGGCCTACACGGCGTGGTCACTTCGCGAAACGTCAACGGCATCACGCGATCGATGGTTCACTACACGCGGCAAAGAATATATCGTGCGGGACCAGATTAGAAGGTCCGTGAACTTCAGTTGCATAAATTTAGCAGACCTGCGTACGAATCGAGAGTCCGACTCGTACTACGACGCTGTATTTTGCCGCAACGTCCTCATGTACTTTACACCCGAAGTCATGAGTCGAGTCGTGGACCAGCTGGCGGATCGTCTCGTCAGCGATGGGCATCTGTTCCTGGGCCACGCCGAAACCTTGCGCAACGTCAGTCATCGTTTCGTCGTGCGCAGCTCGCTGGGCGCGTTCTACTACCGCCGAAAATCCGAGCGCGATTCGCCCGCAAGTGCTCGGTCCTCGCCGCGGGAGAGCCCGAAGGCAGAATCGGCGACCGCCCATGACGTTCCTTGGCTCGAGGCCATCGAACGGGCGACGAATCGGGTTCGTGAGCTGAGCACGCCGAGCGGTCGTCCGCCGGCCTCAACGCAGAGCGCGAGTGACCTGAGACTGCCCATGCAGCTACTGCGCGAGGAACAGTTCGGCAAAGCACTGCGCGCGTTGCGCGACCTGCCCAGCGGTTGGTCACGAGATCCCGACGCCCTGCTTCTGGAAGCCACGCTATTGGTCAACGCTGGCGAACTCGACGACGCGAAACAAGCATGTAGCACCTTGCTGCGTACCGACGATCTCAACGCTGGCGCACACTACCTGCTAGGCGTGTGTTGCGAAGGGGCGAAGGAATTGGACCAGGCGTTTCGCCACCACCGCCTCGCCGCGCATCTGGACGCACGGTTCGCGATGCCACGCGTCCACCTCGGGCTGATGAGCCGACGCCTAGGCAACATAGACGACGCCAAACGTGAGCTGCATGAGGCGATCGAGCTACTGGAATACGAAGATCCCGTACGCTTGGTTCTGTTCGGCGGTGGCTTCAGTCGCGTCGCGTTGCTCGCGCTATGTCGCTCCGAACTCGACGCCTGTGGAGAGCTGAGCTGATGGCGACGACCGACGTCGACCTGACGCGGCGTCTCGCGCGGCTTCGCGCCGAGTTCGACGAGTCTTTCGCACAACCGGCGCGCGCGCCCGATGGAGCCTACGTCGAACTCTTGGCGCTTTCTGTCGCCGATCGACGCTACGTGATCCGCGTCGCCGACATCGCGGGAACACACGTCGACAAGCCGATCACGGCTGTCCCCAGCTCGTCGTCGGACCTCGTGGGACTCGCTGCATTCCGAGGCAGCTTGGTGGCGGTGTTCGATCTGGCGCGCTTGCTGGGGCTCAACCAAACGGGTTCCTCTCGCTGGGTGGTTCAAGCTCGGGGCGAAGCCATCGGCTTCGCGTTCGAGTCGTTTCTGGGGCATCTAAGACTCCCCGCCCAGGCGGTCGAGCCCAAGGTCGGCGGCGCTTCGAACGAGCGCGGTCGACTGGCAGCCCACATAGAAGGAGTTCCTCACCCGCTGATCGAGCTTTCAGACGTGGTGAGCAGAGTCAAGAGTCGGATTTCGACAGCGCGGGAGACATGACGATGGCAACGCATTGGACGTTTGGCAAAAAGGTAGCGTTTGGGTTCTCACTCTCCGGGCTGCTCACACTTGCAGTTGGAGTGATTGGCGCTCACGCGTTGCGAACTGTCGTCGACGCCAAAGACGAAGTGATAGATGTTGGAACCGAGTTACTGGTCGAAGCGCAATACCTCGACACGCTGATTGAACGCCGTTCGACTTCAATTCGCGGCTACATGCTGACGCAGGAGCCTCGCTACCTCGACAGCATTCGTCAGATTAACACAGAGACACGCCGAGCCTTGCAGAAGCTGCAGCCGATCAGCACTCTGGGCAAAGAACATCTCGAGGATGTATCGGAAAAGAACCAGTCGCACGAGCAGGCGTGCGACGATGTACTCGAGCGCGTACGTGATGGCACGACGCCCGAGGAGCTCGAGCAATTGTTCCTCGAACGCCTGCGTCCAGAGCGTCAGGCGTTGGCTACTGCCATCGACCAGTTCGTCGGGCTGCAGAGGAAGCTATTGAAAGACAGAGCAGCGGAGGGATCCGCCGCCGCGCAGTCTGCAACGACTCTGCTGGTAGGAATCATCGTCGTGGCGCTTGCCTGTGCGATTGCCATCGCCATCGTGTTGACGCGTACGCTGAGCCGACAAATTGGAGCAGCCATCGGTCACGTTCAGAGCTCGTCGGCCGAGTTACACGCGGCGGCTAATCAGCAAGCCACGGGAAGCCGCGAACAGACGACGGCCATGACGGAGATCACGACGACCATCAGCGAGCTACTCACCACCTCCCGACAAATCGCGGAAAGTTCACAACGCGTGGCCCAAATGGCGAGGCAAACGGCCGAGTCGGCGACGCGCGGGGATACTACTGTGGTCTCAGCTCGGGCGTCGCTCACCAGTATCCGAAAGCAGGTTGCGCAGATCGTCGATCACATGCTCGATCTAGGTAAACGTTCTCAGCAGATCGGCACGGTGCTCGACATCGTCTCGGAACTCGCCGAGCAGACCAACATTCTAGCGATAAACGCCACGATCGAAGCCAGTGGCGCTGGTGACGCGGGGCGACGCTTTGCCGTAGTAGCAGACGAGATCCGAAAGCTGGCCGATCGGGTCGGTGGATCCACGAAGGAGATTCGCTCCCTGATCGACGAGGTGCGAAGTGCCGTCAACACGACAGTCATGGCGACCGAAACCGGTTCAAAAACCGTCGAAGCGGGATCGCGCCAGTTCGAAGACGTGACGAGCGTCTTCGCTCAGATAACCGAACTGGTCGAGTCCACGACTGAAGCCGCCAAGGAGATAGAGCTCTCGACGAAACAGCAGGCAACAGCCGTGGAACAGGTCAACCTGGCCATCGCCAATGTCGCTCAAGCCTCCAAAGAGACGGAGACGAGCTCTGCCCAAACCCTTCAGACAGCAGGTCAACTTGCCGAGCTGTCGAAGGATCTTCTCAAATTGGTCCGCACCGAGCCCACATGATCTCGACCGCACATGTCCGACGACCCCTACAAGTACTTTCGCGTAGAGCTAGCAGAGCTGCTGCAGAAGCTGCACGAAGGGCTACTCGCGTTCGAAAGTGGTGAGTTTAGTGAACGGCAAATTTCCGAGATGTTGCGCTACGCGCACACGTTGAAAGGAGCGGCTCGTGTCGTTCGGCAGGTGGAAATCGCGAACGCCGTACACCAGCTGGAAGAGCGGCTACTTCCCTACCGTGGCGCAACACGAGGACCGGCAACCGACGTCGTGGCGGCGCTGCTCGCGGACCTGTCGTCGGTTCGCGAGCTGGGCAAGGCGCTATCATCCAACGACGAGGCACGTCTAGGCGAGCCGAACGCCGAAGCAACAGCAGTCGAAACCAGAACACTGGAAGCGAAAACGGTCCGCACTGACCTTCAGGAAGTCGACGCCGTGCTGGAGGGCGCGTCGGAAGCGCTGGTCGAAGTCGGAAGCTTGCGAACAAGAGTCTCCGAACTCTCCGAGATACGCGAGCGCACGACACGAATAGCGCGACGACTCACCACCTTCGAGCTCGCAGACGATGTACACGCGCGGTCCGCGATGGCTGCCCTCGTCGCTGACGTCGAGCTCATCAGTAGGGACCTTCACGAGTGCGAACGGGGAGCCGCAGCCTGCATCGAGCGCGTCGAGCGCGAACTCGCCTCGGTGAGAGGCACGATCGAACGTCTGAAGCTCATCCCGACGTCGACCATCTTCACTGCGCTCGACCTAGCCGTGCGAGACGCTACGCGGGCTGCGAGCAAAGCCGCAAGACTGGTCTGTTCAGGAGGTGATGTGCGCGTCGAGGGCAGCGTACTCGAACTCGTGCAGCAGGCGTTTCTGCATGTGGTTCGAAACTCTGTAACCCATGGAGTAGAATCACCCGACGTCCGGCAGCGCCGCAACAAGCCCGCACAGGGCACAATCGAATTCACAGTCCGTGAAGAGCAACGACGAGTGACGTTCGAGTGTAAGGACGACGGCGCTGGCTTCGACGTGGAAAGAGCTCGGCGCATCGCCTCGGCACGTCACGGGGCGTCCGCGCTGCACGTATCCGAATCGGCCCTATTCGAACTCGCACTGCAAGGTGGCCTCAGCACCGCCCCCGAAGTCACCGAGCTGTCAGGCAGGGGAGTCGGCCTGAACGTGCTCGCTCAAACCGCCAAACAACTGGGTGGGGAAGTTGGTTTCGAGAACGAGCCGGGGCACGGCCTGGTAGTACGACTCGAAGTGCCTGTCTCGTTGGGCGCTTTGGAGGTGATCGGCGCCGAGTTCTCCGGGGTCCGGGTATTGCTACCACTGCCGCGCGTGGTTCGCGCCCTGACCTTCGACGCCAAACAGCTGGTTCGCGGCAACAGCGGCGACGCACTGAATGTAGACGGCAACCTACTACCCTTCGCCAATTTGGATCGCGTGGTCGGCATCGAGAGCGACGGGAATCACGTTCCCAAGTCGGTCGCGGTCGTGCGCGGGCAAGCGTCAAGCGTGGCTCTCGGGGTTGAGCGTTTGCTGGAGCGGCGAACGGTGATCTTGCGCGAGATTCCGAAGGTCGCCCTACCATCGGACGTCGTCGCGGGTGCCGCGTTGGACACCCACGGCAATCCCGAGCTAATCCTCGACGCTGATGGACTCGTAGCGCACGTGCGGCGTTTGGGCGGAGCGGTACGGCTACCGGACACTGACGAGGCTGGGGCCATACTCGTGGTCGATGATTCGCTGACGACCCGTATGCTCGAACAGAGCATCCTGGAGTCCGCAGGATACGAGGTCGAACTCGCCACCTCGGGCGAAGACGGGCTGCGAATCGCACGCTCCACCTCCTTTGGTCTTCTGCTCGTCGACGTAGAAATGCCCGGTATGGATGGCTTCGAGTTCATCCGACAGGCACGTGCCGATCCGGACCTCGCACACGTGCCTGCAGTGCTCGTCACTTCACGCAACGACCCCGACGACTTCGAAAAGGGACGCAGGGCGGGTGCCGAAGGTTACATCGTGAAGGGGCAGTTTGACCAACGCGAACTCCTCACCTTGATTGATAGGTTGATGAAACGATGACTACCAAGCGCCGAGTACTAGTCGTCGATGACTCTGCCACGGTCAGACAGCGCCTGTGTCAGGTCATCGATGATAGCGAAACCTTCGAGGTTGTCGCCCAAGCCGCAGACGGGCAGCAAGCCATCGAGCTGTGCGAAACGTTGCGGCCCGACGTCGTAACCATGGATATGATGCTGCCCGTGATGACCGGTCTGGCTGCAACCGAATACATCATGGCGCGCTGCCCGACGCCGATCTTGGTAGTGTCTTCGTCCTTCAACCGGGGCGAGGTATTCAAGACCTATGATGCTTTGGCGGCGGGCGCAGTCGACGTACTGGAAAAGCCCACGGGCGAGGAGCCACCTGGCGCGTGGGAGAAGTGTCTACTCTCCGCACTGCGTGTGGTTTCTCGAGTCTGCGTGGTCACTCGGCGCAACATTTCCGTTCGAGCTCCTTCGGTCCGCGCGACGACAGCCGCATCAACTAGCGCGACCGAGGTGAGCGTCGTTGCTGTGGGCACTTCCACAGGAGGGCCGGGCGCGCTGGTCGAGCTTCTCAAAGGTGTGCCCGCATCGTTCCCGACACCAATTCTGATCGTTCTGCACCTCAGCCCAAACTTCGCCGAGGCTTTTGCAGATTGGCTCGACGCCCAACTCGCTTGTAGGGTCGCCTTCGCCAAGCAAGGCGAACGTCTGGAAGATCTGGCAGGTCAAGTCCGACTTGCGCCCGCCGACTCACACTTGTTCGTCGACGCCAGGCAGCGTCTCGGGCTCTCGCAGGGTCCAGAGCGCAACTGGTGCCGGCCCTCAGTCGACGTGCTGTTCGAATCCATCGCGCTGAACGTGGCGCCCGCGGCCCTCGGTTGCCTCTTGACGGGCATGGGGCGAGATGGCGCGGAAGGTTTGCTGGCGATGCGCCGGGCCGGCTGTGACACCATCGCACAGGACGAAGAGAGCAGCGTCGTTTACGGCATGCCGCGTGAGGCCGTCGCATTGGGCGCCGCCGCGCGCGTGCTCTCACTTGCGCAGATCGCTCGCTCAGTGGAGCAGCTCGGGCGAGGGACTAGATGACCGCGCGAGTGTTGATCGTCGACGATAGCCTCACCATACGCATGGATCTGGCGGAGGCGTTCACCCGCGCGGGTTTCGATCCCGTAGTGTGCGCGGACGCGCAATCGGCGCGCGCGACCGCGGCCACCGAGCGCATCGACCTCGCCATCGTCGACGTGGTGCTACCCGACGCCGATGGGGTGCAACTCGTCGAAGAGCTGAAAGCCGCATTGGGCGCGACCACGCCCGTATTGATGCTCTCCAGTGAGGCCGAGATTCAAGCTCGCGTTCGCGGCCTGAGCGGGGGCGCGGACGAATACGTCGGAAAGCCCTACGACACGGACTACTTAGTTCGGCGGGCGCGCACGCTGCTGAAACATACGACATCCGGCAACGCACAGCCGACCATCCTGCTGATCGACGACAGCGCCACGTTTCGAGCAGAGCTTTCCAAGGTGATGACGGAAGAAGGTTACCAGGTCACGACTGCCGCGTCTGCCGAAGACGGCATCCAGATGCTGGCCCACATCGACGCGACCGCCATCGTCGTCGACGGCATGCTTCCAGGCATGGACGGTCCGAGCTTCATTCGTCACATTCGTCTGGACGCGGCACTCCGTGGGTTGCCGTGCATCTTGCTTACGGCTGCCGAGGAGGTCGACGCGGAGTTGCGAGCGCTGGACTCTGGCGCAGACGCTTTCGTACGCAAGGATGGCGACGCCGGAGTTCTATTGGCGCGCCTCAACGCACTATTGCGTTCAGCGCCCGAGTCGAGACTCGTTGCGGAGACCAGCAGCCTGTCGTCGAGAAAGAAGATCCTAGCCGTCGACGACAGCGCCACCTACCGACAAAGCGTTGCTGATGCGCTGGGCGCGGAAGGCTACGAGGTCATCCTCGCGACCTCTGGTGAGGAAGCCATCGAACTCCTTTCGGTGCAACGCGTGGATTGCGTGTTGCTCGACGTGGTGATGCCGGGCATCGGCGGAAAGGAGACCTGCCGCCGCATCAAGAGTTCTCCGGTGGCCCGAGACATTCCAGTGATCGTATTGACGGCGCTGGAGAATCGGGAAGCCATGTTGGACGGCCTAGCGACAGGCGCCGACGACTTCATCCCGAAGTCGGCCGAGTTCGAAGTGCTCAAGGCACGCGTGCGAGCGCAGCTCCGACGCCGACAGTTCGAAGAAGAAACACGCTCGGTTCGCGAACGTCTGCTGCGCAGTGAATACGAGGCTGAACAGGCTCGCGCAGCTCAGGAGCTGGCGGAGACCCGTGCGCAACTAGTCAACGAGCTCGAGAGAAAGAACGAGGCATTGGAGCTAGCTTACAGGGAACTTCAAGCGACGCAGGCTCAACTCATTCAGTCAGCCAAGATGGCTTCGTTGGGTGAACTTGTCGCTGGCGTCGCGCACGAGATAAACAATCCGCTCGCGTTCATCACCAGCCACATCGAATCGGTGAGCCGCTGGGTGCGCAAGCTACCACATGAGAGCGACCAGGTACTGACGCGACAAGACATCGCACTACTGGACAAAGCGCGGAACCGTCTCGAAGAAGTCAGTTCGGGGCTCGTCAGGATCCGTGAGCTGGTGGTCAAGCTGAGAACCTTCTCACGACTCGACGAGGGGGAGCTGAAGATCGCCAACATTGCGGAATGCATCGATTCGGTGCTGCGAATTCTCGCTCATCGCACCAAGAACCGTATCGTGGTGGAAACCAGTTATGGTCCACCTGACGAGATCCACTGTTACCCCGGTCTGCTCAACCAAGCACTGATGAACCTGATCGCCAACGCGATAGAAGCCATCGAGGGGCCCGGGCTCATTCAGATTTCCGGCGGCCAGCACGGCGACACGTATCAAATACGCATCGTCGACAACGGCCCCGGCATTCCTGAGGGGGTTCGCGAGAGAGTCTTCGAGCCGTTTTTCACGACCAAACCTGTCGGGCAAGGCACGGGGCTAGGCTTGTCGATCGCCTACTCGATAGTCAAAGCGCACCACGGCACGCTGCACTTGCGCGCTCGAGAAGGCGGTGGCACCGACGCGTTGATCATCATCCCGCTGAGCCAGGAACTTCCGCAGGGAGAAGTCGTACCGGGTTGACCGCCCCAAGGCCGCCTGCGTCGCGGGAACCTGCGGCCGTTGCAGTCATCCTGCCGTGGCGCTCCTGCACGACGTTTCTGCTTGGCGAAATGGGTCAGGTTTTGGGGTCCTCGCGCTATCCGTCCGAGATTGCGCGGTTCGACGCCCTCGCTGAGTTCGATGGTCCTGACAGTATCCCAGAACGGGACGAGGTCAGCGCTGTGGCTGTGGACGACTGCTCGTGCGGGCGGCAAACTCGAACCCCATGGCCATCTACCAGCCGTTTCCCATGCTTCCGTGTCGAGAGGCTCAGGCTTGGCGTCACGAGCCGGCCTACACGCGTCCTCGTCACTTTCACGACGAGCCCGAGCTCAACGTCGTGTTCGGCGGCTACTGCACGATGAGCGTGGGAGACCGCAACGTGCGGCTCGGGCCCGGCGATGTGCTGCTACTTCAGCCGGGGCAGGACCACGCGATGGTCAGCAATAGCCGTGATCTCGAGCTGTTCGTTTTTGCGTTGACCCCTCGCCTGGCAAGCCTAGTCCACGCGACGTCTCCCAAGCGCACGACAGTGTATCGCTTGGAAGAGGAGGGGCGGGGACGGTTAGCTGAGGTGTTGAGAGCGAGCGGCACACTGACCGACCCCGGCGTTGCGAGCGCCGTCCTCGCGGACGAGTTTGGGGCACTAGCCCGAATGTTTCATCCCGCACACGTGGTCTGCCGGCGGGCCGTAGAGGAGTTACGGGGCGATATGGCGAAGAGAATCGAAGACGTGGCTGACGTCTTGTGTGTGCACCCTAGTGATGTGGGGCGCTCCTTTCGTCGGGATCTGGGTCTCAAGCTGGTAACCTATCGCGCGCGCATGCGCCTCGTCGAGTTCATCCATCGCGTGGATCGCGGGGAGTCGCTGACCGTTGCCGCCGTGGCGACGGGGTTTGGTAGCTATTCGCAGTGTCATCGTCAGTTTCGCCGCGTGTTCGAGTGTTCCCCGAAGGACTACTTCGGCGGAGCGCGGCAGACGGTCGACGCCAGCGTCGCGTGAAGCGAATTACCAAGAAACGCGATGCGCGCTTCGGTCGCGGCGTGGGATGGCTCGAGCGTGACCACATCGAAGCGACTCACACACATTTCCATCGCTATCCTGGCTCTCGCGCTTTGTGCCGCCTGTGACTCGGGTGACGATCCCGC
Organism: uncultured bacterium; assembly: GCA_965651905.1. Taxonomy (GTDB): domain Bacteria; phylum Myxococcota_A; class Polyangia; order Polyangiales; family Polyangiaceae; genus SZUA-265. Next base: position 11,832 of record CBFGUG010000106.1, on the reverse strand, counting down.
GGCCGACGCTGCGTCGAGCGGCTCGATGCAGGCTCCCCCGGGTTCAGGTTCTCAACCGCCAGGCGCTGCGTCATCGTCATCGTCATCGTCTGCCCCGACCCCACCTCCAGTAACAGAAGGGCCGTTCACCCTGCTGTTCCGTGACGACTTCACGAGCCTGGACTCCAGCCGTTGGCAGCTGATGACCCACTCCTGGGGCGGAAACTTGGCTCTGTTCTCGCGCCAAAGCGCGACGATTGAAAATGACGACCTGGTGCTGCGGCTGCTGACCGCCCCTGAGGGAACGACGGACAACGGCGAAGAGAAGCCGTACCTCGGCGCTGAAGTACGTTCGCGCGACACGCTGACTTACGGGCGGGTGCGGACGCGCGCGAAGTTCGCGAAAGGGTCATCCGTGGTTTCGTCGCTGGTTACCATCTACACGCCCTGGCCAGCGGACAACTGGAACGAGCTGGACATCGAAGCCCTCGGCAAAGACCCCACCGAGGTGCAATTCAACAACATGGTCTACAAGGGGCCGCTTCCAGCGACGAACACGCCAGTAAGCCCGACGCAGGATCCCCACTTGGAACCTCTGGGGTTTGATGCCAGCGCGGACTTTCATGAGTACACCATCGAGTGGACCCCGAAGAGCGCCACGTTCTGGGTCGATTCCGAGCTCCGCTACACTTGGGACGCTGACATCGATTTGATGACGTTGCCTCAGAACGTGCTTCTGACCATTTGGGCCTCGGACAGTGCGGCGTGGGCTGGTGCGCCCGACGAGCAAACGACGCAGGCGGCCGCTGTCTACGACTGGGTGGAGCTGTGGACGTACGATGCCGCTAGCGACACGGGTCTCGACGCGCCTGGGGCGAGTGTGCCTTCGTCCACGTCCGCAGCTGACCAGGATGTCCCCGCAGCCGTCCCGTCAGAGGACAACCAGCTTGGCGAAAACGATGCCAGCGCTGCAGAGCCATCAGCCGAGGCGACGGCTCCGATGCAAGACACGCCACTTTCGGGAGCGGAATCCCAAGGCGATGATAATGACGAAGGTGGTGCGAGCGACACATCGACCAACGACCAACCCTCGGCGCCCTCCGAAGACGGGGACACGGAAAATGTGCCAGAGGATGCGGGTGAACCAGCCGCGCCGCAAACAACGCCGGGCGACCCGTTCGTGTTGCTGTTCCGAGACGACTTCGATTCTCTGAACGCCGACCATTGGCAACTGATGACCCATTCCTGGGATAGCAACCTGGCCTTGTTCTCCAGCGAATCAGTGTCGCTACAAGACGGTAGTCTGCAGTTGACCCTGTTGGATGCCCCCGCAGGCACGACCGACGACACGGGAGCAGAAAAGTCCTTCCTCGGTGCGGAGGTCCGCTCCAACGCGACTATCGAGTACGGTCGCGTGAGCGCGCGCATGCGTCTTGCCCGAGGCTCTGGCGTGGTGTCATCGCTCGTGACGATTTACACCCCGTGGCCCGCCGATGATTGGAACGAGCTCGACATCGAAGCGTTGGGGGTGAACACGAGCGAGGTTCAGTTCAACGCGATGGTTTACACGGGGGAGCCGCCATCTGCACCTGTGACGACCTCCGTTTCCCCAACACAATACCCACAGCTCGTGAGCCTTGGGTTCGACGGAAGTGAAGACTACCATGTCTACACCATCGAGTGGACCCCTGAAGGCGCCAGCTTTCTAGTTGACGATGTGCTCGTTCACGGTTGGTCCGAGCGCATCGACCTGATGGGGCTCCCACAAAACGTGCTACTGACAATCTGGGCATCGGCCAGCCCCGACTGGGCAGGCCCAGTCAACACCGAAACGACTGGAGCCGTCGCGAGTTATGACTGGGTCGAGGTTTACGAGTATTCGCCGTCGGGGGACGACTGAGGTGTTGGGGCGGTAGGCGGTCCAGTGAGCCGTGACCCACGCCGTGGACGGCGGCGTTCACCAGTCGACAGCATCGATGTAGATCGGGCCGGAATACGGACCCGTCAGGTACACCTTGAGACCAACACGGTTCAGCGGCGGGGCGCCCGACGGAACCGTCACGGACAATTCCTGCCAGGTACCCTTGTTCACCGTGCTTGTGTAACCGTCCGTCCAGCTCCAGTTGCTATCGAGCAGATAGGGTGAGAGTGCAGCCACAGGCGCGCCCGAAGGTACGTATACCTGCAGGGTAACTGTCGCCCCAGCCGGAGGGGATGAAACTGGTGCGACGCTCACCGTGGGCTCGCCGCCGCCGTTGATGTCGAGGCGCAGCGATCGCGAACCATCGAAGGCGTACGTGCTATCGGTGCTGCTCAAGACGCCCGGACTGCCGATGTTGGTCCACCCCGTCACCCCGGACTCGAAGTCGTAGACCGAAGACGAACTGGCAGAGCCACACTCCACGCTCACCTTGTCCACCAGCAGATTCCGGTCGTTCCCGGAACCACCGTGGTAGTCATTGTTGAACTCCAACCTGATTTCCTGAGTGGCACTGGAGGAATCGAATGTCACTGGGTACTCAGTCCAGGCAGTCTCGTCGACGATGAACGTCTCGATCAGGTTTCCACCGACGAGCACTCGCATGTTGGGCCACTGCCCCCCGCCTTGTTCACCTTTGGCGACAACATTCAGCAGCACCGGGCCTTCGGTAAAGTCGTGATTGGCAGAAATATAGCCGTTGGACCAGATGTTCCAGCCGCCCGAGATCGAGCCACCGGTCGAATGGTACATCCCCTCGGCTTCGTAGGTAGCCTCGTTACACTCGGAGTCGGGGACGTTCTCGCACATCATGAATGTGTTCACCCCAGCACCGCCATCACATTGATCGTGGAGACCGCCGCCGTTCAGGTAGTCGTCGCCACCGCCGCCGGATAGAAAGTCGTCGCCTTCGTTGCCATAGATGCGATCGGGGCCGTCCTCGCCGTAGGCCTCATCCTGACCGTCACCACCCGATATGACGTCGGCTCCTGCCCCGGCGAAGATGTTGTCATCACCACTACCGCCACGAAGTACGTCGTCTCCCACTCCGCCAGTCAAGGTATCTTGCCCGGTCCCCCCTTGTACCAAATCGTTGCCCGGACCGCCGTAAATGATGTCATCGCCGTGGCCCCCGCTCAAGACGTCGTTACCGCCGTAGCCGTATATCGTGTCCTGGGCGCCATAGCCGAGGATACAGTCGGGCCCGGCGGTTCCGTACAACACGTCATTGTTGGATGTGCCGTGAATGACGTTGGCTCCACTGGGGCAGCATGCTGGGTCATCGCCTAGGTCGACGACGACGAGCTGCTCATCTTCGTCGATGTTGCCGGCAGCATCGACGACCTGCCAGGTCACGACAGTTACGCCCGCCGAAAAAGTCGAGGGGGCGTCGTTGGTAATCGTCAGTGCATCGCTACAACTGTCCGCGGCAACCGGCTCACCCAGATCTACCGCGCCGCAGGTCGGGGCAAATACTGTGGGCGGCGCAAAGATAACGGGCTCGGTGGAGTCTATCACCGTGATGATGGCGCTGTCCGACTTCGAGATCGCCCCTTGGGAGACCGTCAGAGTCGCGGTATTTGGGGGCCCAACCGGGAAGGTACCCGACGCAATTGCCTCCGCCGATGAGTTCAGATCGACGCTCGCCGTCCAAGAGTAGTCCAGACTCCCCTCGAGAGCGCCAGAGTTGGACCCATCAAGGACGACGAATGCCCCGCCCTCGCCGTCACACTCGAGCACTTGATCGGGTCCAGCGTCAGCTACGAGCGAGTTTTCGTCGCAAGCGTCTCCAATGCCATCGTCGTCGAAGTCTTCCTGCTCGGGATTGTAGTCGTACGGGCAGTTGTCGCTGTCGCTGATGATCTCATCGTCATCTGGATCTATCGGAAACGGGACGTTGGGATCCTTGGGCGCTGGATCGTAGATGTCGGGTACGTCGTCTTTGTCGTCATCGTCGTCGCAGATGTCCGGCAGACCGTCACCATCGGTGTCCAGATCCGGATCACCTTCCTCGCCGTTCGCAACACCGTCGTTGTCACAGTCTTCGAAACTGTTCAGCGGTCGGTGGGTGCTCGTATCGGCGAAGACAGCCGTACTCGCCACTCGATAGAACTCGGGGACGCCGCTGTATTCCTCACCGTCCTCGGGACCAACAGCGCCTTCTCCCAGTACGTAGTCCGTCCCCTCGGGCACGTAGCACCCGACGACAATCTGATACAGACCCCGATACACGATCTCGTCACTCGCAACGGTCGCGAAGTAGTCGCCATAACCATCCCCCTGGTCGAAGGTTAGTTCCTGACGCACACCGTCGGGCCCGATGATGGCGCCGGTGATCTGGGCACCGTCCAGGGAACGACCAGCATACGATGCGTGCGCCGTAACGACGACCGCCTCGTCGTCACCCGCAATGCCCCGAGACACCCGCGGGTAACACTCCGTCGCCGGGTCCTGAACGTGTGCCTGGATGAAGCTGTACTGTTCGTCGAAGCTACCCGCTCCAAGCCATAGGGTCCACACCCCGTCCGCGGGATTGGGAACCACGAGTTGACGATAGAATTCGTCGTAATCCACATCGGGCGACTCGTGTGTGAGCGCGACGTTACCACTCGGGTCGAGCAGCGCGAAGATGGGCTGCCACGTCGTGACATCCGCGTTGCGGGCCGAGATCAGTACGTCCAGTGAAAGTGCGCCCTCGTTTACCCAGATGGGTTGCTCCCACCACCAGTACATTTCCGAAAGCTCGAAACAACGACAGCCGAGTGGTGTCTCCTCGGCGGCGGTGCCGGAAGGGCAATTCATGTTCGGACCACACGCCTCCCCGCCTGAGAGGGCCACGGCCGTTCTTTCTACGACCAACCCTTCGCCATTGGCACGTGCGTAGGATTCGGCGAACGTCGCTGGCAACTCGTCGCCAGCGGGTGCGTTGAACATGGCTCCGCCTGTCTTGTTGGCGATGAGCGAAAGCAACTCTTCGTCGGCCGCGTTTCCCGTAGGCATCGTGTACACTTTGATGCCATCCAGAACTAGCAAGTCGGACACGACTTCGGGATCGTGGTCGCCTAGCGGATCGGGCCGGTTGTTCTCGCCATCCGAGAGCAAGATGATCGCTTTGGACATTGCCGGCTCCGCCATCAGCATGGTCCTGGCTTCGAGCAGAGAGGAGCCGATCGCCGTGTCGCCGTCCGCGACCAACACGTCCACCTTGTCCTTGAAGTCGTCGAAGGTGATCTGGCCCGGCAAAAGGTCGCCTGGATCAGCCGGCGTCGGCACCAGATCGGAGATGCTCTGGTCCTGCGTCGCCAGTTCGTTGAACGAGACCATGCCCGTCCTCGGGCGCGGGTCGTAGGCGCTCGCCAAGTCGAGCAAGGTCCGAGCCCCCGCCTGGGCAAACGCCAAGCGCGACTCGGCAACTCCTGTCCCGAAGCTAAACTCTGCATCGACGGGCGTCGTCATGCTGATAGAGCGGTCGATCACGATCACGATTGCGTCGGGAACGGCGTTTCTCGCGGCATCAGCGTTGAAGACCAGCGCACCCCCGCATTCTTCCAACGTCGGCGGCTCCGGGTCGGGTTGATCCGCCGCGAACACCGGATCCGCAAAGCCCCAGCGGTGCTGGAGCACGAGCGGGATCATCTCGCGTTCGGACAGCACCATGCTGGATGCGTCGAAGTGGTCCCGCACGACCTGGGTGGCGGCATAATACTTCTGGACGTGGCGGTGGGCAGCGCCCTCCCAGCGTTGACTCGTGTTGTCGAACAGCTCGCACCACTCTGGGTTGTCGCATTGCGCCACCTGGTCGATGGGCGCGTTGCCGTTGGCCTCATCCAGCGCCACGATACGCGTCTGATTCGAAAAGTGCGTCGGCCCCGATGTCTCTCCGGGCTCGTCGAAGTACCACTGCCATTGGCGCTCGAACAGCTCTCCAAAGTCGACCGACAGTGTGAGGGGTGCAGCTTGACCACGCGTGGCATGCACAACGAACGCCCCTGTGCCCTCTCCGTTGGCATCGGGCTGCCCACCCAGCGTCATGTTTCCTAAGCTGCCGCTGTTAAACGGGGCCTCTGCGCCGTTGGCGATCGCCTGCACCTGGAGGGTGTCTGCATGAAACAGCAGCTTGAAGGTTCGGATGTGAACCGGCTCGCCGGGGGTCCCGTCGACGTAGTCCTTGCCGCGACCGTAAGCGTGCACTGCCCACAACCGTGTCCCCAGACGCCGCGCGGCAAACCGCACGTTGCGGATCGTCCCCGACCCATCGACGGCTGACTGCCACGCCGAACGGACATGTGCCGTGGTCCGTATCGACTCCCAACTCGTGCCGTCGATCACGGGTCCACATTCGGAGAGGTTGAGGACGCAGTCGTCGTAACACTTCGACGTGCCCGCCGGTAGCCCGTTCTCGGCGCAGCTGGTCGGTGGCACCATTTCGCCCTCGACCGCATCGCACGCCCATGGAGAGGCGGCAACTTCAGCACAAAACACGCGGCACGACGACGTGTTGAAAGCGCATTGACCGTTACAGGTGACCAGCTCGCTGTCCGAAGCCTCCCCGAAGAACGTGCCGCAGGTGACCGGATTTCCATCAGCATCCAGCGCCACCGAGCCGGGGTCGCCCCCATGATCGCAATGTTCTCCAGGATCGATGGTGCCGTTGCCACAGTCGGCTTGCGGGGGGAGGTTGCAATTGGCGAATTGGAGCGAACAATTAAGACCGCAAGCTAAGCCGGAACCGTTGGTAACGCGACCGAAGGTCTCACACGTCACACCAGCCGGAACCTCTCCGTTCGAATCACACGCGTGCAGCTGTCCTTGAGAGTGGGTGCAATAACCAGAGTCGGGGGGGTTACAGGCCCCGAGGAAGAGCGTACAGTTGTTCAGACAGGAGACGGGTTCCACCTCGCCGCCAAGGCCCTCGAGTCCGAGCTCTGGACACGTCGGGTTTACAGTCACGGTATCTTCCGGATCACACTGTTCACCTAGCTCCGGCTCGAAGACGCCATTGCCACAACTGGAGGTGATGGGGCCAAAGGTCGGCTCCTCGGGATCGAAATCGCCCGCCACCAGCACCGCCTCCGCTGGCACCGGCGTCGGACACGTCGCCAAACCGCTGCCCGGTAGCGGGTCGAAGTTGCCCGCCCAGCTGAGCTCACTCGCGTAGGCCGGAGAACTATCACACGTCAGGAACGTGCCCGGACAGGTCGGACAGTCTTGACCACAATCGATCTGGTCGGTGCAGGGTTGAGACCAATCCGGATTGAATTCAGACAGGGGGACGCCGTCCATGCGACAGATGTTGGCGTCTCCGTTCTGCATGATGCTGTTGTTGAACTGTCGATCCGGCGTACCCGGCTCGAACCCTCTACCCAGGCCACAACCGCCGCGCTTGAGTTGCTCTTCGTAGCTGTCGCCAAGGCCGAGCAACAAGTGTCCGAGCTCATGCGCCAAGGTGCCGCCTTCGTAGAAAAGCCGCTGTTGCCGGGAAACAGCGTCGCGTGCCCGCTGAGGACGCCTGAGTGCGAGCGCCCGGGGTCTGCGATCAGCCAAACGTCACCACTTTCTTCGCTGGCATTGCCGACGGTGACGTTGACCTCACTGATACGCACCTTGCCGTCTGTCGCGTCGCACAGTTGCAGGCGAGCGCGCTCGACCGCCGCTTGCAGCCGGTTCAGGTCCTCGTCTGTAGGAAGGTACTGGTAGTGAAAGTCGAGCCGAAACGTATCGTCGACGACGTCCACAGCGCCAGCTGTGGCACTCCACCCCAAACCCAGCGCCACGATTCCAATCGCGCATGCGTAACCCCTGAACAGTCCCATCTTCTTCGCCACCCAGTCCCCGCCACTTGCCGTCGCAATCACGGCGTTGATTGCCGCCGGTGCTAAACCCTACTACACTGCCTACGTGGCGTTTGACAGAACAAAAATCGCACAAAGGCTTTCGCTTCTGTGTCTCTTGCTGTGCATCAGTTGTCAGGACGAAAAGACCTCGCGCACCCCGAACACTGAAGGTGCGGGGTCTGCTGGCGATGACGCCACGAGCCCCAGCGCGTCAAACCACACGCGTATCAACGCAAGCGGGAGTGACACACCGCAATATCCCACTGTCTCGGAGTCTGAGACAAATAGTGAAGGGGACGCTGAAACAGGAGCTCCGCTTCCGACGAATAGCCAACAAGGACAACCCGATTCGTCGACGACTTCTGAGATTGCTCCTACGTCGACGCCACACACCATGGCGTCACCCGAAGCGGGGACCAACAGCTATGGGACGCCGACCGCAACCGTCCTTTATCAACGTTCACCCGCTATCGTGCGGCGCACCATGGCCCTCGACGCACGTGACATCTTTTGGATGGAGGTCAGCCTCGAGTACGGCAACTTGGTGATGGCGGCATCCAAGCAAGGAGGCGGCGACGTCCGCACCCTGGGCAGGTGGTACGACTTCGGTTCTAGCCACAGTCTCAGTGTGGACGAAGTCCATGCTTACTGGCTCAGACCAGACGACGATGGCGTCGTCATCAAGGTCGACAAGCAGGGCGGGCAAGAGACCTCGCTGCCGATTCTCAGGCACGACCCCGCTCAGTCCGCTCTCAGCTGCATTGAAGTCGTAGGCGATGTCATCTGGACCGCCAGCGGTGGCTGTACCGAAATCGCTCGGATGCAGACCGATGGCTCCAACGCCCAAGTCTGGTCGATTCATGACGGGCGGAACGGGGGCGGGACGACCGGCTTCGCGCTGCACGATGAAAAGGTCTATTGCGGCAACGGCGCCGTGATCTACGAGCTCAACCCCGCCACTGACGAGATCAGGCAGGTCGTCACGGGCCAAAACTACGCGGGCGCATTGCTCTGGGTGAGCGACACGCTCTACTTCGTGGACTATACGGGCGTGGTCGGCGGCAACCACCGACTGAAAAGCTGGCACCTCAGCGACGCCGAACCCCGCGACCTCGGCCCCGCCTTCGGTTCGGTCGTACGGCTCTTCTACGACGAAGCCCGAAACACCATCTTCTGGGTACGCGCTGGGCACGTCGGAGGGGGCCTCGCCCGCCTCATCCCCGGCGGAGAGCCAGAGCTCGTATTGGATCAAGAGACAGTGATGGGCCCTGAAGCACACGACGCTGACTACGTCTACTGGCCAGGCATGACCGAGGTCTACCGAGTGTCGAAGTAGGTGGGGTGCGCACTACGTGGCGTTTGACAGAACAAAAATCGCACAAAGGCTTTCGCTTCTGTGTCTCTTACTGTGCATCAGTTGTCAGGACGAAAAGACCTCGCGCACCCCGAACGCTGAAGGTGCGGGGTCTGCTGGCGATGACGCCACGAGCCACAGTGCGTCAAACCCCATGCGTATCAACGCAAGCGGGAGTGACACACCGCAATATCCCACTGTCTCAGATTCTGAGACAAATAACGAAGGGGACGCTGAAACAGGAGCTCCGCTTCCGACGAATAGCCAACAAGGACAGCCCGATTCGTCGACGACTTCTGAGATTGCTCCTACGTCGACGTCGAGCACCATGGCATCACCCGAGGCGGGAACTAACAGCTATGGGACGCCGACCGCGACTGTCCTTTATCAACGTTCACCCGCTATCGTGCGGCGCACCATGGCCCTCGACGCACGTGACATCTTTTGGATGGAGGTCAGCCTCGAGTACGGCAACTTGGTGATGGCGGCATCCAAGCAAGGAGGCGGCGACGTCCGCACCCTGGGCAGGTGGTACGACTTCGGTTCTAGCCACAGTCTCAGTGTGGACGAAGTCCATGCTTACTGGCTCAGACCAGACGACGATGGCGTCGTCATCAAGGTCGACAAGCAGGGCGGTCCAGAAACGTCATTGCCGATTCTCAGGCACGACCCCGCTCAGTCCGCTCTCAACTGCATCCACATCGTCGGCGACGTCGTCTGGACCGCCAGCGGTGGCTGCACGGAGATCGCTCGGATGCGCACTGACGGCTCCAACGCCCAAGTCTGGCCGATCCATGACGGGCGAAACGAGGGTGTGACGACCGGCTTCGCGCTCCACGATGAAAAGGTCTATTGCGGCAACGGCGCCCTGATCTACGAACTCGACCCCGCCACTGACGAGATCGCGCAGGTCGTCACGGGCCAAGACCATGCGGGCGCTCTGCTGTGGGTTAGCTCCACGCTCTACTTCGTGGACAACAGCGGCGTGGCCGGCGGCAACGACCGACTGAAGAGCTGGCGCCCCGGCGAGGCGGAGCCTAAAGACCTCGGCCCCGCCTTCAGTTTTGTTGGGCGACTACTCCACGACGAAGCCCGAAACGTCATCTATTGGGTCCGGGGGGGGGCACGTCGGAGGTGGGCTCGCCCGCTTCACCCCCGGCGCACAGCCAGAGCTCGTGTTGGATCAAGAGGCCGTGATGGGCCCTGCGGCGCACGATGCGGACTTCGTCTATTGGCCGGGCATGACCGAGGTCTACCGAGTGTCGAAGTAGGTGGGGGTGTGCACTACGTGGCGTTTGACAGAACAAAAATCGCACAAAGGCTTTCGCTTCTGTGTCTCTTGCTGTGCATCAGTTGTCAGGACGAAAAGACCTCGCGCACCCCGAGCACTGAAGGTGCGGGGTCTGCTGGTGATGACGCCACGAGCCACAGCGCGTCAAACCCCGCGCGTATCAACGCAAGCGGGAGTGACACACCGCAATATCCCACTGTCTCAGAGTCTGAGACAAATAACGGTCTCCTCAGCGCGATCTCGGCGTGTTTGTAGGTTCGAAAGCCGGTAGGCTTTTCGTGTCGTGATTCGAGCTTTTTGTTGAAACCCTCGGTAACGCTCGATGCGTTGAGTGCGAACGCGCCCTCGAAGTGTCGGAGCACGCTCATCACGGCTTCTCTTTCCTCTGCTTTGGGCGCTTCGACGCGATGCGCGTCACCTCTTTCTCAATCTGGGCCTCGAAGTCGCTCTCGAACTCGCGGTCTTGGCGTACGCGGAACTTGTGGTACTGCTCCTCGGCGAGGCGCTTGGCCACCTCCGCGGAGACCTTGCCGGCGTCCGCGAGCACCTCGTACTCGTTGAATTGTAGGAAGGCGTCGAGCTTTAGAGCCCAGTCCGCCATCTTCATCGGGATCTGCCGCGCGGCCTGGTTTTCGGCGTAGTCGAGGTACATCGACACGATGCGTTCGAGCTCCTTGATTTCGCCCTCGATCAGGTAATTCTTGGCGATGCTGACGTCGCTCTTGAGGATCTTTCCCTTCGGCGCGTTCTTCCAGGTGGTGAGCCCCATCGAGGCTTTCTCGGAGTCAGCGCGTCCGGCGATCAGCTCTGCGGCGGTCTTCCCGGTGACCGCCCAGTGCAGCTTGTTCTGCACTGTCTTGAAGAACGTCTGCGTCGTTTCGGCCTGCTTGTCGTAGTCGATGCTGCACTGCTCGTAGATGTCGGTGATCTTGAGGTAGAAGCGCCGCTCGCTGGCGCGGATCTCCCTGATCCGCTCGAGCAACTCGTCGAAGTAGTCCTTGCCGAAGCGCTTGTTCAGCTTGAGCCGCTCGTCGTCGAGTACGAACCCCTTCACGATGAACTCGCGCAGAGTCTGGGTCGCCCAGATGCGGAACTGGGTGGCCTGCGTGCTGTTCACCCGGTAGCCGACCGAGATGATCGCATCGAGGTTGTAATAGCTCACCTCGCGCGTAACCTCGCGATTTCCTTCGGTTCGAACCGTCCGGATTTTCCGGAGAGTTGCCCCCTCGGCCAGCTCACCGCTGTCGTAGATATTGCGCAGGTGCTCGCTCACGGTGCGGACGTCGACGCCAAACAACTCCGCCAAGCGCCGTTGGTCGAGCCAGAAAGTCTCGGACTCGTAGAGCACCTCGACGCGCACGGCGTCATCGGCGGTGCGGTAGAGGATCAGCTCGCC
>CBFGUG010000105.1:0-25398 GCA_965651905.1 uncultured bacterium | reverse complement strand
CCAAGTCCTGCAGTAACAGCGCGAGGTTCGAGCGCAACGTCGCCACCTTGGCGTGATCCTCACCCAAACACTCCACGTCTCCAGCGAGGGCCCACTCGAACATTTCCTTGGCGGCTTCGTACTCTCCCAGCGAATGCAAGCCCGAGGCAATGCTGGCCACCATCTCCCCGAGAGCCTCCTCGTACGGGCGCGCCTTGGCCAACGTCACCGCGCCGTCGAAGTGTGCGCGATCGGGGCCATAGACCTGGTAACCCGTGGCCAACTCGAGTCCCAGCAGGCGCGCATGGGCGCCCGCTAGAAAGGCGCTGGTCGCCTGCTCCGCGGCCTCAGCATCAGCCGCTCCGAGCGCAAAGGCGCGCACCAAGCGATGCATACGCCAGTTGCCTCGATCGTCGGACTCGATGAGGTGCAGTCGACGCAAGTGGCGCCGCAGCTCCGACCCTAGGCCCACTGCGTCCGAGAGCGCAACACTCACGAGCTCTGGCGCGAACTGTGCGGCGAGCAACCACGCGGTTCGGACCTGTTCGTCGAGGCGCTCCCACAGTTCGCGAAGCGTCTGCTGCAGCGTTCGCTCGTAACGCGTGAGCTCGACCACGTGCGTCTCGGGCTCGCCCGCACGCACGCGATCCAGATACTCTAGAGGTGTGACGTCGGGATACTCCGCGAGGTACGCGCCCGCGAGCTCTACTGCCAGCGTGTAGCCCCCCAGGTGATCGAGCAGTGCCTCGAAGCCGGGGCGCGACGCCGCGCTCGGCCCCGCGGTCTCATCCAGCAGAGCTCGCGCCTCGGGAGGAGGCAAGAAGCCAATGGACAGTGAGCGGAAACGCCCGCCGCCCACACGGTGACCACGCGTCGTGATCAGCACGCTGACGTGAATGCCCGTGGGTAACGGCCCAGGCTGCACCGAATCAGTCCACGTTTCCACGTTGTCCAGGATCACGAGCACGGGAAGTGGACTCGAGCTCACGGCACGCACGGCCGCTCTGGCGCGTTCCCGAACCCCTGCGGCGGTCACCCCCAGCGCGCCCGCGATCTCGTCGCTCGCCCAGGTGCGCGTGAGATCGCCATGCTCGGCAGCAAACCACAAGATACCGCCGGGAAACGCCCCCTCCTGGGCGAGCTGGTGAGCGAGCTGAAGCGCGAGTTCAGTCTTGCCGATGCCCGGCAGGCCTTCGACGCCCGCCGCCACGCGCACGTCCCCGCGCAGCAACTCTGCGCGAAGCCACCCGAGTTCCTCGCTCCGCCCGACGAAACAACGCGAAGGGCGCGGAACGTGAAACACTCGAGGACAACGAGCCCGGAGCTCACTCACCGCAAGCGGCTCGTCTGAAGCAGGGTCAGCCTTGCTCGCTACCAGGCCCGTCGGTTCGTCCTCGTGGACCCGGACGACCAAACGCTCCGCCACGTCGTGCCACGCTGGCCCGCCGTCGAACCCTCCGAGCTCTGGCCAAGCTTCGAGCAGAGCGCGCCAGCACACGCGTGCGTCGGCATAGCGATCCGCAGGTGCGGGCTGCATGCAGCGGGCAAACCACGCATCGAAGGCTGGACTCTCCAGTTTGCGCCCCAAGGCCCGGGCACGCGCGGAGGCGGGGACGCTCAAATCGTCGGACTGATCGGCGAAGTAACGTTCACCCGTCAACAACCAGAATACGATCGCCCCCAGGGCCCAGACATCTGCGCTGGGGCCCACGTGACCACGAACCAGCTGCTCTGGTGCGCACCAGTGACGCGTGCCGAGGGCCTCGGTCTGCGAACGCCCCACGCCGAACCTGGCGATGCCGAAGTCGAGCACCTTGAGGGTGAACGGCACGTCCGCGCGCCGCGAGCGCGCGAGGAAGATGTTTTCGGGTTTGAGATCTCGGTGAGTGATCTCAGCTTCGTGAGCAGCTGCCACACCGTGGAACAACTGCAGCAGCAACTCCTTGGCGTAGGGCTCGGGAGGCACGCCGAAGCGCTGCACGGCGCTCCCGAGGCTCTCACCTTCGAGGTACTCCATCGCGAGCCAGGGGACGTGGCGCGCGCGATCGACCCCCGAGCTCACCATCTCCACGACGTGTTCACTGGCGATCCGCCCAGTGCTCCTCGCCTCTCGGTCGAAGCGCAAACGCAAATCAGGATCCCACTGTCTATCGGCCAGCAGCACTTTCACCGCGCGCAGCGTGTGCGTGGTCCGCTGTCGCGCCAAGTACACCTCCCCCATTCCGCCGCGGCCGAGGAGCTCGATCACCTCGAAGTCTCCACCGATCAAGTCCCCGCGAGCGAGCACGGCCAACGCTCTTAGCAGGAAGCTCAGCGGGGACAAAGCGACATCCGTCCCCTTGGCAGAGAGCTCAGGCCGACCAGGCGCGGGAATCCGTCGTCAGCGCCGCGCAGCCCGCCACGCACGGCGAGCGTCGCCGACGTTCGTGGACTGGCTGGTTTGGGGAGGCGAGGTGCGGCTGTGCGCGGCTCCCTCTACGAGAAACGCGGCGCAGCGCGGGCTAACGACGCATGGCGACTGACGGCGCGCTCGGCATATCGCTGGCCCCCGAAAACGACAAACCATTACGACGCGCGTCGCTCACCCATCAGGCACCATCTTCGTTCAAGACCCAGGAGGGTTCGCTGGAACGACGATGTCGAGTTCGCTGCAGTGGGTGGCCTCGAACTCGCCTGCGAGAGAGCCAACGGGCAGCAGCAGTTCGATGGATCCCGAAAGCGTGCTCGCCAGATCGACGTCGCGAAGCTCGATTTCGCCGCCGAGCGCGTTCATCGTGCGGTGACCGAGCAGCGCGGCTTCGGCTGGGGTGCCGCCCTCGTCGTCACAGCCCGGCTGCGTGAGAATGAAGCTCGTCGTGCGCGCCTCCGAGGCCGTCAGCGAGCGCATACCCACGCTGGGCGCGCTGGACAAACCCAGATTCAGCTTGGCGATTGTCCCCTCGGGCTCGCCGGCCGTATCCTCACAACTGACCGAACACGGGTTGTGCCGCAGGTTACTGAGCATCAGCCACACGGTTTCGACGGCGCCGTTCGAATTCCGCCGCACGTAATAGCGCGCTTGGTCGAGCGCGGTGTTCGCCACGGCCAACGCAACGTCGGGCTCGACGGCAACACCCGCACCCGGATCTGCCGCGGCGGTCGCGCTCGGGTCTGAGGTCACGTCGACTGGTTCCGACATGCCGACCACTGAGGCCTGTCCGGGCGAAGTGCTGCTGCAGGCAGCGTTGAGCGACAACAAGATCAAAGAGCCAAACAATCTCATGGTGAACTCCGAGTAGAGGCGGCGTCCGTCGCCGCGCGCAAAAAACTAGCCGGGACATGGCCCACTTCCAGTGAAACGTTTTTATCGATAACATTCACAGAATGAATGTATTTGCACCACCGCTCGACCTGCTCCAGCTGCAAACGTTCCACGCGGTCGCGCGGCTGGGCTCGGTGGGGCGCGCTGCGCAGGAGTTGCACTGTTCACAACCAGCGATCAGCCATCGATTGCGCGCACTTCAAGACGACTTGGGTGTGAGCTTGTTCGAAAAGGTGGGCCGCAAGCTTGCGCTCACCCGTGCGGGCGAGCGGCTACAGCAGCAGTGCCAGGACTTGTTCGCGCTCTGCCAAAACATGCGGGACGCAGCGCACTCGGAGGGTGAAACAATCCGTGGAACAGTCGTCGTCGGCACCTACGCGACCGTTTCGAGTCAACTGCTCGTTCCAGTGCTTCACCAACTGCTCGACGATCACTCGGAGCTGCGAGTGCACCTCAAGTTGGGCTACACCGAACCGTTGTGCGACGAGTTGCGGGAGGGCAAAGCCGATCTCTTGCTGCTGACGGGCTCGAAGCGACAAGACGGGCTGCACTCGCAGGTGGTCGGACACGACTCTCTCGTCGCGGTGATGTCGCCCGAGATCGCTCCTCGTCGCAAGGGCGCGATCTTGCAGAGCGAGCTGCGGCGCATGCGTTACCTGTGCTGGTCGGGGCCACGCGACGAAACCTTCGAAGCGGCGCAAAGTTACGCCGTCAAACACGGCCTGCTCGACGAACGCTCCCCGTTCGTGCCCCACACCGAAACGTTGCGCTCCCTCGCGGCTGCTGGCGCGGGGTACACGCTGCTTCCCAGCTACACCGTTCGCTCGGAAGTCGAGTCCGGTCGCCTGGTGGCTCTCGATCCCAAGGGACTGCGCCACCGCCTCGTGTTCCAACTCATCACGCGCAAGGGGCAAGTCGTCACCGCCGCAGTGGCGGAGGTGAAGCGGGCTTTGTCACAGGTGAAGCTCGCGCGAGGGTAGGCTACCAGTCCACGCTGATGAATCGTTGGGGCGCACCCGAGCACGATGCTCCGCCACTCGTGCGCGGGTGATCTGCCCGGTCCCTTTTAGTACATCATGGTCACATCCACGACTTGCCTGTACAGACCGATGGTGGCGCCACTGGCCGGTGCGTACGCCCTCCCCCACAACGCGTATGTGAACGTCGACCTATCTACCGATATCGGCGGTCCCGCAACGCCCACTTGGTACGTAGTGTTGCATGTCTGATCGTAACAGAGCTCGTAGGGCATCTGTCGCGGGAACAGCAACGTTCTGAGAACGAACTGGCTGCTTCCGTCTTGGGGCGCGAAACTAAAACGGACCGGAACGGGAGAGACGGCAGAGGCACCCGGGCAGCTGACGGTGAAGTTGGTCGTACCGACGCCGTAGGTAGTCGAACCTCTGGGTACGTCGATGTCCAGTCGCGACGTCGTGAAGGTGCACGTCGCGACCAAAGTCGTCTGAATGTTCAGATCGAAGGTCGTCGTTTCGGCAAGCGCGTCGGTTGGAGTGAACAATGACGCGCTGAGCAACCATACGGCGAAACGCCCACGCGGCAAAGGTTTGACGTCGCGTTCCCGATGGGACTTGCTGTCGCATCGACGCACGCTAGCGACACTACAACCAAGGAGCGGAATTTCTAGGACTGCCTGAACGATTCTCGAAGGTTCACGGCTTGCCTCATCTGTGCCGAGTCGGATTTGCAGCGACAACCGACCAAGCTCAACGGCGCCAGAGGTCACCGCTCCCAAACGGAGCGATGGGTGCCGAGCTCGAGTCGGGGGATGGGGTCGCCTACATGAACCCGACATGACCAGCGCGGCGCAAGTCACACAGCGACGAGTACGTGCAACGCACGTATGCCGCGCACACGTGCGCAATGCTCGTACTCAGCCCCCGACGCGGCAACTGACCGCCGAGGGCGGGCAGTCGGTGAGCGCTGCTTCAACGCGGAAGCGGGATGCGAGCGACGCTGCGCGCCGAGATTCTGGGATTTACTCACAACGGCAAACGCCACGTCAATCTCCCGAGGTTGGCCGCACGCGCGGGCCTCACGACGGCCGCACGTCCGGTGACGACACTCGACGGCGTCGATAGCATGCGACGCTGACTCGAGCGGTCGCGTTCTCAGGGTGCGCCAATTTCGGCGCGTCGGAGGGCTGCCATCGAACTCGACGGACCTTCTCGAAGCCTAGCGCGGTAGCTTTCTACCCACCCAGGTGCCAATCGAGAATACGCCGGCCTCTCTTGCGGCGACTAGCGCTTCTTCACCGAGGCGAAACATCTCGAAGTCAGGACCATCGTAAGCGAGCCACTGCGGGTTCTCTGCATCTTGGACGGCACCCCAGCACTTGGTGTGCGGCACTAGGTCTCGTGCGACGGCCACGTCGAAGCCCGCGGCGCGCATCAGCTCTGCGTAGTCACCAACGCTGCCGAGCCACGGTATCGCAACGTGCTCGCAGATGGGGCGAATGAAACGCTGGATCGCGTCCGGGCTTTGGTGCTCTCCCCACGGTCGCTGAATCCAATCCATCCCGCCGATGCGGCAGCCAGGCTTCACGACGCGAGCGAACTCGCGGAAGAGCTGCGCCTTGTCTGGAATATGACAAATGGACTCCATGAAGGTGACCGCGTCGAAGCTCCCGTCTTCGAACGGCAGCTGCTTGTAGTCTTCGTCTCCCAAGGTCTGAAACTGCACGGTTTCTGACGCTCCGCGTGTTGCTGCTCGGTCGCGAGCTTGCTGCGTCAAGCGGTCGTTGTTGCACACTCCCACGAAGGCAGCCCCAGTAACCCGCGCCATGTGCAATGTCGGCCCACCGATTCCCGACCCAAAGTCCAGCACTCGGTGTCCCCGTTCGATGCCGCACAGCGCAACGACTCTTTCGCTCAGGACTTCGCAGGCGCGTGCACGGGGCAGCCCCGCCGCTACGGCTTCGGGATCGGCGTGGTGCCAGTATTCGCCCATGATGTGCTCGTAGCAGTGACGGGCACTATCGTAAAACTGTTGCACTTTGTGTTCATGAGACATGGCGGCTCCGTTTCGGATGATAACTCAAAGCAAATAAGGAAGTCGCGAACGCAACGTGCCTTCGCGGTTGAACTGGCGCTGCAGCTGCAGCAGGCGCTCGTAGTTCGAGCCATACTGCCGCCGCCAAACGCGGCTATCTGGGTCGCACAGCCAGCCCGATAGGTAGCGCTTCCCCCCCAGATCGAGCAGGCGCTCGTTCAACGGCTTCAACACCGCTCGTGCAGCTCCCGACAGCGCTTCGGGAATGCCGCTGGGTAACACCGCGAGTGAGATACAGTGCGTAACGTTCGACGGCCTGCGTTCAGGAACGGCAATGGCGAGTGGCGCGTCGGTGTACGCCACGGAGGCGACTCGGATCATGTCGCCGAAAAATGGCGGCAACGCTTGCGCCATCGTCAATAGCTCCTCGGCGACCTCGGCACTGACGAGTGCTTCGAACCACGGGTGCGTCTGTTCCCAAGCCCCGCTTTCGCGCATCATTCGAAAGCGGGGTGTGTAGCGGTGAGCGAACTCGTCGATGGTATCCGATTGTCGACTGATGACAGCGCTGGGAGCGAGACGGGAACAAACCGACTCTGCGTCCGCCATCGAAGCTGTGGTGACGTGCAGCGCATGAGACCAACGCCGCAATGGCAATCGGGTATTGTCCGACTTCTTCGTCGTCCCCAGGATGCACGCCGCCAGAACGCCCTCGAGGTGCAGCACCTTTTCGTCAATCGACAGCGCGAGTTGGTCACTGAGCAGGTGCTGAACCTCCTCGTACAACATCGTGGTGGTCGTCAGCTTGCTCGGTACTCGCTCGAGTCGCAGAACCGCGTCGACGATGAATCCGTAACGTCCCAGACCACCCAACACGCAATCAAAGACGTCGCGCTGGCGTTCGGGGCTCGCCGTCACGCGGGTGCCGTCCCCCATCACGGCCGTCAGTTCTGTTACGCATGCGGCCAAGAACCCGAAGCGATGGCTCGAACTACCCAAACCACCCGCCGCGAGAACTCCACCAACCGTCAGATCGAGATTCAGGGGCATTACCACGGGCGCACAGCCCCTCGGGAGGGTAATCCGCAACACGTCCTCGAAGCTCGCCCCCGCCTGGCAGCGCACGTGCTCATCGTCAATCCACTCTGCCCCCCGCAGACTGCCGAACGACACTTGCACGCTCTCGTCTGCCACGGCCTGGCCACTCTGACTGTTACCGCCACCTCGGGGAGTTAACCCCACGCCGCGTTCCCGCGCCTGCAGCACGATGCTCTGAAGTTCTTCGGCGCTTCGCGGCGCGACGCTACCCAGCGCCGCACCGCGCACGAGGCCCCCGAAGTCCGTCACGAGAGCAGGCGTCGCACCCCCGAGGAAGTCGCTGGTCGTGCGGGATACTTCGCTCATACGCCGGCTCCGCGCAGTGGCTTTCCGTCGTCGAGCCATGAGAACAGCTCGTCACCCAAGGTCTCCATCGCCGCGAAGATGCGCGCGATGACGCGCATCGCCTCAGCGTGGGCTTCGGCGGAAACGGGGACACGGGCGAGGTGGCCATGGTTGGTCGCTTCGAAGACATCGTGACTGGCCTCGACCTGTTGATGGGAACGGGCGAAGTACAAGAGCCCTTCGCCGACGCCGACACGCTGCAGAAATGCGATGGTCGCCGAGAAGTACTCCACGCCCGCTGCTTCCAGCGCGAGCACGACGCACAGTCGAGCGCGATCGTCTTGGGCCGTGAGTACGTCTGAAACGATCTGATAAACCGTGTCTCGCGCGATCTCGGCTTCGTGGTCGAACAGGTCGCGCAGGGATATGTCCACGCCCATGCGTTCGAGGTCGTGCAAGAACCAGTGATCGTGGCCGCTATCTTCCGCCTCGTGGGTGGCGGCAAGCGAGGCGAGTTCCTCATCGGTCGTCAGCCGTGTCACCAAGCGCAGGATGTCCTGAAAGCCCATGACCCAGAACGCCATGCGCCTGGCCACAGCTTTCGCGCGTTGCTGATCCCCCTCACGTCGCACCCGTGTCAGGAACGGCTTTTCGCTCAGCTGTCGCCTGCGTGCTTCGATCTCGTTCAGCAACGTGCCCATTGTGGTTTGGCTCGCCTCATGGCGCGGCGATATCTCGCGGATGAACGAGTGAGCGCCCGCTCCGAAGCTCGGAACCTCTCGCGGTGCAGCAACGGCATACAGTTGTGGAGAAAGGTAAACCGTGACGCCGAGACGATCGGAGCGTGGCCGCAACGACACGTAGCTGATCAGGGAGCGCCCAGCCTCGAGTGGTCGCTGCGCCATGGCTTCGACGCCAGCGGTCAGGACAGCTGCGTCCTCAGGCGTCAACCAGCGGCACGCAAGCTCCAAGGCGTGTCGGTCGTTCGCAACGAAGCTTCGAACTGGGGCGTGTAACGTCAGCTGCGGGTGAGCCTCACCTGCGTGAAACGCCAGGCAGAGCTGGACAGGTCGCGCGTCGAGCGGTGTACGTGCGCCGATCAGCTCGGCGAGATAGTGCTCCACTGCGTTTCTTTGCGCCAAGCCGTGCGCCGCGAGCGTCGCCGACAGTGAGCTCGGGGACGTGTCTGGCGCAACCAGGTACACCTTGCAGCGCTCGCCGAGTTCAGCGGAAATGTCGAGCGAGAAGTACAGCGGTGACCATTGTGCGGGCAACGCAGCCAACAGCTTGCGAGCCTCTGGCAACCCCAGCCGCCGAAGTGCCTCGTCGATGAGCCAGCGCGCCCCGGCCCGGCCACGACAGCGTGGGTCGAGGTAGATTTTGAAAGCTGGCGGCTTAGCCCCATCGAGAACGGCACCATGCCATGTAGCAAAACGTTGCGGCCGCGAGTTATCAGGTGCGAAGAGTGGTGAAACCCTGGTCAGGCGTTCCAGGTCCACGTCGAAGCTGGCCGCCAAACGTCGATTCACTTCCTGGCCTGCCCGCCAACTGGCACTAGCATCGCGGCCCTCACCTTGCGCCTCCGTCAGTAGACGCAGACTCGGACCGTTGCCGTCGAAAGCAACGGAAAACTCCAACGGCGAACCGTCGTCAGTCAGATCCGAATCCCACGCCGGGCTGCCGCCCGCACTCCAGTCGAGCCAGGGGCTTCCCAGCACTTCCAGCACCGACAGGGCTTCTGGCACCAGCCGTTGCAGGCCGAGCCCCTTTGCCAGTGCTTCCAGCTTCGACGCCGCCAAGGAACTCATGGTCGGCGGCCACATGTCGGTCGCGGTTGAATCAAGAAGTTTGCTTTGTGACATGCCTGCTGCCCGATGAATTCGTCGTTTCCGGTTCACGCCCGTCGCTCCGCGGGACGCGAGTAGGCAACGGAAGGTCAGCGGGTTTCGTAAGGGGTCAACTGACGACTTTGTTCACTTCGACGCACAATGTCGAACGAGCAGCCGTTCAGTTGCCTGGGGGTTCTCAAACCCCCGACGACCACCATGCTCCGAGCATGACGAAGCCGACGAGCGCTGACGTGTCGGAGACGACCCGGCGTGATGATGTCTTTCCAGGACGCAACCTCGAAACGTTACGTTCGGGTTCCGTGAGGGTTCCGGATCCCACCCGCCTGGTGCATCTCCAGCTACGGCGCTACGCGGGATGCCCGATTTGCAGCTTGCATCTGCGTACCTTCGCTCGTCGTCACGACGAACTCGTCGCGGCGGGCATCGTGGAGGTAGCAGTGTTTCACTCGTCGGCAGACGATCTCTCCAAGGTGCACATGGACCAACCGTTCTACGTGGTGCCAGACCCCGACAAACGATTGTACTCGGAGCTCGGTGTGGGAGCCTCACCCAGCGCGCTGCTGAGCCCCAGGGTCTGGCTGACAGGTCTACGCGCCATGAGCGTGGGTGCGGCTTCGCGAGCCACGGCAGGCAGTTCAGATGGCGCCATGGGATTACCAGGCGACTTTCTCATCGCCCCTGACGGGCGCATCGTCGCGTGTTACCGAGGCAAACACGCGGACGACCAGTGGTCGGTCGATCAGCTGCTCGAGATCGCTGGCCGCTACGCGAAGGGCGAGTAGAGCTCGCGCTAGTGGCGGGCCAGATCGCCCGCTTCGCCCCGCAGGACTGAGTTCCCGCGCGCCGTGAGACCGAAGTGTTCGAACCTACCGCCCTCGATCGACCTTGTTCGCCTACAACGTGCTGTCCGCGTCCGCGGATGTCGTCCACGTGTCCGTGGTGCGACGTGAAGTTTCCGTGGGCGCTCGTACGCTGCACCCCCGTCAATCGCCTCGCTCAGATTTGGGGAAGGCGAGGTGCGAACATGCCCGGCTCACTCTACGGAAGGTCGCCCGAGGTGCAGCCCCGCGGCGGGTCTCGTTTCGTACCGCGCCTCTCTTCTCAGACCGCCGAGCGAGCACGATGACGCTGCGACGCGCAGCGTGATAAGTCTCGGGCGCCATGTACGCCAAACGTCGTATCCCGCTGAAGATCCTCTTGCTGGTCGCCATTCGGCCGTCGCTCTACTCCGCGGCTTGGGCAGCCGTGATTCTCGCGCTCTATTCCTACTTGGACTGGACCTTCCTCGAGTTGCCGTTCCTGCCCGTCGCAACCATCGGTACGGCTGTCGCCTTCTATGTTGGCTTCAAGAATAACGCGGCGTACGACCGTTTTTGGGAGGGCAGGAAGATTTGGGGCGGCATCGTCAACGACGAGTCGAACGTGGGCCGCGGCCGTGCTCGCTTACGTCGGCGATGGCCAAGCGAAAAACTCCGAAGCGCAGCGGAGGCTGATCTATCGCCAGCTTGCCTGGATCAATTCCCTACGCATCCAGCTGCGCAAGAGCTCCCGCTTCTTCGATCGGCCCGCAAAAACTACCAAACGACGACTGGACAACCACGAGGCGCACATGCGCAACGACTGGGACCTGGAGATGGCCCCATTCCTCTCAGTAGAGGAGAAGACTGCGCTTTCGGCAACACGGAACCCCGCAGCGCAACTCCTCGAGAAACAGGCACAGGATCTCGCTGCCCTCAAACGCTCGGGTCAGCTCGACATCTTTCATCAGATCGATCTGATGCAGATCAATCGCGAACTCTACGCCCTTCAAGGCAAGTGTGAGCGCATCAAGAACACGCCCTTCCCTCGCCAGTACGCCGAGTTTGCACGCTGGTTCGTACGCGTGTTCGTGTCGCTCGTTCCTTGTGGTCTGCTCAGCGTGTTCGAGGCGGAAGTCGCCGAGGCAACGAGCGACTGGGAACGGCTTTGGATCCTCGTTCCACTGTTGGTCTCCGCCGCACTGATCGGCTGGGTCTTCATCACCATGGACGCCATTGGCGACGCCAGCGAAGATCCTTTCGAACGCAGCATCAACGACGTTCCGATGAACGGGCTGTGCCGCACCATCGAACGCGACCTGCGGCAAATGTTGGGCGAGAACGATCTTCCCGACGCAGAACCCATCGTGGACAACATCCTGTATTGAGTGCAAGCTGTCGCCGTGAACTTGCGCGCCACGTTTCGCACCATCATCCTCGCTTCGGCAATTGCGCCCACGGTGTTGGCCGATCGGGCGCCACATCCCGAACCGAGAGTCATCGTCAACGTGACTCACGTGCGGGGACCCCACACGGCCGCGGGCGTACAACGCGCCGCCCGCTTTGGTTGGGGGCGCATCGTGCGCTGCTACAAGTCGATCGACTCGCAGGCTAAGGGCAAGGTCACGCTCGAAGCAGTCGTGTCGAGCGCGGGCTCGCTGATCCGCTCACGCCAGAAGCACAGCACGCTGGGCAACGCCAAGCTATCCGCTTGCCTGCGCGACTGCCTCGAGGGCTTGACCATGCCCGAAGCCAAGGCAGCGTCCACCGCCACCATAGAGATCGAAGTCGCCCCCGGCGATCCGTCGTAACACCGCTACTCACGCGCGACGGAGTTTCGTTCGTCGCCAGTGCGGCGCCTCGTCTACGGCAAGCTCACGATCACTTCGCGCCCGCTGGGTTGTGACGGGAGTCAGCGACCGCCTGCAGGCGGGAACATCGCGTTAGGCAGGCTTTGAGATGAACCGATCCGTCTGGCCGATGCATTTTTTTCGCGCCGAACGCTCATAGCGCTGCCAAGGCAACGTTTGGGCGAGCGAAAGCGGCATCCATCGACATATCGGGGTTTGGGCCGACAAACAGGGATTATCGCCTTGCCCGTGCGGCCACCTGACGCCGCTGACGATTGACTGTCGCCCCTCGGGCGGCCACATCTTTCTGCGACGGGTCACGTATCTTTGCCTCCGTCAGCGTGCGTGTCGCTTCAGCTGATCGGTTGCGAAGGAAGAAGGAATGAACCCATTAACCTGCGCGCGTGGACACTCGCTCAGCCGCGGGTGTCCCTCAACGGAGCCAATGCCGCTAAATGATTGATCGACATCTCAGGTTAGTCGCAACTGTCCTGTCCGCTGGGACGTGTGCCTTGTCCGTCGCGGCGTGTACCGAATCGGATGGGACTGGCGACGCCGACACGTCACTGGAACTTTCCAATACAGGAGGTACGGCTGGTAGCGTCGCGACGACTGCTCCTTCACAGACGACCACGAGTCCCGTGGACGGCGAGCCCATGTCGTCCGCGACCAGTGGAGGCGGGAATGAGCCCACGGGCGACTCGCCCGGAACCGCAGGAACCACGACTGCTGGAAGCTCGGGCGGTGAAACAGATTCGGATCCACCGCCGACCGATGATGGGCCGCCACCTGAAGACGTCGATGTTACGGACGATGTCGATGCCACGGACGACGTCGATGGTACGGACGATGTCGATGCCACGGACGACGAGGGGCCAACCGACTCGATGGACGACGTCGACGACGGGAACGTCGGTGGCCCTGACGAGACGCAAGGCGACGACGAGTCGGCAGATGACGCCGACGGTGTGGAGGAGCCCATCGCCGAGGACGCGGGCGTCCCCGACGATGCCCTGGACGACACGTCCGAGCCGGGCCCAGACGACGAGATCACGATCCCCGACAAGTTCGTCGGGAACATCACGACGGGCAACAGCGTCGACCCCCAGGGTTACTCCTTTGCGGCCCATTGGGATCAGATCACACCAGAGAACGCCGGCAAGTGGGGCTCCGTTCAGCCCAATGCGGGTGGCGACTACAACTGGAGCACGCTCGACGCGATCTACGACTACGCCGAGGAAAACGGCATCGTGTTCAAGCAACACACGTTCGTCTGGGGCAATCAGCAACCACGCGGGACGATCGGCGAAGCCGACGTCAAGGACTGGATGCGCTCGTTCTGCGAGCGTTACCCGAGGACCGCGATGATCGACGTCGTCAACGAGCCGCCCCCCCACACGACCCCCTCCTATGCGGACGCCATCGGGGGCGGCACCAACGGTTCCTGGCAATGGATCACGAACTCCTTCTTGTGGGCTCGGGAAGCGTGCCCCAAAGCGATCCTCATTTTGAATGACTACAACAACATCGAGTGGCCCAACGACCACAACCATTTCGTCAACATCGTCAGGACGATCATGGCGGCAGGTGCACCCGTTGATGCGCTCGGCGCCCAAGCTCACGATCTAGATAACGGCGCGGTCAGCTTCGACCGTGTCAAGGGGTTCCTGCAAGCGCTCCACGACGAGTCAGGGCTGCCTGTTTACATCACTGAATACGACATCAGCACAACCGACGACAACGCGCAGCTGCGCACCTATCAAGAGCAAGTCACCCACTTCCGCAGCTTGGATTTCGTGCCCGGGATCACGATCTGGGGCTGGATCTACGGGCGTACGTGGAGCTCGGCGCCCAACAGCGGTTTGATTCGCGACGGCAGTCCGCGCCCCGCAATGACCTGGCTGATGGAGGAGCTTGGACGTCCGGTGCCCTAAAGCGCCGAGGGGGTTCACAGACCTGCTTGGCTGAGCCGAGTGGGTCTCATTCAGGCAGCGTGATCATCTCGACCTCGAGTCGTTCTGCTCCTGCGTCGCTGATCCAAACGACTCGCTCGGCGTCCGCTACGAGTGAAGTGATGAGGCGTCCGCGATTGGTCGTCAGCACTCGCGACGGCGCGCCCTCCTTCGTCAGTTCGACCAACCCTTGCACCTGGGCGCAGTAGATTCGAGTAGACACCGAAAGCGGCGAGCACACGACCTGCGTCGCCAGCTTGCGCTCAGTGTCCAAGTCTGCCGAGCTCGCGCGCAGACCCCAGCGCAGTCCGCCATAGTAGAACAGCTCGTTTCGATGCAACGCTAGCATGCTGGGGGGTCTGCTCGCCTTGACGCTGCTGAAGCGCGGTGTGTCCGACGTGCTCACCCGTCCGATGCGCCACGTGGAATCGCTCAAACGTTCGACGAAAGAAACTGCGTCATCGTGCATCACGAGTGCGCTGATAGGAACCAGAGACGAATGACTGCGTAGTTCACCTCCGACGCTGGCCCCTGCTGTGCTCCCATTTGGGGAGCCGACTGTGGAGAGGTGAACCGTGAGCACACCGTTGACGGAGCCGTCGACCCAAGCGAACGCTTCGCTGTTGGCCGCGAGCATCACTGGGCGTTGCGGCGCGACCCCGATGCGCTTGGTGCCGCCGCCGAACGAGGCGCGCCAGAACATCCCGTCAAACCAGTAGACCACTGAATCCCCCGCCAGCGCGGCAGCAGCGTCTGCAGGAATGGACAGACTCTCCTGGGCTCCGTCGGGGACCAAGCGATGAGCTTCAGTTGGGGTCAGCACGGTGACGGTCGGTCCATCGAGAGCAACCGCTGCGTGATAGGCCGACGTAGGCAGCGAAAGCAGCTGCTGGGGTTTGGCAGCTTGGCTTTCGTCCGCGGCACGCCGAGCAGCCTGGGTCCCTCCCGAACTCAGCGCTACCGCGCCCGATGCAGCGCTAGACACCGCGCTGCTCGATGAGGGCGTCGCTTCGTCACGCTCGCACGCGGTCGTCAACGCGAGCGTCGTGAGCAGCAAGATGCGGATTTCTCGCCTCACGCGGCCCTCGCCTGATCGAAAATCGTGCGAGGGCCTTGGCCGATCAAAACTGGGAGAAGAAGTCCCAGATGGGTTGGGTCTGCCAACCCATGGGGCTGTGCCCGCCGTCGAACTCGCACCAGGTCACCGGATACCCTTCATCGCAACCTTGGTACGACACACAGGGGCTGGGGTCGACGGGCATCGTCTGATCTCCGCAGTTGTTGCGAGCCAACACCTCTGCCAAGCCACTCTCTCCATCACCAACGGGGACCACGGTGTCACCGGTCCCGTGCGCGCCCCACATCGCGATCGGCTCAGTGCCGTTGCCACAGCCGCTATACAACGCACCCGAAAGCGGTGCGATGGCGCGGAAGGTGTCTGCCATCTCACAGGCGATGGCGAAAGACATCATGCCGCCGTAGCTGAACCCCACCGAAAAGATCCGATCCAAGTCGATGCAGAGCTCGGTCGAGAGTAGCTCGACCAGAGCTTTCATGAACTCGATATCGCGTCCGCCACTGTTCGCCCAACCGTTGTCGATACCGTTCGGGGCGATGAAGATGGCGCTGCCCTGGGCGATATCTTCCAGCCCATAGTAGTTGCCCAGACCCACGGTACCTCCAGTGGCGACGTCATTCATGCTTCCGCCCAGCCAGTGCAAGCCGAAGATGAGTTTGTAAGGTTGGGACGAGTCGTAGTCGCCAGGGATGTCCAAGATGTACTCGCGTTGCGTTCCACCAACGTCGATGGTGCCGTTTCCGCTGCTCAGCGTGGTGCTGGTGCCGCAGCCAGCGCTCGCGCCTGCACTGCCTTCAGCCCCACCGCCTTCGTCGTCCATCGGGTCCATGTCGCCCCCGTCGTCGGTCGGGTCCTCCCCATCCATCGGGTCCTCCCCATCCATCGGACCCATCCCGTCCATCGGCCCCATTCCACCTGGGGGACCCATCGGACCCATTCCGTCCATCGAGTCGTCGTCGTCCGATGAACCCATTGGGTCGGTCATCGAGTCCATGTCCATGGATGCGGTATCGTCTGACATCATGCCGGGTGGGGTGCCCATGGAGTCGCTCGAGTCGGCCGGGGAAGAAGTGTCCATCGAGCTGGAACCACCTGGCGCCGAGCCCATCGGTTCGGGCGCGCTGCCTGATGTGTTTGTCGAGTCCCCCGTGCTCGCGCCGCCCGGGTTGGTCGTGGCCCCGCCAGGATTACCTGTCGTCCCCTCCGCGCCGTTGGTAGTAGTGCCGTCGGTAGTCGCACCAGTGGTATCCCCCGACGGGCTCGCGCTGCCAGAAGGCACTCCGCTCGCCACACCAGTGCTCGTGTCGCCGTCCGAATCTCCCGACTCGCCGCAAGCGACACTTGCCAGGGAGACTGGGCCCAGCGCAAGGATCAGCGCCGCGCGGGCCAAAGAGCGCGTGAGATTGTGAGTAGCGGGGTTGGACGAACGATCTGTAAACATGTGACAAGCACCTCCGGAGCAGTCAGTATACGTTCACGTTCATGTTCGTGCAGCCCCACGCGCGGGGCGTCGCAACCGCGAGCAGCCGCGTTCGCACGACAGTTGATAATTGGCGAGGCGCGGCTCTCACACGCGATATGAGCACCCTCGCGAGGCGCGTGAGCGGAAAGTTGCGACGAAGAGGGGGCGGACAATAATGTCCGTGCGTTGAGCTACGGCGTCCCTAGGGGCGGCGTGAAACCTCGTCAGCGCCGAGTTACTGCGGGAGCTCGAGACGGAACGAGGAGTCATGGGGCCCAGCGCCCATGTACTCGTCATGAGCGTCGCCAGCAGTCCCGCAAACTCGAGACGACACTGACGAGGGGCCTGTCGACCGATGGCGCTCCGAGCGCGGTGGCATGCCCACGCTGCCCAGTTGTCCGCCGCTTAAAGCTTCAGTTGCCAGACGAATGTTTGGCTGTGGCCTGATGCTCGGACGCTGCCGATGGCGCCCTGGGTGGTGCCAGCCACCCACACGCTGCCGTCGCTGCTCGCCATGCCGCCGAAGGAATCGTACTGGGTGGAGCCTAGTTGGTGGGTTTGGGATGAACTGCCGTCTGCGGCGTAGATGCGGACGAACACGTCACGGCCACCCATACTAGCTTGGCGAGGGTAACAGTCACTGGATGCGCTAGCCGCGACGCCTGGCAGGTCAGCATCCCCCAGGTTGCACTCGGTACTGCCGCCAACCCAAATCCGCCCTTGGCCGTCGATGAGCATCCTGCCGATCCAGTCCAACCCCGGCGTCCCGATGTAGTCGGAGAAGACGATGTTTCCCTGAGTGTCGTACTTGCGAACGAGATACATGCCCTGGTCACTCAGCGGCTCGTCGAAGCGATCGCGAGCGATGATGACGGGTGCGCCATCTGGGTCCAACGCCAGGTCCATCAGGTACAGGTTGGAGTCGAGCGACACCAGCGGCACGAGCGAGACGCTGCTCAGCGCATCGTCGGTCTGCACGTGGCCGAGGAAAGGCTCGAACACGGACTGTGGGTCGTCCGGAATGGACGTCGAGATGTGGGCCACCATCCACGGCGTCCCGGAGGCATCCACCGCGAAGCCCTCGATGTAGTCGGTGCCGGGGCCTCCAAACTGGACGACCTTTGGCTGCGCGTCAGGCGCCGAGTACTTGGCAAAGAAGATGTCGGAACTTCCGAGGTGCGCTCCGCTCAGCGAGCCATTGGTGATGCCCGCTGCCCACACACTGCCCTGTTCATCTTCCGCCAGGTGTTCGATCTGTACCTGATCCTGTTCCCCGGCGCTGAGCAACTCCTCCTCCAGGGGAGTGTTGTCCGGCAGGAACCGACGAATCACTCCGTTGTAGGCGAAGTTGCCTCGAATGCCCCCAACCCAGGCAATCCCATCGTTCAGGACGGCCACGGGGCGAAGGCGTTCATCGCCCCCTGAAATTGGATACTCCTCGACCAGCTCGACCGCGCCGTTCAAGCCCACGTGACCGACGTACGCCCCGGCGTTGGCGCCACCGTTCGGCTGCGCCAGAAAGCCGGCGAGCCACGCTCCGCTTGTGCCGGCGTCGATCCCGCCGAAGTACATGTTCAGCAGATCGATGCCGAATTGCGCTACGACCCCGGTGTCTTCGCAGCGAGTGTTGGACGCGGCCGTGCACTCGTTGACCACCCCGAGCGTTCCGCAGACGCGGCATGGAAAGCAATAGTCCGCACCCACCTGCTCGTTGTAGTAGCCCGCGT
This sequence comes from uncultured bacterium, assembly GCA_965651905.1. Lineage (GTDB taxonomy): Bacteria > Myxococcota_A > Polyangia > Polyangiales > Polyangiaceae > SZUA-265. Next base: position 7,010 of record CBFGUG010000105.1, on the reverse strand, counting down.
TGCATGGCACGCAGGACTGAGTGAACGTGCGAGCGACTGAGTCGACGTCGACCTTCCGGGCTTCTCCCACAGGGCAAATCAGGGGCTCCTGGCAGACCTCGAGCTCCTTCAAGTCGTCGGTTTCCGGGAACGTGCGGCAGTAGGGCTCCGGGGTAGCGCCGCCGCCCGCTCCCCCAGCTCCGGCGTCACCAGCCCCCGCAACCGCGCTCTCCTCAGCGCTACCTGCCCCGGCCGAGGCGGGCTCCGAACTCACGCTCCCGCCAGTCGCGTTGGACTCGCTCCCGCCGGCACCGTTCCCGACTGAGCCCGCAACACTGCCACTGGCCGCCTCGTCGTCGGAAGCGAACACGCCATCATCGGAGGTGGAGTCCTCAGCTGTGGAAGACCCAGCTGTCGGGGTGACAGTCGTCGAGAGGATCGCGCTCGCGTCGGCATTGGACCCACCTGCGCCCAGTGGATCACCTGCGCCCAGTGGATCACCTGCGCCCAGTGGATCACCTGCGTCGAGGGGCGAGGTCGTGTCACCTGCGTCAAACCCGACGCCCGCCTTGCTGCCCGTCAGCTCATCCGTGCTCGAGCACGCGGCCACGCTCGCTACGATCATCAACCCCAGCCCGACCTGCACTCCGTGATTCGAGTGTTTCACCTGTTTCGGGTGTTTTCCCTGTCGCCCTCCCTGCGTCATCGGGGCCGAGACTACCACCATCGACGCCCCAAGTCGCCACCGCAGGCGTCGCGTTGGCAATAAACCTAGAAGACGACCTCGAAAGGCGGGATTGGTGATCGATTGGATGCCGGTTTGTGGTGCAGCTTTCGACGAACAGCGGAGCGACGCGCGGTTTTTTTCGTGGGCTCCGTCACACCGCGTCACACCGCGCAATATGGGGCCAGTGCCCCGGGGGCTGCGGTGACGGACCGTAGCGAACGGCTGCAGGCACCTCGCGACGCAGGCAGCCTTTTTGCTCGGGCACCTCGTTGACCGGACCAGATGAGGATGGGTTGGCGACGCCATCGTCTCTTCGGAGCGTACCCCTGCGGGTGAACGGCTTAGCTACTCGCGGTTGAATCAATCTGGTCGAAGGCTTCTTCCAGTGTGCGCGCGGCATTCACACGAGCGAACCCAACGAGAGCTGCGTCGTGTTGAAAACGTTGCCGAGGGACGCGCCAGCGACGTCGCCGCAGCTTGGCCGACGTTCTACGCCGCCCCTGTACAGCGGAAGTGCCGTGAGGCGGTAGTTGGGATCCGATTGTTCTCTTGCGCCGAAATCCGCTGGGAACTAGTGGTGGCGCATGATCACACGTTGGTTCACGGGGTTTCTGTGCGGGATTGCGGTCGCTTGCTCGTCGGAGGCGCCGGATTTCGCGGACGCGACGGACGAGAGTGACGAAGGCGCGTCCGCGGTAGATGCCGGCGAGGGCGCGGACGACGCCGCTGAACAGGACTCCGAGTCGCGTTCCGATACTGACGACGACGGGCTCGCGTCTGCGGACGACGATTCGACGCCGGGCGACTCGAGCGACCGGGACTCGGGCGCGACGGACGATGACTCCGAGGCCGAGCCAGATGACGACGAGTCGGACGTCGCGCCCGGGAGTGACGCAGGAGCTGATTCCGACGGCGACCCGTCTGGGCGAGACGAAGCCGACGAGTCCACCGCAATGGACGACGGCAAACCTGACGAACAGGAGCCCACGGATGCGGGGTCCGAGATGTCTGGCGGGTCCGACGACAGCGAGTCGTCAGACGACGCCGTCGGCACGGATGATCCCATCGATCCGGAGATGAATGACGAGCCCGACGCGGGGTCGGAGCCAGACGAACCCGATTGCTTGTCAGAGGCCGATTGCGAGGCTCCCTTGTTGTGCTCGCCGCAGGGTGCGTGTGTGGAGTGTCTCGCGGGGGCCGAGTCCCGTCCAAGCGAGTCAGCATGCGGGTTGAACGGCTCGGGCGTGTTGGAAGAGAGCTGCATCGACGGCTTCTGGATCGAAGGCGACAGCTGTCTGGATACCGACGTTTGCACGAACGGCGAGTCGTCTGAGGGCACTACGCCGTGCGGCTTGAACGACAACGGCGCGCTGGAGCTCGTTTGCGTAGACGGGCATTGGGAGGATAGCGCCAACTGCATCGATCCCGACGAGTGCACGGACGGGAGCGAGCAAGCAGGCTCAACGGCTTGCGGGCTCAACGGCAACGGCCTGATCCCCGAGCAATGCGTGGCTGGCAGCTGGACCGAGCTAGACGCCTGCGACGATCCAGACGCTTGCATCAACGGGACCACGACCACCTGCGGCGCGGAATACGGATCGCTGGGCGTGTGTACGGCTCGAGAAATCACCTGCACGAACGGCAGCTTCGACGCGGTTGCCTGCGAAGGAGGACAAGAGCTGTGCAACGCTGACGGTCTCGATGAAGACTGCGACGGCGAGGTGAACGAAGTCCCTCCGTGTGATCGCTACACCGAACTTTCCACGGGCGGGAGCAATGCCTGCGCGGTGACGGAGCAGAGCCTGCTGTACTGTTGGGGGGACAACAACTTCGGGGAGGCGGCCAGCGCCGCGCTCGGTGTGCAGTCGACACCGACGGTCGTTGCCGGAGTTTCCAACGTGCGGCACGTGAACGCGGGAGACTACGCTACTTGCGCAACCTTCGAAGACGACACCGCGATCTGTTGGGGCTCCAACTCGAACTACCAGCTAGGCGATGGCACCAATGACACTCCGCCCCTCGGGACGTCGGTCGACGTGAGCCTCGTCTCCAACATTCAAGAGATGGCGCCAGGCTTCAACGGGTCGTGCGCATGGCTGACCAACGGCCAGGTCCAGTGCTGGGGCGCGGCACCGAACGAAACTCAAACCCGGACCATCGGTGGCCTGGGCACCATCCTCGACATCGATGTGAGCCCCTATGGTGACCACTTCTGCGCGCTCATCGACGACGGCAGTGTCGCGTGTTGGTTCCACGCTGACGACACCGCGACCACCATATCGGGCGTCGCAAACGCCACCCAGATCGGTGTCGGTGACGCCCAATCGTGCGCGCGCACGAGCACGGGCTCCGTCGTCTGCTGGGAAACGACCCTCGCCCTTACCCAGAACAACCTTCCTAGCTCCGTTGCAGTGGACTCTGGCAGCAACTTGAGCTGCGCGGTGACCAACCAGGGCGACGTCTACTGCTGGGGCGAAGTTTACGGCGCGACACCGACGAAGATCAACGGCGTCGCCAACGCCAATTCGGTGGCGGTTGGCTACAGCTATGCCTGTGCGACCCTCGAGGATGACAGTGTCTCCTGCTTCGGTCGGAATCTCGATGGCACCCTCGGCAATCCCGATACCCCTTGCTGCTCGCTAGACGTCATCGATACCCTATTCCCGCCAGTGCCGCTGTACGGGCCATGAATCATCCGAGCCCGCGCGGTGCGTCTCCCGCGCCGCGCGGACCACTACGAGGCAGCCACGACGGATCCGGCAACGCTCACTCGTCCATGTTTTTTCGGTCGATCTCCCAGGCGTCGTTGGTACACAGGCCGCACGATGCTCCGTAGAACCACGACCGCAGCGCTTGATCTGCCATCAGATGAACGCGCATCCAGGCCGTGATCGCGACCTCCACGTCCGTGCGGCTGTTGCCGCCGAAACTCAGCCAGCTGCCGTGATCCACGCTCAAGTAGTTCGCGTACATCGCGGGCAGCGTGTCGACGGCATCCAGTGCTCGGATGGCTCCGTCGCAACTGACGATGTCGTCTTGGCCGCCGCAGAAGAACATCGCCGGACCGTGCAGGTCACGTTGGACGCCGGCGCCCTGGATCGGTAACGAAGTGACGATGCGCTCGTCACTCGACGCCTGGGTCGTAGCGATCGCGCCCTGGGAGTGTCCTGTCGCGCCGATGTGCGCGGTATCGATGCGCTGGTAGAGCACGCTCGACGGGTCTTCGTTCTGCTCGATCACCCAGTCGATACCGACGTTCATCGGCCTCGGCTCGCCGCGCGCGACGTTTGTGCTGTTCGAACCGATGACCACGAACCCGTGGGAAGCGAGATGTCTCAAGAGCCCCCCCGTAGAGGTTCGGTGTGGAGCCCGTGCCATTGCCCCACGTGATGACTGGATGGCAGAGCCCGCTCTCCTCCATGTTGTCCGGGCGGAACATCGTGAAACGTGGGATCGTGCCGTCGTCCTCGGCTTCACCTGCTTCTGGCCCCACATCGTTGTCGGTCGCCACCTCGAACGGCCCCGCCGTCGACGGATCGACTTCGGGCCACTCTCCAGCAGGACAGCCGTCACTCGGCATCGGGGTTCCGCCGCTGCTGGTCGTTCCGGTTGCCTCGGACTCGTCGCCCTGAGTAACGTCGGTATCGTCGGTTTCGCCAGACGCGGGGGGGTTCTCCGCATCTGTGCTCGCCGTCTCGGGTTCACCCGGAGCGTCGATGCCGTCCTCTGTTTCGCTGACAGCGGGTCCGGTCACATCGCCATCGGAGACGCCCACCGTGCCCGCTCCAGAGGTTTCGGAAGGCGCAGCAGGTTCGGAATCCGTGTCATCTGGGCTGGATGCCGAGCCAGCCGAGTCACCTGAGCTGCCGCCAGAAGGGGTGCCCGCCGGAGCGCCGCCACCAACGTCCGAAGCAGCACTGCCTGCCGAAGCAGCACTGCCTGCCGAAGCAGCACTGTCTGCCGAAGCAGAGCCAGCGGCGGGAGACATCGCCATGCCGTCTGCCGACTCGCCGTCGGCGCTCCCCGAGTCACTACACCCGCCGAGTGTGCCGCTCAAGACGGGCCAAACGAGCGTCAAGGCAGTTCGCAGTCGCATCACACGCCCCTTTCCTGTTCGCAGTACATCCGTACGAGCAGTCGCGCGGCAGCCGACAAACGGGGCAAGAACTTCGCGCTCTCGCCCTACACCGTGGATAATTCCCGTTGGGCGGCAAGTGCGACGCCTCAGATGTATGGGGCACGGGGGAAGGACGCGAGCTGTTGGGCGGCGCCCAATCCTTTTGCCCAGCTGGGTAACCGCCGGCGCCGCGTCTACTCGCCGTAGCCGGTCTCGACGATGGCCGCCTGCAGCGCCTGCAACGTTTCGAGGGACGCCGCGCCATTGGCCATCACACCTTCGTAGAAGCGACCGCCATCGCCGTCACTGTTGTCACCAGCGATACCGAGGATGACCGAACCTTGCTTCATCATCGGGACGTAGCCCGGTTTCTCAGGTCGGATCCCGTCGTACATGGTTTGGAGCTCTCCGTTGGTCGCGTCACCTCCGTAGAGTGCAAACCTGCCCCGACCATCGTTCTTGTCGGCAGTGTCACCCACCAACACCGCGGTGACGAAGTCGTGCTCGAGGGGAAGATTGGTCGCGATGTTCCTGTCCTGGCCGTTTTCCCAGCCCGGGTACAGACCGTTTTCCAGATCTGCCATCACCCACGGGCCGCTTCCTGTGCCCGTCCCCCAGATCACGCCCATCCCGAAGTACACTGCTTCGACGGTGCCATTGCCGTCGTTGTTGGCGGTAATTTCCGCGTTGCCGTAGTCGAAGCAGCAGCCGTTGATCAGATCGTGCTGGCTCGTCACCATGTAAATGGTCTGGGGCTCGTCACCCTGGGCTGTGCCATTGCCTTCCAGTTTGCGGTAGCCCATCCCGGGCCTGAAGAGCATGCCGTACGCCTGGTGCCCGCCCACCGCGACCGGCAACGAAGAGGCGGGCACGGGGTTACCCGGGGTCGACTTGCCGCTGCCGGGGGGTGCCTCGGTCAAGTCGTTACCCATGCCCGACTGATCGTAGAGAACCTCGAACACGCAGTCGCCCGAAGCGCAGAATTCCTCGTGGGCGCCGACGTCAGCGTAGCCGTCCACAGTACCGATATCCTCGGTCGCGCCATCACTCCGTTCGAGTTGATACAGTGGTCCAGCGTAGTCGGGGACGAGCACACGCACGGTGCTGTGAGCCGCGACGCAAGTCTGGCCAGCCTCGCCGAGCAACCCGCACGGTAGGTCCGCGCCCGGCCGGACGTCACTCGGCGTTTCGATGGGAGGCTCAGCCGCGGTCGCTTCTGGGTCGGTTGCCTGCATGGCTGGGACAGTCGTCTCGACCGTCGTTGGCGTAGACGTCGTATCCGTCGTGGTATCGTCCGCTTCCGCCGCAGGGCTGCTATCCCCATCGGGCTCGGCAACCGCGCTTGCGTCCACGTCTGACTCGGGCACGCCTGCGTCCTGTTCGGCCTCGCTGCTGGCGGCGGCGGACGCCCCCGCGTCAGCCTGCTGTTCTCGCTTTTTTTCGTTGGTGGTCTCGACGCCCAGCCCAACGTCGCCTGTTTGACCGCTGCCGCAGGCGAGGAGCACAACTGCGGCGAGCAGCGATGGATGAGTCGATCGGTGAAGCTTCATGGCGTTTCCCTGACGCAAAGCATGGCAAGCGGTGCTCCCCTCGACAATGCACAAAAGTCACATTTTGATACACGTATCGCTCTAGGATAATACGAACATGAGTACATGGATACTGCGCTCTTGGCCGCCGAATGGCTGCGGGTAGTCCGAGGGCGCCGTTCCCAACGCGACGCGAGTCGCCGGCTCGGTTACGGCAGCAACATCGTCTACCGCTGGGAGACCGGTCAGTGTGCGCCGCATGCATCGGCGGCTTTTCGTGCGGCTCGGCGTTTTGGTGTCGACGTCGATCAGGCCGTGCGCGGCTTTCTCGGCGTTCCCGACTCGGACCAAACTCAGTTGGCCAGCGTGACCAGCCGTGAGGGGGTTCGTGCGTTGCTGGGTCGACTCCGCGGCGAGACGTCCTTCGTCGAGCTGTCCTCCCGCACGCGTTTCAATCGCTTCGTGCTCTCGCGCTGGTTCCGGGGTCTGACCGAGCCACGCTTGCCCGAGCTGTTCGAACTGATCGAAGCGATGACCCATCGCTTGCTCGACTTCGTGGCAGCGCTTTGTGATCCGCAGCAACTGCCGAGCATCGCCAAAGAACAGTATCCCCTGCATGAACCCACGTTCTTCCGCCGGAGCGCGAGGCGTGTGAAGT
>CBFGUG010000104.1:0-25873 GCA_965651905.1 uncultured bacterium | reverse complement strand
GCGCGCTACTCCCTCACCCACGCACGATTACCGCCGCGGAGCGGCTTCGTTCGGATACCGTTGTATCTCGCCTAAAACGTTGCGAAGGCAACGGTAGGAGCGTTCGGAACTCGACAGAAAAGTCTGGTCGAGGGATGGCGAAGTTCGGGGCTGGGGCAGTCGACGGAAAGGTCGAACGAACCAGAGCTCGGGGCCGCAGCTTGCAGCGTGGAACAGCCGCCGGGCGGGTTGCCGGCAACACTCACGATCGTACGCTGGCAACATGCAACTCGGGAGGATCGCGCTCGCTTGGATGGCGCTCGGCTTGACCGCGGGCGCGGCGGGTTGTGGTGCAGGCTCGTCGGAGCGCTCACGAGCGCAGCGTCTTGCGGAGGATTCATCCGCACCAGACGACGCGAACTCGACGGCCAGCCCAGCCGGATCGCGCGAAGACGACGCGGAGTCAACCGAAGACGCAGAGGTCGGCGTTGCAGACGATCCATCCGACGATGCGACTTCAGCGGTGGAAGACGAAGCGCCGGTCGTTCTCGCCGGTCCTATCTGTGAAGGCAACTTCGCCCCGGTCCGCCAGGCCGAGCTAGACGCTCTGCGCAACTGCGTGGAAATCGTGGGGTGGCTGTTGCTGGACTCGTCCGCTCGCGACCTGGAGCCTCTGAGTCACCTCGAGGTCGTGCGCGGTGGCGTTCAGATCCGCGGACTGTTCCAATCGCTGGAAGGACTGCACTCGCTGCGCCAGGCGGGGAGCGTGGGTATCTCGGATACCAGGCTGTCCGATCTTTCTGGACTGCGGTCGCTGACCACCCTGGTGGTAGACGATGATCACGAGGACAGAAACGGGAGATTCAGCCTGAGCGATGATGACGCGATCGAGTCGCTTGCTGGGCTCGAGAGCCTGGAGTCCTTCGCGGGTGTGCACATCAGTCAAACTGCAAACCTCAGAACGCTCGATGGCCTGACACTGCCCGAGTCCCTCGAATCGGTTTCTCTGGTCTTGAACGATTCACTGAAATCGACGGCGCTGCTTTCATCCGTACGGGAGCTCGGCACACTGAGGATCACACACAACGATTCGCTCCAAATCATCGACGGTCTGGAGAACCTGGAGCGCGTCGACTACCTGGACATCGACGGCAACGCGTCGGTGCGGACAATCGCGAGCGCACCTGCACTGACCACGGCGGGCTTCGTCGCGATCGAGCAACACGATCACCTGCAGCAGATCGACGCCTTCGCGAGCTTGAGCCAGGTTGATGAGCTCCACATCCTGCGCAACTCGACACTCACGCAGCTGAGCTTTCCCGAGCTCAGCCAGGCGAGCAGCATCGTCATCGGCCTCAATGCCCAGCTCTCGTCGCAAGCCGCTGAGGACCTCGCCGCACAAACCAACGCCACCAGCATCAAGATCGCGCGCAATCAGGACGACTCGGGCTCGCTGTCGCCCTGCCCGTGGGTGCGCGACGGCGTGTGCGACGAGTACGGCGTGACTGACTTCTGTGTCGAGGGTACGGACCAGATCGACTGTAAGCCCGGAGCACAGTAGCCCCGAGTGTGAGTTGTCCGCGCAAGGTCTTCTACGCCGATCGCTCGTTACTGCGGGGCGTGGAACAACACGAAGTGCACGGGGCCCTCACTCGTGAAGCTGCCGTCGCTGTAGTTCAGCGTCAGATCTTTGGTGGCGATGATGTCGTCGTTCACTGGTTTCCAGTCGTCGATCCAGGCTCCGTTATCGCCTGTGGCGGTGACGTCGAGCAGGTAGGAGCCGAGCGTGGAGCTCCAGCTCAGAGTTTCGGTGCCCGTCGCCGTCTGCGGACCGCAGCCACTTTCCTCGATCTGCTGTTGCGAGAAGTCGTAGCTGGAGAGATTCGGTGAAATGGCGAGACTCAAACCGATGTCCGTGATTTGGGCGCTGCCGCCAGGCGTGCTCGGCTTGTTCTCCCCGGGGACGAAACCGAGAAAGCTGACGTAGAGCTCGCCATCTTCCGAGTTTTCTTCGTCGATGGTCCGGCACTCTTCGTTCGTATGCACCGAGTAGCCACTGCTCTCGAGCGGCGCAGGGCCACCGCTGATGAGCGCCCCGATGGGCGCGACTCCGGACGGCAGCGCGTCCGCGGGTAACGTCGTGAGTGACGCTTGAAGGCCGATCTGGATGCGACCCGTCACCGTTTCGCTCATCGACAGATCACCGCTGTCGTCTGCGTGGGCCACGTTGCTGTCGAACTGCAGCTCGAACTGCAGACACTTGCGAGCGTACTCCTCCGCCTCGATCAACCAGGGCGGCGAGATGGTGAAGCCTTCGATTTCCATACCCAACCCCAGCAGCTGCGATTGGCGCATGAGGCCGTACAGGGTGGGGAGCACGCGAGTGATGACGTGCTCGTCGCGACAGATCTCGTACTCCTCGCGCATGCACACCTCGGCCACGGTCGGGATGAGGTTGACGAAATCATTCTGCAGGCTGGTCTCGATGCCGAGCAGTTGGTACTGGCGTTCGACGCCGAGCAGGGTTCGGATCGCGAGCTTGGCCGCCTTGCAACTCTCCCCGACGAGCGCGAGCCGTGGCTTCAACACATGCTCTTCGTACTCCGCGATCAAATCTGCGAAGCCGAGCTCGAACACGCTTTCCTCGGACGTTCCGAGCAGCTGGTTCAAGCGCGCCTTCCCTAGGCGTTCGGCGGCGGCGGATTGGATGCGCGCTTCAGCGTCTCCGCCGAAACGTCGACGGATCTCGGCTTGCGACAAGGTCGACTCGATGCCCTTTTCACTGAACAGCACCACGTAGCTGCTGAAATGGGTGAGCGCTAACCGGAGCGGCTCACTCTCTGGATCGACCAGGACAAGAGCCACAGTGTCGTCCTTGCCGTCAATCGCGAGTGGAACCTGCTGTTCGACCGCCCACTCGACGTCGTCAGGCGGCGTGATCGAAAGCGTTGGAGAGCCCATCAAGTCCAAGCCGTCAGGCTCAATCTGAACCCCCACGGTGTCGCCTTCGAGCTCCACGTCAACCGACGAGAGGGGCGTCAGGGTGATCACCGTGGGCCCGTACACGGCGCCCTCTGGGATCACCAACTGGAACTCCGTGCCATCTTCGGCGGTGGCGGTCAGCGTGCCACCGTCGCTCGTGATTTCCTGGGAGACGGCGCGATCAGCGTCGACTTCCACCTCGGCGGTCAGCGGATCGTCAGACACCGCTAGATCCCAGCCGAGCTCGTCCTGGAAGGAGCCCAGGGGACCAACCTCAGAACTCATCGGTGTACCATCATCCCCGTCGGCATCACCCCCGTCTGCGTCGTCGAAGTTGGAGCTGCCGGTCGCGCCGCTCTCGCACGTCCCGCTGGCGAACAGTGTGCAGGTGATCGCCTCCGCATACGCGGTAGCGCCATCGATGAACGCCGAGCCCGCGCAGCTTGCAAAGCAGCTATCGTCTGCTTCGGGGCACGTGGCGTGACAACCGAACACCGTGGTGCAGGCCGAACTCTCACTGCATGCGACGAGTTCACTGCAGCATTCCGCAAAGTAGCAGCCGTCTACGCCGCTCGCGCTGTCGCACTCGGCTTCGTCCTCGGGAAGACGTGACGGCAAGCCGTTGCCAGAACCTGCCCCGCCACTCGTCGATGAGTCGTCCTCATCATCGCGGTCGTCGTCGCTGCCCGCGCCGACGCCGGCGTCCTCGTCGGCGTCATCATCCCGGTTGCTGCGACGGTCGTCGTCATCCACCGCATCCGCGCCTCCACCGCCACAACCCGTCGCACCAACGAAGGCTGTGGCGACCAACGACACCACGGCCAACACCCCGAAACGAACCCCAACCGACCTGACAAGCATTGCCATGGCGCTGTATTCACATAACGCCAACCGCGTGCACGCCAAATCGCCTGGGCTCAATCTGGTCTGCGAGTCTGCACACTGATCCCCCGAGCAGCCAGGAGCCAGGGGCCATTCACGCGCCAGCCAAGAAGCCCTGCCGTTCGATTTTCGCGCAGAGGTGAACGGCGTTCGGGAAGGCGCTCGATGAGCTGGCACTGAGGCGTCGCGGCCGGAAGACGCCTCACGGCCAAGCGCGGCTCCCGCTATGGAAGGCGAGTCGAGGTGCGGGCTGACGACGCATCACGACTAGCGGCGCGCCCGTTCGAGTGAGGGGCCAAAGCCCAAACGAACCAAGACGGATCACCCGGTACCCGACAGCGCCGCGGCGGGCGCCGAGCCTTCGCGAATCCACTCGCGCGCTTTGTCGATGTGGTCTTTGGTGAAGAACTCGACCTCTGCTTTCGTGAAGGGTTTGCTCAACGTGGCGAGCCAGCGTTTGTTCTCGCCATCGGCGACGAGCGCGATGCGACGGATGTCCGAGTAGTGTTTGGTGTCGAATTTCAGATCCGTCCACAGTGCGTCGGGTGACCATCCGCTGAAGTCTTCGAGGACGATCAGCAAGCTGATCATCCCGTGTTGCTCGATGCGCTTTTCTGCCAGTGGGACGAAACGCTCGTAGTCATCGTGATTCAGACGCCCGTCGATCGCTATCTCGAGAACGTCTGGTGCTATCGTTTGAATTGTAGTCGTCATGCATGACTCGGCGTGCAAGCTAGGTGCCAGCTCACGAGCGCGCGCGGGAAGCGCCGCGCTACGGGGCTGTCGCCCAAGGGGCAAGTTTGCTGCGTGGCGCCCAGGTCTCGTGGTGATAGGCGTGTCCTGTTTTGCCTCACCTACCCGCGCCTTGACGTCCGAAGCGTGAGTCCGACGTTGCTCTGATGAGTGATCGACTCGTTGCCGTAGCCGATGGTTTCTGGAACATCCGAGGGTCGCACAAGGCACTTGGACTGTTGGAAGTCGGCACGCAGTCGTCGTTGGTGCGGCTTTCATCGGGCGCCTTCGCCATGCTGGACGCCTACGCGTTCGACGACCATGTAGCGCGCGAGCTCGAGGAGATAACGGGAGGCTTCGACAACGTGGAGGCTATACTGAATCTTCATCCGTTTCACACCGTTCACGTTCGGGACGCAGCCGCCATGTTTCCCAAGGCCCGCCTGTACGGCACCCAGCGCCACGCGAAGTTGGCGCCAGAACTGCAGTGGGAACCCGAGCGGACGAACGAGCCGGCGCTGCATGCGCTGTTCAGCCGGGACTTCACTTTCTCGGTTCCACGTGGCGTCGAGTTTGCTTCAAAGGATCACTTCGCGTCGGTGCTAGCGTTCCATCCATCTTCAAGAACATTGCACGTCGACGACACGTTGATGTGGACGAACCTGCCGCTGCTCGGCGGGCTGCGCTTTCATCTGGGGCTTCGCGCAGCGTTGCAGCAGCGCGTCTCGGCAGCCGCAGAGTTTCGCGCATGGGCGACGGGATTGATCGAACACTGCCACGACGTGGACCACCTGTGCACCGCGCACCTGAGGCCGCTGCCCGACGTTGCCCAGACGAAAACGTCCGTCGCAGATCACGTGCGGGCAGCACTGGCGCGCTGCGAGCAAACGTTACTCCGTCACGAGAGGCACTGGGGATAGCGGCAAGGGTAAGCTGAGCTACTTGGCTTCAAAGCGCCCAGCGGTGTCCTCGATATGAGTACGCCGTTCTGCCCGATGGCGTCCAACTCAAGTCCAACGTCGCGTCGAACACTACGGTCCCGAAAGAAACCGTTCCGTCGCCTGTGATCTCAGCTGCGACTTCTTTGATGACGGAGGTGTTTCTGGAATTGTCGAAGGACGTGCTACCCGGCTGAATGAAGACGTTGCCGGTCGTGGGCAGTTGGTGGGTGTTGGAGACGAAACACGACGATTCCGAGACGCTCAACACGAATTGCCCCATCTGCCGAACGGTCATGGCTGCTTCATCGATGCGATAGATGACGACGCGCGAGAACCCACCGCAAATCGGCCCGAACTGCCGACTGGAGCCGTTGTCGAACAACATCAGATCGCCATTGCTCAACAGCACTGGCGAGTGTTGACCAAAAGGCCACCCGAACTCCGGTTCGTTGGCATCGCCGGCGGGCTCGTCCCCAGATTGAACGGCTTCGTCATACGCGGCGCCGGTTGCATCCACTGCAGTGAGTAGCTTTGCCGCCTGTGGCTCGAGCCAACCCGCGTGCGGCGCGAGCAACCACGATAGCGTTCCTTCGCGACTGAACTTGGCAACGCCTTGATGGCGCGCCGAGACGATGATGGCTTCGTCTTCATTCGAGTAGGCAACTCCGTTGGCGTGCAACCAATCCCCGGAACCGGGTGCCCACTCCTCCGGATCGATGTATGTCGTTCTGCTGGGATCCAACAGCGCTTTCATGTCCCAGTCATTGAGCACCTCGCCCGTCTGCGGCTCCAACTCCAAGATGTGATCCTGCACGGTGTCCGCGCCGTTCAGTGAGGCCAAGACCAGCAGGTTGCCCGCGTGCTCGCTTTCGCCCGGCGACGCGTGAGTCGGATCGTCGCTACCAACCTGCAAGATCTCGTGATGAAGCGTGTGGTCCGACAGCTCGAAGGAATGCAAGGTTCGCCCCAGTTTGTTCACTTCCACAATCGTGTTCAGCGAACCTGTCCAAAAGCTACCACTCGTAGAACGGGTCAAGGTGAACGTTTCGCCGAGCGGCAGCTGAGGCAACAAGGCCCAGCGAATGTCCCCACGCTCGTCGAACGCGATCGTGCGCGTCCAGTCGACGAGCACCACCAGCGGCGCCGGGACAGGTTCGATGCTGATTTCCGCCACCGTCCAGCCAGGCTCCATCAGCTCCGGCATTGCCGTGTTCACCCGCACGTCGGGAACCCACGCCGCTTCAGCTGCTTCTCGCAACGTGGTCGCGATGCTGGCCTCAATCTCGACTGGCTCGTCACTCGTCAAGTCGAGCGTTATCGACACCGTGTTGTCCGTGTCCGGGTACAACCCATAGACTGGCACGTGATAACCAGGCTCGGGAAACGAAAGATCCGTAGTATCCAGTTGAGCCTCGGACTCCTCGTCGATCGGGGAGTAGACCCGCTCGAAGTCTGGCGCGTCGCCGAGTCCGAAAACCACCACCCGCACCCCCGATACCTCCGCGGGGTCCACGCCGTGCACGTTGACGACGGCAACCAACGGGGCAATGCCGTACGGGTTGACCAGCGTGTCGTACTGGTCAGCGACCGCGCCACCCGCATCAGACGCCTCGCCCATCGCGGTCCCCGCGTCTGTGTCACTCGCGCCGGACGCGACCGTCGTAACGTCATCAGCATCATTGGCCGAGCTGTCTGCGGGCGCACTGCTTACAGGAGCACCGCTTACAGGAGTGCTGTCATCGTCCAGCGACGAGTCCGCGTGTGTTTCCCCGCCCTGCGCTCCCGTTGGCGTAGAGGTGGCTCCTGCCGAGGAAGATTGCTCGGCGTTGGCGCTCCCCGAGCCCTCATCGCCGGGTGTGGAGGACTGGTCAGAATGAGCGCTCTCCCCCCCGCCTTGCTCCGGGACGTCCTGCGCATCTTTCGATCCCGCGTCACATCCGAACAGCACCAGCCCAATCAACACCAACGCTGGCCGAATCGAGCAAGGCTCACCTCGTTCGTAGCGACCAAACCTACCGCTTACACCCCCACGACGGGGGCCGACCTCCCTATTGATCATCACCCACCTCTGCGACTAGCGAGACTCATGACTGCGTCCAACCAAACGACGCAGTCACTAAATCCCTAGACAGTCGCGAACCGATCACGGAAAGCGCGCACGACGCTGACGCGAAATTGCGCACTCGTCGGGCAGCTACGCTTGACGAGTGAACCGCGCGGTGGATTTCGCCGTCGAGCTTTTCAAGCCAAGCAAGAAGGGCCCCGCCTCGCTCGTGTCACGAAAGAACCACGTGGGTCACAGCGTCCAAGCTGATCAACCGAACATCACTCACTGTATCTGCTTTAGGATAACACCCAAAGTAGTGCTCAGACCGGCACCATCGTTCGCGGCTGGCAGGCCGAACTCGACCTCGCAACGCCCGAACGCGTTGACGCCGACGGCCCACGAAGGACGTCGACCAGCGCGAGCGCAGCAACCTGGCCCCCAGAAGTGCTGACCGTCAGTGTCTGCTCGGGAACCGTCAAGATTTCGTGATCGGAAGCAGCTCTACTGGCTCTAGCAGTCGTGGCGCCGAACGGGCGCGTGCGAGCGCGACGTGGGCACTTGCCTGACGCACCTCCTCGATGGCCGCACTAAATGCGCCACCACGGGAAGCGCCACGTCATGCACGGCGAGTTACAGAAACTCGCAGACGTACGCGGCCGAGGCTCGCACTTCCAAGTCGAAGCCGCTCTTCTCTGGAACTTCGAAGCAGGTTCCCGTTGGGTAGCGGCTGAACGTGGATTCACCCGAAAGCTTCACGAAGAGTTCGCCGCTGACGACGGTCATCCGTTCGGGGGAATCCGTGTCGAAGTGGTACTCGCCTGCAGCCATCACGCCCACTGTCGTGCGCCGCGCATTGCGTTCGAACCCGATGCTTTGAACCTTACCGTCGAAATAGCTGTTGTGTTTGAGCACGTGTGTCTCCTGTCGTATTCGCGAAGCGCGGTGTCGCATGATTCGACGACGAACGCCATTGCGGAACGCAGCCCGCGTCCGCAGCGGCACAGGTTCGGATCTCGCGGCAGCAATCGGGCAGTCCGACCTGACTTGTCGCGGGACAGCGGACCCTTGCGGCTCAACCGCCTGTGCCCGAGTTGCGGTGTCGTCTCAGAGTTTCGTTCGACGCGGGGGAGGGAGTGTTGCCAGAGGTTCGCGCGTTCCACCATTCGTGCATCGAGGTAAACATCGGGACGAGGCCGAGGGCGTCAGGGGTGGCGGAGTACTCCACGCGCGGGGGAACTTCAGCGTAAACCTGACGCGCGACCAACCCGTCCTTCTCGAGGGCACGAAGCTGCGCCGTCAGCATGGTTTGGGTGATCCCCTCCACTCTGCGTCGCAGCTCGCCGAACCTATGCGTCCCTTCGAAGATCAGCGTCTTCAGGATCCAGAGCTTCCACTTGCCCCCGATCATCGCGAACGCCGTGGATGCTGGGCAGTCGATCTCCTCGTCCGTGGGGTGCGGTTGCGATCCTCGAGCGCTAGATACCATGAAGAGACCCATAGTATGATTTCGAGTGCAAGGTACGGAAAAGCTGCCTACTAGAATTTTCTGACCTAAGGGGTCAAACCATGAGGTCATGGACGCAACGAAACGACTCCTGACCTGCACATGTGGAGAGCTGAAGATCGAGGCCGTCGGAAAACCGATCTTGGGCGTGGCTTGCTACTGCGAGAGCTGCCAGACCGCCGCGAAACAGCTCGGCGTTCCCCAACAGGCTCCGCTCGCCGAGCCAGACGGCGGAACGCCTTTCGTCCTGTACCGAAAAGACCGGGTTGTCTTGCCTGCGTCGGACTCCATGCGCGAACATCGCCTTTCGCCAACCAGCACCACGCGACGAGTGATCGCGACCTGTTGCGACACACCGTTGTTCCTCGAGTTCGAGAATGGGCATTGGATCAGCATCTATGCCTCACGGTTTCCGCCCCACGAACGGCCAGGAATCGAAATGCGCACGATGACCCGTGACGCTCCTCCTGGTGTCGAGTTTACGGACCAAGTTCCGAGCTATTCGACCCACGGGGGTGGGTTCATGGCCCGGCTCTTGTGGACATGGGTGTTGATGGGTTTTCGCAGCCCTCGAATCGAGGTGAGAAGTGCCGCTGGGTGAACGTTACGCCTGAAGCCCCCACCCGGCAGGTCCCCCAGACTTCCTAGGGCTTGTGCATGCATCTACTGTGCAGTCGCTACCCGCCAGTGCCCACCCGAGGGGAGAAAGCGAAGCTCTCAGCACGTCGCCGTGCGGACTCTTCTTCCCACAAGAGCGAAATTGCTGCACGTCCCACGTCGAGTGCTCGGTGATTTTGCGCTATCGTGCAATCCCATGAAAGCCCTGGTTGGCGCTCTACTGCTGCTGGTCGGAACTTCGACAGCCTGCTCGACGGGCTTGCCGCGGCATTCGACGAGCGACGCCGAGAGCCAGTCCCCGGCCACTGTACCCAACCCAAGACCCAGCGCCGCGGGCGCCTCGACGGGAGATGCCGGAATCGCGACGTCCCCGCAACTCAGTGACGCAGGTGACCCCCCACAGAAAACCTGGTCGCTGCCGCAGAGAGCGCCCGAGCCTGTTTTCACGAGTCCGCTGGGCATCGAGCTTTCTGGCAGCGACGTGTTCGTCGTCGGTGGCACGAATGGCGCGCTTCCGAACCTGAAGCACCACGGTGAGCAGGATGCGTTCTTGGTCCGGCTCGGCTCGGCTGACGGACGGATCCACTTCGCCCAGCAGTTCGGCACGAGCACGCGGGATGTGGCGCACGACGTGCGCGCGAGCGGTGACCATGTCTACGTGGTCGGGGCCACGGGGGGAAGTCTCGACGCACAGCTGCACCGAGGCATGCGCGACGCTTTCGTACAAAGGCGCAAAGCCTCCGACGGTGGGTTGATTTGGAGCCGGCAGTTCGGCACGCCGAAGCTGGACGAAGCGCAGGCCGCTACCGTGGATCGAGACGGCTTCATCATCGTTGCGGGGACGACCGCCGGCCAGATTGATAGCCGTCCACACCTCGGGCAGCGCGACGTGTTCGTGCAGAGATACTCCCCGGACGGAGCGCTGCAATGGACGACACAATTGGGCGGCGCAGGGGACGACTCTCTCGAAGCGCTGCGCCTCGATTCGCGTGGCAGAGTTCAGGTCCTTTCGAGTCATGTGCTCGGCCCGCTCGAGCCCACGCCAGACGGCTACGGGTTCACCCAGCGCGGAATGCAGAGTTTGGTCGTGCTGCTCCCTGGCGACGGCGCGTTCGTGAGCGGGATTCGCTTCGCCAGCTCTGGCGCAATTGGCAACGTTCTCGTGAACGGCGCGAGGATTCGCCTGACGGAAGCGCGCGCGGACCGCGCGAACGATTTCGCCGTCACCGCCGAAGGCGATTGGCTACTGGCCACGAGTGAATATCAATCCGACGGAACTTGTCCATCTCACGACGGGTACATCCCCTCGGTGCAGCGCATGAACCGTGTCACGGGTCGCTCCCGCTGGGAGCAGACGCTCGATGTCACGTCCTTCTCGTCACTGATGCGCCATGCGTCGTGTTCGCTGTCGGAAGTCGAGCGGGGAGTCGTTTTCGAAGCCGGAGTCGCGGAGGGAGCGTTCGCCGGAGTCTACTTGCGCAAGCTCCGCGTGCAGTCCGGTGACGTCGCGTGGCACGCGAGCTTCGAAGGCTACGCGATCGGAGACCCGATCGTCGCGCGCGCGGGCGAGGCAATCGTCTCAGCTTGGCAGAACGGGTCAGCGGGCAACACAGCTGAAGGGCACCCAACCGAGCCCGCCCTCGTTCGACGCTTTCAGTCCGATACGGGGCAGGTGCTCTGGAGTTCACCCATCGCGGCTAGCCCAAGTATCGTAGAAGGCGCGGCCGAGCCGGGCTCTCCCGTAGAGTTCTGCGGCTCCACCTACCCGGGGGATGCGGCGGAGACTCGGATCGTTTGCCGTTCGCCGAAGGACGTCGTCGATCTCACGCCGTTGCGACGGCTGCCCAACCTCACTAGCCTGCACTTGAGCAAAGCACGCGTCGCGAATCTGGATGTCATTGCCGAGTTGGGTTCGCTGCGCTGGCTGACGCTCGACGAATGTGAGATCAACAACCTCGCCGCCGTCGGAAAGCTGCGGGGGTTGCGCAAGCTGAGCCTCACGAAGAACCAGTTCCGCTCGCTCGAGCCGCTTGCATCGCTCGCAAACCTCGAAGAATTGAATCTGAGTGGGAACGAGCTGCGATCGCTAGCGCCTCTCGGTGCATTGCCCACGCTGCGGACTCTGGAGCTGAGTCGCGCGACGTTCGATTCGCTGGAACCACTCCGCAATCTGCCGAAGCTCGAAAAGCTGCGGCTCGTCGCCAACCGTCGGATGGACTTGAGTCCGCTCGCAGTCGTTCGCTCGCTGCAGTACCTCGATCTCTCTTGGAGCCGGGACACGTCGCTCGAGCCGCTACACCAGATGAGCCAACTGCGCTTCGTCGATCTGACCGCGCTGCCGAAGGAGCAGGTTGTAGCAGTAGTCGCCGCATTGCCCCACTTACGGCTTTGGGACACCGAACCCGAAGAGGAGCCGACGGACTCGGCGTGGGAAGAGAATACCGCGCCCGAAAACTGACGAGTCACACTGAACCGCCCGACAAGCACACCGATTGCTGGCACCCGCGACGCGTCGTCAGGCACTGTGCATCGAGGAAGAGCGCGCCTCGCGTCTTTGGGTTAATGCCACCAGGATAACGAGCGCGCCATCAGACGCTGTGCGACGCACCCTCGCACCTCGACGTCGAGATCCGTAGAGGGAGCCGCGCAAGGGCCACACCTCGCCTCCCCAAAATCCTACGACGCCATCAACCGAGTCGGTATTCAATCGTTCGCACGAAGGAAAGCGGACATAGGACGCGATTGCTCGGGCTTGGATCATGTTGCGCGGACGGTGACACCGATCGTTCAGGGTCACTGCAGTTGGGTACCGCTCAGTGATTACCCAACGGGCGCACTCCCTCTCTCTGGTCGACGGCGTGCGGGCTTGCTGCTAATTCCGACTCGACACAGGGGGCAGCGTTTCAACACACCCAGGAGCGAACACATGCAACAAAATGGACCTTGGAACCCCCAGCAACCAGGCTCACCCTACCCCGAGCAACCAGCTCATGCGCAGCAACCTCACCCCCAGCAAGGTTACGCCCAGCAGGGCTACACACAGAACGGGTACACACAGCAACCGCACGCGCAGCAAGGTTACGCCCAACAACCGAGCTACGGGACGCAGCAAGGCTACCCGCAGCAGCCTGGCTACGCGCAACCCGGCCAAGTGCAACCCGGCCAGGTGCAACCCGGCCAGGTGCAGCAGCCCTACGCTCACACCGCAGGCTCACAGCCGTTGCAGTATCCCGGGTTTCCCCAAAGCGCGTCCGCTGGCGTGCAGACGCTGAAGTCGATGGGTCAGTCGTTATTGGGCGGCGGCCCATTCGGGAAGCTGAAAATCGCGGGGATGGTCGCGGGCGGTGTGGCGATGCTCGGCCTCGTTGCCTGGAGCAACTACTTGGCGGGTCGGGCTGAGGCGAACGTCGTCACCTTCACGAACAGCCTCGATACGGCGGGGGAACTGACCGTTGGCGGCGAATCACACGGCACTCTTCAACCACGAGCAGAGCTGCGCGTGGAACTGGACCAGGGCTCGTACCCAGTGAAGTTCACCAGTGGTGGCAAGTCACTCGACGAAGGCAACATCAACATCGATCGCGACAGCTACCACGCGCTGTACAACGTGGGTGGTAAACCGGGCCTCGCGCTGGTCACCATGCAATACGGCAGCGGCATCGCGAAGAACAGTGTCGACCCGATCCCCGAAGGGCAACGCGTCACCCAGGTGCCGCCGACCTTCAAGAAGATCGACGACGAGTTTCCCGAAGTGCTGTCCACCCACAGAGCGATCAAGTCGACGGCACTGACCAACGTGTGCCGCGTCGACATGAAGAAAGAAACCGTCGGCTGCCCCGGTTGGGAGTGACTCCGTCTAGCGGGCGAGCGCTCCTGCGCACCCAACTAGCCTGTACTCACCGAGCCGTTCCTTGCAGTTGAGGGGCTGACTCGTGCTCGATGGCAGACTCTCTCCGTTCATGGGGCACAGGTTTCATCGGATCGCGGCGCGCCTGCTCGTAGCCAGCTCATCAGTCTGGACTTCTGATCGGAGGACAACGCCGTGACGGGAGGCTCGAGCGCCAGGTCGACAGGCGGCATGAGACCGGCCTCCAGCTGACCCAGCATGAGTTGGTGGATGTGTTTACCCGACGCCTTCTTCTGGAGCGCATCCCAGGTGTCGAAAACAAACGGAGCGTCGTGCTCGAGGGGCTGCCAATGACAACGCCTGCAGCTTTCGGCGAGCACGCGGTCGACCTCACACGGAAAACCGACGCCGCTCGTCGTGCGATCGGCCCAGGGCGGAGGTTCCTTGCTGCAACCCAGAACGAACACGAGAACGCAGAGTGCTGATGAAAGCCGCATGCGTGCCGCTTACGCTCAACCAACCGTCTGCTCGGTTTCGGGAGCATTGCGTTCGCGCGCAGGGTTCCCGTCACTCACCCAACCCGCTCCAACGATGAAGATCCGCTCGTCGAGACGCGCCTAGCGTACGGCGCGGTAGATCTCGTCGTCGAGTTCTTCGGCGGTTTGCGTCATGGTGACGGCGCCCGTGCCGCCGGCTGCCGCTAGCGCGTCCAACACTGCCTTGGCGTCTTCGGTGCCGGGCAGGCCCAAGACCAAGGTTTCGACCCCTCGCTCGTGCCAGGTGGCAACCATGTGAGTCATGGCGTCCAAGTTTTCGTTGCAGTTGGGCTCACCGTCAGTGATTAACATGACGCGGAAGCGTTGACTCAAGCGCCCTTCCTCGCTGGCTCGCGCGATGGCGCGATCGGCGACGGCAAGGGCGTTGCCCAGGGGCGTGCCCAGCGACTCGAGCCGATGCTCCATCTCTTGCCAGATGGAGACGAACTCTCGCCCCGTGGTGAAGTCCACCTGTGCGCCACTGTCGAACTCGGGCACGAAACACTGTTCATCCAGAGGAAAGCGCACCACTCCGATGGTGAGCGCGTCCAAGATGCCGTCGAGCGCGGCGCGCAACGACTCGTTGGCAACTTGCCAACGCGTCTTGCCGTCCCAATCGAACAACATGCTGCTCGACTTGTCGAATACCAGGAGCATCGTCAGATCTCCCGTGCCCGAAACCATGCCTGCGTCTTCCGCGCCGCCGTCCATGCTGCCCACGGTAGTGACGGTCACGGGATCAGTATCGTCGTTGGGGACGTAGAAGTACGACGGTTGCACGACGTCAGTGACGCCCGGCGCCAGGTTCGGGTTGTCGAACACCGGATCTCGCGACGAGGTCGGTGGCGGTTCGACGTCGGTGACAGTCGGCCTATCGATTGCGGAGTTCCCCTCGACGCCTTCGAGGCCCCCGATCTGTTCATCCAGGACCGGCCCACTCGCTTCGCTCGACGAATCAGGAGGTTGGGTCTGCGGGGGTTCACCCGCGGGCGACTGCATTCCGCTCGAACGGTCCGCGTCAGCGGTCGCCGCGTTCACGTCTTCGGTACGGGGTCGCTCAGAACGCGATTCATCGGTGGCGCGACCGCCACAACTCGAAAGCATCAGGCCCAGCGCGCTGGCCCACAGCGGCACGACGCGCGTCCACGCTGCGGCTCGGGTTGACTTGACTGCGCGAGGAATCGAAGCACAACGGCGTTCGGAGGGTCTGGTGCGGGCAAACATGGCAGCGACATGTGTTCCCACAGCTTCGTCAGGTGAGCAAATCCGTTCTCAGGCCATTCTTCGGCGACGCAATGCGCCGCGTTCGAGGCGAAACGCCGCACTGCGCGCGCGAAAACGCCCTCGCCCTGAGACAACGCGAGTCGTTGGGCTCAGTGTAGATGCCCGGTCCCAGCTCGTTCGCTGCGTCCGAGCTAACGCGGCATACATGTTGCCAGGAGCGATCGGGAGCGCTCCTCATTACCGCGAGGGACGCCCATGACTTAGACGACCATGCCCTCCCTACCTCGACTGACCTGGCGAACCAAGCTCATCTACGGCCTCGGACAGGCGAGCGAAGGTCTCAAGACCTACGCCTTCGAAGTATTCCTCTTCTTCTTCTACACCCGAGTCGCAGGCCTGGAGTCATGGCTCGCTGGGCTTTCGCTGTTCGTCGCCCTTTTGTTCGACGCGGTATCAGATCCGCTCGTTGGTGTGCTGTCGGACCGCTACCGCGGGCGTCTGGGTCGACGGCACCCGTTCATGTACGCCGCCGCACTGCCGTTGGCGCTCACGTTTGCGGCGGTGTTTTCGCCGCCAGCCAGCTTGGACGGCTGGCAACTGTTCACCTGGATGACAGTAACCTCGAGCGCGTCGCGACTAGCCCTCACATTGTTCATCGTGCCGCACCTATCGCTGGGGGCGGAGTTGAGCGAAGAGGACAGCGAACGAACCGCGCTGGTGGGCTATAGGCTATCGGCGGCGGTGCTCGGAGCGGTATTGTGTTCCGTAGCGGCCTGGCAGTTGTTCTTTTCGGAGGGTGGTGAGAACTCGCGTGACGCCTATCGTGAATTTGGGATCGCTACGGGTGTCTGTCTGGCGGTGATTTGCGTGCTGTCCGCGCTGGGGACCCAACGTTTGGGCAAGCTCGTGCAACCTCCGCCGGAAAGGGGCGCGCACGCCGACTTGGTCCAACGTCTGCTGAAGGTTGCTAACAACCGCCACTTTCGACCCTTGTTCCTCGCCGTGCTCCTGTTCTTCGCAACCCGGGGTGTACAGCTCGCCCTCGATTTGCACATGTTCAAGTACTTCTGGCATCTCACGGGCGAGAAGATTCAATGGATACAAGCGGCGCAGATCGGCGCTCTGGCCCTCGGTATCCCGATGTGGTCTTGGCTCATGCAACGCTACGACAAGCGTTTGACCCTCACCATCGGAATTGCATTGTTCAGTGTGTTGCAGAGCCTGCCCGTGATGGCGCGACTGGCAGGGACGTGGCCCATCGCCGCCGAAGAGAGCTGGCGAGCACTTTGCCTGACGTATGGGCTGGCTGGCGCATGCGCTGGCGCGGGTTTCGTTGGCGTCGGCACCATGATGGCCGACGTCGCTGACGCCCATCAACACGCAACGGGTGAACGCAGTGAAGGGATTTTCTTCGGCGCCAGCACCTTTGCGAGAAAGTCGTCGTCCGGGTTCGGCGCGCTGGCGGCGGGCGTCTTGTTATCATCGCTGGGGGTTTCAATCGGGTCCGATCAGAGCGCGATGGCCACGGAAAACACCTGGAACATGGCCTTCGCCTACGGGCCCGTCGCCTTGGTGTTGAGTCTCCTAGTGATCCCAATCTTGACCCACTACAAGCTCGACGCGGGGCGACACGAAGCCATCTCGATCGCGTTAGGCCCCCGCACGACCCGT
Organism: uncultured bacterium; assembly: GCA_965651905.1. GTDB lineage: Bacteria > Myxococcota_A > Polyangia > Polyangiales > Polyangiaceae > SZUA-265. Next base: position 8,910 of record CBFGUG010000104.1, on the reverse strand, counting down.
CGCTCACTCGTCTGATCACGAATGAACCGACGAAACGTCGTTCGCGGTGGAGAAACGCCCGCGTGCTGCGCGGCACCGCGCACCGAAGCGGCGGAGCCGCGAGTTAGCTACTCTGATGCTCACTCGGCGGCGGCGGCGTCGGCTCCCGCGTCGCTGGCTGCGGCCCCGGCATCACCCATCGCGGGAACGTCGACCGTGGAGCATTCGATGGGAGTTTCCCGAGCCAAGAACGCGGAGTACGCGACGGGACCTTGCGAGAAGTTGTAGAGCCCGAAGCGACCGCCTGGGTACGTGTCGTCGGACACGGACCAATCTTCGAGCACTTCGCCTTCGCTCGAATACACCGCAATGCGGAAGCTGCCCTGGTGCGCCTCGAAGAAGAAGCGATATTCCTCGTTGTGATCCCAGGGAACGTCGTTGCGAAACGTCTCGCCGTCGACGGTGAGCAGGCTGACGTTTTCCGTCCCCTCGGTGGCCCAAAAGTCGTTCGAGTCTTCATGCACGAACTTGCCGTCTTCTTCAGGCAGCTCGTCGAAAGCGACGATCTTGAGGCTCATGCCGACCTCAGCGAGTTCGCCTTCATAGGTCTGCGTGGCGCCCTTCCAGTCGAACAGATAGAAGTGCCCGGGATCTTGATAGCCGAAGACGAACCCCATCAGGTCGTCGTCCGATGAGCCCGTGGCCTGCCAGCTACCCTCGATGGATAGATCCGTCGTGTCGAAGTCCGACAGGAAGATTGAGGCATCGGCATTGACGGTTTGAATGACTTCATTGCCATCCTCACTGACCTCCCAGCTGGCGTCGGCCTGACTGAACTGCTCGTACTGCACGGCGGAAAATAGTCGAAGATCGACGGGCTCCTTGCCCGAGTCGCCGCAACCCGGGCCGCACACGGAGACGACTCGCGTCGCGCTCACGGAGTTGCCATCGGCGTCAGTAGCCGTGTACGTCAACTCGAAGGAACCCGGCTCGGAGGTGTCAACGGGACCGCCGTCCATTTCCACGTCGAGCTCACCGTCTTGTGCGTCGTGCGCTTCCGCTCCGGGTTCGTCGTATTCTTCGCCGCAATCGAGCGCGAACGGCGAATCGCCAATGAGCGTGAGCGTGGGCGGAGTGTCGGGCGAAGCGTCGCCAGTGCCACTCGCGTCGTTTATAGGCGCGCTGGCATCTGATGCGTCGCCAGCCCCGCCGTCTTCGTCCTCTACAGGGACCGCGGCTTCCACCTCTCCATGACCCGCGTCCACGACGGGTTCAGCACCCGAATCCTCACTGGGCGCTGCCCCCGAGTCCTCACTCGGCTCCTCGCTGCTTCCAGAGTCTCGAGCATCGTCAGCGGAATCGTCGGAGTCGTCTGCGTCATCCGAGTCACCCGTGGTGACGGTGCAGGAACAACCACCGAGCCAGAATGCCGCAAGAAGAGCCAGCAGCGTGCTCAAGGTAGAAAGTGAGGTCGAGGTGAGCTTCATGGGAGTGTCTCTGGTGAAGGGCAAGTGAAAGCGTCACGGACCGTAACACAGTGCGCTCAGCACAGAAACCCTCTGGTCGATAGTGTGGTAGCCCACCTGCTCTGCTGCTCACGACAGCTCACGGCCTCCCAACGCACGTGAGCTGCTTCGAAACCGCTAGTCCTACCGTGCCAACGCGCCGCTCGGTGCTATGTACGATCCAGTGCCTCGCCGAACGCCACGCAAGCCACCCTCTGCAAGCCCTCAGTTGGTTGAGGCCGACGCGTCCGATGTCTACAGGATCGGCGACATTTCTGAGCAAACGGGTTTCAGCGGCCACGTTCTCAGAGTCTGGGAGCGTCGCCATGGCTTGCTGGCACCGACGCGGAGCGCTGGCGGACAGCGATTGTATTCCGCAGAAGATCTGAACGTGCTGCTCGGGATCCGAGCGCTGCTGGCCCAGGGTCAAACCATCGGCCAGATCGCTCGCATGGGTCGAAAGCGGCTCTTGGCCGAAGCAGAGCGCACCCTCGAACCCGATGGCGGACTCGCAGAAGCTCCGCTCGAGAACGCGGTTTGCGCCGCGGCGCTCACCGAAATTCCGTACGCGGTGATCGTGACCGATCCCCACGGATGTACACGCTGGGTCAACCCCGCATTCACGGATCTGTGTGGATACACGCTCTCGGACGTGAGCGGTCGATCCCCCGGCACGTTGTTACAAGGCCCCGAAAGCGACGCCGCCACCGCTCGACGAATCGGGCTGGCGATCCGAGAGGTACGCCCATCGAGCGAACGTATCCTCAACTACGACAAGCGAAACCGCAAGTACTGGGTTGCCCTCGACATCACACCGCTGTGGGTGCACGGGATGCACGAAGGATTCATCGGGGTGGCCCGCGATCTGACCAACTCGGGCGAGGACCACGCAACGAACGGACCCGTCGAACGCTGAGCACTCGTCCAGACGCGCAAAGCCCCCCACGCGGGCAGCGTGAGGGGCTTTGGCAGCGGTGGTTGCGTCGAGGTCACTCAGTTGGCGGGAGCATGACGCTCTCGATGACGTGGATCACGCCGTTACGCGCCACGATGTCCGTCGCCACCACGCGGGCGCCAGCCACGAGCACGTCGTCGTCCATGAGCTCCACTGAGGCACTCTGACCGGACAGCATTTCAAACTCGCTGGCCTCCAGTACGCTGCTCGCTGGTTCTCGCGAACCGATCACGTGGTACAGGAGCACCTCCGTCAGTGCGTCGGTGTCGTCCAGCAACGCTTCGAGCGTCCCATCGGGAAGAGCATCGAACGCAGCGTCAGTGGGCGCGAACACGGTGAACGGCCCAGGCCCCGATAGCGTCTCGGTGAGACCCGCAGCCTCGATTGCAGTCACCAACGTAGATAGATCGTCGTTCGCGGCTGCAATCTCCGCGATGGTCGCGGGCGGGATCAACACTTGGTCGATCACGTGAATGACACCATTGCTCGCCAGTACGTCCGCGGTCGTCACCGACGCATCGCCGACGGACACGCCTTCGTCCGATACCGTCGCCGTTAGCCAGGGGCCCAGCACGGTGTCCACGCGAGCGCCGTCGGAGATGGACTCCGATGGTAAGGCGCCAGGCACCACGTGGTACGTCAGCACGGCCGCGAGCTCATCGGGATCGGCCAGCAACGCGTCGAGCACGCCGTCGGGCAGTGCGGCGAAGGCAGCGTCAGTCGGCGCAAACACCGTAAACGGACCGTCGCCAGACAGGGTTTCCGTGAGCCCAGCCGCTTCGGCCGCTGCGACCAAGGTTTCGAATCCGCCCGCTGCGATCGCTGTCTCGACCAGATTGGCAGTCGGAGCACCCCCGTCGGGGCCTCCGTCAGGTGAACCTTCGGAACCTGGCAGTTCCAGATTGGGCGGCAACATCACTGCGTCGATCAAGTGCACGACGCCATTTCGCGCAGCAATGTCCGTCGCCACGATCTCGGCTCCAGCAATTCGCACGACGTCACCTTCGACGCTGATCTCCGCGAGTTCACCTCCGATGGTTTCGACGTCTTCGAGTGCGATGACGTCGACGGCCCGCTGCCGGCCTTCGACGACGTGATACAGCAGCACTTCGGTGAGCGCCTCGTCGTCGGCGAGCAATGCGTCGAGGGCGCCCTCGGGCAACGCGTCGAACGCCGCATCGGTGGGCGCAAACACGGTGAACGGTCCGCTTCCGTTCAGCGTTTCCGTCAATTCGGCGGCCTCTAGCGCCGCCGTCAGCGTACTCAGATCGTCGCTGGCAACAGCCAGATCCGCGATCGCTGGCGGCGGCATGAGCACACTGTCGATGACGTGGATCACGCCGTTACTCGCCAGCACGTCGGCGCTCGTGACTGTGGCCCCCTCGATACTCACCGTCGAACCATCGACACTCGCCGTCAGCCACGGGCCGAGTAGCGTGTCGACTTCGGTGCCGTCCTCGATGTCCATCGAAACCACACGCTCGCCGACGACGTGGTAACTCAGTACCGCGGCCAGTTCCTCGGGATCATCCAGCAGCGCGTCGACCGTGCCCTCGGGCAGCGCTTCGAAAGCGGCATCGGTCGGTGCAAAGACGGTCAGCGGTCCGTCGCCGCTCAGCGCGTCGACCAAGTCGGCTGCCTCGGCCGCGGCCAATAACGTGTCGAAGCTGCCAGCTCCTCGCGCCACCTCGACGATGTTGCCCACCGCGCCCGCGTCGTCGTCAGCGTCGGGCGCACTACCATCGGGATCGCCCGGGTCGGAGGGAACGTCGTCAGGATCCGCGTCGTCGTCCTCCATCGGGGAACCCGAGTCTTCGTCCGGCGTCTCGTCGTCCGAGTCGGGCGTCATCTCGTCGTCGGACGCCGCTGCATCTGGCGTCTCCTCGTTCGACGAGTCTGAATCCCCGTCCCCGCAAGCGGTAGCGATCGCGAGTGTGAACCCCGCGAGTAGCGTCGTGTAGCGATTATTCAAATTCATGAAAGCACTCCTTGTTCAGGTCGGGCGCGCCGACCCCACTCCCGCAGACCTAGACCTGAACCTAGACACGTCAACCCAATACATAGACAATTTGTCTAACTATTCCAGGTATCCACGTAACAACTGGAGTTCGTTTGAGAATTGACGCACGGGGCACCCGACGGAGCCAGCCACCCCCGCCAGCGGCTCACCCCCACCACCGTTCGGAAGCAGCGAGCGACGGGTTGCTCCAAGTCCGAACCGAGGGTACGCGTGGGGTACCCGGCCCGGGGTGTTGATGGAGTGCTTTGGATGCACGGTCGCCTCTTGCCCCTCGAGGCTGCCAATGAAAGCTGGAGCCAATCTCGATTCCGAACGCGCTCGGACCGAAGATGGCTTCGTACACGGTTGCGCCCGAGTGGTGAGGCATGAGGCTCGAACCTGTTACAGTTCCTCCGTCATGGCTCAGCCTTCCGTCACGCGGCGCTTCTTGATCCAGCTCTCCCACGTCGACGCCGGGGTGTACCAGCACCTCGACCTGCGCGTCGCGCAACACCCCTCGGAGACGCTGCGCTACCTACTCACGCGGCTGCTCGCGTTCTGCTACCTGACTCGTGATGACGTTCAGAGCGAGCTCACGTTCTCGAAGGGTGGGCTTTCATCCTCAGACGAGCCGGCCATCAGTCGCTCCTCGTTGGACGGGCGCCTGCTGCAGTGGTGCGAGATTGGAAACCCCTCCGCCGAACGCGTTCACAAGGCGAGCAAGGCCGCCCCCGATGTGTTCATCTTCACTCACCACAACCCGGAGCTACTGCAGAAAGAGCTCGCTAGCGCATACGTTCACCGAAAGAACTCGCTGCAGGTGTTCTCGCTCAGCGGCGATTTCCTCGATGAGCTGGCGCAGACGCTTCAGGATCGCACCACGGAACTCGAACTGACGCTCACCGAGGGTACCCTCTACGTGAGTATCCAGGGAAACACGCTCACTGGGGCTCTGAAGCCCATCGAACTGTAAACTCATCACGATGAGTCATGGCGGCATGCGACGGAGCCCGACGCATGCCGCCGGACTTCGTCAGTTGGTCGTGGGTACCGTCTTGCGGAGCAAGATGGTGCCGCCGAGGCTCGGCGCGGTCAGGCGCTGTACCACAGTGACCAGGTTTCCTCCGACCAGCGAGGTTGCTACCATCGGATTCACGGTCACGATCTGAACGGCGCCTGAATCCATGCTCGGAAAGCTCCAGCCCGCCTCTTCGCCGGCCGAACAGGTGCCGTTGCTGCAGTTCGTCGAGTTCGGATCTGCGTGGGTGGAGTTGGAGAAGGAGAGTCCTAGCGGGACGCGGAACAGAAGCGACACGTCGTCGATGGCGCGCTCCGACTCGTTCGTGATGGTCGTCGTGTAGAGGATGCGTTCACCGAGCGTGATCGGGGTCGGATCGGCATCAAACTCGACGGTCAGTGGGAGAGAGTTGGCGAGGACGCTGGTCGAGTGCATCGCGCGAGCGTCTACTTCCTGCCCCCCTTCATAGGTCAAGACCGCCTGTGCACCGATCTCGGATCCGGCTGGAACGTCGCCTGCGGCCGTGACCGTCACCGTGCGCACCAGGGTACCGGCCACGGGCACGTCACCCAAGTTCCACACGATGTCACCCGAATCGTCTGCAGCACCGCTATCGCTGACACTCACGACACTCACGGCATCTGGCAGCGTCAGGCGCAGTGCGGCCCCGAACAGCGATTGTGCTCCCACTTGCCCCACGTTCAGCTCATACGTGAAGGTCTGACCGGGCACGATCGGATCGAACGCGGTGTCCAACGCGAGCTGCGCCCCGGGACTGGACTGCACTGGCAGCGTCACCGAACGCTGGCTGGGATGTACATCTATCGCGGTCAGCGAGAAGGTGGCAGTGACCAGGGTCCCGTCGGCTGCCAAGGTATCGACGATGTTGGGCTCGAGCAGGATCGTCTCCGTCGACTCGGCTGGCAATGAAGCGATCGACCAGGTTGCTTCTTCTCCCCCGGAACACGTACCGTTGCTGCAGTTGGTCGAGTTCGGATCGGCATGCGTGGTATTGGCGAAGCTGGCTTCGCGCGGTACGCGCAGCAGGAAGTCGATACCTTCGACCGGGCGCAACGAAGTGTTGGTGATCGTCAGTTGGTGGAGCACGCGGCTCCCGGGCACGGCTGGACTCGTCGCAGGCGTCACCTCGAAGGACAGTGCGGGCGTGGCGGACACCACGCTCAGCGGGATCTGCGCGACGTTAGCCGCCGATCCCCCATCGTAGCTCAAACTCGCGCGTGGATTCAGCACGTCACCAGGGACAGCGTCGTTGCTCACCATCGCCTTGATGGTGCGTCGCAACGTGGAGCCGACGAGCACGTCGCCCAGCGTCCAACTGACGCGACCTTCGTCATCCACAGCGCCGTCGTTGCTCATGAACGTTGGGCTCAGCCCCTCCGGCAGTTCGAGTTGAAGTGTGCTGCCGAGCAGGTGCTCTCCACCGACGTGACCGAGATCGACGACGAGTTCCACCGTCTGACCCGGCGTGACCGGATCTGCGGAAGCGGTAAGACTGAGTTCAGCGGGTGGAGCGACAACGACGGGCACCACCTTCGTGACGTTCGCTGGGTTCAGACCATTGGCACTGACGCGCACGTAGGTCCGCAGCTCGTCACCTTCCTCGACGGTCTCCTGGACGTTGGCGTTCACATGGAGCGTGCGCGTGCTACCTGGCGGAATACTGCCGAGATTCCAGCTCGCTTCCTCCCCAGCGGAGCATGTGCCGTTGCCACAGTTCGTGGAGTTCGGATGGGCGTGGGTAGTGTTGGCAAACGAGTGTCCGTCGGGAACGCGCAGTAGTACGCTGACTCCCTCCGCCGACAGGTTCGACGTGTTGCCGACCACGATGGCATAGAGCACTCGCTCCCCGGGGATCGCGGGAGCACGCGCTGCGGTCACCTGCAGCACGAGGGACCCGGTCGTGGCCCGGGCTTCGTCCTCGACGGGCAACGTACCCGCGGGACCATCGTCATCGCTTGCAGCGTCGTCGCTCATGTCGTCCGTCGTGGACTCGTCGTCCGCTTCGTCGGTCGTCAGCTCATCGTCAGTGGTGGGCTCGTCGTCCGCGTCATCCGTCGTGGACTCGTCGTCCGCTTCGTCGGTCGTCAGCTCATCGTCAGTAGTGGGCTCGTCGTCCGCGTCGTCTGGCGTGGGCTCATCGGCGCTGGCGTCGGCGGCGTCATCGTCATCCGCTGCGTCATCGTCATCCGCTGCGTCATCGTCGTCCGCTGCGTCATCGTCGTCCGCTGCGTCATCGTCGTCCGCTGCGTCATCGTCTGCGTCATCGTCGTCGGTGGCGTCATCGTCGTCGTCCGCAGCGTCATCGTCGTCGTCCGCAGCGTCATCGTCGTCGGCGGCGTCATCGTCGTCGTCCGCAGCGTCATCGTCGTCCGCAGCGTCATCGTCGTCGGCGGCGTCATCGTCGTCGTCGTCCGCTGCATCATCCTGATCACTCGTGGAGGATGCATCGCCGTCGCCTCCTGCCCCGTCGTCGTCCGCGTCCTCATCGTCGGCGTCGTCAGACTGTTCCGAGTTGCCGTCATCGGTGGTGCTTTGGCTGGCACAAGCGGGCGTCCACAGCATCGCTATGAACGCCAGGTAGCAAAACGCTGGAGATATTTTCATTGAGTCATCCTCTTTCGGTAGGGTTTCTTTGGATTCACAACGTTGTCGTGCCTCATGGCGTCACCCCCACCTGGACACCGCCGCTCCTACCCGACGACCTGAGAAATAGGCTTGAACGATGTTGCGGCAATCTGCCGGGTGAACCCACAGCGCGTAACGCGCTCCGGGTTGGAGCACTCTGAGCGGCGAAAGCCATGGCCAAACTAGCCAGGAGACCTAGCCAGGAGACCCGTGGTGAAGCTTGGCTGAGCGCAGGCATACCCGCGCTTTGCAGCGCTCATGCCATCCCAAACGACGGCAGATCGCGGCGATTCTGCAGCGATGAGCGCTACGGAGCGTCCACTGGACGTCCAGCGGACGCTCTGACGGACAGCGCGACGCAAGTTCAGTCTTCGGCGTCAGGCGGCGGACGCCGAATGAGCTCGAGCTCTTGCGCGAGGTCATGCTGTTCGATTGCGGAATAAAGCGTCTGGCGGGAGCACCGAAGTTCGCGCGCGGCGGCGGCCAGGTTACCCCCCGTGTTACGGAGGGCGCGCAGCAGCGCCTCGCGATCCGCGTAATCACCGCGAGGCTCCGAGTTGACCGAGCCTGGCTGCCCTGGGACGCTCCTCACGCGCACCGCCTGGGCGACGTCTGCGGGCAATTGCTCGAGTTGCCACGTCGAGCGGTCGCCAACGACGGCCAGCATCGATTCGGCAACGCGCTGGAGCTCGCGCACGTTGCCGGGCCAGTCGTGCAAGCACAGCGCTTCTACCAGAGCTTCGGACAGCTGCACCAAGTCCTGCAGTAACAGCGCGAGGTTCGAGCGCAACGTCGCCACCTTGGCGTG
>CBFGUG010000103.1:0-26714 GCA_965651905.1 uncultured bacterium | reverse complement strand
AGGCGCCGAGATCGGCGGGCGTCCTGACGGATTGAAATGAGACCAATGCTCAGCTCTGCGTGAAAGGAGACACTCGAGCCATGCCCGCCTGCACACGACTGACGGCGCGCTAGCTGCCTCGTGCGCATCAAGCCAACACTCAGCTGAGCGTAGTTGCACGCGCGTGCGCCATCCAAGTCAGTGCCGCGTCACTCGGGCGCGCCGCCTCCTTTGCGGATCTGAAAGTTCGCTTCGCCGTCGATGTGTTCACCTGCGAGATAGCCGCGAAGAATCGGCGTGATCTCGTGCTCGAACACTTGCGCGCCCCACCAGTAGCGCAGCTTGCCGCTTGCATCGAACAAGAAAGTCGCGGGCAGTGAACCACGCCAGCGCGGCGTCAGCGCAGCCTTGAACGCACTCAGCGGCGGTCGCACGAGCAAACCAGGACCCGGCAGATCTTGCTCTTTTCGAAACGTCAGAGCTGCCGCGCCTTTGTCGGGCGCGTCGACGGAAACGAAAACGAAGTCGAGCGCGTCGGGACCGAGCTCTTGCTGCAGCTTCAACAGCATCGGCACCTCGGCTTTGCAGGGACCACACCAGCTTGCCCACACGTTGACGACGACGCCCTTGGCCTTGGTCGCTTTGACGCGTTCGATGACGCCGGGTCCGTCGATGTATTCGAGCCCGGCGGGGAGGTCAGGTGTGGGCGGGGTCGTGCTCGTAGTACTCACCGAGGGCGCGGGCGCTTGCTCGGTTGCCGCCTGAACACGGGACTGCGCGGAGGAGTCGTCGGCGTGGCCGCGCTCTTTGCACGCGATATTGAACAACGAGGTCGCGCCGAGCAAAGTCGCGCCGAGGGTCCACACGGCAGTATCAATGCGCGGGCGCGTCGAGGAGCATGCTTTCGTCCGCCGAACCCGCCGAGCTCGCGAGTTTGATCGCGAGAGGCACGCTGGTCTGTGCTGAGCTGGCATGCACGGCATGGTGTCACAAGCCGTCGCCACAAATCCACGCGCGCCCACGACAGTAAGCTCCGTGCAGTGGTCAGGGCGGCCGGGGAGCTGCCCTGGCTCGCGAGTTTCCGCGTTTGCGACTGCCGCAGCGCGCGCTGTATGCTTGGCGGCATGGCGCTGTTCGACGTTCACGCCCATCTGACCCACGAGGAGTTGTTGCCGCAACTCACGGACGTGCTTGCCCGCGCCGAGGCGGCAGGCTTGTCGAGCATCGTGTGTAATGGCCTGAACCCGAGTGACAATCAGTTGGTGGCCGAGTTGGCCGCAAAACACCCAATCATCAAACCCGCCTTCGGCTTGTACCCGGTCGACGCGGTGCTGGCGCAGATGCGGCGCGATGGCGACGAGTACCCTGGGCAGCGCGAGCAGTGGGAGACCGCCGAAGCCATCGAGTGGGTGGGGCAGCACGTGGATGAGGCGTTTGCCGTCGGCGAAATTGGGCTCGATGGCTATTGGGTCAAGGAGTGCTACTGGGACGCGCAAGAAGATGCGTTTCGCAAGCTCGTCGCGATCGCGATGGACGCGGACAAGGCGATCATCATCCACACGCGCAAACGCGAACGGCGAGCATTGGAAGTGCTGGTCGAAATGGGCGCGAAGAAGGTGAACTGGCACTGCTTCGGCGGCAAGGTCAAGCTGGCTCGGCAGATCGCCGAACACGGGCACTGCTTGTCGATCCCCGCCAACGCTCGTCGTTCGGAGTCGTTCACGCGTATGATCGAAACGCTCCCGCGCGAGCAGTTACTGTTGGAGACGGACTGCCCATACCTGGGCCCTGAAAAGGGGGTTCCAAACGAACCCGCGAACGTCGCGCTGACGCTCGAGTATTTTGCTGAGCTGTGGGGCGAAAACGTCGATGCGGTTCAGGCGCGCTTGGAAGAAAACTTCGAGCGACTATTCGGCTGCGCGCCTTGACGCCACGACAGCACACGTAACACCTCCGCGCACACGCGCGCGAGTCGTTCGCCGCTCATGGGGCGCCGCGACCACTGCCCGACGCCCAGAGACAACGCAAGACGCGCAACTGCTGCGTGGCGTCACTACCGCTTTGGCCCTTGTCGAAAAGCGGCACCCAGCGTACTTTTGGCGTTCCGCCACGGTGGCGGCGATCGCTCGAGAGCTCTGTGACGCAATCCATCCCTTCAGGCAACGCAGCCGCCCAACGCCGCCGCAACATTGGCCTTTTGGCAGACTGGTTCGACGAGCACTACCAGCTGACGATCCTGCGAACGGCTGAAGAAGCCGTGGCCCAACGCGGATCCAGCTTGGTTTCGTTCGGTGGCGGCATTTTGGGTTCGACCACGCGCAACAGCGAACGCCGTCAGCGCGCTTTCGACCTGGTGCGGCCAGAGAACGTCGACGGCGCGATCTTGCTCAGCGGCACCATGGTCAACGAGTTGGGACCCGAAGCCGTGCAGCAGTTGCTCGTTCAGCTTCAGGGCATCCCGCTGTGCGCCATCGGCATCGAACTACCAGGAGTGCCGTCGATCCTCGTCGACAATCAGGCGGGCATCGATCAAGCGATGGCCCACTTGGTCGATCGCCACGAGGCGCGTCGCGTGGCGTTCATCCGCGGCCCGAGCATGAACAAGGAGGCGGAGTCGCGCTTTGCCGCGTACCAGGCCGCGCTGCAGCGGGCGAACACGCCGTTCGACGCACAGCTCGTGTACCAGGGCGACTTCTTGCAGGACTCGGGCAAAGCTGCCGTCAAATACTGGCTGAATGCGGGTGTGGTGCCCGACGCCATCATCGCGGCCAACGACGAGATGGCCCTGGGCGCGCTGCGACAGCTGACTCGTTCTGGCAAGAGTGTGCCCAGCGACGTGGCGCTGATCGGCTTCGATGACGTGGAGGGCGCAGGAACTGCAACCCCGCCGCTCACCACGGTGAGACAACCGCTGCGTGACGTCGCCGTGGCTGCCGTGCGCACGATCATGGACCAGTTGCTGGGCCGTGAAGTGCCGAAAGTGCAGCTGATGCAGACGCATTTGGTGATCCGCGAGTCGTGCGGCTGCGCGCTGCGGCTGAGCGCGACGGGACAGAGTCTGAACCCGCCATCGTCGCGCACGCTCGATACCCCTCGGGACTTCGCCTCGGCGTTTGCCCGCAAGCGTCAATCGCTCAAAGCCGAGTTGCAGCGTGCCGCACGCGGTGAGTTCCAGAGCCTGGGCGCCTGGGACGACCAATTGCTCGACAGCTTCGCCGAGCAACTGGAATCGGGCGAGCCGAAGTTTCTCGAGCAGTTGTCGTCTTTCGTGGCCAGCACCGCAGACTCGGGCGGCAAGGTTTCGCGCTGGCACAGTGTGGTGGGCGCGATTCGTCGATACTCCATCCCGTGTTGTGACGGCGATCCCGAGTTGCTGGCGACGGCCGAAGACCTCTTGCAAGACGCGCGGGTAGCCACCGCCGACGCCGTCGAACGCAACGACGCTCGCAAGCGCATCGAACTCGAACGCTTTCAAGACAAGCTCACGAAGGTCGGCGCAGCGCTCACGGGCAGTTTCAACATCGAGGAGCTGACACAAGAGATGCAAAAGCGGCTGCCGTCGATTGGCGTCAAGAGCTGCTACTTGGCGGTCTACGACCCGTTCAACCTGTCACCCAGCGATCAACCGCGTAACCGGGCCAGACTGATCGGAGCGTTCGACGACGGCAAGGCCCTCGAAGTCGACCGAGCGCCGTTTGCCACGGATGGTTTGGCTCCTCCGAAACTGTGGCCCCCCGCGCGCCTGCATCATTTCTCAGTCTTGCCGCTGTTTTTGAAGGGTGTGGATCTCGGGTTCGCGCTGGTCGAGTGTGAACACACCGAAGGTAGCGTGCTCGAGTTCGTGCGCAAGCAACTGAGCATCGGGCTGTATGGTTCGCTGCTGGGGCGGCACCACTCATTGTTTCCCGACAGCACGGACGACGGTAGCTCGGCGGCCTGATCCGCGCAGCGTCGCCGTGGCTCGCCAGAGCGCTGGAGTGCGGCGTTGCTCGTTGCAATCAAGGGTCGTGAACGTGAGCCAACCCGAGTGAGCGGCGCACGATGAACAGCGAACACCAACCCGAAGCGACTTCGCGAGCTTGGCGCCTCGGCGCGTGGCTACTTCTACTCCCCATCGTGGTGGGGTGTTGGGTGGTGCTCCACTACCGCACGCCTGTCGCTTACCCCGTGGACGCCCTGCCCACGTATCTGGCGGCGAAAGTATTTGGCGACGGCGATCTCGACGCCGTTTACCACCCGAACGTTTGGCCCGGACCCAACGAGTTTCACCCCGCTTGGTTGGCAGAGGCCAAGGCGTTGGGGATCACTGCGCCTCAAACGTCGTTCATCTACGGACCGATCTACCTGTTGCTCGTCTGGCCGCTAGCCAGCGTGCTTTCGCTGCAGGCGTTCTTGTGGCTACTCACCTGGCTGAACGCCGCTTGCGCCGTTTATCTCGGCAAGACCAGCGCACAACTAGCAGGCGTTCGACCGCTCTGGGCGCAACTGGGCATCGCGCTGTTGGTCTCGGTCAGCTTTCCGTGTTCATACGCCGCGTTGCTCGGCCAAAACGTACTGATCGCCGCAGCGCTCGTGCTGGCGGCGTACGTGCGCTTAGGACGAGGCGACCGCGGCGACCGTTGGTGGGCGCTCGGGTATCTACTCTTGGCGTGCGTGGTCAAGCCCTGGTGTATCTTGTTTCTGGGCGTGCTGCTTCTACTGCGTCGCCTGCGAGAACTCGCTATAGCTGCCACAGGTTACCTACTCCTGCTACAAGCTGCGCCGCGGCTCTTGCTACCGGGCGAGCTGATGAGCGGCTACGAGGCGGTGGTCGGCAAGGTGATGGGGATCTCGCTCGTGGCTCACAACAACGTGTCACTACGCGCGCTCGTCGATCGTCTGAGCTGGCGTGAGTGGCCCGAGTACATCGGCGTGTGGAATGCGGCTCGACAAGCGAGCAGCAGCGTTTTGTGGGTGGATGCCTGCGGAGTGCTGCTGGTGGGCGCAGCCTTTTCGTGGTTAGGCTGGACCAGGCGAGTTTCCACCGAGTTACTCGGCGCGTGTGCGATGTGCGTGGGGTTGTTCGCGCTGAGCTTGTGCTGGTCGCACTATTTGGTGTTCTGTCTGCCGCTGGTCGTGATCGTCGCGTTCGGGCAGTATCCGCCGTGGCTGCGCGCACTAGCGGCCGTGAGCGGGCTGTGGCTGCTGCGCTTGATGTTGTTTTTCCCCCCACATCCTATCGACGTGCGGCCGCGTTGGGTTTGGGCCTGGGTGCTCAGTGCGCCACTGCTGCTGACGACGGCGCTGGCGCTCCTGACGTTGTGGCAGTCTCCTTCTCGAAAAACGCCACGTAGTGAGCACTCAGGTGCCGCATGAAAGAACGCTCGAGCGCCGCCTCGAACGGCCGCAACAGGCGCACCAGCGGCTGCGGCACGAAATCGGGCAAGAACGTGAAGTAACTGACGTCGACCCATTCGCCACCAGGGATGCTGGGTAACGCCTTCGGGTTGATCCAACGCTCGTTACCTTCGTCGATACGCCTGAGTAGCGGGAACACGTACGACATGTAAAAGCGGAAGAGCGGATTGAGCGTGTTTATCTCGTGCAGGAAAATCACACCGCCCGGCTTGAGGATGCGGTTGAAATCCGCGAACAGGCTCTGACGGTCCGCGTCGTCGAGCACGTGGTGAATGACGTTGATGGTGTAGATGAAGTCGAAAGTGTTGTCGTCGAAGGGTATTCGTCCACGCTCATTCTGTCTGAGCTCGAGCTCGATGCCGTAGTGCTCGGCGTTCCCCCGCGCTTGTTCGAGCTGTCCGCTGGAGGCGTCGGTGCCGCACATGTCGAACCCTTGCAGCGCCATCTCGACGGCGTACCAGCCCTGCCCGCAGCCGAAATCCAAGCCGCACAGGTCGTGGGGATCACGCCCGCGATCTTGAAAGTAGTGGAGCATCACGTCGGTCTTGCGACGCAGCAGGCGCTGCCGCATGTGCTCGGGAATTTGCGTTCCGTACTCGGGAGCTAGTGCGTCGAAGTGCGCCGAAGACTCGTCGGTGGAGAGCAGCGGCAAGCGCCGCCGCCAGGCGAACAACAGCGCCGCACCCAACGCCACAGCAAACCACGCCGTGCCCGAACGCAACACCAGCACTGCCCACGTCGCGTATTCGGCGCTACTGCCGCTGGCCACCAAACGCTCCACGGTTTGCGCGCCAGTGACGCCCGTACCGAGAGGCAAACCCGTCAACCCGCCGAGCAACGTGCCCGCGGAGAACGCCTCGAGCACGCCGAACACGCTGGCCGCACCATCGAGCATCCAGAGCACGGCGAAAAGCGCCGCACTGGGCAGCAGCCACGCGAGCGCCGAGCCGCCATACGCCGCGGCCGCAAACACCACCGCGTCCCGTCGCGGCCTCGGGTTACCTCGGCGTCGTTCGAAATACGTCAGGATCGCGCTCACCACGATCCAGCTCGAAAGCGCCACGGCGAGTACCCCAGACCAAATCTGCAAGCCGATGAGCCACCACAACGCCACCACGCTGACGTCCATGCCGCGCTCCAGGAACCACACCTGCAGCACCACCCAACGCGCCCGCGGATCACGCCCGGAAATCGTCCAGGGCCTGAGCAACTCGCCGAGAAATGCGGGCACGGCAAGAAGCGGTAAGGTCGCAAAATACAGCTTGATGCTCTCGCGAGTCCGAAAGAACAGCGCGAACCGCCGCGTGAAAAAATGCCAACGCATCCAGCGCAGAAGCAAGTTCCCCAGGGTGAAGCAGGCGGTCAGCGCAAAGCCCGCTACCAAGAGCCCCCACGGCGCGCGGCTGTCGGGCGGAAGCAACTCGAAATAGTGAACCGTCGTGGCCGCGCCAAGTATCGCCGCCACGACGAGCAGCCCCCAAATGAAGGCTTTCATCGGGTCGACCTCAGGCGCTCGCGGCGAAATTCGGAAACAATCACGAAGCCGTCAGTCTAGAACGCATCGACCACCCGCGGCGGGGGAAAAACGCCGAGGTCGAAGGCCTTTCGCTGCACGGCAAGCTCGTGCTGCGACGCGAATCGATCAGCCGGGCAGCGTGATCCCCAGATCGCGCAGTTGCGCTTCAGCCTGCTCGGCCCAACCGCGGTTGGCGATGGGGCTCGCCGGGCTGGGGTGAAGCACACTGGCGATCTGCAAATCTTTGCCTTCCAGCGCGCGTCGCGCCGATTTCTCGGCGAATGCACCGATTCCGATCGCCCAGCGCGGCTGCAGTAGCTCGACCATGTCCGCCAGGGCAGCGTCACACAGCTCGAACAGCGCGGCCTTTTGCGCCGCAGGAAGTTTGTCTGGCGTAAAGTTCCGACCCGACTCTTCCATGAAGCAGAGCGGGCAGTAGTTGATCACGAAGAAACGTCGAAAAAATTGCTGCGGGGTACCGAAGCGTTGTTTGGCCCAGCCCCACAGCCGCGCGCCACTGACCTCGCCTCGTGTGCATTCGAATCCCGAAATCGGACGTTTGGGGTGTTCGCTCTTGGGGCGTTTCACCGCCGCCTCGATGCCCAGCCAGTCGCGCGCCATCGATACGTCGCCGAATGGCACTCCCGTTTGCGCCATGCCGAACGGCCCTGGGTTCATGCCGACGAGCACCGCTTCCTTCGGCCCTTCGCCGAAGCGCGAGAGGTAGAGCTCGTGGGGCGCCCGCGCATAGCTCAGGGGATTGTAGACGTGAGTTATCGGCGGCTCGAAGGAAAGGCCATCGATGGCTCGCGCGAGCTTGCGGGTGCGGGCGATGAGCGCGTCGGTCGGACTGGTTCGTTTCATTCGAGATGGCTCACTTCGCGTCGAGTTCACACTGTGCGGGGAAAAACGAGGACGCTAGTCGCGTTCACCTGAGGAGCGTGTCCTTGGCGCGATTGATCTGAGACGCCAAGTACCCTGAACCTCCTCGGTCGGGATGGTTGTTCTTCATCAGCTCCTTGTAGCGCTCGAGGATCTGTTCTCGCGTGGCTCCCTCGGGAAGGCCCAAGATCTGCAACGCCTCGTCGCTCGTCATCTGTCCGGGCCGAGCGGGACCCGCCCCTTGACCAGCGCCTGCTCCGCTCGGCGGCGGTTTCGACCCTGCGCCGAACTTGGACTGAAAGTAGCGCTGAGCCACGAACGGCAGCAATCGCAGGAGCGTCAGGCCAATCGCCCCCACCGCGGCAGTTTGATACGCGCCGCCGCGCACCGCCAACCCGAGCAACAGGACCACACCAACGACGATCGCCCCTTGCTTCAAGCGTTTCTTCCGCTGTTCGGCGGGCAACCTCGAAAACCACTTGTACGAGAGCAGTACGGCTATCGGCAGTAGGATTAGTAGCAGCTTACTCATCGCCGAGACCTCCCAGGGCGCAGCGCGCCATTGCCTAGCAAAGCGCGTGGCTCTGAGGAACGAAGCGAGTAGCTGATCACCGCCTGCGCACTACCAGCCCTGCGGAGCGGGTGCAACGGGCGGTGATGCGACGGCGCCAGGCTGCCGCCAGCGCGAGCCCGAAGAGCCAGGCCACGGTGCCCGCTCCCTCCCCCGCCAGGTGCACTGCGCAGCCGCTCGAAGACGTTCCGCCAGCTCGTGCGGAGCGCTCCCGGCCTTCACTGCTCGCGTCGCTCGTGCTGCCTTCTACCGCACCAGCGTCGAGGTCCGTCGCTACGATACCCGGTCGCGAGGGCACGCCACCAGAACTCAGTTGACCAGATCCCGCGTCACTAGGCGACGGCGAAAGACCTCCGACAGCCAGCGAGCCGTAGGTCGCGTGCAACCAGTTGACGGTGTCATCACACGCGCCCGGGCACGCGTCGATGCGCCCCAGATCCGCAACGGCCATCAGCGGCTGCCAGCTTTGCCCCAAGTCCGCGGAGCGCGCGAGGGCAAAGGGCGCCTCACGCGTGAACTCCGCACCACAAACGTAGAGCTCGTCCGCAAACGCTCGCAAACAAGACAACCGCGGCAACTCGGCGTCCGCGAGCTCGAAGTCCGCATCGCCACGCGACGCGACGTACAACTTGCCACGCTCGTCGTCGTCACTCGCCAGTGCCCAGCTCGATCCCAAAGCCGCGAAGCCGACCACCGCCTCGCTACCAGGCAAGACGAAATGCGGCGTCAGCTCGGCGCTCACCGCATCGAAGCTCCACAGCTGCCCGGGTTCGTCGGAAGGGGTCTGCACCTGGAGCATCAGTTCCGGCGACTCGGGATCGACGCCCAGCGGCAGCAGCGTCAGCTCAGTGTCGAGTTCGAAGCTAGCTTGTGTCCACTGTTCACCCCCGTCACTGAATGCCACGTGCCACACGCGGGGTGAAAAGGTCTGGCCGCTGACGAACAGCCAGGGCGCCGGGCCCGCGACGCTGAGCTGTCGATAGCCCTGCTCACGTGGAAGAGTTCGTAGCGTCTCGTACGATGCTTCGTCGATACTGCGCGCCACGCTAATCTCATCCGTTTGTGCATCGAGCGCGAGCACGAAGTCGTGCTGACGGTCGTCGATCGTCGTACTCGCGAACGCCAGTGGCCAGTCGTCGGCCACGCCGAGCAGAACTCGCGAGTAGTCACAATCGGAGTTCTCCCGATACAACCCCTCGGTGGTCGACACCACATGCCCGCGGGGCGTGCGCACCGCGCTGGTGATGAGCCCGCCCCCCACCGCTGCCTCACACCCCAACAGCCAATCACCTTCTTGCTGCAAGATCAGGCCGAAGTTAGTGACGATGGACAAGTCACCCGCTTGCGAAAACTGCAAGTCCCAGTACTCGGGCACGTCGCAAACCGCTCCGCAGGCTCGTGCAGAACGCGTAGGGAGCAGCGCAAACGACATAGCCGCGCCCCAGATTAACGACGATGTGACGACACTTCGCGCGCGCCTACGCGCTCGACCTGCAAGCTGACCCCGTACTCGACGCGAGGTCCGTTGGAAGACGCGTCCCTCACTCGCGTCGCGTCCGCTCAGCTTCACGGCAACGTCCAATCCAACTCTGGCCCGACGCAGCCCGAGCAGCGCTCAGGGTTCGGTACCCCAAACCAAGCAGCCGCGCAGGTATGCGGTCATTTGATCATTGGGCGCTTGCATGTTGCTGGCAACGAACGACCAGTCGTCGCTTTGGTCGTACCTGTTGTCGTCCGGCTGAAAGCGCACCTGAACCTCGGTGGCGTTCAGGTTGGCCACGCTCGACAGGCTGACGTCGGGGAACGAAAACTCGATGTACTCTTCGCCGTCAGAGCGCTCTCCATACTCGGCAGTCACGAGCTTCTGATCGTTGGGGCCGCGAAATAGCGTCCCCTGGTTATCGGAGATCCAATCGAACTCCTGCCCCTCGGAGGTGTACCAGTAGCGCACCTTGACGTGTTCCATGTTGACTTCGGGGTTCAGGTTCTCGCTCTGAACGTTGAAGCGGAAATTGATGTTGCCCATCTCGCTGGAGTTGCTCGCTGAGTAGTAGATCGTGAGATCCGTGACATCGAGCAACGCCTGCGACGCCGTGCACTCCATGTCTGAGACGGGTTCGGACGCCCCCGCGTCCCCCATGTCGTCGGTCGCCGCCATGTCGTCCACGCCGCCGTCCGCCCCGGGGATTGCCCCGTCGTCGGCCGTCATGTCATCGGCTGCCATGTCGTCGGCTGCCATGTCGTCGGCGCTGTCGTCAGTCGCCGCGCCGCCTGCGCCCATGTTTCCGCCCACGTCGGGTGCGACGGGAGTCCCGCCTGAATCGTCAGCCGCGGTCGCGTCGTCGACGCTCGAGTCGTCCATCGCGCTATCGTCCGACCCGACGCCCGCGGGCAGGTCCGCCTTTTCGACGGGCATCGAACCCGTGTCCGACGAAGTCGCGCTCCCAGAACTAGACGCCTCGGAGCTACTGGACGAAGTCGTGTCGGTGGAGCCCACGGTGGTCGCGGCCGTGCCCGTGGACGTCCCGCTGGTTCCCGAGGTGTCGTTGGTCGACGCCGACGAGGATCCGCTTGGAGCGCCCACGGTACCCAGAGTGGTCTTGTCCACCTGGCTCCCTTGCGCGCAGGCTTGGGGCGCAAGTGCGAACAGCAGGCCGGGGGCCAGGAAGATCAAGCTGAGTTTACGAGCCGACATGAAGTCTCCAAGAGCAGATCGCTGGGCGAATCGGTGCCTAAGCGCGAGCTCACTACCATACCGCAAAGCCAAATCGGCGCTACTCCCGCTGGGTTTGCAGCTGGGTTTGCACCTGGGTTTGCAGCAGCGAAGCGCGATCGCCCAAGCCGCAGCCTAACCACGCGCGAGTGAACGGACCCCAGGCGGCCTGGGCACTGCACCCGACCAGGCAGCAGGGCCCGACTGCCGTTTCGCCGAGTGCTTCCTGAGCGAATCGGTTCCGAGGGAGCTTCTGAAAAGGGCCCCAAGAATCGAGCGAAACGGTCGGGACGCCGTGCGGAAATTGCGCGCGAGGCAGGTTCGGCTTGCGCTCTGCGCACCAATCAGCGACACGGCGCGCCCGCGGTGTCTCACCCGACGCCCCACCTGACCTCGGTATGAGCATTACCTACCTCCCCCCGTCGCGGCTGAGCCACGAGCCGCCGATCGCCCCCTCGGTGGGTTGCCGCCGCGTCTGCACCTTGGGCAAAGATCCGAGCATTTTACTTCGCGTAGCGTAAGCATCGCGCACGTCGTGCGTTGGCGTCCGCGCTCGAAACAACCGCACGTCGATGAACCCAGGTGTCCAGTGCAGCATCTTTCCAGTATCGCAGCAAAGCAGTGTTCATCTGACACAGAGAGCCCGCTCGAGCGCAGGACCTACGAGGTTGAAAGCGCTCACTCGGCGATCCTCCCATTTACCCGCAAGGCACGCGCCAAGCGATGCGCAGGGTTTACGCCGAGGTCGTGACCTGAATGGTCCAAGGGATATTTGATGCAAGTAAACGTAACAGTGGCGTATGAGCAAATGCAGGCTTTGCCGCTACGAGGTTCGAGCGTCGGGCGGAAATGCACGGCACTCACGTGGAGCAAGCCAGGTAGTGACGGTGTGCTCCGAAGTGAGCGCCGATCGTCGGGCGCCAGGCCCAGTTGCCGCACGTCAGGAACAATGGTAACCGAGCAACGAGGATAACGGGATATGGAGGAACGGCAGCGCACCCTGAGCAGTCCCCCCGCGTCGATTCGACCGGGTAGAACCATCGCGGGCAAGTACGTGCTCGAATCGATGTTGGGCAGTGGCGCCATGGGCACAGTGTGGATCGCCACCCACGTCAACCTCGGGTCGAAAGTCGCCGTCAAACTCGTCTCGACGGACTTTGCCAAGTCCGAAGAAGCGCGGGCTCGGTTCCTGGCCGAAGCCAAGGCCGCCGCTGCGTTACGTTCACGTTACGTCGTGCAGATGTTCGACAGTGGAGTTACCGACGGCGCTCCGTACATCGTGATGGAGTACCTCAAGGGCGAATCTCTGGAAGAGCGCCTGCAGCGCATCGCCCGGCTACCCGTCGAACACGTGGTCCGCATCATCGGGCAGGTCGCCAAGGGACTCGAACGCGCGCACTCGAAGAACATCGTCCACCGCGATCTCAAACCCGCGAACATCTTCCTCGCGTCCACCGAAGACGGCGAAGAGGTCGCGAAGATCCTCGACTTCGGTATCGCCAAGATGGACCACGAGGATCACGACTACAAGGCGACCGCCACAGGCGTGATCATGGGCACGCCGCTGTACATGAGCCCCGAACAAGCACGCGGGCTCAAGAGCCTCGATCACACGAGTGACCTCTACTCGCTGGGTATGGTGGCGTACACCGCCTTGGTCGGTGACGTGCCGTTCCACGCCGAGTCGTTCGGCGACCTGGTGTACACCCTCTGCACGCAAGATATCCCCAACACGCAACAAGTGGCACCCTGGCTCCCGCCGACCCTCGACGCCTGGTTCCGTCAGGCTTG
The DNA here is from genome assembly GCA_965651905.1 of uncultured bacterium. GTDB lineage: Bacteria > Myxococcota_A > Polyangia > Polyangiales > Polyangiaceae > SZUA-265. The sequence goes on along the minus strand of CBFGUG010000103.1, from coordinate 13,865 downwards.
CCACAAGGACCCGACTCAGCGCTTCAGGACCGCTGATCAGATGTATCAGGCGCTGGCAGTTGCATCGCAGATCACGGGTTCGCGTTTGCCGCAAACGTCCCTCGACGACAGCTCGCTGCGAATAGACCCGTCCGGGACCAGTCCCTTCGCTGGCAACGGCCTGAGCAACAGCAACCTAGGAAATAGCAACCTAGGAAATAGCGGGCTGGAAGCCAGTGGCACGGCGCTCGGGGGCTCACATCAGTCGTACGATTCGTCGAACCCCGACCCGCATGGCCGCTCGGATCGTTTTTCCAACCCGAGTAACTCGACCGTGGCGCTCGCGTCGATGCACGACTCGGGCTCGGGGCACGAACAATCAGGCCCCTGGTCTCCCGCCACGGCAAATCAGGGAACGCCAGCTGGCGCGATGGGGCAAGCAGCCAGCGCGCATGCGCCCGGCGTGCAACAAGCTAACGGATATTCGACGCACGATAGCGGCGTCGTCGGCGATGCGCGTTCGAGCGGCAACGCGCGTTCCCTCACCATTCCCGCACTGATCGGCGCGTTCGTCGCACTGCTGGCGGCGGGCGGTGCGGGGCTCTGGTGGTTCACTAGCCAGCCGCCCACCGCATCCGCGACGGATCTGACCGAGCAGCCCGCGGCCGAGACCACTGGCGAAACTCCGAGGGCTACGAAACCTCACGCGGACCATCCTCGAGTCGAGCAGACCAAAGCCGAGGCGACGGCTGTTGCGGCAGAATCCGCCAAGACCGAGGCGACAGACAATGCCAAGGAAGGCGTCGAACAGCCCGATGTGGACGTCGAACCAAACCCCGCAGCAGAAAAGCCCGCAGCAGCAAACCCCGCAGCACCAACTCCGCCGAAAACCAGCACCGCCAAGACCACTCGACCGAAGACGCCCACTTCCGCGAAGTCGAACAACAAGACTCCAAAGACCGGCAAGCCCAGCGAGCCCACCAAGCAACCTGCGGCGACAGAAGCCACCGCGCCCCCAAAGCCCTCGGGAGCAACGACGAAACCCACGCCTGGGAAGATCGATCTGGGCTTCTGAGTTTTCGGACTTCGCGCCTTCCCGGGCGGTCGCGACGCTGAGGGGATCTCGACCTTCGGTCTCGGGCCTGAAACTCGAGACGCAGCGAGCCCAGGGTGATAGCTTGGCGCCATGCGCTCGTTTCGACTACAGCTGACCACCGCGCTGACTGCGCTCGCGCTCAGCGTCAGCGCGGGGGCCTGGGAGGCATCCTCTGCTTTCCGCGCGACGATTCACGACCACGTCTTTCATCACATGGCCGTGCAAACGCACGGCTGCAGCATCGAAACCACCGTGCGCTTCGAAGCACCCGAACAGGCGTACCGCAGCCAGTTCCCCGTGCGTAACCACTATCGCTTCAAGGCTCGCGTCAGGTTCGACTCGGGCAAACGAGTGATAAGCCCGATCTTCTACAGCAACGCGCCTGCAAAACGCCGTTACGTCTTTCGCTACGACACGAGCGCTGAAGGCTGTTGGGCAAAAACCCGCCAACGTTTGGTCGACATCAACGTCGAAGGGTGTCGCGGCAAAGATTGCCGCGTGGCAGCTTTTGGCAACTGACACGCCTTTCGCGCCTTTTGGCGCCCAAGGTCGCGGGGGCGGCGACGTCTGATGCGCCATGACTTTCCCTGACAATCACGAGCGGAGCAGTCTCTCGCTCGTCGCCGCGCTGTTGTTCGCCGCGTGTAACTCGCAGCCCGCACAGTCGCCGAAACACGACTCGCAATACCTCGAGTCGCTCCACAACATCTGCCACGTAGACGACCTCGCGCAGCTCGACGCCGATGAAAGCCCGATCAGCATCGAGAGCGATCGCCACGAATGGCTGATGAACCACGTCAAACACCCAGACCTGATCGAACTCATCACACTAATGCGCGTAGAGAGTAACCCCAAGCGCGCAACGATGTTGGAGTCCGCTGCCGAAGGCACCCCTGAGTCCAGCTGCCCCCTGGCCCGCTACTACCGAGAAAACAGCGACTAGGTTCTCAAACGCAACTCACGTTTGCCCACGTCACATCCGTGGAGGCAGGCCCGCGTCACGTCCGTTACCTGTTTGAAAGCGGGCCTGCGTCGCGGTGGGCCACCGCCCGCGTTCGCTGACTACCCCCACCGCAGCCAGCTTCGCGCGCCACAATTCCGTACCACTCGAGCCCGCATCATCGTCACGACGCAAGACACGGCTTCACCCGCCGCGTCGCGCCAGAACGGGACTCCGCGAGCCTGACGTCGGCCGCCACGTCAGGCGGCGGCGCTGTCGACGTGACCCTACGAAACTGGCCCTAGTGAGTTTCTCGTTCGCGAGTCATGGACTCGCCACACTAGCGGCAGTATGAAACGATGCGGTATGCACGCAGCAGTACACTCCCCTCGAGCGACAGCCTGCCACTCCCCGTACGTCTCGCGCCAGCGCTGGAGCCGCGCATGAAACGCATCAATCGTACGCTGCTGTTGCGCGCGGGCCTCGGGCTAGTCGTCGCGTTCGGCGCAATCCAGCTCATCCCCGTGGCTGGCGTCGACGATAACCCGCCGCAGCGATACGACTTGCAAGCGCCCGCTGACGTCAAAGCGGCACTTCAAGCCGCCTGCTACGACTGTCACTCCAATGAAACGAAGTGGCCCTGGTATAGCCGGGTCGCTCCGATCTCGTGGCGAATCGCGGCCCACGTCGACGACGGCCGTGCGGCACTGAACTTCTCGGAGTGGGGCGACAAGGCAGAAGAAGACAGACAGTTCGATCGCGAGAACGTCTGGGAGATGATCGACACGGGAGTGATGCCGCTCTCAGACTACCTGCTGCTCCACCCCGAAGCGGTACTCTCCGATGAGCAGAAGCTCGCCATTCAGGGTTGGTCTCAGGAAAACCCGGCTGCCCTGCAGGCGGAGGAAACCTCGAACGACGCTCCTGCAGATGAAGCCGACGACGTCGCGACCGCCCCCCTCGACGGCAGTGACGGAGGAGCCGGCGGCGCAGCAAACGCCGAGCGTACCGCCGAAGCCGAGGATGGCGCGGATCCGCCTGCCGACGATCCTTCGAGTGAATCCGACGCCCACAATCGCTCGGGCGAAGTCGCCGACACACCCGCCGCCAAGACTCCGAAACCTGGTCCCGCCCCAAAACCTAGCCCTGCGCCGAAACCTGCAGCGCCGCCCTCCCCAGCAACGCCGAAGCCTGCAGCGCCGAAGCCCAAGCCCGATCCCCCTGCGGCCTACGACGGGCCAAACCCGTGCCGCTCCGCCAGCTTCACGTTTTCGAACGTGCGCTCAGCCTGCCAGAAAGGCGGCGTCAGCCAGGCCAAGAGTCTGATGAAGTACCTGGTGAAGAAGGCGAAAGACAACGGCACGACGTACAAGTGCAGCTCGTGTCACAGCAATCAAAAGACCTACACCAACAAGTCGAACGCCAACGCCGACTTCCGCAAGATGATGGAAGCCGCAAAGTAGTTCGCAACACCTCAGCAGTCGCTCGGCGCCCTCACGGCAAGCTCGGTGCCCTCAAGGCAAGAGCGTCGGATCGGGTAGAGCCGTGCCGCCGCGAAGGTGCGCGACGATCAAGTCGTTGAGCTTCTTGTCCAGCTTGGCGCAAGTGGGGGGCTTGTTTCCCATGCGCGCGCCGCGGCACTCTTTTTTGCGTGCGATGCTCGCCTGTTTGATGGCGTCGTTGGCCTTCAACGCGTCTTGGAGATTGTCGTCGAGATAGCTCCAATCGAGCGGAGGAGCGACGCCCTTGTTCCAGGGCACCTGCCGCGTGACCTCCTCTTCGGTGAGTTTCACACAGCTGCCGTTCCAGCGCAGCGCGTAGAAACTCGCCCCCGAACTACTGATCACCTGCAGACCACCCTTCGATTGCTGCTCGCCCTGCAGCACGAGCACTTCTTCGTGACGTGCCAAACGATCTTGATCTTGAGCGCCAGGTGCCGTCGTCCACGCCTTACTCTCGCCGCGCAAGTACGCGCGCTCCCAAGGGCTACCGCCACTGAACATGACGAGCGCGACACCTGGATAGCTGCCCGCGCACAGACGCTCGACGAAGTCGCGCGGCGGGTGACACTTGTGCTGGCCGCTGCTCGAATCACCACTGCTCGCTTCACCACTGGTCGCTGCGCCACTGGCCGCCGCGGCGTGGGTATCACCCGTGGTCGCTTCAGCTGACGTGGGGCAGCTGCGAGGCACGCCACTGCTCTGCCCGGCCTCGTTGGTGTCGAAGCGACGCATCAACGCCTGCTTGTGCGCACGCCCCTGTTTGACGCCTCGTTTCTCACCCGCTTGAAACTCCATGCTCGACTCGAAGGCGGCTTGCGGCTCTGCGGGTGCGACGCGCGGAGCCGGGTCGTCCTTGGATGCCGCGACCAGCTCGGGCTGAGCGCCTTCCTGCCCAGACACGATCGGAGCGCCGGGGGCCACTGCGTCTGACGAAGCCCGTTCGGTTGCGTCCGCAGTGGAGTTCGCCTCGCTAACCCCCCGCGCGCCGTCGTTGCCTGCAACGGGTTGAGACTGCTGCGTTGCACAAGCCGCGCCGAGCCAAACACTCACGGCGAGCAGCGCCGTACTTCGCTCCACGCAGCCCCACCTCTTGCCCAAAGCTGACGGCACCACACGCCGCCCATCAAGACTAGTCATGAAAAACATGGGAGCACGGGGCTGCCTGAGGGTCAACACTGCGACCTGCGGGATACTGGTGAAACAAAGGCGTTGCAGCGAGCCCGTAGCACGCTCGAGGAAACACGGCTTTCGTCGGGAAACAAAGGTAGGTGCTTGTGTGGATGCTCCATGCCGATCGCAGCCGAAGCAGGTCAGTGCGGCGGCCCGTGTCGAGAGGCTTCAGCGCGTCCGCGGGAGCAAACGTCCGCATTGTTCGACTCATCACTCGAGCTACTGCGGTGTTAGGATGCCCCATGACTGACTCCTCCCCGCGCTTGTTAGTCCTAGGTCTCGGCAAGAGCGGCTCGACGTGGATCGCTCATTCTCTCGCGCAGAGTCTGGGGCTGCCCTATTACAACGAACCTGGCCGTGCGAAGACCCTGGCCCTCTTGGCCAAACCTGGCGGGCTGGTAATCAAACAGATCTACGAGAACTGGGAGAAAATCGAACCCCACTGCGACCGTTTCGACGACATCTTCGCAATCGAACGTGACCCCCTCGACGTGGCGTTGAGCAAATGGCTTTGGAACATGCAGGTGCGCCGCGAAGCACCTTACGACTTGATGCGAAAGCTGATGGCGCCCGACACCGTGTCGATCCTCGACCTGCTGCCGTGGCAAGGAACATATCGCCGCAGCAGCGACTTCCGAAAGAAGCTCGCTGCGCGTTCGCGCGTTCACATCGTGCGCTATGAGGACTTCGTCGCGGGGAACTTATCTGCGTGGGGGAGCTACGCGTCTCGTATCCAAGCGCATGACCTCGACGATCGAGAGGCCACGCGTAAACGCAGAGCAGGCAAGCCTGGCAACTGGCGTCGTTGGTTGAACGAAGACGACACGTCGAGGGTACGCGCGTTTCTCACGAGGGAAGGCTTGCACGCCCCCGGCTACGACGACTGGACGATTTCCGACGAACCCATAACCCTCGACGAAACGTTCGACTACCTGCTGCGCCTGGGTGATCTGACGATGACGAAGCGTTGGTCACTGCGCAGCTTGAGCGAAATACACGCCAAGCGCCGCAGCGCCCCGTACAGACTCTACTCCCTGCTCGATCGAAGCCTCGTGCGCCTACTGCGTGTGGACCGCGACGTGCTCCGAGCCAAAGGCTAGCAGGCCGTGGCAAAAGTCTCCCGTCGCCAACTCCGCGGGTCAAGCACAGGGCTGTCCCCAAGCCAGCGCTTTCGAGTCCACTCGATGTCCGACCATAGACCGCTCGTCAGTTACGTCCGCGAGCAGCGTTCGAGTGCCTCATCGGACTGCACATTCGATCCAGTCCGCTTGTCGTAGTCCTTCTTCATCACAGCGCGTCGAGTACGGCGCGTTTGACCAACTGGGCGGCTTTGGAACCACCGCTCAGATAGAAGAAAAGTGTGGTGCGCCTGACGTCGGTTGGCAGAAAATTCGTATCTTCGTCGGCGTAGTCGGGCCTCAGCAGGCGCGAGGTGGCTAGTTCACCCGTGACCCCAAACGACAGATCGAAGTCCGTGAAACGATGTCCAACGCTGAGCGCCGCGCCAAACGCGTGCCCACTCGAAACCCGAGAGATCAGGTCGTCTTCGCTGCTCGCGATCGTGTACTCGCCGAGCAATCCACCACGAACGGGAAAGCTACCGTTCACCAGCAGCGCGTAACCTACGGCGCCACGAAGCGTCGGCTGCACGTTGGTGCCCATCGGGAACGCGTCGACGCCCGTCCAGTCGGCGATCGCCTGAGGGACGTCGGTGCGTGAATCCGGACCAATTACCGAGGCGTCGAGGCTGACGATGCCACGTTCGTCGGTTCCGAGTGCTGCTCCCGTGCGCACTTCCCACGCGGTGAGCGGCGAGACGCTGGCTCCTGCCACGTCGAGCGGCTCGAGCTGACTATTGACGCCACTCACGCCCGCTCGCAAGCCCTCCGCGCTCACGCTTCCGTACAGGTTGGGTCCTGGTGGTTGCAACATCAGCCCCAGTTGGACTTCGGGGTGCGGACGCCACATGCCCCCCAGTCGCATGGTGAGCTGCACGAGTCTGCGCTGCAGGCGAACGGTCACACTCTGCAGCTCACCTGCATCCAGATCTGTAGTCGTGCCCTCCGCCGCGCGCAGCTGAGTTTCTTGGTGCACCAGGTTCCAGTGACTGGCGAACAAGCTGACCCCAAAACTGGCGCGTGCCGAAGCTAGGTACGCGTAGGATACGCCGTACCACTGGGAGAACTCGTCGTGGGTCACGTCCACGCGTGCCGCAGCGCTCTCGCCTGCGCTGCTGCTGCCTTGCTGCTGCGCCCTGATCCCGTAGCTACTGGCGAAGGGGCTGAGCACGGCGAACGCAAACACGTGACGACGTGTACGCGATGGGTGATCGGGATCCCCTGGACGCGTGCCGGGTCGCACACTGCCCGCGAGAAAAACCGGCAGCGAACGAAAGCCCGTGCTCGCGAGTGCGCTCGTCGACAGCGGAGTCGCGAAGCCCGACGCATAGTCCTGACGCTCGTAGGCGGTCGCCCACAAGCTGGTGTTGACGGTCCCGTCAGGCAAGAACGCCAGGCCCGCGGGATTGTGAAAGATCGCCGACGCGTCATCCGCCACGCCCACGAAAGCACCCGCCATGCCAAGCGCGCGATCGCCCACCAGAAAGTTCTGCGTCGGGCGTTGTTGTGCCGCAACACGAGAGCCGACGCAGACGCTACCGACGAGGCACAAAGCCCCGAGTAAGTGCGCCCAGACCTTACGAAACAGCGGGCATGGGCGCGACCACGTCTTCAATCTCGACGCATGACGAAGGCAGCCCACGCTCGCGTCTTGGCACGCCAAGCGTCGCTGATCAACGCTCCGCGAACACCTTGGTTATCGATGTATCAGCCCTGCAGGTGGCTACTGCGAGCGCGTTTCATGCCCTGCCCCGCTTGAATCCGCCAAGCTGCCGCAGTACACACGCAGCGTGCTGCCTTCAGGGGATCGCCAGTATGTAGAGGGCTCGGCCGCCCTCCGCGCCAGTTCGCTGGCAACTCCTGGCCCAAAACACAGGAACGAGCGCACGAAGACCGCACTGTCTCGCGTCGCGACCACGTCACTCATCGTCACGCAGCTCGTGGTCGCGCAGCTGGTCGCCGCGCAACTGCCGTTCGCCGCAGCCGTGGCGCATGCGGAGCCCAGCGGCGGAAGCGCTCAGGTCACGGCCCAGTCGGGGCAGTGTGGCGACGAGCCCTGCGACCCGCCGGGCGGCGCAGCGCGCGTCTTTCTCTATGGCGCATCCAGCGGGCAACCGAGCACCGCCAAGTTGGTCACGCTGTACAGCGTTTACACACTTGCGGTCGGTTCGATGGCGTTTGGCGGTGTGATGTTGTTCGACCACTTGGACGACCGCGAAGCCACCCAAAACTTTCTCGACGACGCGGGTACACAGGGCCCGTGTTTTGCTCTGACGTCACGTGATTGCCAACGCCTCGAGGAGTTGCGCTCGGACGAGCAGCAGAGCCGAAACCTCGCCGCGTTGGGCCTCGCGGGCGCAGGTACTTTGATGTTGGCGGGCCTACTTACTGCCGAGGGGTGGAAAAACACACAACCCACTTTCTCGGCGTCCGAAGACGGAGCCAGTTTCCATGTCCGTTTCATTTACTAGTCAGTTCAACTTGTCGTTTTGTTTTTGTTTGGGTCTCGTGGGGGCGCTGGGACTCGTCGCGTGCTCAGCCGAGTCTGGATGCAGTGGCGGCGCTTGCAGGGCAGCTCCCGAGGCGGGGAGCGGTGTGACGGATGAGAGCGTCGATGATTCGACGACGGACGACAGTCTCAGCGACGACGCGCCGACGGACGACGAGACCGACGATGCGGATGACCCAGACGACACTCCGTCGGACGATCCAATGCCCGACGACGACGTCAGCGACGACTCGAGTGTCGATGATTCGTCGCTGGACGATGATGTGACCACGCTGCCCGACGATGGGACGCTCGACGGCAGCGTCGTGGATGCGGCGCTCGAAGGCGGCATGACGTTAATCGACGGCAGTGTCGTCGAGGGCGGACTCGACGCGGGAGATGCGGCAACTGACGTCGATGGCTCGCTGCCCTCTTGCACCGATTGCGATTGTACCGAGCACATCGAGTGTGACCCGCCGTGGCCCGTGTGCGCGGCCAATCGCTGCGTCAGGTGCTTGGATGATTCGCACCTCGGCTGCAGCGGCAGCACACCCTTGTGCAAGGCGGGCCTCACGCTCGACGCCAACGTCTGCGTCGAGTGTTTGTCCGCCGCCAACTGCGAAGGCGAAACCCCCGCCTGTCAGCAAAACCAATGCGTGCCTTGCAGCATCTCCGACAACGCAGGCTGCATGGGCGATACCCCACTCTGCCTCGCGGGCGTCACCCCCGAGAAGAACGCGTGCGTCCAGTGCATCGACAGCGACGACTGCGGCGGCGACACCCCAGTGTGCGAAAACAACCAATGCATCCCCTGCTCGACCACCGACGACACCGGGTGCACGGATGAGGAATCGCCGAGATGTTTCGAAGGTGCCGTGCCCGAGGAAAACACCTGCGTCGCTTGTCTCAATGCCGACGATTGCAGCGACGACCGCCCACTCTGCGTCGAAAACGCCTGCCTCGAGTGTGAGTCGAACCTCGAGTGCCCGGAGAGCGACGCTTCGCTGTGCGACCCCACCGGCACCTGCTCAGGCTGCGCTGCCGACGAAGACTGCGACCACATCCAAGACGCCAACCGCTGCGACACCGAAAACGGACAATGCGAAGAGTGTTTGGAAAACGTGCATTGTCCGGACCCCGCCGCCGCGAGATGTGACGACAACAGCTGCGGGCAGTGCGTGACCAACGAAGACTGCGCGCACATCGACGGTCGTGGCGTGTGCGGGGACGACGGGGTTTGTGTCGAGTGCACGGCTGACGACTACTCGGCGTGTGATGGCGGCAGCTTCGTCTGCGACACTCGACCGGGGCAGTCGCAGTTTACTTGTTCCGATGAAGAGCCTAACGGCACGGGCTTCTGCGGCGAATGCGTGAGCGATACGCAGTGTGATGGAGGCAAACGCTGCGTGATGACCCGGTTTGGAGGCGTCGATACAGGGTACTACTGTCTCTGGAAGGAAGGCGCGACAAATGAAGGAGCGCCAAGTCTTTGCCCAAGCCAAGGCGCACCTTTCGTCTCTAGAATGGTGGACGCTACTTCCGTCGATAGAGACTTCGGGACGTATTGCAAGCTCGCGTATACAACCTGCCAGGGCTTCGCTGACGTGAGAGAACAAGGCTGCACGCAACAAACACAAGCTGACGACTGCGGCGTACCAGGCCTAGCGGACGCCCTGTGTCGCCCCTTGGACGAGGACACGAATGCTTGCACGTACCAGTGCTTGAGCAATGAGGACTGTAGAGGGACCACTTGTAACGTTCAGACGAACCCAGCCCACTGCACATTCGAAGCCCCCAGTGAGCCCTAGTCGCGCCGTGCGTGGCTGCCCCTCGCTCATCTGACGACCATGTTCAGCACACCTCGTCGCTTCTCGTCTTACGGCGCGCTCGTTACCTCGTGGGCGCAAGTAACCCTGAGCGTGCTGCTGATCATGGGTTGCGTCACTGACGACGGCTGCGAAAAGACATCAACCTGCCGCCAGGTACCGGATCCGGAGAAGAACGATGCGATGACGGATGCGGGCGCGGAGGATGCGGGCACTATGGTGTCGGGTGACCACGACCCCTCGGCTACCGCCTCCAAGACGGCGGCGGGGAGCTCCGACGTTCCCTCGCGAAGCGAAGAAGCGACGCTAGCGGGTCAGGCCAGCGAGCAGGATGTCACGGACTCCGCGTGGCCAGTTGCGAGTTCTCCGGCGCCCGACGCGAGTCTGCAGGTTGACGGTGGCCCTCACCTAAACACAATCGATGCGAGTACGTTTGAAGTTGATGGTGGCTCCTTCTCAGATGGCGGGCTTTCAGAGGTCGGACAGCCCTCTGCAACCTCGGTAGATGCAGCGCCGGAATTGGAGAATACGACCGCTCAATCGGGATCTCGACTGAAGGTACGCCGCATCACAGACGGCCGTGGAGCGACTATGCCCCTCGATTTCTGGGATACGGAATTGAATATCGGTTGCTCTTTTCGTCAGGCGATTGACGGCGAAGTTCGTTGCTTGCCTGATCTAAGCGACGTGGATGATGTCCTATTCGCAGACGCTGAATGCGAGCAGCCCGTCTACAAGCACCGCTATGCTTGCGACAACGGGCTAATGTACGACCTTTTGGACACAGAAATGTTCTACCGAAAGGTCGAGCGACCAGCGATCCTATCGGGGTCCGAGTACTACCGTCTCAACGGCGAGTGCACGATGTCTCTCTCGCCGCCAGGGGGCGAGTACTTCGAGGCCGAGCCGTTTACGGTCACCAACTTCGTTCGCGGACAAACGACCAACGCACCGAGAGAAGGCGACCTGGTCGCACGTTACGTGGAGGGTGAGGACGGAAGCAGACTCTTGCTCGAGACTCGCCACGCAACGCGCGGCTACGTGTGTGCGTTCGAGGAGTCTGGCGGGTTCTGCGTGCCAGAGCATGATGCGATACGTGTCACCGCCAAGTACTTCGAGGACGACGAATGCACCCAACCAGTGTACGGAATTCCGGACTCGCTTGGAACGCCACCCCTACTCATGGTCCCGACAGGCTCAGCGTGCACGCTCGAATATGACTACTACGAGCGCGGCTCGTTGTTCACGGGGATTGTTGAACATCGCCTGGACGATGAAGGCGACTGTGTCGAAGCCATTCCCCCGTCCGACTACAACTTCTTTCGACCCGGTCAGGAGCGTCTGGTTTCGGAGTTCCCACACGCTTCAGTACAACACTCGGGGAACGGTGATCTACTTGCGCGCAGGTGGGTGGACGCCAACGATGATCCGCTGCACGAGGTTCACGCCTTCTGGGATTCAAGGCTCGACACGGAGTGCTTTCCCGTACAGGGCCCGGACGATTCCGTGTACTGTCTGAGCACTAATTTCGCCAGCATCGACGGTTCGTCTTTTTCAAGTGCAACTTGCGAACCTGGGACGGAAGTAGCGCGGGTCTCCTGCCCACCGAGCAAGCCGCTTGTCGCCGCGCAGCTGTCCACGCGCAATTGCGACCTTCCGATATGGCGTGCCAGCGCGTTTCATTCGACGGGCGCTGAGTTCGGTCCAGATTACTACTTCGAGAACGATTACGTGGAGTGCGAGGCGCGCAGGGTGGGGCACGGCGTCTACTATTCCCTCGGGCTCGACACGACCGTTACTATCCCAAGCCTCACTCTGGCGGTGGTTGAACCCGCTCCAGCGGGGCATGGCAGTGGCTTATGAGGACGACGATTTCATGCTGGGCACTGCTCTCCGCTCTCTCCATGGGTTGCGCGCGGTTTGACGATTGTGCTGCTTCGGCATCCTGCGTGCGGACCCCAGACGGAGGCAACACCGATCTACGCGATGCGTCCCCTTACGCCGGCGATGACATGACTGCCTCCCTGCGACGTACGGAAAGCGGAGGGAGCGTTACCGCAGAAGGTGGTGCTTCAGGTTCTACGGATGCGTCGCTGTTGGACTCCGCCATAACCGCCCCCCAATCGCACGGGAACGATGCGGGCCCGGGCTCCGTTCTCGATACGTCGACTCCCGCCCCGGTTCCGGTATGTGGTGAGACTGACTGCGCAGACGCCTCCAGCCATACACTAGCGTCGCTGGACGCCGGCGCGACGCAAGGCGATGGACCGACCTATGGCGATGCGAGTGCCTCTTTCACTGATGCTGATGAATCTGCGCCCGACGATTCTACTGCGCGTTCAGGGTCCCGTCTAAAACTACGACGCCTGACCAACGGCGCGGGCTCGGGAATGGCGCTCGACTTCTGGGACATGGACCTCGATGTCAGTTGCTCCTTTCGCGAAGCAGTCGACGGCCAAGTACGTTGTCTGCCGCCCGCCCAGCATACCGAAGAGCTCCGCTTCTCGGACGCGGAATGCGGGCACCCAGTTTACAAGGCGCAGTTCGGCTGCGGATTAAGATTCGCCCGCGACCTCGACACCGAAGCATTCTACGAGAAAACTGACGCCCCCGCGATCATGTCCGGCCGCGAATACTATCGCGCTGCCGGCGAGTGTATCGATGGTGGTATCGGTGCCGAAGGCGACTACTTCGAGGTTGAGTCGTTTCCTGTGACGAACTTCGTTTTGGGAGAACTCGTCAACGAGCCACGTAGTGGCGATCTGATCGCGCGCTACATCGAGGGGGAGGATGGCAGTCGATTCTTGTACGAAACCAGACACGCAACCCGCGGCTACGTCTGCTCCTTCGATGAAAACGCAGGTTACTGTCTCCCGCCACGCAGTCACATCGAAATAGACTTCGCGTACTTCGAGAACGACCAGTGCACCAACCCGGCTTACGGACTATACGTGACCGAACAACCCCCACCCCTGCTCGCGGTACCAGTCGGCGCCGGATGCGATCGCCAGTGGGAGTATCATGAGCGCGGCACTACCTTGACGGCGTCGACGCTGTATCGAATGGACGATGAGGAAGGTTGCGTCGATGCTACCTTGAACTCGAGCGTCAACTACTTCCGTCCCGGGCCGCGACGTCAGCCGTCCGACTTTCCGATGGCTTACGTTCATCACAGCGGCGAGGGTGACTTGCTGGCGCGCCGATGGACGGATGCGAACGGTGCACCACTGCAAGAAGTTCACGAGTACTTGGATTTGAGGAATGACGAAACGTGCACCCCGACGCAGGGCCCAGATGACCGAAACTACTGTCTGGCGAAAGACTTTGCGATCATACCTGGATGGGTATTTTCGAGTCCCGACTGTGACGAAGATGCTCAGATAGCTCAGGCGTACTGCCCTACGCGCAGTCCTGCAGTCGCGGCGGCCGTCTCGGACGGGAATTGTGACCTCCCTATTTGGCGAATCGACGCGGCGCATGAAACGGGAGAGACGGTCGGGCCGGACTACTACTTTCAGAGTTGGAACGTCCAGTGTGAACACCGGACAGGGTCGAACAACCACTACTACTCCCTCGGCCCAGAGATATTCGATGAGCTTCCAATGCTATCGTTGGAGGTTATTCAATAGCGTTCGACTCGGAGGCAGAACAGGTGCCTGAACGGCTCGCCCACCTGCAAGCTCGGCGCTCGGCGCCCCCTCGTCGATCTGCTCCGCCACTCGTCGGGGTGCAATCCGAGCACGCGC
>CBFGUG010000102.1:0-28005 GCA_965651905.1 uncultured bacterium | reverse complement strand
TCCGGGGAACTCAGTCCGGGGAACTCAGTCCGGGGAACTCAGTCCGGGGAACTCATCCTGGCGAACTCGGGTGATGGGCCGGTAGGTCAGCATCGAACTCGTCGATTCGCTTTACTCGCGGCTGTTGGGGCCGTAGCTTTGCCGCCCCAAAAATCCACGTCTCGCATGCGAAGCATCGTCGTCCGGTGCTCAGAGTACAACCCTGAGTTGGCGCGGTGGTGAGACGGCAGTTCAACCGAAAGGAGTCATCGCAATGTCAGAAGTTACCGAAGCACCCACTGCGGAATCCGAAGTCTCCGCTGCAGCAACACAGGCGGTCGAACGAAGTGATTCGGCGGCACCCGAGCGCCAGATCTGTGATCCCCAAGACCCGTTGAACGTACGCGACCTATTCGAGGCTGGTGTACATTTTGGGCATCAAACCAAGCGTTGGAATCCGAAGATGCGCCCGTACTTGTACGGCGCACGTAACGGCATTCACATCATCGACCTCGATCAGTCGGTGCAATTGTTTCGTCGTGCGTTCAACTTCGCGATGGAGACTGTTGCCCGCGGCGGCCACATCATCTTCGTCGGTACCAAGCGACAGGCCCAGGACATCGTCAAGGAAGAGGCCAAGCGTGCGGGGCAGTACTACGTCATCAACCGTTGGCTGGGTGGTACGCTGACTAACTTCCGCACCATCAAGGTTGGGCTCGAGCGCTTGAAGACCCTCGAGCGCATGGCAGAAGACGGCACCTACGAAAACATCTCCAAGAAGGAGATCTCGCAGCTCGAGAAAGAGCGTAGCCGTTTCGAGAAGTACATCGGTGGCGTGAAGGGGATGAGCTCCGTGCCCACCGCGGTATTCATCATCGACCCAGCACAAGAGACGATTGCGGTTGCCGAGGCGCGCAAGCTGCGCATCCCGATCATCGCCATCACGGATTCGAACTGCGATCCCAGCGTGGTCGACTACCCCATCCCGGGCAACGACGACGCAATTCGCTCGATTCGCTTGATCACTGCGGCGCTCGCCGACGCGTGTCTACACGGTACGTCACGCCGAAAAGATCACGGCCAGCAAGACCGCGAGGGTGGTGGCGGTGGCCGTCACAACGCTGAGACGGTGGTCTACCGTCGTTGAACCTCGAGCGCGCGAGTGTGCAGACACTTGCGCGCCATTCGAGCGGTTCGCTCAGACTTCATGGCAGTCGTGACGCGGCTGCGCCCAACCAACGTTTCAAGAAAGCAAGAAAAATGGCGATCACGATGCAAGCAGTCAAAGAGCTGCGAGACCGTACCCAGGCAGGGCTGAACGACTGTAAGAACGCCCTCAGCGAGGCCGCTGGCGACATGGAGGCGGCGGTCGAAATCATTCTGAAGAAGGGCCTCGCCAAGAGCGCGAAGCGCGCTGGTGCAGTTGCCGCCGAGGGCGTCGTGGCGGCGCGCGTCGCTGAAGATGGGCTCAGCGGTGTCGTAGTCGAGGTCAACATCCAGACGGACTTCGCGGCGCGCAACAAAGACTACTTGGCGTTCGTCGACAAGGTCGTCGGAGTAGCTGCAGGCGCACAGCAGGGCGCCGACCTGCTCTCACTTCCCGATCCCGATGGAGAGGGCTCGATGGAAGACGTTCGCCAACGTCTGGTCGCTCGGCTCGGCGAGAACATCCAGGTGCGTCGCTGGAGCAAGTTGAGCGTTTCCTCTGGGAAGGTTCACAGCTACGTGCACATGGGCGGCAGTCACGGCGCTCTCGTCGCGTTTGAGGCAGAGCCAGCGACCATCGCGAAAGACGGCTTCGCCGAGCTCGCGGAGGGCACGGCGATGCACATCGTTGCTGCAGGTCCACGCTACCTCGAACCCGCGGACATCGACGCTGCCGACAAGGCCAAGCAAACGGAGATCTTCGACGGGCAGCTCGCCGAAGAAGGCAAGCCTGAGGCAGTTCGTCCGCGCATCATCGAAGGCAAGATCAACAAGTGGATGAAGGAGATCTGCCTGCTCGAGCAACAGAGCGTCATCGACACTGAAAAAACCGTGCGCGAAGTCGTCGAGGCCGCAGCAAAGTCGATCGGCGACGTCAAGATCACTGGATTCGTGCGGTTCGAGCGCGGCGAAGGTATCGAAAAGGCCAAGGATGACTTCGCGGCTGAAGCCAAGAAGATGGCTGAAAGCTGATTTCTCCCAAGCTATCTGACACTCCCACTTGTTCGGTGGTGACGAGGGCTCTCCGATACGGAGCGCCCTCGTCTTGTTTCGGGCTGGTTTCTGGAATCAGCGTGAACTCGGATTGGTCGCGAAACGGGCGTGCGCGTACTTTTCTCAGGGTGCGGCAAGGGGAGGCTTTGGCGCGCGGGCAGTCATGCCAAAAGGGGACGGGTCGGACTCGTCGACTTGCCACGGAGTTTGCAGGAGAGCGACACATTCGCTAAGCATTGGGATACAGCGAGGTGGGAGTGAGCACGCACCTTCGGGGGCGGGCCGACGTTCGAGAGTGGGGAAGTGTGCAACGAAGATCCGCGAGTGAAGCGCGAGCCAACATTCTCGTGATCGATGACGAGCCAGCGATCGTCATGGCATTCACGCGACTACTCGGAATTCAACACCAGGTTGAAGGGTTGACGAACGCCCGCGAGGCGCTGACGCGGATCCGTAGCGGCGCCCACTTCGACGTCATCCTGTGTGATCTGAGCATGCCCGATATGGGCGGCGTCGAGTTTTACGATGAAGTTCGGAACATCGACGATGCCATCGCGTCGCGCGTCGTTTTTCTGTCTGGCGGCGGGTATACGGAGAAAACACAGCGCTTTCTTGACGGCCTCCCCAATCAGACGGTCAGCAAGCCGTTCGATTCCCAGGAACTCCTCGGGCTGATCAGTCGTATGACTCGTTGAGTTCAGGTTGTTGCGCAATGAGCCGTCGACTCGAGTCGATGCCCCCGGGGGCATTCGTCATGCACTGGTTCGCGGACGTCACTCGGCGGTGCTCGCCAAACTTTCATCATGGGGGTGATGACAAGCCACCCAGTGGCCCGTGTTCGGAGCAACCTCCCTGAGGAGCGGGCGCTGTACGTCACACTTGCCGGACTCTGCTCGCGCGCAGCGTGCGAACAGAGAGCAGCCTTCGTCACGAACGCCGAGGCGGGTTTGCTCACTCTTGCGAGGTTCGCTCTCAGGAAGCAGAGCCAGGTGAACATGGTCGGCATCCGCTCGAGGTTCGAACACCGAACTCACGAGCGCGCGCGTCTGCGGGTGGGCGGCGCACTCGTAGACCCGCTCGGAGGGCCCGGTTTCGACGATCGCGCCTCGCATCATCACGGCCATGCGATGACTCAAGTAGCGTACGAGTCTCACGTCGTGCGAGATGAACAGATACCCGATGTCGTACTCACTTTGCAGATCGAGGAGAAGGTTGACCATCTGCGCACTCGTCGACACGTCGAGAGCACTCAAGGGTTCGTCGCACACCACCAGGGCTGGGCGGGTGGCCATGGCACGCGCGATGGCTACCCGCTGGCGCTCTCCGGCGCTGAGGGAGCGGGGTTTGCGGTTGATGAATTCTTGGTTCAGCCCCACGACGTTCAGCCAGTGTGTGATCGCATCAGACGCGATGGAACCACCAGCTGCAGCGACTTCAAGGCCTTCTCCCACGATGCGGCCGATGCTGAGTTCGGGATCCAACGACGTGTGCGGGTCTTGGAATATCGGTTGCATTCGACGTCGTATCGGACGAAGTGCGCGTGGATTCAGATCGGTGATGTTCTCGCCGTCGAACGCGACCTGACCGAAGTCTGGGGCAAGCAAGCGGAGAATGCAGCGGGCGAGTGTCGTCTTTCCACAGCCGCTCTCTCCCACGATGCCGAGAGTTTCTCCAGCCATCACGTACAACGACACGTCGTCGACGACCCGATGAAACCGTGGAGGCGACAACCAACGTCGTGGGAGCGCGAACAGCTTCGTCAGGCTGTCGACTTGAAGTAGGGGATGTGCCTCCGTGGCGAAGTGCTCCGAAGCTCGACCTTCGGTGAAGTCGTCTTCTGGAGCGTCCGAACGTCGACCATCGCGATGAGTCCCGTTGCTCGAGGCTTCGTTGGGCTCATCCTGGATCATGCTAGGTCCTCGGCGAAATGGCAGCGAGCCTGCCGCGCTCCTTCGAGCGTTCTGAGCTCTGGTTCCTGTTCGATGCAGCGTTCGTATCCTTCGGGTCGCGACTCGAAGTACGCGCAGCGCATGCGAAAGCGGCAGCCAGAGCTCACCGTGTCGCGCTCCGCGCTGCCGGGAATGGTGGGTAGTCGGCGCTCTTGGGGCGCGCCGCGGATGATCGCTGGCGGGACACTCGCCAGCAAGCCTCGAGTGTAGGGGTGAATCGGGCGACTCAACAATCGTTCGCGGCGCCCTCGCTCGACGACGCGTCCAGCGTACATTACGTAGACTTCGTCTGCCGTTCGAGCGACCAGGCCCAAGTCGTGACTGATGATCAGCTGGCTGCATCGCGCGTTCTTGCGCTTCGCCAAGAGCGCTACGATCTGTGCCCGCGACGGCAGGTCGAGTGCAGCCGTGGGCTCGTCCAAGATGAGCAGCTTCGGCGAGCAGATCAGCGCCATGGCTAGCAACACTCGTTGACGCTCGCCTTCTGGAAGCTGATGAGGAAACTCGCACAGGACTCGTGTCGGTGTCAGAAAGCCAACTTCACGCAAGGTGTCCACGGACAGCCGCTTGATGTCACCCCGGCCGGCGTCTCGCCGCCTGTGAAAGCCCGCTGCTCGCGTGAGCAGCCGCGCGACGCTAGCGTAGGGATCCAGCGCTGCATCAGGCTCTTGGAATACCATGGCGAGGTGTCGACCGCGGACCCGCTGCAACTCGCGCTCGGACAACGACAACAAGTCTCGTTCATCGAACCAGATTTGTCCTGCGTCGACGGCGGCGGGCGGCGCGTGCAAAAGACCTAGGGTTGCCATCGCGGCAACCGTCTTGCCACTGCCCGTCTCACCTACCAACGCGACGGTTTCATCCTCGGGTACGTCGAGGCAGAACTTCTCGAGCACGGGCCGACGATCGCTGCCGTAGGCGAACGAGACGCTGAGATCGCGAATCGACAGCAGCGGCTTGCTCAATTTCGAGTCCCTTTGGCTTTCGTGTAGAGCTCCAGAAACGGCTCGACAGTGCGTCCCTCGAGCGCCAACACGAGCGGCGACGGATCGGGACTGCTGAGCACCAGCCCGAAGCCCGGTTCGGACCGCTGGAGCCATGGCCGTAACAGTTCAGTCACGTCGACCCGCGTCGCCTGCGCCCCACTCATCAAACCCGAAGCCGATTCGTAGCCATGCTGTGGGGAGTGACCATTCGCGAGTCCTTCAGCGGTCCACGGGTCGACGACACGTGAGACACGCAACCGAACGAATCCGCGATTGCTGGTAGGGAGGTCGACTGCACTGACCACGAGAAACGCCGTGACGAGAGATACATCACCATCGGGCAGAGGAAAGTCGAGGAGCAGTTCGCTTTGGCTGCCGTCGGGGGCGTGCAGTCTCACACCTCCCAGCCGTGGTGTTTCGTCTTTGCTCAGTACGCCGATCCGGGTTGGTTCGAGCACCAGGCGCGCAGCGTCCTGCGGGACGGGGTCCGAACCCAGTGACACACAGCGCTGCGCTAGACACTCATAGCCCTCGCCGCAGTGTTTGAGTTGACGACAAGGTTCAGGTCCACGACTGCAGCCTCCGAGAAGTAGTGCGGAGATCGCGAGTGTCACACGTCGAACACGTTGCTGGACCATGCCCCTACATACATCAGCCGATGAGGAGTCACCAAGTCGTCGTGGTCTCAGCCAGAGCCTTCGTCTGCCTCGCGCCGTCTGCGACGCTCCAGCAACAGCTCTGCGGTCGACCGTGGGCGGTTCTTCGCATGATCAGCAGGGCTCGCATTCGCGTTCGTCTTGGGTCGAATCGTCACTCCCGCGGTCGATACGTCGGTTTTTGCGGGAAGCCACGCCCGCGGAATGCGCACCCGGCGAGCGGCGACGCTCGCGAGCAACAAGGCCGCGGCAAGCCATGCGAGAGTGCGGTCGACGCTGACGTGAATGAAGCGGCGTTCGATGGGTTCTTGGAAGAACCCTGCCAGCGTTTCCCGCACTTTCCCCCCGCTGTCGACGGCGATTCGGCGCAGCGTCGCGTGGTCAGTGCCCGTCGGTTTCAACTCGTCTCCCGCGCTCAGCTCGACGCCAGTCGTCGCGAGCAGAGTCTGCGTGCTGCTGTCCTGAACGGAAATCAGGTACGCCCCCGGCTCGGACAGGCCCAAGCTGGTACCATAACGCCCTGGCCCGTTGGGACGCAGTGCGACTTGGCTGACATCCCCCTCAGGGGTAGCTATCAGTGCGGCGAGCGAACGGAAGTTGTCGAGGGAGCCGTCAGCGTCAATCGCATCCACGGCGATCAGTAGCTGGCCGTCGTTGACGTTGGCGTCGAGTCGGATTTGGGAGTCGGTGTCGTTGCGCGCCAGACTACGAGCCAGTTGTATGAAGAGTTGCGCCGCGCCAGGCCACTGCAACCAGGATTTGCCCCATTCGCCTCCGAAGTTGCTAGTGAAGGCTCCCGTTCGTCCGAGACCCGTACTCCAGGTTGCCAAGATTGGGTCGCCTTCGGGTCCTTCGAGGAGCGTCACCGTTCGAGGCTTGGGCAGTGTCACGATGTAACCTCCGAGTTCTGGTGCGGTGTCGACGTCGACTCCTCTTAGAGGTGGGTGAGTTCCGCGCGCTACGACTCGAAAGGGCTCATCGCGAATCGCCGCTCTCGCTGCCGTGACGGTTTCTCGCGCGAACACGGCTGGCAGTCGGGTGGCGTCACTGACCAGGTAGAATCGCCCCGCACCCACACGACTCAGGTTTTCCAGCTTGGCTAGGTCGTCTCCCGCGCCCAGTGCAACGACGCTAGTCGTTATCTTTTGACGCTGGGCATTGGCCGTCAAGGCCACGGCATCCACCATGCCTTCGGCGTCGGCACCATCAGCAAATAGCACCACATGCTTGAGAGCTGCCTCGCGTTCGCGCAGCGCGGCGTAGGCGGCCCTCAGTGCTGGGTCGACCAAGATCCCACCACCTCCTGGCCCCACGTTGCGGATCTGTGCCGCTACCGCACGCAT
The DNA here is from genome assembly GCA_965651905.1 of uncultured bacterium. Taxonomy (GTDB): domain Bacteria; phylum Myxococcota_A; class Polyangia; order Polyangiales; family Polyangiaceae; genus SZUA-265. Next base: position 20,893 of record CBFGUG010000102.1, on the reverse strand, counting down.
GTTCTGGATCTCACCGAGGGATACCGTCCAGCTGGGCTCGGTGTCGACGTGCATGACACCAAGTTGGTCACCTCGGCCCAATAAGCTCATGGACCGCACTGCACCTTCGTTGGCCAGGTCCAGCTTCGTCGAGTCTCCCGTGGTTGCCGACATCGAGCCCGAGTAGTCGATGACGAGCACTTCCGCGAGGCTTCCGCGGTGTCTGTCTTGCTTCAGATCGAAGGACACCGGGCTAACCGCTTCGATGGGTGAGCGCGAGTACCCGCCGGGGCCCATCGTTCGCGGCGAACCCAACAATAGCAAGCCGCCGCCGAGGGAGCGGACATAGGTCGCGATGGCCCGCATCTGTGCGTCGCTCAGCTGATCGGCAGCCACGTCATCGATGGCGACCAGATCCGCCAACGCAATCCGATCGAGGGAAGCGGGGGCGGCTGCTGGGCGAACGCGATCGACTACGAAGCCACCTTCGTCGAGTACGCTCGCCAGTGGCGATGGCCCCTCCGAGATGACCAGCGCGCGCGAGCGCCCGCGCACCCTCACGAACGCCGCCAGCTGGTTGTCCTCTAGAAGTGCGTCCAAGGCTTCGGGTGCGCCTGCGATGCGAACGTCCAGCTTGTGCAGCCCTGGAAAATCAGCGGTTTGTTTCAGGCTCAACGCCGTCTGACCAGCCTGCAGGTGAACCGAGCCGCGACGCAGTAGCCTTTCATCTTCGAGTACTTCGAGGGTCAATTCCGTCGCGGCTCTCGACTCCAGGATCACGCGAATCGCGTAACTTTCTCCCTGAGCGACCGTGGCGGGAGCGTTGAGCTTGACCAAGCGGACATTGCTGAGTTCGCTCTGATCCAGTGGGACGACGTCTATTTGTAGTCCAGCGGCCACTGCAGCCGCTACGCCGGCAGACACGTCGCCGCGTGTTGCTACACCATCACTCAGTAAGACTAGACGACCAGTAGCGTCGGCAGGGATTTCGGCGAGCGCGCGGCGCAGCGCTCGCTCGATGTCGGTCGCGCTGCGCACTACGGGCGTCAGTGCTGCCGTTCCCTGTTGATCCTTGCCCAGCAGTGGCGTGCGCACGACGGCGTTGGCTCCGAACACCAAGGTCGACATTCGGTCGTCAGCGCTCATCGACGTGCGCGCTGCTTGAAGCTCCTTTCGGATGCGGTCTTCGACGTTGGCAACGAGCTCCATGCTGCGACTCTGGTCGATCGCGACGACCGCGGCCGTACGCTTCAGTGGTGCAACGACCTGCAGACCGCACACTGCTAGGGCAGCGAGCAGAGCTGCAACGACCAGCGTCGCGTCTCTGACTTGCCGCGCCACTCCCACGTCTTTCGGCGCGAGTAGAAAGGTGCAAGTCCAGGCCATGGTTCCCGCAGCGGTTGGAAGCCACGCTAACCAGGCACGCGTGAACCGCACGGGGCCCTCGGTGAGCAGTTGTCCCCAGACCGCCGTCGCATACAGCCCAGGGAGGCATACCAGCACGAGTAGTGTTGCCACTCCCCAGAAACGTGAGCGGACCAACGCTGCGCTTCCTGCCGTTCGTCGTCCAAGCCGCACGAGCAGCCAACAACTGACGATTAGCCCAGCGCTGAGAGCGACTAACGCTACGCTTGCGATCGCTTGTTCGAGTTTCATGGGTGGCTCCGCCGCGGACGCAGCGTGGCGGTGGTCATCAGCACGATATCGCCCAGCACTGCAAGCAGCGCGAGCAGAGCCAGCCACGGAGTCATGTCTTCGGGACGCTCGAACTCAGTCGCCGCAGTCTGTTCTGCGCGTGCGATGGGTAACGGGTCCACGACGGGGTCACTCTCGTCGGCGTTCGTGAGGTTTACGGCAACGAGGCTGCTGCCTGGACTGCTTCCAGCCCAAGAAAAATAGTAAAAGCCACTACGTGAGGCCCTCGGCAGCAGCGCGCTACTCGAGCTAGCTGTAAGCTCTTGGCGAGAGCCTTGGGGACCTTCGACTTGCACTGTCGAAGTGTTGCGCGGTACCTGGACTCGGATCGGTTTGCCAGTCGTGGTTCCCGGATGGCCTTGCTGGCCATTTTCGCGAGCCAGGTCGACCAGGTTGCGAACGAAGAGGACGAACGACGCGCTGAGTGGCCAGTTCGTTCGTTCGAAATCGAAGCCCACCATCGTGCCACGAACGTCGCGCAAGGAGACCCGCGTCATGAGCGGGGTTTCTCGCGACCACAGCAGGGCTTCGCTACGGCTTTCGGGCGACAAGCTTCGTGCGCGCGACAGTTGCAGTTCACCCATCGCAACGAAACGAAACAACACGTCTTCATCTTCCCAGTGCGTGATCTCGGGGCTTTCCAGCTCGGCCCCGACGCTCGTCGTCAGGCAGGGCCCGCTCGGCGGGGCGACGATCAGAAAGCTCGAACGCGGGTCGACACGCGGGCAGTGGCGCAAGAATATCAGCAGCGAGTCGTCGGCAAACTCGTCCAGCGGAGCGTCGGGTTTCAGTCGCACCAGCTCGACGCGGGTGTCTGCGGCCAATGCACGTTCGAGCCACGGCGAGGGATGGTCCCCGATCAGCGCGACGACTTGTCGGCCTTGTCGGGGCACTACCGCGTAGGCGCGGTCGTCGACCGCCAAGGCGTCGCCAGGCGTGAGCTCGAGTACCAAGCCGGCCCCCTCGTCTGCTGCTGTCGCGAGGAACTCGAGTGTGGTCGGTCGTTCTTCGCCAGGTCGGAGGTGCAGCTCGCGTGCGGCGAGTACACCCGTGACGTTGCGCTGCCTCAGCGTCAGCTCTACCGTGTTGTGGCTCTCACTGAAGTTCTTGACTGACGCGAACACCAAGGTCGGGCTGAGTTGCTGCCCGTCTCTGGCACGTTCACTGCGAACGTCTACCTGGGTGATGGCCAAGTTGTCCGTCTCGCGGCCGACCCGCATCACGCGCATTTCGACGTCTTCAGGTTGGGGTAACATGCGTTCGGCCAAGACGCCGTCCGTAATGACCACCAGCAACTGCTCTCCACTGGCGGCCTGAAGCTTTTCGACAGCGAGTTCGAGTGCGGGTTGCAAACGACCACGCACGTCGTTTGCTGCGAGGGCGTCCAACTCCCTGCGCAGGCGGGGACGGTCGCGCTCGAAACCCGTCACCACGCCGACCGACTCGGTTGCAGACAGCAACATGACGTCGGTATCAGGGTGCAAGCCATCGATGAAGTCTTTGGCCAGTGTCTTGGCCAGGTCCAGGCGACTGTGTCCTCTCTCGTCCTGGGTTTGCATCGACGCGCTCGTGTCGATCACGAGTGCAACTTGCTTTGCGGGCACCAGCGCGTGGCTGGTGGGGCCACTTGCAGCAAGCGCTAGCGCGCATAGCGCGAGCAGCTGCAACAGCAGCGAACTGACCCAATGGAATTTACGGCGCGGCTTGCGACTCGTGCCGAGAACCTGCGTCAACGACCAGAGCTCGAGCGACGAGACGACGATCGTGGGTGAACGGAAACGAAAGAGGTACAGTAGAAATAACGGCACCAGCAAGCCGAGCAACCACAGACCCGAGCTGTCAGTCAGTTGCACGGGTCATTCTCCGCGCGCTGGCGCCTCGCTGGGTTGGCTGGTATCCAGACGCGATTCGTTCAGCTGTCGTCGCGTACGCGCATGGTCGAGCAAGATGTCTTCGATGATGTGGTCGATTCGTTCTTTGCCCTCACGGACCAACGTTTGCGCATTGTTTTGGGCGACGCGCGTTCCCACCGGGACGCGGCTCGCGGCTTTCGCGAGTGCCGCGAGATCGAGATCTTTGGGGTCGAGAAACTGGGTTCCCGTGGTCTCGCCCCGACGAACCCTTTCCAAAGCAGTGACGCGAACCACTTGAAAGGTCGGGTCTGGCGTACGACGCCAGTAGGGGATCAAGCGTTGAGGAGTGCCATCGTCGAGCTCCGCGTTCGGGTGAAACGCGGCCAGAACGAACTCGGGGCTGCGCATGGGCTGCCGCGCCTTGTCAGCGCTCATGGTGTCGGTCGCGTAGCGTTCGAGCTGTTTCCTACTCACCCGCAGCCGCGGAAAGATGACGAGTCCTATCTCGATCTGCGGGTGTTGGCACCACTCGTCGATCTTGGCGAGCACGGGAGCAGGGTCTGCCGAGTCAGTCAAACACACCCAGGGTTCGACTCGTCGCTGTTCGCGCGCACGTTTCGCCCACGGACATAAGTCGAGTGCTTCGACGACCTCCCGCTGGTAACGGGCGTACAGGCGTAGGGTCTGCTCAATCAATGCGTCGCTCATACCGTTTTCGCGATCAGCTCCGTGGTACTCCGAAACCCGAGGTGGCGTGCCGCAGTGTCCCGTCGATTCAGGGTGCCCCCCAGTTCGAGCTGCCAGGGTTTATCGTGCGAGAGCCTATCACGCGGCGAACCACTGGAAGCAGCTCTGCATCAGACGCCATTCGAACGTGGACCTGCCCGCAGCCCCTCGCCCAGTCCGTCAGCGAGTTCAGCCACTCGTGGAGCCGTCGCTCGTAGATTCGCAGTTGGGCGCGATCGATGCTGAGTTCCAGCTCGTCGCCGCTTTCCACGCAGCGCAGGGTCACATCGCCAACCAAGTCTGGGCGGAGCTCTTGCGGGGAGAGTACGTGAATCAACACGATGTCGTTGCCCGCGTGCCGAGCCATGTTCAGTGCGTGTAGCAAGGACTCGCCTGTCAGCAAATCGCTGACGATGAGTAGCGTACCAGGCTGTCTCGTCGTCGCCGATAGCTCGGAGATCCAACTCCCGAGCCGTGAGTGTCCGCCACTCTGGCACTCGGCCAGTGAGCGAAACAACCGAGCGCTCGACGACTTGTTGCGCAGGTCAGCCAGCGCGTTGAGACGGCCGTGACCCTCGCTCGCCGTGGGCGTGGAAAACAGCCGAACGCGATAACCTGCCGCGAGTGCCAAGTAGCCCAGCGCCGCGCAAATCTGGCGAGCCGCGAGAAGTTTTTCTGGTTCACCTGTGGCCATCGACGCGGAGCAGTCGATGAGAACACGTAATTGGGTACTCTCCTCGGCGTGGAAACGTTTGATGACGGGTGCTTCTCCGCGGGCGTAGGCCATCCAGTCGATCTGGCGAGCGTCGTCACCGACGACGTACTTCTTGCGGTCGGCGAACTCACGAAACCCCCCGCGCGCGCGTGACGCAACGCCACCAAAACGCCCCGCGGCCGGACCCGTCCGCAGGCGCCTGCTGAGGGCGTCGAGTCTGCGCAACAGATCTTCGGATAGCAGATTCACGTGGCGCTCCGACGCATCCGCAAGGCCAGCAGCCATGTCGCCACACCGACGCCGAACCACAAGCCACTCACGCCCAAATACAACCAGAGGCTACCCGAGTCGAGCGATCTGCCACCAGCGACCTGGTCGATCAACACGAGTCCAAACAGCGGGGAGGGAGACGCCAGCCAGAGTGTCGACTCCACTTCACCAGAGAGCAGGCCGGATATCGCCAACACCAGCCAGGGGCCGATGAGTACCAAGGTGTTGGCGACGATCGTGAGCAGACGCGGCCCGAGCGCGCTAGCGGACCTGGCTCGCAACGACAGGTTCACACCAGCGCCCAGGGTGAGAAATCCCATGACACTGGCTGCAATGGCCACGATTAGAATGATGGTGTCGTCGCGGGATTCGCCCAGCTTGGCGGCGTTCTCGAGCTCTTGAGTCGCCGCGATGGCACAAGTGGCGAGCAACGCGGCGAGACTCGAAAGCAACACGAGGGTGTGTCCGCGCCCGAACTCAGGAGACAACCATCGGCGCAATAACGGTAGGTCGGCACGTGCAAGCTCCGCCTCGGCGCGGCGCGAAAGCTGGGGCGACTCGCCGCAGAACAAGAGCACGAGCAGCTGGCCAAGCACTAAAATCCACGCCATGGACCAGGCGGGAACCATCCAATGTTCGTCCCGTGCGCTCACCCAGAAGCGCGGCACGAAACTCAGCGACAGCAGTAGCGGGTAGGCGAACAACGTCCAGCGCTTCAGCCGATAGAAGCGGTTGGCTCCAGTTGGGCTGATGTTGGCAACGGCAACTTCGTAAAACAGCCAAGCCAAGAGCCCAGCAAAACACCACGGCACGTAGACCAGCGTGGCCAAGCTGTCCCAACCCAGGTCTGCCTGAACGTAGGCCGTCGGCAGCCACACTGGCGCGCCGGCTATCACACCAGGCCAAACGTCGTGTGCGAGGGCTGCTGCTGCGACACCGAAGATGACGAAACTGACCGACGACACCAGCGTCGCGCTGGTGATGCTGACCAGCATCGCAGGAGCTGCCTTGGGGATAGCGGAGCCGACGCATACGCCGAAGCCGACGGCCAACACCGCGAAGACCGACAGCAGCAGGTACGCCAAGCCGACTTCGACAGCGGTCACGCCGCCCGCGATGAACGGAACGGCACCGATCGGCGCGACCATCACCAAGTACTGGCCGACGTAGGCTAGGGCGGCCATGAACTTACCCTGGACAATCTGGGGTGCGGACAACCCCGTGAGGACGAGGGCGTCCCAGGTTCGGTTGCTGTGTTCAGCCGTCATCAGCAACGTTCCTACGCCCGGTCCAATCCAGCAGACCATCGCGAAACACAAACTGAAGAACACCTGATAAATGATCGAGCCCAGCTCCGCAGGATCGACGCTCGAGCTCGCGAGCCCACCGACCGAGCAAGTGATGGCGGTCAGGACGATGCAGGTTGCCATCAGGATCATCGGCGTGCGCGCCAAGCGCGATGACTGAATGAGTTCACGCCTCCACACGGGATTGTGTAGCCAGCGCAAGAACGTACGAGTTGTCGGGGGTGAGGATTTCGAGCTTGACGGGACGTCGACCGCCTCGGCGACGGGAGGTGGTGCTGGCTGGGTCACTGGACCTCCCCCTTCGTCACTTCCAAGAACAGCAGTTCGAGTTCGCTGCGTTCGGGCTCCACACTCACGATGCCGATGCCGTGGCTGACGAGGTAGTGGACGAGGTCAGCCACGAAGCGTTCATCTCCAACGTACCGTGCCGTGAGTGTGCTGCCGTGCACCGTGTCGATGGACTTGATCGGGGGACACGCAACCAGCAATGGTACGATGTTCTCGGCGCGTCCGAGGACTCGCAGCTTCAGTCGACGCTGCGTAGCACGGGGCACTACTTCACCGCCTGGCGTCAGCTCGGGCGGGGCGACGTCGGTGCTGGAGCCCGTATCTGACTGACCGGGTGGAGGTAACTCACCGTGCAGTGGTAGTGCGGGAGGTACGCCACTGACACCAGGCTCTTGGCGTTGGTCGCGGAGACTCGCAGCGATTTCACCGATGGGTCCGCTGGTGAGCAGCTTACCGCGCTCGATGATGCCAACGGACGTACACACGTCGCTCAGTTCGGTGAGGATGTGGCTTGACAGAAAAATCGTCTTGCCCAAACCTCGAAGTTCCAACAGCAGGTCGCGCATTTCGATGCGTGCACGCGGGTCGAGATCACTCGCTGGTTCATCCAGAATCAACACGCTCGGGTCGTGCAACAAGATGCGTCCTAGCTGCAGACGCTGGCGCATGCCTTTGCTCAAGGCGGCAACCAACTTGTCCGACAGCGAACTGATGCCAACGAGTTCGAAGATGGCGTCGAGCGAGCGGGGGTCACTCACGCGGCTCGCTTCTGCAAAGAACTCGAGGTATTCACGTACAGTGAGCCGCTCGTAGACACCCGCATGGTCGGGCATGTAGCCGAGCTGTCGAACGGCGCGCTCTGGCTCGAGTTCGACGTCGACCCCGCATATCTCCACGCGTCCCGAACTCGGACTGAGTAGCGATGCCATGGTCCGAATGGTCGTCGTCTTGCCTGCGCCGTTGGGCCCGATGAACCCGAAGATTTCGCCCGCGCCGATCTCGAGGCACAGGTCGTGCACGACGATGGTGCCGCCATACGCCACGCTCAGGTGATCGATCACGATGGCGGGCCCGCTCACGGCTGTCCCCCCAAACCCACGACGCGCAACAGCACGCGGTCAGAGCGCAGCTCGAAACCCGAGTCGCGGAGATAGCCTTCACCTCCGACGATCTGTGCGATCAACGTAGGCACGTCGTGGGGCCACCAATCGACCTTGCCTTCCGTCAGTTGTTCGAGCGCCAGCCAGCCTTGTACGGCCCCGGGTGCGACGTCGTCGATCGAAGTCTCAGCAGTCGGGTCGAGCAAGTAACCACGGCCGATACTACTGCTCGGGCGCCCTGCTGCAGACGATGAGCCCTGGGAGAACGTCACTTGCTGCCCGTCCTGAATGAGTGAGAAGAAGCGTCGTTCACCCGTGGCGTCCTGTAGCAGCACGGCTGCCAGATCGCGTCCGCTGCGATTGTGGACCAGGAGCTCGCCCCCAGCCGTCCTGCGCAAGCTGACCCCCGCGTGGAGGTTCGCGAATCCCTCTTCACGCACCAGCACCGTTTGCCAGGGTTTTGCGGACAGCGCCGCGATGTGGAGGCCACTCGGACCGAGTACGGAGCGCCCCGTGACCCCGTCACGGGGGTTGACGATTCCAACGACGGAGCCCGCGTCAGTCTGAGCGACCTCGAGCGACGAGAACGACGCCGCGTGGAACGCGCGAAAACGCGTCGCCTTCGCTCGAGCCATGCCTGCGCCGGCTTCGATCAACGTGAGGTGGCTCGCGCGTTCACTCGTGCCGCGCGACAGTGCACCGATGGCTAGCACGGCGAAAACGGCCAGTGCAGACATCACACAAAGGCGCACCAGGGCAGACAGCGGGCGACGGCTTCGGCGACTCGAGCGAAAGTTGAGCGGACCCGCCAGGCCCGAGTATGCGATCAACAACAGAGCGGCGCCCAAAATGGCCCAGTGTTGGTTGCGGTTGTAACGAAGGAACTTTCGCACGAAGTAGCTGTCCTGCTCGGGGCGCTGGGTGCCGTGGGGTAAGCCCACCGCGTCGCGGCTGCGTTCGGCGTGTTCGAGTAGGCTGAGCAGTTTGAGTTCGGTCCAGGTTTCCTCCGCAAACAGCTCCGAGTTGGGGTCGAATCCCAAGACGTGAACTTGTCCCAGGCCATAACTAGCGACGGAACCCCAAGCGCTGGGATGCAGGTTTCCGCCACGGAATCCAACGAGGCTTTTCGTGAGGCGGTTGGGAATTTGGAGCGTCGTGATGGCTTGCGTCTCTCCTTGACTAGCTGTGCCTGGGGCGTCCAGCCGGGGTACGTAGACGGGTTGCTCGTCCAACAGCGCATCCGTGGTCGGTCCTGGGACTACTCCAGGGCCGATCAGGCGCGCGACGACTGGGCTCGATAGATCAGGCACGCGGCTGATGCTCAGCGAAAGGGCGCCGCCCGACAGCACCCAGTCGGACAGGGCCGCGAGCTGTTCTTTGGGAAACCGCATCAGTCGTTCACTTGAAACGTGCATGACCGTCACTGGGGAATATGCAGCAGCGCGGGTGGGCAGTTCTGGACGATCATCTGCTGCGTTCCACGGCGCGACGGAAACGGCAATCGGGATCGATGACTCCCTGGGAAAGGGCATGGGTACGACGCCGGGTGCCGAGGGGGTTGGCAATGGCGTGGCGAACGTCTTGCCCCGCAGCGCGCGCGTCGCAGGCGCGGGGCCCGACGCGTCCAACCAGTGAGGCGCTTGGGGCCCGACAGACTCACCTTTTCCCTTGCCCAAGCGCTTACCCGACTCATCGACGAAGATGGCATCGACCGCGCCCGCGGTCGGACCCCAAGCCAGCATCTCGACTTGTAATTTACCTTCGGCACTGAGCCAGATGGGAGTTTCCGTGTACGCGTCGTCGAGCTCGGACTCCCTGAAAATTCCCCGATTGGGTGTGAGGTACAGCGTGCCGCCGAAATTCGAACCCGTCAGGTTCTCGAGGGTGACCCAATAAGCCGTCCAGCCCGTCGAGGCTGGGGCTTGCTGGCCGAGCGCGGGAAGGATGCTGAGCGCCACGACCCCCCGGTCCGGGTCTTCTTCGCTGGGAACATGCCCGGGAGGCGCGAGACCGGCCCGGGCTGTCGGCGAGCGTAGTAGAGCGAGCGCCATCCACGAGAGGAGCGCGGCGAAGGCGAGGCCACGGCTACGGGGCCATCGTCCACGGACAGGGGCGTGCTGGGTGTTCACAACTCGGCGTTAGCCCCTGCGCTGGTTTCGGGCAATGCGTCGATCAGTTCGGCGATCAATTCATCCGTAGTGACTCCGTCCGCTTCGCCTTCGAAGCTCAAGACGAGTCGGTGTCGCAGTGCGGGCTGCGCCACGGCTCGGATGTCGTCGAAGCTGACGTTGAGTCGCGCGTCGATCAGCGCACGAGCTTTGGCGGCGAGGATCAAGGCTTGCGCCCCACGGACGCTGGCTCCGAACCGCACCCCGCGGCGAACCGCCTCGGAGGCGCCCTGGCCCGGGTTGGTGGCACTCGTCAGCCGCGCGGCGTAGTTGAGTACGGCGCGTGACACGACGACATCCCGGCACAGCAACTGGAGATCCAAGGTGCGTTCGCGAGTCAAGACCGCGCCGGGCGGGGGGAGGGGGTGTGCCGTGGTCTGCTCCAAGATTCGCTCCAGCTCGCTGACGCTCGGTGCGGGGACGTATACCTTCAGCAAGAATCGATCGAGCTGTGCCTCCGGAAGTGGGAAGGTGCCCTCCATTTCCAGCGGGTTTTCCGTCGCGAACACCAGAAACGGCGCGTTCAGCTCGTGCTTTTGACCGGCGATCGTGACGGCGCGTTCGGCCATCGCCTCCAATAGTGCGCTTTGCGTCTTGGGTGAGGCTCGATTGATCTCGTCCGCCAAGAGGAGCTGCGTGAAAATCGGGCCGCGATGCAACTCGAAGCGACCCGTCGAGTTACCCGCGTCGTCCAATACCAGGACGTTGCTGCCCGTGATGTCGCTGGGCATCAGGTCGGGAGTGAACTGCACGCGCCCGAAGTCGAGCTGTAGGCACGCCGCGAGGGTCTTGACCAGCAGGGTCTTACCGAGACCTGGCGCTCCCTCCAACAAGACGTGTCCGCCTGCGAGCAGCGCCCAGAGCACCTGCTCGATGACCTCTTCTTGGCCGAGAATGGTTCCACCTAGTGCGCTGCGCAGTGCGGTGATGCCGTCTTGGGCGTTGCTGGAACGTTCGTCGATGGCGGCAGTCATTCGTTTCGTCTCGTCTGGTTGAGGTCGGTCCTCGGCGCGGACGTCGGCCAGGTAGCGGTCAGTCGCCAGAGAAGTAGCGACTCACCTGTTCGCGATACTCCACGGGGATTTCCGTTCGTTGGACGCTTTCAATCTGTGCGGGACCCACGGCGCTCAACACGCCTAGTTGGCTGGCGCTCGGGGGAGCGACGTGCGCGGTGTTGCTTCGCCCCTTGGAGCTGGTGAACACTCCTCGTTCGAAATCCAATGCCTGAGTCGTTTTCGCGTGAAGTTCCATGGCGTCCACCACATTGGTGGAGCCCTGGTGATCACCTGGGGAGCGGCTTCGTCCTGCGCTGGCCTGGGCGTCGTCGGGACCGGGGCGGCTTTCTCGCGATTCGCCAGCCGCGCCATTGGCCGAAGGTAGGGGGAGCGGGCGGTCCGCGAGCGCGTGTTGCAATCGAGTTAACGCCCTATCGGCGTTGAGCAGCGCTTGTTGGTGTTCGAGCAATGGGCTCGGCTCGGCATGCCTACGTAGCGTTTCGGCAAGCGCGGGGAGTGCTGGTGGCGACTGTCCCGTCGGCGAGTCCGAAGCGCGTGCATTCCCCTGCATCTGTTTCAAGTCCTCCGCGGTGAAGTCGAAAGTGCCTCGCTCGAGCCCAGCTTGCAAGCGTTCAGCCAGCCGAGTCCGTTCAGCTGCCTGCAGATCGACGCGAGGCTCGTCCTCCGAGGGGGTTGCAGAGGACAACCGTCGCTGTTGCACGGCGCTCGGCGCGTTTTCGACTACGCTGGGTTCGAGTTTCGTGAGTCGCAACAGGTTGCGGATCTGCTCGGAAGCGTCGGCGCGAGAATCGAACGCGGACAGTTGTTCCGAAAGCAAGCGGTTGGCGACCTGGGATGCGTGGGGGCGCGCTGCTGCCCGCGCCTGCGCGAGCGCCGCCCGTGCTTCCTGACGAGAGGCGCGCTCTTCCGCGCTCGACAAGCGCCTCATCTCTTGGTCGAACTGCTGCAGGTCCCCGCGCATCAATGCCTCGGCGGCGCCCGCCGTGGTGGGATTGTCGCGCAGCGCTGCGACCGCAGCTTGCAGCCCAGGATCTTGGGGAGCGCTCGATAGTGGGCGCAGTTGCTCTGCAACGGTGTCTTGCATGCGCGCAAGGGCCGACATGGCCTTTCGCTGGGTTACCCCCAGCTCGAGCTGATCGCGCAGCTCACGCGCCTGGTTGCTCAGCTCGCGCAGTGCTTTTTCGTCAGCTTCACTCAGCGCTGGGAGGTCTTGAAGGTTCAACAACGGTTCGAAGTCGTTCAACGCGTGGACCTGCAACAGGCGTGAACCCGCGGGCAGCGGTAGTCCTGGAGTGGGGGCATCAGGAAGTCGTGAGAGCACCAGGATGCAAACGGCCGTGAGCGGAAGTAGCCAGTGCCATCTTCGTAGCAGTCTAGGTCGAAGGCGTGCGGGGGTTGCTTCCGTGAGCAGCCGTGCGGCGCGCTTACGCAGCGGCCCGGTAAAAGAGGTCGTGTGAGCAGGATCCAGTGCGCTGACTACGCACTGTTTGGACTCCAACCGACGATCGAAGTACAACGCCAGACGTTCGGCGTTTGGTCGGCGGAGCCAAGCCAACAAGACGGGCACGACACCCGCCAGGGTGACGCCAGCCCACGCCAGGATGCTCAGGCCCGTTTCTCGTTGCAGCTGCCAAACCGAGCCCAGGGCGGGTACGTCTTGGGGCGCCAACCAGTGTCCGAACATCCACGCAGCCGCTGAGGTGCAGGCGACAGTCACGCCCGTGAGCAACGATCGGGCCAACAGCCAACGTTGCGTCGTGCTCCCGCATCGCTGGAATATCTGCTCGAAGGTGTCGGAGGCCACGTCGCGTTCGTCCTCGGTCGTACGAGCCGACCGCCGAGTCCCAGCGTAGCACGGGTGCGCCAGCAAAAAGCGTTGTCATGTCGGGGCCAGACACTATGTTCTGGCGCGATGAGCAGCTCCCGCCAAGCCACGACCAAGCTCACCGTGCCCGCGCTCTGTCGCTTCAAGCAGGAGGGGAAGCGGCTAGTCGCGGTGACTGCATACGATGCGACGTTCGCGCACCTGCTCGACGAGGCTGGAGTCGACGTGCTGCTGGTCGGCGACTCCTTGGGTATGGTGATTCAGGGACAGGATACGACGTTGCCCGTGACTCTGGACGAGATGATCTATCACACGCGCGCGGTCACGCGTCGCGCTAGACGGGCGCACGTGGTGACGGACATGCCGTTTCTGAGCTACCAGGTTTCTCCTGAAGATGCGTTGCGGGCCGCGGGGCGTTTGGTTCAGGAGGGCGGGGCAGAGGCGGTGAAGCTAGAGGGCGGACGGCGCAGCGGCGCGGCCATTCGCAAGATCGTCGACGCAGGTATCCCCGTGATGGGACACGTCGGTCTCACACCTCAGTCGGTGCACGCCATGGGCGGCTTTCGGGTTCAGGGGCGTGAAGTGGAGTCACGCACCCGCGTGCTGGAGGACGCACGCGCGGCGAGAGATTCGGGCGCGTACGCCATCGTCGTGGAAGGAGTTCCTTCGGACCTCGCAGCGCAAATCACCGAGGAGCTGGAGGTGCCGACCATCGGCATCGGCGCGGGTCCGGCGTGTGATGGTCAGGTTCTCGTCTGCTACGACTACCTGGGCTTGTTTCGGGATTTTCGACCGAAGTTCGTCAAGCGTTACGGGGAGCTCGGCGACGAAATCCTGCGTGCGACCCAGGAGTTTGCGAGCGAGGTTCGCGAAGGGCGTTTTCCTGCTGCCGAACACAGTTTTCGAGGTGAGGCGCAAGTGCCACGCGCTGCGCTCGGTGCCGTACCCGCCCTGAGCGTCGTGCCCGGCGATGAAAGCGGCAAGTGACGTGCTCCTAATCGAAGAGTCCTCCGCGTTTCGGGGCGAATGCTCGCGCCTGCGTGAAAACGGCGCGTTGGCTTTCGTACCCACCATGGGAGCGCTACACGACGGGCACATCGCCTTGATGCGGCGTGCTCGGCAACTCGCGGAGTCGGTCGTCGTCAGCATTTTCGTAAACCCTACGCAGTTCGGTCCCAACGAAGACCTTCAAAGTTACCCGAGGACGCTGGAAGCGGATCTAGAGCGCTGTGAAGCTGCGGGGGTCAACGTCGTGTTCTGTCCAACGCAGGGTCAGATGTATCTGCCTCGCGAACGAACTCGCGTGCGAGTCAGTGAGCTGACTCGGGGGTTGTGTGGCGCGGCGCGGCCAGGCCACTTCGACGGTGTGTGCACGGTGGTCTGCAAGCTGCTGATGCTCGTGGGTGAATGTACGGCAGTGTTCGGTCGAAAAGACTACCAACAGCTCAAGGTCGTGGAGCGCATGTGTCGTGATCTCTTCTTGCCCGCCGTGATCGATGCATGCCCGACCGTTCGAGAGGCAGACGGCTTGGCGCTGAGCTCGCGCAACCGACGCCTGAACCCCGAGGAGCGGGCTCGAGCGCTCTCGGTCGTGCGCGGACTGCGCGCGGCCGCCGCCGCGTTTGGTCGTGGTGTTCGCGACGTGCATGAACTCGAGGGACTGTGTCGCCGAGAGCTCGCCCTGGGCCAGCTGCGAGAAGACTACGTCAGTTGTGTCGATCCCGACGAGCTCGGCGTTTGGACTGACGGTACCGCGGGCGAGCGTGCGCTGTTGGCGGTAGCAGCGTTTTCGGGGAACACTCGTCTCATCGACAACGTGGTGCTGGGTGAGGCCGACGACATGGCGGCTTTGGGGCCAGGCGCGTGAGCACCGCGGTCGCTCAGGGCAAACTGATCGTGCTCGAGGGCATTGATGGCAGTGGTACGACGACACAGGCTCGCTTGTTGGCGGAGCGCCTCACCGAGCACGGGCGGGAGTGTATCTTGACGCGGGAGCCGACGACTGGACCCGTCGGCGTGCTCCTGCGTAGTGCGCTGTCGCGATCGCTCCAGGACGCCGAGGGGCACGCGGTCGGAGCCCTCGACTTTCGAGCCATGGCGCTATTGTTTGCGGCAGATCGCTGCGATCACAACCAGCGCTTGATTCGCCCAGCGCTCGAGCGCGGGGTCTGGGTGATCAGCGATCGTTACGTGCTGAGCAGTTTGATCTATCAGTCGCTCACATCGCCCGAATCGGATGTCTTGCCGTGGCTGTCGCGAGTGAACGAGGGGGCTCGGCCCGCCGAGCTCACGTTGGTGCTGAACGTCGATGCCGTCGAGGCGGCGCGCCGACGGGCGGCTCGAGGGGGTGAACGCGAGCTGTACGAAACCGACTCGCTCCAGCGGCGCCTGGCGGACGCTTATGCACAGGGCGAACGCTACCTGGGCGATCAACCACTTCGACACGTAGACGGCCGCGGAACGCTGCGCGAGGTCCAGGAACGAATCTGGGCTCGAGTGAGCCCGCTGCTCTGAGGTGTCAGTGGCGCGTGTCGGCTGCGTGAAACGGGGACCTGTGCCCGAAAGTTTGCCGGGGTCGGGGGTGGGGGTAAGCTCGACCTCGTGCGGTACGTCTGTCTAGCCATCGGTTTGTGTCTCGTTTCGTGTGGGGGCGCCGCAAGCGAGCCCGCCGTCGCGCCAAGCTCCACGAAGAAAACGGGTGTGGCCAGCAAACCGTCCGTTCCAGAGGGTTCGCTCAGCCGTGACGAGGTGGTGAAAGTGGTCGACGAGGGATTCGCTCGCTTTCTGCAGCGGGTGCAACTCGAGCCCAGTCACGATCCGAACGGTTTCGCGGGGTTTCGCGTCGTTGCTTTGCAGCCCGAGAGTTTCTGGAGAGGGGTGGACATTCGCCCGGGTGACGTGGTTCAGGCCGTCAACGGCAAGTCCGTACAGTGGCCGAACGAGGCTTTCGAGGTGTTCGAGTCCCTTCGCGTGGCGCCCGAGCTGAAGGTGCTGCTGCTCAGAGACGGCGAGGCCAAACAGCTCGTGTTCCCGATTGTGGGACCGCCTCAGCCCAAACAGGAAAGCGCAACCCAACCAGGCTGAGCGATGGCGCCAGCGTAGCGCGACGCCAAACGCCCGTCCGTTACCCTGGAACCGGTTCCAGGTGGCGACGGACCAAAGTGTTTCGACGCGCTGCATGACGAGGCGCGATCCGAACCCTCCGCTTTGTTTACCACCAGCCGAACCTTGCACTGCCTCGGGAGTGCTGCGCGCCAAACGCGGCACGCGCGTCCCAGTCGCGCCCCCTGCGGCGTTTTTGCTGCCGGCCAGGGCGTCGACGAGGCTGCTTGTCGGGTCACATACAGCTATGATGTGCGCGACCATGTCTGCTCGTCACCTGTCGCCCCTTCTCGTATTCTTGGCATTGCCGCTGGCCTGTAGCGCTGACGACAACGTGCCGCCTGCACCTTCGGGCTCGGAGGTGAGCACGGGGTCGAACTCGGGTGGGGGCTCTGGTCTCCAACCGGGCGACACGGACCCCGTCACAGGCGGAGTGGTCAACGACGATGGCACGGTGACGGTCACGGATCCCGAGACGGGTGAAATGACGACTCAGCCCATCTCGGGAGGAACGAATCCGAGCGGGAACGGCTCGGACTCGATCTTCGTCGAGGATGGGGCGGACATCATCGTTTCGGGAACCGCGGCAGACGCACCTCCTGGATGTGGCGACGGCGTGTTGACGGACGACGAAGCGTGTGACGACGGCAACCAGGTATCGAACGACGGATGCAACGCCAACTGCCTGACGATCAACCCGGGGTACAGCTGTGCCAATCCAGGTGAGCTCTGCCGTGCGATCGCGCGCTGCGGAGATGGCATCGTGGCAACGTCCGAACAGTGCGATGATGGCAACGTCGAAGAGGGCGACGGCTGCTCGGCGCGCTGTCGCGTCGAGTTCGGCAAGAAGTGTGACGGTGAGCCCAGCGTGTGTACCGACGCGGTTTGCGGTGATGGTGTAGTGGAGGGCGCCGAGAGTTGCGACGACGGAAACGACCAGCCCTTCGACGGTTGTTCGTCTCTATGCCTGCGCGAGCCGAACTGTGATGGCGCCTCTTGTACGTCTGACTGCGGCGATGGTTTGATCATCAACGAGGAATGTGATGATGGGAACACCATCAGCGGCGACGGTTGTTCATCTACGTGCGAAATTGAGAACGGCTTCACTTGCACGCAGGAGGCCACGTGTGAACGCATCAACGACGAATGCGTGTTGCGCGTGCCAGCCATCTTTCGCGATTTCTCCGAGAGCCACCCCGACTTCGGCTTCGGTCAGGCCGAGTGCGGCGTGGAAGATGGCGAGCCCGCGATCACTGGTGTGGTGGAGAATACCGTCGACGACGAGGGCCGCCCGGTATTGCGCGATGGATCGGGGGACGCTTGCATCGACTCGGAATCGAGTTTTGCGGAGTGGTTCCGCGACGGCAACGGAGTGGTCACCAAGAACAGCACGCTGGTCTTGTTCGACAATGGTCAGGGTGGCTACGTAAATCGGTTCGGGGAGAACGGCGAACCGTTCGTCACCACAGTCGACACGGGTGACGAGCAGGGGGGCTACGGCAACAGTGAAGCGGGCTGCGCCATGACGTGCACCCAGCGCACACGCGACAGCTTGCAGTGCGAAAATGTGTGCCGCCCGGATCACGACCTGGTCGGGCAAACCGAGCGTGAACTTCAGCAAGAAGAGGATGCTCAGACCCCCGACGAGGATCGCATCGCTGAACTCGAAGAGGAGATCGTGGCGCTCGAAGAAGCCGCGGCCGAGTGTGACGCTGACTGCGAAGAGACCTTCGCGATGCGTGAGGCCGCTTGTGCGGAGAGTTGCGCTCCCTGCAGCTACAGCAATGACGGCAGCGACTGGTGCATCGGTGGCGAGATCGTCGAGTTCGACGGCAGCCCGTTATTCTTTCCCGTGGACGACATCATGGGCGACACCCGCGACCCGGGCGAAGCACGCGTTCCGTCGCAGTACGGCAAGACGGGCTGGCCTAGCGAGGAAGACGTGTTCGGTACGGCCGTGCAGCACAATTTCTACTTCACCAGTGAGGTGCAGTACTGGATCCGTTTCGAGCAAGACACGAACGCGACGCTCGACTTCACGGGCGACGATGACGTCTGGGTGTTCGTCAATGGCGTGCTCGCGCTCGACCTGGGGGGCATTCACCCGCCACTCGACGGCACCGTCAACATCAATGCCCAAACCGCGGGGCAGTACGACCTGCAACCAGGGAACGTGTACAACATCACTGTTTTTCAAGCAGAACGAAAGATGGAGGGGTCTTCGTTCCGTTTGACGCTATCGGGCTTCGAAGCCACGCCGAGCGACTGCACTGCGGTGTGTGGCGACGGTGTGCTCAGTTTCGGCGAAGAGTGTGACGACGGTGTCAACGACGGCGGTTACGGCGAGTGCGCTGAAGGCTGCAAGTTGGGTGAGTTCTGCGGTGACGGCATCGTCAACGGCACAGAGGATTGTGACAACGGCCCCGGCGGCGGTGCCGGGTGTCCGTCTTGCCGTATCCTCCGAGTGCGCTAACCGCGAACCACTGCGGGTGCTTTCCCCCTTGCCAAGCTTCCGCGCGAAGCCTAGGCAGCACTTCATGAGGGAAAAAACATTGGTGTGGGCGCTTACTGCGTCGTTGGCGATGGCTGGGCTTTCGTGTTCCAAAGAGCAGTCGTCGAAGACCACTGCCGAGCCGTCGAAGGTGGGCGAGGCGAAGCAAGCAGCAAAAGCCGAGGATGGCGACGAAGGCACTAAGCCTGCCGCGGTCAAGGCCGACCCGCCTGAGAAGAAATCGGAAGAAAAAAGCGAAGCTCTTGCAAGCGCGAAGCTGGGCAGCCCCGCTCCCGCGTTCGAGCTGAAAGATCTCGAAGGTAACACAGTCAAACTCGAGCAGTTTGCGGGTAAGACCGTCGTGTTGGAGTGGTTCAACCCGGGCTGCCCGTTCGTGCAGAAGTCTCACACGAAGGGGTCGCTGGTTAACACGGCCGAGCAAGCAGCGAAGGATGGGGTCGTGTGGTTGGCGATCAACTCGGGGGCGCCGGGTAAGCAAGGTCACGGTGTCGAGCCCAACAAAGAAGCGGTGGATACCTTCAGCATGAAGCACCCCGTGTTGGTGGATGAAGACGGCAAGGTGGGTAAGGCCTACGGCGCTGAGCGAACGCCGCACATGTTCGTCATCGATGACAAGGGCGTGCTCGTGTACCGCGGCGCAATCGACAACTCGCCTGACGGCGAAGGAGCATCAGCCAGTGACGGCAAGCTGGTCAACTACGTGACCCAGGCACTCTCGGAGCTAGCGGCAGGCAAGAGCGTGAGCGTGTCTGAAACCGAAGCGTACGGCTGTAGCGTCAAGTACGCGGGTTGAACACATACGGTGAACGTTCTCAGCTCGTCGTGAGACGACTCTGGGAAACGGACGCCGCTTGGTTTACACAGGGCGCGTGTGGAAGATCTTCGTCGTCGGGCCGCTGATTGCACTGATATTGGGTTGCGCTGACGACGACGGGGGCGTGAGCCACGCGTCCAGCGACGATACATCGGCTGCAGGGTCCAGAGACGACGAACTTCCGAGGGACGCCGATGCCAGCAGTGCGTCGAGCGTTTCGGAAGCGGATGACTCCGAAGACCCTGACTCGGACGATGAGGACGCAGGCGACGATGATGGCTCCGACGATGAGTTCGACGACCCTGACTCCGACGACCCTGACTCCGACGACCCTGACTCCGACGACCCTGGCTCCGACGACCCTGACTCGGACGACCCTGGCTCGGACGACCCTGGCTCGGACGATGACGACGCAGGCGACGATGGCTCGGACGACGACGGAACGAGTGAGCCTGTTTCCAGTGGTGGCGGGGAGATCCCACGCAGTGAGTTCGGTCCGCAATTTGGCGCAGCGTGGTGTGATTTCAACTGGCGCTGTGGCGGCCTGTCGAGGGCGCTGCTCGGAAACGCTGAGGACTGTGAAGCGAACCTCGAACTGCTTTTCGACTTCGAGCACACGCTCGGCGATCCGCTAGTCGAATACCAGGCGGGAGCCGCGGCGCGCTGCCTGGATGGGATACTCGGCGCGGCGTGTGATGCCGATCCCGAGGCGGAATGCGACGACGTGTTCGTCGGAACGCTGCCTGAAGGTGCCACCTGCGCTCAGGACCTGCAATGCCTCGATGGGTTTTGCGCGCTCGACGAAGGCTGTTCGGGCACGTGCACGGCACTGCGAAGTGAAGGGGGAGAATGTGCCAGCAGCGATCAGTGCGGAAGCGGCTTGGCATGCGGTGCCGATGACACTTGCGCCCAGCCTGCGTGGATAGGTGAGTCGTGTACTGAGGCTCCGTGTGGGTCGAACCTTTCGTGTGGCGGTTCGTTCGAAGAGCCCGTGTGCCTGGGTGGCGATCAGTTTTGGGTGGGCGAGCTGGGTGATCCTTGTGGGCTCGGGCAATTGTTGTGCAAGGCGGATCTGACGTGCGCAAACACGGAGGATGGCAGCGTTTGCATGCCGTACGCGGAGCCCGACGGCACGTGTTACTCGGCGACGCCGTCGATGTGTCCGCGCGGTTACTACTGTGAACGCTCGGACGACCAGCGTGAGGGCCTGTGCCTGAGCCAACTGGACGCGGGCAGTCCGTGTAGCGACGACGTGCAGTGTGCTGGGGGCAACTGTGTGGACCAGAGCTGTGGCGTTTTCGTCGAGCTGCGAGGCCCGTGCAGTGACCATCAACACTGTCGTTCGAACAATTGTGTGGACGGCGAGTGTGTCGGCGCGGCCGTGTGTTCTCCGTGAGTGAAACTGTGATTGGGTAATTGGGCGTGGTGAACGCGTCGACGCCGTACGCGGGGCTGCGGCGGGCGCAACCAGAGATGGGATGAGTCGGGCGGCGAGGCTGGAAGCGCCCTGCCGACTGATGGGA
>CBFGUG010000101.1:0-28100 GCA_965651905.1 uncultured bacterium | reverse complement strand
CCGGACGCACCATGTCGAGGTGTGATTCTGGAGCACGCAACAGCGCAGCAGTGTTTGCCGCGTGCCGAAATCGTGGCGCCACGCCGGCCTCACGCAGCGCAGACGTCGCCTGTTCGAACCTGACGAGCTGCTCGCGAATCGATTCGGGGTTGGTGTCTGCACTGGCAAAGTGAGTCATCAGCGCTTGGAAACGGATCTCGGGGTAGCGCTGCAACGCTGCCGCCGCTGCTGGCAGGTCCGCGGGCAACATTCCGAGGCGCGCCATGCCCGTGTCGACCTTCAGGTGAACGGAAACTGGCGGCGTGCCGCGATAGCGTACCTCAGCGGCCAGCTCTTCGATCTGTCGCGGGTCGTACAACACGGGCGTGAGGTGGTGCTCGAGCACTTCGCTGTAGGCGCTGCCGTAAAATCCACCCATCACCAGGATTGGCAACGTGACGCCTGCGTTGCGCAACTCGATGCCCTCTTCGACGAGTGCCACGCACACGCCTGCCGCACCAGCACGCTCGAGCGTACGAGCGCACGCTTTGGAGCCGTGACCGTACGCGTCAGCCTTCAGCACGCACCAGATCGGCGCGCTGCTCCGCTGCCGCAAGCGCTGCAGATTGAAGCGCAAGTTGGGCAGGCTAATCTCTGCGCGCGTCGGGCGAACAACATCACTAGGTACGGTGCGCCGCGGCTGAAACACCCGAGGTAGGGGTGTCGCGGTAGCCGAAGTCGTCGAAACCAGGGGTGCGGTCATCTGATTCTCTCTGGGTAACGCCCTGGGAAACAGTGCGTCAATTATTTAGGTTCGTTTCTTAGCGTTCAGCGCGCTTCGAAACGGCGCGAATCGTGGATAGCAAAAGCGGGCTGCGTCCATCGGCCTGTCGCGAGCACAACGTCGAACCGTCGTTACAGCTTCCAACTACTGAGCTTTCGCTCAGTTGTTCCGCCGACGCTTCTACGCCGCTGAGCGTGAACGCTCGGAAACCGCTTCGAAACGGTCGTTTCGCGGCCCTGAGGCCGGGGATTTGGCGGCGCACGAGATCGCACGGGGCTGTTCACTTGAGGGGCAAGCGCCGCTGACCTAAAGGCGTCCCCAACATGCGCGCGAATTCCGACCGCCCCCCGCCCTTGGACATCGAGCCAGAGCTGCTCAGCCACGTGCGCTCGGCTCTGGACGACATCCGCGACGGCAAGATGATCATCTTGGTCGACGACGAAGATCGCGAAAACGAAGGCGACCTGGTGTTTGCCGCGGAGCGTGTCACGCCCGAGCACATCAACTTCATGGCCAAGTACGGTCGTGGCCTGATCTGCGTGACCCTCACCGAAGAGCAGGTCGAACGTCTGGAGCTGCCGATGATGAGTTGGCGCAGCGCGCCCGCACTCGGCACGGCGTTCACCTTGAGCATCGAGGCGCGCCACGGCGTGAGCACGGGCATCAGCGCCGCCGACCGCTCGCGCACCATCGAGGTGGCCATCGATCCCAACGCCGGGCCCGCCGACATCGTCAGCCCCGGGCACGTCTTTCCGCTCAAGGCGCGTCGCGGCGGCGTGTTGGTGCGCACGGGCCAGACTGAAGGATCCGTGGATCTGGCGCGCCTCGCGGGGCTGCGGCCAGCTGGCGTCATCTGCGAGATCATGAACGACGACGGCACCATGGCTCGCATGCCTGACCTCGAGAAGTTTGCTGCCGATCACGACTTGAAGATCCTCACGGTGGCGGACTTGATCCGCTACCGCCTGCAGACCGAGCGCCTGGTGCGTCGCGCATATCAAACGTCGATCAAACTCGACGCAACGGGCAGCGAATGGACGGCCATCGCCTACAGCACGCTGGCGGACGAACGCGAGTTCTTGGCGCTGGTCAAGGGCGAGCCAACCGCCGATGGTGCACTGTGCCGGGTTCACGGTGGAAGCACCATGGGCGACGTCTTCAGCTCGGGCGAGTCCGAAGGCCGCAAGAACCTCGTCGAAGCGTTGCAGCGCATCGAGGCCGAAGGTTCGGGTGTCGTGCTCTACATCCCCACGGCAAGCTCGCTGCACAGCCAACTGGAAAAGCTGGGCGGCAATCAAAGCGCCGACACAGAAGAAGCCGAACCCAAAGCACAAGGTTCGCTGCGTCAGTTTGGCTTGGGCGCACAGATCTTGCGTGAACTGGGCTTACGTAAGATTCGTTTGCTGACCAACAACCCACGAAAAATCGTCGGCCTGCGCGGCTACGGTCTGGAAGTGGTGGAGACCTTGCCCCTAGGATCGTAAGTTCCGAACCTCATGCAAACGATTGAAGGATCCATGTTGGCGCCGAGTAACGCCAGCTTTGCGCTGGTCGCCACGCGCTTCAACGAGTTCATCGTCTCCTCGCTGATCGACGGCGCGCGCGATGCGTTACGTCGCCACGGCGTGCCCGACGACGCGATCACCCTGGTACGCGTGCCTGGCGCGTGGGAAGCGCCCATCGTCTGCAAACGCCTCGCCGACTCGAAACGATTCGACGCCATCATCGCTCTCGGCGCGGTCATCCGCGGCGGCACTCCCCACTTCGACTATGTGGCGGGCGGGCTCGCCTCTGGACTGGAACGCACCAGCATGGAAACTGGCATCCCCATCGCGTTCGGCGTGCTGACGACAGACACGATCGAACAAGCGATCGAACGCGCTGGCACCAAAGCTGGTAACAAGGGCGCCGACGCGGCGCTCGCCGCGCTCGAAATGGTCAACCTCAACCGACAACTCGTCGAAGCTTCACTCTGAAAGCGAGTGCATGGGCGCACGCACCAGCGGTCGAGAGGCCGCACTTCAAATGCTCTTCGCCGTCGATGCCGCGGGTCACACCGCCAAGCGAGCGATAGAAGACTTCTGGCGTGAGTTCCCAGGAGATGCCGAAGGCCGTTCCTACGCGGACGAAAGCCTCACGGGCGTACTCGAACAGCGCGACGCGCTCGACGAAGCGATCAAGGCCATCAGCAGCAATTGGCGCATCGAACGCATGAACCCGGTCGATCGCAACATCTTGCGCCTGTGCGCGTACGAGTTGATCCACCGCCCCGAAATCCCGGTCGCGGTGATCATCGATGAGGGCGTCGAGTTAGCCAAACGTTACGGCGCTGACGGCAGCACCAAGTTCGTCAACGGCGTGCTCGACAAACTGGCCAGAGTACACCGCACGGAACCACAGCCCAGCTGAGCGTCGAGCGATGGATCTGCGATTCACCAGTCCAGACCTGCACGCCCTCGATCAGATTGGCACCGAAATACTCGTCTGTTCGATCGCACAAGACGAGCTGCCGCCCCACGGCGTGGCAGGTTTGGTCGATTGGCGGCTAGCGGGACGTCTTTCGCGACTGCTCGCCAAAGATTTTGCGACGGGCAAGTTGGGCGAGGTGTTACTCGTGCCCGGCAAGCCCAAGTTGCCGTTCGACAAGATCCTCGTGTTCGGACTGGGCGAAAAGGCGCGCTTCGAAGAGGCCGTCTACTGCTCGGTGGTCGATCGCATGTTGGAGACGCTGCTCAACTTGCGCGCACGCTCCGCCGTGGTCGAGCTGCCCGGACGTCACTTCCAAGCGATCACCCCACAACGCGCCGCAGACATCTTGCTCGAACGCGTCGGCGCATCGCGCCAACACGAAGTCTGGACGTTGATCGAACCCCCCGACGCGCAACGACAAGTACGCAGCCACATGATCCAAGAGCGAAGACGCGTCCGCCGCGAGTAACCCAAAGCGCGCCATACCGTGGCCCCCCTTGCCCACGACGACATCCACGCCCAAAGCGGGGCTATCGTCACTAGGTTCTCGCCCCGCGTTCGCTGACTACACCCCCCGCAGCCCGAGGCGCGAAGCTCACGGGCACTCGAAGATGTTCAACTCGTAGTCGCCCGAGCTGTTACCAGCGTAGCCGTCTACGACGATGAAGTAGGGTTCGCCCTCTTCGGCTTCGAACTCGAGCAAGGAGCGGTCGAGGCGGCCCGAGTCGTCGTCACATTCGAGCTCCTCGAACCCGGGGCAGCGCCCGTGGACGTGCAGCGTCGTGTCGTAATTGCTGCCGTCCGTGCTGACCAAAAAACAGCCGTCGAAGGGTGCCACCCAACTGAAGAGAACGTCCTGGCTGCGAGAGCCGCTACCGCAACTGGCCGTGTAGTTCGAGCCAGCACCCACCGTCGAGCCTTCGGCAAGTCCCGCCCCGAGTTCAGAGCCGAGATCGAAGTCGGCCACTGGACAGGCGAAACACTCTTCCAACGCCTCGCACTCGTCGTCCTCACAATCGGTATCGCCGTCGCCGTCGTTGTCGATCCCGTCGTCGCACACTTCGGGCACACACGGCTCGGCCATGGCGCACTCGTCGTCCTCGCAGTCGACCCTGCCGTCCAGGTCGTCGTCCTCGCGGTTGGTGCAGTCTTCGACGCACTCGTCGATGTTCAGCACGTACTCGCCTGAGCTCGTGTCCCCGTAACCATCGATCACGACGAGCAGCGTGTCGCCGCTCTCGACCTCGAGCGCAAAACGAGACTCGGTCGAGTCGGGAGTGTCGTCACTACACGCGAGAGGTTCACTGTTCGGGCAAGCTTCGAGCGCGTGCAGCACGGTGTCGTAGTCGCTACCGAAGGTGTCGAAGGCGTAACAGCCATCACCCGGCGCCGTCCATGACATCACGACGTCTTCACTGCCCGCGCCCGCCCCACATTGGGCGCCCACGTCACGGCCCGCACCGATGGTGCTCCCCGAAGCCACCGCACCCGTCGCGCTGCCCAGCTCCTCATCGACGACCACGGAACACGCGAGACACTGCGCCGAGATTCGGCACTCTTCGTCCTCACAGTCGACCAGGTTGTCGTCGTCGTCATCGACGCCGTTGCTACAGTCCTCGGGCACGCATGAGGTATGGCCCTCGCAATCGGGATCTTCACAATCCCACAGGCCGTCCAAGTCGTTGTCGTCGAAGTCGCCGCAGTCTTCCGCGCACGCGTTGATGCTGAGCACGAACTCGCCCACGCTCTCGCTCCCGTAACCGTCGACCACGATGGCGATGGGTTCACCCGCAGGCAGATCCAACGTGATCTTGGACTGGGCGTCGTTGCCCGAATCGTCGTCGCAACGGATCTCTTGGAGGTCGGGGCAAGGTCGGCGAACGTGGAGCGTCGTGTCGTAGTCACTGCCGAAAGTGTCGATGTCGTAACACCCGCTCACGGGCGGCACCCAGGTAAACAGTACGTCTGGACTCGCCGAGCCCCGTCCACACGACGCTTGAACGTCATTTTCCGCGCCACTGGTGTTGCCGCTGACGATGGCGAACCCGAGAGTCGAACCGAGGTCGGCTTCCGGGCTAGGACACATCAGGCACTCTGGCTCCAGGCCACACTCCACACAATCGAACTGGCCGTCCCCGTTTTCGTCGATGCACTCGTCGTTGCAGGCGGGCAGGAGCAAACACTGCGAGTCAGCACAGTCGGTGGCGCCATCTTCGTCATCGTCGAAGCCGTTGTCGCAAATCTCCACCGTGCACGGCCCCGCTCCCACACAATCCGAATCCGCGCAGTCGATGGCGCCATCACCATCGCCGTCCAAACCATCGGCACATTCGAACTCAGCGTCTTCATCCAAGCAGAAGTCGGGATTGATTTCGCGGCGCTCGACGGGGCAACCGTCGACGAACTCACACGCCACCACGACACGCCCGACACAACTGACCGAACTCGCGTTCGCGTCCGCACAACTCCCCGCCAACGCGGGATCACAATCGGGACTCGCCACCGAATCGTCGGGGACTGCGTCATCGACGGCAGACGAGTCGTCCGCACTCGAGTCGTCCGCACTCGAGTCGTCCACGTTTGCATCATCTGCACTCGTGTCGTCACTGGCGACCATGTCATCAGCCACAGCGTCATCGCTCGGCGAGTCGTCGGCTGGCGAGTCGTCGCGAGAGCCTTGGTCGTCCGTGGAGTCGTCGGAGGTTTCGTCATCACGCAATGCGCCGCCCTCGAGCGATTCCAGCACCACCCCGCCGTCACTCTCGAAACTCGACGGCACCTCGCTACGCGAACAGCCGGGTGAGGCCGCCATGAGCGACAGCCAGCCGAGCGGAGCGAAGAACGAGCGGAAACGAAGGATTGAAGTACGCACGAGATTGGGACGACACACTATTACACTTGCCCCCAACCATGCCCAGCATCCGACGAGGTTCCGTCAGTCGCGGCACACGCACTCGCGCAGATGGACGCGGGTTTTGTGTTCCACCAGCCGCACGCGCGTTGACATTCCCAGCCGTGATTGAGTACTCCCGGCGGTGGAGGCGTGGCCGAGTGGTCGAAGGCAGCGGTTTTGAAAACCGCCGATGGGCAACCATCCGAAGGTTCGAATCCTTTCGCCTCCGCAAGTGACCCCAACCCGGCATTTTGCTGTCGGGTTCGGGGTGCAAGCCGCCCAGCACCATCGCGTCGAGCAAGCTGCGGCTGAGCCTGATCTCGAGCCTGCCTAACGCAATGTTCCCGTCCGCAGGCGTTCGCTGACTCACGTCACAACCCAGCCCGCACGCGCTGACGTCACCACCCGACCACCACACGTCAGGCGACAACGCTCCGACCGTTGTCCCCCACAACGCTCCGACCGTTGTTCCGTGAGCCCCCACAACGGTCCGACCGTTGTTCCGTGAGCCCCCACAACGGTCCGACCGTTGTCCCCGCGGAACGGTCCGACCGTTCCCCAGCCTTGAGAAGCACCCAGCCCGACCTCGGAAAACACCCACAATCTCAATGTTAACAATAACTTGCACACTCTTCGTCCGTTGAAGCGTGGCGGCGCTCGCTTGTAGCGCCCCCCGACAACGGTTCGATCGTTCCTCGAACGAGAGACGACGCCAGAGCCCATAGCTTCCCGACACAGCGCGGTCGGGCCCTGACTCCGCCCGCGGCTGGCGCGACGGCACACGAAGAGTCGCAACCCACGCCCATCGCTCAGCCCACGACGCGCTCACGCCGCCGAGGGGACGTCAGGCTGGTGGATTCAAACAATCCCACGCGTTACGCCCCATGGACGGCAACCCATGGACGCCACTCACCAGAAAATTGGCGACCGCGTCGCGCAGTTCGAACCGACCCGTACGGTCGAGGTTCCCCCGCGAGATCTACTTCACGTCTACCTTGCGCTTGGTGAGCGCGTGTCGTTCTTTCATCAGCCTCGAACCACCCGACATCGAGTCCGTACGGACCTTCCTCAGCGACCGTGACCAGGGTGCTTTGCAGTTACTCTGGGACGCTTACTACTCGAAGCTGCACGCAGTGTGGCCAAGCGATGTTCAGTCCGCACTCGACGCTGGAGAACTCGACCCGTAACCGCGCGTGTGGTGTTTGGCGGCGACGGGCCCCACACTGCCAGGACCACGCACTGGCGGAAGAGCGGTCGTGAATCTCGTGCAGTCAGTGCAGCGGAAACGCCGTACACTACGTGCTCTGTCTCACCAGTACCGTGCCCGGCCGGGTCCCGACCTGGGCGAAGGCCGGAACGCAGCCGCACCAGCGGCCCGAACGAGAACCCTTGGATGAAATGAATTGAATAAAAATGCGAAGAGCACATTCACCGCGCCCTGAGCGAGTCGGCGCGTTCGAGGGTTGGTGCAAGAAACGAAGCGTCCAGACGAGCAGCCTGGTTTGACTTGCCATGGCACGCCACCCGCGTAAAAAGAGGCCATGACATGTCGTTGGAAGTGCGCCCTGCCGACCTTGGGCAGCCTCATCATCGCAAGTTTCGCCGTCGCGTGTAGTTCGGAGCAGCCTGAGTTCGCCACTGATGACGATGAATCGTCGGAGAATGTCGATGCGAGCACCGACACTGACGACAACGGAGGGGGTCAGGGGAACGGCCGCGTCGAAGCGGGCAGCGCAAGCGACGACGATTCCGACGACGACATTCTGGACGACTCGCTGAACGACGACTCGGACGTCGATGACGACACCGACGACACCGACGACACCGACGACGATTCGACCGTCGATGACGACACCGACAACATGGACGATGACGATACCGACGACGACTCCGACGTCGACGACGACTCGGACGATACCGACGACGACTCCGACGTCGATGACGACTCGGACGTGGACGACTCGGACGACGACTCCGACGATGACGTCGATGACCAGACCGACGACGGCCTGAGCCCGATCGGGCAGGCCTGCAGCGCAGCGGACGAGTGTGACACTGGCCATTGCACGGATGGCGTGTGTTGCGACGTTGCCTGCGACACGCTGTGCGCGACCTGCAATCGAGACGATTCCGTGGGCACTTGTGCGGCGCCCGACAGCGACCCCGCGTGCGAGCTGCCCGAGTGTCCCGCCGACACCGAGTGCCAAACGTACGTACCCGGCGACCTCGGCAGTTGCTCTGCGCTGGGCGTCTGCCAAACCGAGCACAACTGCACGGCCCAGCCCGCGAGTGATGGCACCGAGTGCATGGACGGCGAAGGTCAGTGCGATGGTGAGGGCGAGTGTGTCGTCCCAGACGCCCTGGAGCTGGGTCAAGCGTGCACCAACGACGCTGAGTGCGCGTCGGGTGCGTGTGCTGCCACGACGTCGGGTACTAGCGTTTGTTGCGAAAGCGCCTGCGACGGGACGTGTCAGGCTTGCAACACGACGGGAAGCTGTGATGCCACGCCCGCCGACGATGAATCGTGCTCGACGATCACTTGCCCAGTGGATACCGCGTGTGCGGACTACCCCGATCCGTTGACTGCCGACCGCTGCAGTGCGTTCGGACAGTGCGCGACCCAGGAATCGTACTGCACTCCCGAACTCGAACCGTCGGGCACGAGCTGTGGCAGTGGGCTGGAGTGCAACGACAACGGGGAGTGTGGATCGCTATGCAGTCAAACCGAGCTTTGGTGCGACAGCTGCATCGACCCGAACACGGATCCGTTGCACTGCGGCGAGTGCAATTCGCCCTGCGGAGAGGACCAAGAATGTCAGGACGGCGATTGCGTGTGTAGCGGAGGTGAAACGGATTGCTCGGGAACCTGCGTGAACACCGACACCAGCAACGCACACTGCGGGACGTGTGGCACCGCTTGTACGGATGGCTCGAGCTGCTCCAATGGTGAGTGCGATTGCCCACTCGACGGGGAGGCGTTCTGCAACGGCTCATGTTCGTCCGTGCTGAACGATCGAAACAATTGTGGCGCCTGCGGCAACGCCTGTAGCGGCACCGAAGTGTGCGCGGGCGGTGAGTGTCGCGACTGGGAAAGCTCCGACACGATCGTCAGTAACACGGGAGGGATCAACGTCGCGCGCGTGGCCGCGTCCGCCTCGGGTAACGCGATGGTGGCGTGGATCGAGTTTCCCGAAGGCGCGTCACTGCCGACGGCCTGGGCACGGCCGTTCAACGCGGCCACGGGCACCTGGGGCAACGCCTTCCAGGTGGGGACTACAGGCTCCGCGGTATACCCATTCGCCACTGGTGACTCGTCGTTCCTGGTAGTGATCGTCGGACCCTTCGTCGACGTCAGGTCACGTTTCTGGAACGGCAGCTCGTGGGGCAGTGAAGTAACGGCCAGAACCGCGATTCAGGCCACCGTTCACATCAGCTCTTCACCCTCGGGCAACGTCATCTTGGGCTGGCCAGAGATCGACAACAACCAACAGTACATCCGTTCGCGGATTTGGAACCGCGCGGGGAGTGCCTGGGCGTCCATTCAAGACGTGGATCTCGGACACGTCGGCGCGGGAATGGCGTTCGCCGTCAACGACGACGGGCAGGCGTTCAGCATCTGGGCGCGCGACTCGGACTTGGCAGGTGGCGGGACCGGAAACCCCGACTGGAACGTGTGGGGCAAGCGCAACTCGGGTGCGGGTTGGGACCAGTCTGAACGTAACCTCGGTCCGCTCGATGGGGACGAACCCGACATGGAGCTCGTGGTCACCGATCAAGGTGACGTGTTGGGTTACGTCGGGGGCCGCATGCAAGAACGGGTCTTTGATCAGAGTGAGTCCTCCTGGGGAACGATCGATCTGTCGGGTCAAGACCAGGGCTACGACGCGGTCTGTAGCCTGGGTGGCGAGCTCGCCATGTTTGTCGGCAACAACCTCTGGAGCCGCTGGGACGGCTCCAACCTGAGCAGCAACGCGACGTTGATGCCGACCGCGGCCGCAATCCCCGTGCTCGGGTGCTCGCGTCAGGGCGTCGCCCTCGCGGCGTGGGGAGCGACTGATGCGCGTGTTCGCCGCTGGGACGAAGCGGACCAAGCCTGGAACGCCGTACGCACCTTTTCTGGTAGCCGCGCGGCAGGCGTCGCCGTCTCAGAAAACGGCACAGCGTTCTTAGCCCGCATCACGGGGGGTGGCAGCGGCGTCATCGTCGAACGCTTCGAATAGCGCGTGCCGGGACCCGCCATGATGATTGTGGTGGGGCCCCGCGAGCTCGCCCAACCTTCCCACCTCTGCCTGAGAGACTCGCCATGTATCGCCTCGACAACGACAGCATGCCCTACGCTTGGGGCTCGAAGACGGCGATCGCCGCGCTGCAAGAGCGCGAGCCGAGTGGGCAGCCCGAAGCCGAGTTGTGGATGGGAGCCCACCCGGGCGCCCCATCGAGACTGACTGGCGACGCGAAACGCACCCTGGCCGATTTGATCGCCGAGCAGCCCATCGACACACTTGGCTCCAGGGTTTGCGACGCGTTCGACCAACGCTTGCCGTTCTTGTTCAAGGTGCTCGCTGCGGGCGAACCGCTGTCGCTACAGGCCCACCCCAGCAAACACCAAGCGGAGGCAGGCTTCGCTCGAGAAGAATCTCTGGGGATCCCGCGGAATGCGCCCCACCGCAACTACAAGGACGACAATCACAAGCCCGAGCTGATCTGCGCGCTGACGGAGTTTCGCGCACTGTGCGGCTTCCGTCCGCCAGCAGAGTTCCGAGAGTTGGTCAGCGAACTAGACGTCCCCGAGCTGACTCCCTTCGTCAGCAACCCCGACGGTAGCCCAAGGGGCCTCGACGCAACGTTCAGCGCGTTGTTCGGAGCGCCGCGCAGCAAGCGCGCCGAACTGGTCGAACGAACTCTATCCGGTCTCGCGTCGCGGGGTGCGGGCAGCAAGTTCGCGAACAGTTACAGCTGCGCGCGCGAACTCGCTGACAAGTATCCAGGTGACATCGGCGTGGTGCTCAGCTTGATGCTCAATCACATCACCCTGCAACCTTCCGAGGCGTTGTATCTTCCAGCGGGCAACCTTCACGCCTATCTCAGCGGCATGGGGCTCGAGCTGATGGCCAACTCAGACAACGTGCTGCGCGGTGGGCTGACACCAAAACACGTCGATGTTCCCGAGCTCAGCCGCGTGTTGTCGTTCGAGGCGTGGACGGGCCACAAACAACTGCCGCAGTCCGCAAGTTTGGGACAGTGGCGCTACCCGACGCCCGCAAGTGAGTTCGAGCTCTGGCGAATCGACGTAACGGCCGTCACCGAAGTGATCGCCTCTGGTGGCCCCGAGATCTTGATCTTGACGGAAGGCGCGGTCGCAGCGGGCCACGACCGACAACCCATGCGCAAGGGGCACGGAGTTTTCGTCTCGGCCCGCGAGGGCGACTACCAACTGACGGGATCGGGCACGGTGTACCGTGCGATCGTTCCCTAGCAGGCCGTGGTGAAAGTCGGACCGAGCCAGCGACAGTGCGGCAAGTGCAGATGCTAGGAGTGAAGTGCGAGAATACTGCAGCTATTTGAGGGCTGAGCCGACAACGCAGATGCGCTTGCCCCACCGAGTTGGCGACGGGAGACTCTTGTCACGGCCTGCTAGGCACGAATGATCCCAATCCGAGTGACTACACCCGTCGAGTGACCAGAAACATGGACGTTCCCTCCCAACCGCTCAGCGAAGAAGAAGAAGCGCACTTGCGCGCGCTGCTCGAACAGAGCCAGTCGGCATCCATCGACTACGCGCGCGGCGTATTCGCGGCGATCGCGTGCGAACCCAGTTTGGAGGATCCTTCCGACTGGCTGCCGCTAGTGCTGGGATCGGAGGTTGCTGATCAAGCCACGCTGCGAGCAGTGTTCACCCTACTACTACGCGACCGTCACGCCATCGCGGAGTGTCTGGCGCTGGGTCAGGCCTTCGCTCCGCACCCCGAAGATCACAGTGCGGTACTGCAGTTCTGTAAGGGGTTCGTGCGGGTCACGCAAAAGAGCACGGCGTGGCAAAAGGACACCGAAGCCATCGCCCTCGTGCTGCCTCTCGCCGTACTCGCAGGCTACCTGCGCCTGGAGTCCTTGCGTAAACTCCAACCCGACATGCCACTCGATGAAGCGGCGTGGACCCAGCAGCACCGACGCAAACTGCCTGAACTGCTGGGGCGCTGCTTCGAACACTTCGCGCCGCTGCGCGAGGCGCAACGAAACGAACAGACGACGAAGGTCGGCCGCAACGAACCCTGCCCGTGCGGCAGCGGAAAGAAGTTCAAGAAGTGCTGCGGCGGAAAGACCTGACGCGTCCCGCGGGGTAGCGCGCGCGACGAGTCGGTGCCGCGACGGTCGGCGCTCACAAGAACTTCAGAGCGCGTAACCCCTCGAGCACGCCCGCTGCGTACTTCGCGCGCGCGAAGTAAACACCTGTGCGTCCCCGCAAACCAGCCAGTGCAGCGTGACCATTACCGACGACGATGGAAGGCCACGCTCGACCGAGCATGCTCGAGTCGTTGCCTGAGTCCCCCGCGGCAACCAACTGCTGCGTGCTGAGCGCCCACTGCCAAGCCAAGTATTCGACCGCGCCACCCTTGGCGCCGCACGCGGGCGCCACATCCAAGTAACTGTCCATCGCAAACATCACTTCGGTAGCGAAGGGCAGCTGGCTCAGACGCTCTGCGACCAACGCCCTAGTCCGGGCTGTGTCAGCCGCGAAGTAACACACCTTGTAAGGAAACTGTTCGTGCTCGGGCTGCATCTCGAGCTCGAGGTCTGAGAGCGCCTCTCGTACCAGCTGCGCTTGGAAGCCACTGTCGCGCAAGCGACGTGTGTACGCTAGTTGCGGTTCGTCCTGACCAGGCAAGTAGATCTCCGCGCCCACGGAGGTGATCAAGGCGTCGAAATCAGTCGGAGAAAACCCGGCATCCTCCAGCACTTCACGCGCGCTCTGGACGTCGCGACCCGTGGCGACGACCAAACGGACGTTGCCGCCTAGCGCCCGTCGTTCTTCGCGAGCGCGCACGAGCGCAGAGCGCAATTCAGCAGTGGTCCCTCGGTCGCCAACCAACGTGCCATCGATGTCGGTGACCAAGCACCAGTCGCGCATGAACCGTTACCTAACCGCGCGGACGCCCAAGCGCCAGCATTCGACACCGAACCAGTTCGATACAGCGCGGAGCGAATGAACAGGCAAGAAGCCTGACTCACACTCCCCGACTGGAGCGCACTGAAGCCCTCAACACGCGTCACCACCTCACGCCCGTTTTGGAGCACACGTCCGGTGCCACTGAACCTGATTGGCGTTTTTCAGATCTACATCGCGAAGGCAATAGCAGGGACTTATCCTCAACGCTCGCTCCGCGCTGGGTGGGGGGAGCATTAAGCCGGGAGAGGAAACAACGTGAAGCACGGACTCGTCATCATTTCGATTTGCGCTGCGCTGTTGGGCGCCTGCGACGACTCGCCAGAGGTCGGCAACGGCCGAGAAAGCACCGACGACGACACATCAGGCGAAGGAGGCGCCGCCAGTGGAAGGGGCGCGGACGGTGGATTCGTCGGTGGTAGTGGTAGCTCATTGGACGAGTCGGAACTCGTCGGTGATTCCAAGAAAAACTGTACACCCGTAACCTGCAACGAGATGGGTGCCACGTGCGGCCACGTTGCCGATGGTTGCGGTGAGCTGCTCGAGTGCGGCGAGTGCGAAGACGGCGCCGAGTGCGGAATCTTGGAACACAACGAGTGCACGGTACTCGACGAGTTGTGCAAACCCATCAGCAAGACCGACGCCTGCGAAGGCAAGCAGTGCGGCACGGAGGGTAACGGCTGCGGAGGAACGCACGACTGCGGAAGCTGCGAAGACAACGAGGTGTGCGGCGCGGAAACGCCGTTCGAATGTGGTGTTCCGTCGTCGGGTAGCACCGAAGCCTGCAAAGCGCAGATCGTCAGTTGCGAAGACATTGGCGTCGAGTGCGGTTTGATCGGCAATGGTTGCGGCGGAACCATCGACTGCAACGAGCAGACGGGCGGGTGCGAAGACGGTGAGATTTGCGGGTTGAATGAACCAGGCGTGTGCGGCGTTCCCCCCGAGTGTGAGCCGCTCAGCGAAGAAGAGGCATGCGAGGACAAGTGCGGTATCGTCTCGAACGGCTGCAGTGTCGATGTCGACGGGGGCATCCTGGTGTGCTCCGACTGCGGGGAAAACCTGGCTTGTGGCGCGGGCGGCGTTCCGAATCAGTGCGGTGATGCCAGGCTGAGCTGCTCACCGCTTGACGAAGAGACGGCGTGTGATGGCATCAGCTGCGGCGCCGTCAGCGACGGCTGTTCGGGGACCATCGTTTGTGGCGCGTGCGAAGACGACGAAATGTGTCGTTCAGGCGCGTGCGAACCACGTTGTACGCCGCTCGCCGAGGAAGACGCCTGCGAAGACCTGCAGTGCGGTTTGGTCTCGGACGGCTGCGGGGGAAGTTACAACTGCGGCAGTTGCGAGGACGGCGAGGTCTGCGGCCTGCTCGAAGCGTTCCAGTGTGCGCTCGCGCCACCGATGGTGTGTGTCCCGCGAACGGAAGCAGAAGCCTGTGCGGGCAAGCAATGTGGCATCGTCTTCGACGGCTGCGGCGCCGCCGTAAGCAATCAAATCGACTGTGGCGCGGTTGGCGATGGTTGCGGTGACGAGGAGTACTGCGGCATCGAAGAGGCGTTCCAGTGTGATCCACTGCCCAGTGACGACTGTACCCCAGCAGCTAGCTGTCAGGAGCTCGGTTGGGAGTGCGGCATGGCGCTCGACGAGTGCGGCAACGTCTTCGATTGTGGAGCGGAAGGTCGCAGCTGCAACACCGAGATCGAAACCTGCATCGGCGGCATCGACGGGCCAGCGCAGTGCTTGGCCGCGGGTGAGGAAGGCGCTCCACCCCTGGACTGTGACGTTTGCCACGCGATCCCCGACTGCTCGGGTGAGGCCCAAAACACGACCTTGACGGGTCGCGTGATCACACCTGGCCGCAACAACAGCAACACAGCGAACCAGGTCAGCGTTCCCAACGCGTTCGTCTACGTTCTTCAGAGCAACGACGAAGCCGACCTACCCGCGATCGCAACGGGCATTCCAGATGGCGGCACTCAGTGTGAGCGCTGCGCGGACGAAGACTTGGGACCAATCCTGGTCGGCGCCACCACCAACGCGAACGGCGAGTTTACGTTGTCTGGCAACGTGCCCGTCGGCGAAGAGTTCTTGCTCGTGGTCAAGGCGGGGAAGTTCCGCCGCGCGGTCAACTATACGGTTGCCGCTAACGACTCGTGTAGCACTGTAGCGGTCGATCCGCTTCAGACCCGCTTGCCGCGCAATCGTACCGACGGCCTCGGCGTAAACCTTCCACGAGTCGCCATTTCGACGGGCCGAGTGGACGCGATGGAGTGTGTGTTCGAAAAGATGGGTGTGTCGTCGAACGAGTTCGGACTGCCGGGTGCAGGGGGTAGCAACCCCGATCGCTTCCACCTGTACCGCGCGAACGGCGCGTCGGCACAAGGCGGCGAGAGCACGGCGGACTCCGTGCTGTATTCGGATCTCGACCGCATCATGGGTTACGACATGGTCGTGTTCGACTGCGAAGGCCAGGGCTCACAAGATCACAACACCCACGACCCCAAGATCCGTGAGTACGTCAACCGTGGTGGACGACTGTTCGCGAGTCACCTCAGCTTCCGCTGGCTGTGTGACAACGGCACTCAAGTGTACGACCCGAGCGACCCGTTCGATACGGGGCTGGCCATCGCAGCGGACTTCCCCGGGTGTGGCGGGGGCAACACGGGCGGCCCGGAGGACGGCACGGGTATCGTCTCTGAGGGTCGGCCGCGGGCGAACGCCGCCAAGATCGCCAACTTCAAGACCTGGCTCGACGCTGAAGCGGCCTCCTTCAACCCGGCCAACAACAACATCCCGATCGAGGAACCTCGCGACCTCGCGTCGTCGGTTGGGACTGGTTCCGAAGAGTTCATCTGGCGTGAAGTCGACGACGACGAAGACTCCGTCCAGCAGTTCTCTTTCAATACGCCGTATGGCGCGCCCGAGGACGAGATCTGTGGACGCGTGGCGTACAGCGGCTTTCACGTGTCGATCGGCACGACTGACGAGGAGGATTTTCCCGACCACTGTTCTGGAAATCTGACGGACCAAGAGAAGGTACTGCTGTACATGCTCTTCGACTTGGGCAACTGCGTCACCACGGGCGCTCCCGAGCCTCCCGAATGTGTACCTGTCGCGGACTGCACGGGCCGCTGCGGAAACCTCCCCGACGGTTGCGGTGGAATCGTGAGTTGCGAGTGCGAGGGAGACGCCAGCTGCCTCGCGGGCGGGATCTGCGGAATCCCCGAGTGTGTGCCCACGACGTGCGGTGCACAAGGAGCGACCTGCGGCTTGATCGCGGACGGCTGTGGTGATCTCGTCGATTGCGGCGACTGCCCAGCGGGTCAGGCATGTGGGTTAATCACAGCCAACCAGTGCGCCATCACTTGCACACTGCTGGACGAGGCCGACGCTTGTGAAGGCAAGTGCGGTTTCGTTTCAGACGGCTGCGGCGGCGTGTTCCAATGCCCAGGTTGCGATGGCTCACTGAGCTGTGTTCAGGGTGTCTGCACACCGAACGACTGCGACCCCGCCGACTGTCCCGACAATCTGGAGTGTGGTGTGGTCAGCGACGGCTGCTCGGGCACGGCCAGCTGCGGAGACTGCGTGCTGCCAGAAGTGTGCGGCGGCGGAGGCGTCGCCAATCAGTGCGGCCGTCCCGAGTGTCCGCCGCTCAGCTGCGAAGACCTCGAGGCCGAGTGCGGATGGATCGGCGATGGCTGCGGTGATGCGGTCGACTGCGGCGACTGCCCGTCAGGTCAGGTCTGCACGGCGGTCGGCGGCGTCAATCGTTGCGTCGGCTGCCCCCCGCGTGATTGTGACGATGCCAACGCCGAGTGTGGTGCGATTGGCGACGGCTGCGGCGACATCGTGCAGTGCGGCGAGTGTCCTGCGGGTCAGGTGTGTGGCTCAGAAGAAGCCAACCAATGCGGGCCAAGCACCCAATGTAAACCGCGCACCTGCAACCAAGCAGGGGCTGAGTGTGGTTTGATCGGCAACGGTTGCGGCGGCACGGTCAATTGCGGCGCCTGCCCCACGGGTGAAGTCTGCGGCATCGAAGAAGCCTTCAAGTGCGACCCCCCACCCGACTGCGATCCGAACTCGTGCGAGGAGCTGGACGCGGAGTGTGGCGCCATCGCGGACGGTTGCGGTGGGCTGATCGACTGCGGCCCCTGCCCTGCGGGCCAAGTCTGCGGCGGTTTGGAACCGAACCAATGCGCGGCAACTGGCGTCGCGCGCTGAACGAACCATCGACGCTAGCCTGAGTGCATCGCCCCGATCGACTGATCGGGGCGATTGCGTTTTGTCGCAACACGTCGCAACTTGAGACGCATTGTCGAACCTTCTCACGGCCTGGCGTCGGACGACGTACGCTGCTTGTAGTCTGGCTTTGCTGGGCGCCCCCGCTCGCGCGCTGGCTACTGCAACGTCAGTTGCCGAAGGCGCCGAGGCGCCTACTTCACCCACACCACGACCCAGCGAGCGGCCCGCACCCTCACCACCCGTTTGGGCTGCCAGCGCGAAGCTTGCACTCGTCCTGCCTGGGCAAGTCAGCGTCGAACCGAAGGACCTCGACGTCAGCGTCGACCTCGACACGGAAACTGGCGTGGCCGCGTTGGGCAAAGCCGATCTGTGGGTTACGCCGTGGCTGTCTACAGGTTTACAGGGAATGTTCGCCTACACGACCATCGACGTGCCTGATGACGTGACCGCGTTCCTGCAAGCCACCAGAGACGACGAGCGCACGGACGATGAGGCCAACGTGGTCAACGCAGGGCTCACCCTGAAAGGCCACGCCAGGTTCGGCGCGCTGCGCCTGTCTCCCGGGCTGGCCCTCGCCTACCAGATGACGTTCGCCAAGACCTACGACGACACCGTGAAAGGCTTCAGCCCAGGCGCGTTCGTCGAGCTCGCGTGGCCCGCCTCCTCGGAAGTTCGAGGAGTCGCCGAACTCGGGTTCATCAGCCAGCCTTGGGGTGGAAACGCCGACTTCGATGTGACCTTCGGACCCATGTTCTACTTCGCGCTGGGCGTCGAGTACGGGAGATGACCCCTCGAGTCGACGCAAACTAGGAGCCAATTGCCGGCCTTCGGACCAGAACGCCGTCACTGACGCGAGTTCGCATAAACGCGCGTCGTCATTGACCCGAGTTCGCATAAACGCGCGTCGTGTAGATGTCGCGTGTAAACGTTACCGTGTAAGTCCGCGTGGGATAACACGAGCGCATCGTTAAGTTGTGGGCGCAATTGCCGTGGTTTTCCTAGCGGCACGCGCCCACGCCCAGGGGATCCGTTCAGCGGTTCACTCGACGCGTCTAAGTCAGCCTAGGAAACCTTTCCACCGAGGATTCGGCGTTCGAACGGAATTCGACCCGGCCCGTAGAGAGTCACCATGCCCGCAGAATGGTTCTTTTCCTGGAATTTTCCGAGCGAGGTCGCTGCGGAAAAAATTCCGGGTTGGTTCCTGACTGAGTGAGCTCACAGTTCGGCATTCATGGACGTGCCTCACATCAAGCATTTAAGCGCTCTAGCCAGCTGCATCCCGCTTGTCGCGATCGCTTGCTCTAGCGAAATTGGCGTCCCTGGCGCCGCGTTCGACGATCGCGCCAGCAACGCCGACGGAGACGGGACCACCGTCATCGGCGAAGACGGCAGCCAAATGACGGTCGGCGAGGACGGCACGATCACGACGGTAAATACCGACGGGTCGACCACGATCCGCATGCCGGACGGCACGGTCACCACGACCAGCCCAGACGGCATGACGACCACTACCGACGACGGGGCGGGTCTCGGTGGGGGAACCGCCACAGGCGGAGACACGACAGACAGCGTCGCCAACCCGTCCGCTCTACCCATGCAGCTCGACGGCGAGCCCATATTCGCTCGCACCGTGCGTTTGACTCACTCACAGTGGGAACGCTCGGTGCAATACCTGCTGCAGTTGGATGGACCAACGGGTCACCTATCGAGCCTCGCCGAAGACGCAGCTGCCGTACACGACTTCACGAACAACGAGGAGTTGATGTACGTCAGCGGCCCGCTGTGGACCGACTACTCGAACGCAGCCACAGACCTGGCAACCGCGGTCGCCAACGATGCGGCGCGCCTAGGCGCCATCTACTCGGGCAACGACGCCACGGGCTTCATCGAAACCTTCGGTCGCCGAGCATTTCGCCGACCGCTCTTGCCCGACGAGGTCGGCTTGTACCAAGAGCTGTTCGACGTCGGGGCTGGCCTGAGCGACAACGGTGCGACCGAGTTTGCGAGAGGTGCAGGCTTGGTGATCGAAGCGATGCTGCAGTCCCCGCACTTCCTCTACCGCGTCGTCCTCAGCGAGCCGGGCGCACGTTTGAATGGCTACGAAGTGGCTGCCAAACTCTCGCTACTGTTGCGTGGCACGACACCTGACGACGCACTGCTCGACCTCGCCGCAAATGGTGGGCTCGACTCCGACGCGGGCATCAATGCCGAAGCGGCAAAGATGGTAGAAGAGGCCAACATCGTCGAAGTGATGCGCGAGTACCACGGAGAAATGTTGCGCTTCAATCGCTTCCTGCAGATCGAAAAGGACCGCTCCACCGTTCCCGAGTACACCTCGGAGCTAAACGCCGAGCTGGAGGAAGCGTCTTACCGCTTCTTCGATCACGTTTACGAAAACGATCTCGGTGTGCGCGGCATCCTGCTGTCAGACGTGGCTTACGCTGGGCCAGCCATGGCGCAGCTCTACGGCATGCAGGGCGGTGGCGGACTGGGCGGTGGCGGACTGGGCGGACCGGGCGGTGGCGGACTGGGCGGTGGCGGCATCACGGAGGTTCCCCTCGGCGACGAGCGCGCGGGCTACTTCACCCAGCTGCCATTCCTCATACTCAATTCGGTCAACGAACATCCCGACTCCATCCACCGCGGCGTCGCCATCAACTCGGAAGTGCTGTGCGCGGAAGTGCCTCCACCTCCAGACGCAGACAACATCGCCCTGGTCGCCGCCGAACCGGGCTGGAGCAACCGTCAGCGCGTAGAAGCCACGACAGGTCCTGGAACGTGCGGCAGTTCGTGCCACGGGCTTTTCATCAATCCCCTGGGCTACGCCTTCGAAAACTTCGATGGTTTGGGTCGCACACGCGATATGGACAATGGTAACCCCGTCGACACCAAA
Source organism: uncultured bacterium (assembly GCA_965651905.1). Lineage (GTDB taxonomy): Bacteria > Myxococcota_A > Polyangia > Polyangiales > Polyangiaceae > SZUA-265. Next base: position 7,681 of record CBFGUG010000101.1, on the reverse strand, counting down.
GGCAGCTACCCCTTCAGCGAGGGCGACTTCGAGTTCGACGGTGCCGCCTCGTTGATGGAAATCATTGCAGAAGGTGAACAGGCACACAGCTGTTACGCCAAACACCTGACCGGGTACGCTTTGCAGCGCGATCTCACGGAAGCGGATCGGCCGTTGATCGACGCCGTGGCCGCCGAAAGTCGTGCGAACGACGCATCGATCAAACAACTACTGCTGGCGCTCGTCAGCGACCCAGCATTCGTCACCCAACCCGCAGGAGGAGCCCAGTGAACTTTCGACTAGGACCAGGCCGCAACAATCGCTCGAAGCTCAACCGCAGGGCATTCCTGCGCGGTGCTGGAGGCGTGGCGCTGGGGCTGCCGTTCCTCGAGAGCATGCCGTCACGCTCGGCATGGGCGCAGTCGACAAATCCCGTATTCAGCATGTTCATCGTGCAGTCTTGCGGTGTGGTCGCCAACTCTTTCTGGCCCACGGAAACAGGGCCGCTCAGCTCCAGCACGATGACGGGAACGGCGTCGGCAGGATTGATCGACTACGCTTCGCAGACGCTGTTCGTCGGCGGCATCAGGTTCCCAGCCAACAACTCGGGTTGTGGTCACGCTCAAGGTCTGTGCATGGTGCTCACGGGCGCCGGGCACAACGGCGGTGGTGGTAACACCGCCCAGTCCACGGCAGAGTCCGTCGACACGACGATCGCCAACGCAGTAAATCCGGGGGGTGTCGAACCCTTGGCGATGTACGCGGGGCTCAAGGGCGGCTACATCAACGAACGGATTTCGTTCCGTGCCGCAGGCCAAGTACGCAACGCAGAAGGCAACCCCTACGAGATCTACAAGGACCTCATCGGTCTGGCGGGCAGCGGCGGGTCGAGTGCACCGATGGAGCCCGTCGATCCTGCCGACACCGTGGCCGTGGTCGACGAAATGGCCGTGCGGAAGACGAGCGTGAACGATCTCGTTCGTGAGGAGCTCACCAGGCTCAAGGCGCAATCCGTCATGAGCCAAATGGACAAGGAGCGTCTGGACCGCCACCTCGACGGCATTCGCGACATCGAAACCGACATGGCGTCGATGGGCTTGGTCACCATTTCAGGCTGCGATTCGAGCGCGCTGAACGAAGCCGAGTTTCAGGCAGTGGACGGCAAGGCTCGGCAGAACGGCTTGCAAGAAACTCTGGCCATCCTGCACATGCAACTCGCAGCGTTCGCGTTCGCGTGCAACGCGAATCGCACCGCAACGTTGCAGGTGGGCGACGGCACAGACGCGACGGTCTACGACGTCCCGAGCAACTCCCGTCGCTGGGGCATGCACCACATCAGTCACCGCGTGCAGTCCGACGCCGCGTCGGGCAACGATCAAACGGCAGCAGCCGCTCACGCCGAGATTGACGCGCTCCGCATCCAAAACTTCAAGACCGGCCTCGACGCTTTCGCCTCGTACTCGACCAACACGGGTACGCTGCTCGACGAGTCGGTCGTGGTTTGGACCAATCACATCAACGATGGCCCGTCCCACAGCTTCAACAACGTGCCCTACATCATCGCCGGTAGCGGCGGTGGCTACTTCAAGCAGGGCGAGTACGTCTCGCTCGGCGGCGGTGGCGGCGGTGGCGGGTTCGGCGGCGGTGGCGGCGGCGTCACCAACGATCTGCTGCTCAACTCCATCAAAACCGCGTGCGGCGCAGGTGGCGGCGAGGGCATCCCCGAGATCTTGGCTTCCTGAACCCGGAACGCAGTCGTGCGTCAACAGCGCCGCAGCCTGACCGCTGCGGCGCTTTTCATTTTGAGCAATCTGCGCCGTCAGGTGACGAGCAGCGGCAAGCGCCCGTCTGAACTCGACGTGACCCGCGCACTCATGTGCGGCTCTCGCTGGGTGGCTTCGGGGTCGGGCCGCACCTGGGGATCGCGAGTTGCCCAAACCGCCGCCAGCTGCGCGTCGAGCAAATGGGAGGGCCGCACGTTACCGAGGGCATTGAGCATCACCTCACGCAAGTTCGGATGTTGCGCCTCGAGGGACGACAGCAGCGCCTTCATCTGCTTGCGCTGTAGTTGCGGTTGGCTGCCGCACAAGTTGCACGGCAAGATCGGAAACGCGCACAGCTCGGCATACTGGGCCAGCGAGTCTTCGGCGATTTCGACGAGCGGACGGATCACCTCGAAGCGGCCGCAGTTGGTCGTGTACTTGGCGGGCATTGCTTGCAGCTTCCCACCGAAGAACAGGTTCATCAGAAACGTCTCTAGAGCGTCGTCGCGGTGATGCCCGAGCGCAAGCTTGTTGAAGCCGCCACGTTCGAGCGCCGTGTAGAGCACGCCGCGCCTCAGGCGTGAACAAAGCGAACAGTACGTCTGCCCTTCCCGCAACTTCTCGGTGACGACAGCGTAGGTGTCTTCGCGCACGACGTCGAACGCGAAGCCACCCTGCCGCAGCCACTCAACCCAGGCGCGGTTATCGTAACCTGGCTGCCCCTGGTCGACGTGAATCGCACGCAATTCGATGTGAAACGGCAAGGCGCGCTGCAGCTGCCACAGTAGCGAGAGCAGCGCATTGCTATCCTTGCCACCGCTGACGGCAATTGCGATGCGGTCCCCCTCGCGCAAGAGATCATGGCGCTCGCAAGTCTGCCGCAACTTGCGTGTCAGCTGCTTTTGCAAGCGCTTGGCTTCCGGGCTCATCACGGGGGCAACGGCGGTGTGTGTCACCGCGCGAACGTATCGCCGAGGAGTAGCTCAGTCAAACGACGCTTTGCGCCGCGACCCCAAACGCTGATCGACAGGTGCCACTTGCGACTACCACGACGAACCACGCCCAGCGATGTTCAGGATACAGCGATGTTCGGGATACGGCGACGGACAGGATGCAGGTGAACGGCCGACGCACAGTATCGCGTTGACACACTTTCCGCGCCTCTGTTCTTATCGGCAGCGGCTGGCCACATGAGCCAGCCGCTGGAGACACGGGGCACGAAGCTCCGTGCGTGGAGGATGACATGCTGAAGATATCGACTCGTGTATCAACGTTCACTTGTGCCATGGCGCTGTGTACCCAAGGGTTCGCGCAGGTACCACCGCCACCACCACCGCCCCCTCCGCCGCCGCCCGCCGCGGGTGAAGTGCCGCCCGCGCCGATCGCAAACCCAGCAACGCCAGAGCCCGCACCCGCCCCACCACCGCCGCCACCCCAGGCTGCACCGCCGCCACCACCACCACCTCCACCGCCTCCACCCCCGGTCGTCGAGGACCCAGAGGATGGGCAGACTGACCACGAGCAAATGGTGGGCGACGTGGGCATCGGGTACATGGGAGTACGCCAAATGCTGATCGCGACGGGCGGCACCGCGTACGGCACCGTAGATGCACCAGTCCTGGGCGCTCGCTTCTGGTTCAACCCAGACATGGGGCTCGACGTGGGGCTCGGCTTCAGTGGCTCGTCGCTGAGCGTGTTGGATCAGACGGACACGCGGACGGACTCACCCGAACCGTTCACCATGATCTTGCACGCGGGCTTGCCCTTCGCACTGGCCGACAGCGACCACTTCGTGTTTCAGGTTGTGCCTGAGATTAACTTCGGAATGTCGGGCAACACCATCGAAGGCATGGACGGTGCAGACGACGAGGTCTATCGCGGAACTCACTTCGACCTGGGCGTTCGTGCAGGCGGCGAGGTCCACTTCGGCTTCATCGGCGTGCCGCAGCTATCGCTGCAGGCAGGCGTTGGAGTCGGCTTCCAATATGACTCGGTCAGCTACGAAGACGGTGGAGGCACCGCAGAAGCCGAGCGCATGAGCGTCGGCACAATTTACGGACAAAACCCGTGGGAGATCTTCACCAGCAGCATCTCTGCGCTGTACTACCTGGACCGCTGAGCGTCTGAACGTTCGCTGCGTGTGGCGAATGACCGCAGCAGTTTGCACCAGGTGCAGACTGCTGCGGCGAGCTTTACGCTCCGAACGTTCTCCCCGAAGTTCTCGTTGGGGAACACGACGCATCTGCTATGCCTAGGGCATGGGTGAGCAGCGCAAACGCATCGCCAATGCCGCGCGGCGCACGATATTCGCGATGGCTTGCGCCGCACTGACGTCGGCGTGTCCGCCTGATTCGACGTCAGGCGGCACCGAAGAGCAACGCGGCTCCAAAGAAAACGCAAAGTCTGGCGCGGGTAACGACAGTCGGTCCCTGCAGGAAATATCGGGGGCGGAACGCGGCAAGAAGGACCCCCGCGCCCCCGATCGCGATCGTGAACCCGGCGGCCGCTGAATCGCAAGCCCCCACCTGAAGCGCTGCTCGCAACAGCTGCAAGTTGCACTCGCCGCAAGTGAGCGCACGGGGCAGCACAAGCACGCTGGAATGTTCGCAGGCGCACATCGGCGTCAGCGGCGCGTCGCGTTCAGTCCCCCGCGTCGCGCGAGCTCTGTTTAGGATGAGCGCATGACCACGCAGCTGACGAAATCCCGAAGCCCTGGCAGCCTGTTTACGCTTTTGGTTTGGGTCGCGCTGTGCGTGGCGCTGCAAAGCTGCGACGGCGAGGACCGCTGCAAGAAGGAGCTCGACTGCGCTGCGCTCGGCAAGTGTACGTCCACCGAAGACGGAGAGTGCGGCGTGACCGACGCGAGCTGCAAGGCCGCCGAGGTATGCAGCGAGAGCGGCATGTGCAGCGTCAAAGACGGCGCGTGTGCCGTGCTCAGCGACGCGGACTGCGCCAGTTCGGACGCCTGCAAGAAAGACGGCAATTGCAGCGCGCACCAGGGACGCTGCGAAGATCCCGCCAAGAGCGTACACGCCGCGTGCGCCAAGACGTGCAAGTCGGAAGGGCTGTGCGTGATGCAGGCAGGCAGCTGCACAGCGCTGTCGACCTACCACTGCAGTGGTAGCTTTGGCGACGAGCCCGAAGCCGACAGTCCGTGTGGCAGCGCGGGATTGTGCGCAGCCAAAGACGGCAAGTGCGTCGCAGCTTCCGATCAGGCCTGCGCGGCGTCAGCGGCGTGCAAGGAAAGCGCCCGTTGCCTGCTCGACGGCGATACTTGCGTGGCCACCGAAGCCACCTGCAAGGCGTCCGACGCCTGCACACGGGATGGCCTGTGCGGCGTGACGAACGGAGCCTGCGCAGCGGTGAGCAGCGCAGACTGCGGCAGGTCGCTGCGCTGCAAACTCGAGGGCACGTGCTCCGCGAAAGACGGCAAGTGCATCGCAGCATCTTCTGGCGACTGCCTGCGCTCGAGCAACTGCAAGAAGGTCAATCACTGCACGGCCAAAGACGGCGTTTGCGTCAGCAGCGGCAAACGCGCCCGTGAAGCTGCAGACAGCAAGCCATCAGGACCGATCAACACGAAGATCGGCAGTCTGTTCTGATCGGTCACACGAGCCGAACGCCACGTGTTCGAACGTCGACTGGAACGAGCGCGCGCCCGCGTGCACGACCAACCGTAATCGCGACGCTCGGAACGTCGACGAAGCCGCGGTGTTCAGCGGTCACGGCCAACGCAAACCGACACCGAGCCGTTCGCTCGATTGCGTGGCAACCCTGGGCTGCGGGGGGTGCAATCAGCGAACGCCGCGGGGTACCTACATCCGTAACGCGGCCCCAGCGACTGCCGCTCAGGGCGGTGCGGTCGATTTCACACCCACTCGCCGCGCGCGCGACTAGTGTGCCAGGCGGCAGCTTCGAAAACTGCCTCAAACGAGGGAGCTGGAGGCGACATATGACGAGGGAAGAATTTTGGCAGATCATCGACCAGGCCCGGAAGGGCACGGAGGACGTCGAACAGATCGCCGGCACCCTGCAGTCCCTGCTCGAGAAGCGCAATCCCGCGGAAGTATTATCGTTTCTGGAGCACCAAGCCCGCTTGATGGAGGAGTCCTACAGCTGGAAGTTATGGGGCGCCGCCTACCTGATCAACGGCGGTTGTTCGGACGACGGCTTCGACTACTTCCGCGGCTGGCTGCTCGCACAAGGCGAAGAGGTGTGGCGTCGCGCGCTCAAGAACCCGGACACGTTGGCTGAAATCGTCGAAGAGGACGACGCTTCGGCCGAAGACATGATCAATGCGGCCGCGGCGGCCTACGAAGCGCTGACGGGCGAATACCCCGACAGCATCGAAGTCGATCTTCCCGAGCTCGGCGAAGAGTGGGACTTCGATGACGACGACGAAATGCGCGAGCGTTATCCGAGCCTCGCAGAGATCTTCCTCGAGTGAGGCTCGCCGCCGAACGCTCAGCCATTGGCTGCTAGGATGCCGCCATGAGCGACAGCCAGTGTTTCGTTTGCGGTGCCGCTACTCCCCCCGTGCCGAGCGGGTTTCGTTCGCGCGCCAGCTGTAACAATTGCCGAGCGCGATCACGCTTGCTGCCGAGCGGAGTACCGCTGGGTCAACTGCTGACGGCAACGGATCGTGGGCAATTGCCGACCGACGGCCTGAGCACGCTGCTCAATCCCCTCGCGATCGACGCGTACCGTGGTTGGGCGGGTTACGCGGAGGGCGACTTCGTGATCTTCGAGGAGCGCGAGAGGTGCAAAGACTGGTTCGACTTCGTGATGCAGCACATCGAACCTGGTCCACAACTGATCGAGTTCGTCAGCGAGCACAAGCCGACGCTCGCCGCGCCCATCGAAGGGCTGCGTGCGATCGCCAAACAGTTTGGGCCGCGGGTGGACGTGTGGGGCAAGCTGTGGCTGATGACTTGCGCGTGCGAAAACGTGCTCCGCACCCAAGGTCCAATCGAGAGCGCCGACGACGCGTGGAAAGCCCTCGAAGCAGTCAAGCAGGAGCCCACGAAGTTCGACGAGGGTTACGCACGCTCGATGCTCGAACGTCTGTACCGCATCGCCGACGTCGAGTGGGAGGATTAGCAGCGCAGTCCACGTAGGACTGAAGACACCTGCGACCCACCCACGGATTTGGCGCGGCAGGTGTCCACTCACGCATGCGCGCTACCTCTCAGCGAGTTCTCACCCGACGGCAAGTGCTCACGCTCGCGGCCACGGCGTTGTGCGGCTGCGAGTCGCCACCCAAAGCCGCGCCTGCAGAACCCACACCCGCAGGGCCCGCGCCTGCAGAACCCACACCTGCAGAGCCCGCGCCCGTTGCAGGCGAACCCACACCCCGCCGTATCATCGCGCTGCAACCCCTGGGCCCGCAGATCCCCGATGCGCAGGTAAAGCTCGTGCAAACGGCGCTGTCGGCGTTCTACGACTACGAAATCCAGATGCTTCCCCGCGCGGTGTTACCCAAACACGCGTACTACTCGCCGCGGCAGCGCTATCGCGCCGAAAAGTTGTTGCTCGCGCTGGAGCCGCAAAAGCCGCCCGCTGCCGAACGCATCTTGGCGCTCACCAGCGTCGACATCTCGACCACCAAAGGCAAGATCCACGACTGGGGTATCTTGGGGCTCGCCAGCATCGACGGTAGCGTCTGCATCATCTCCAGCTTTCGCACCAAGCGCGGCGCCCAGAGCGCGCGGCACGCCGCCGAACGTTTCGCCAAGACCGCCGTACACGAAATCGGCCACACCATGGGCTTGCCCCATTGTCCAAACCGCGGCTGCCTCATGCAAGACGGCAAAGGCAGCGTGTTCACCACCGACGGCGAGTACGACTTGTGTTCGTCGTGTCGCGGCAAGCTCACGGCGAGGGACATTCCGCTGCTTGCCTCGGACGGTACGTCCATCCCGTGGCCGAAGCCCGGCTGA
>CBFGUG010000100.1:0-28216 GCA_965651905.1 uncultured bacterium | reverse complement strand
TGGTTTCCGTCCGCTGTGTGCCTGAGACATCGGGGCGGGCGCGTGCTTCAATCCATCCGTGGAACGCGTGACAGCTTTGGGAATCGCGGCGCTGGTCTCGTCGGCGTGGGGGGCGTGTGATGACGCGGGCAAGAGCAACGGCGTGGGCACGCTCAACGCTCGGCACGACGCCGGAGTTGGCTCTGCCAACGACGAAGCGGGTCCACCGCTGATGGTTGACTCCACAAGTGACCGACGTGAGCGCGAAGCCGGCTCCGACGGCGACAGCTCGAACCCTGCTTCCGCGGCGACCGACGACGTGCTGCCAGACAGCAGTCAGACCGATGACACTCAGGCCGACGATGCTGACGTTGACGATGCTGACGTTGACGATGCTGACGTTGACGATGCTGACGTTGACGATGCTGACGTTGACGACGCTGACGTTGACGATCTGTCGGCGAGCGATGACTCGGGCTCGAGTGACGACGCGTCTTCGAACGCAGACGACGATTCGTCGACCGATCCGACCGGTTCCGTGAGCGAGGCGGAGCCTGCAGACTGTGGGGCTGTCGGAGGGTTGACTGCTACAGATGAGCAGATTGCGATAAACCTATCGCGCGCTCTTTTTGGGGCGAGCGAACCAGACGCGCGTCTCACCCAAGCTGCGGAGGAAGGGAGACTCACTGACCCAATAGAACTCGAAATCGTAATCCGGGAGTTGCTGGACGATCCTGAGGTTTTGCAGCGGCTGAGTGAGTTCGCCACTTGGTGGCTTTCGAGCCGTGTGGGGCAAATGCCGTACGTCGGCAAAGACGCAGAGCGTTTTCCCGCGTTCGACGGCGGTGAAATGCAAGCCGCGGTGTTAGCCGCCATGCAGCACGAGGGAGAGCTGTTCCTTCAGAGTCAGCTCCAAACCTCGAACAGCAACCTCACGAGCGTGCTGACCGACTCGTATACCTACGTCAATCAACTCACCGCCGAGTACTACGGGTTACAGGTTTCGGGTGAGTCGTTCGAGCGAGTTTCGCTGCCGCCCGAGCAGCGATTCGGCCTGCTGTCGCAGCTCTACTTCTTGACGACGCGCTCACACGACGAGAGCGATCCGATCGCCCGAGGTGCGTTCGTACGCCAGCGCCTCTTGTGCCAGGAGATCCCCAATCCGCCTCCGAACCTCGCTCTCGTCGGGCCCACATACGACGGTACCACGACCACGCGTGAGTTCTACGAGGCATGGGTGGCCGACCCCGTGTGCTGGGCCTGCCACCGCTACTTTACGCAGTTGGGTTTCTCGTTCGAAAACTTCGACGCAGTGGGGCGTTACCGCTCGGACGAGAACGGCTTTGCCGTGGACAGCTCCACGACGCTGGAGCCGTTCGAAGGAGCATCAAGCGTGGACTTCGATGGCGCCGCGCAGCTCCTCGAACACCTCTCTCGCGACCCCACGGCGCAGCGTTGTTTCACCCAGCAGTGGGGCTTGTTCATGTTGGGGAGGTACCCAGAGCACGCTAGCCGTCGGGCTGAACAAACAGCGCTGGCCTCCCTCGACTTCGACGGAGTGTGGCAGGCCGTTTCGAGCTGCGCGGTGAGCGGAGATGAGCTCGACTTGCATGAAATGTTGGTGGCCGTCGCTAGCTCGCCGTTCGTGCTCGAGGGGAGTTTCAGCTGCGGCTCGACCAGTTGCGTAGCTGGCCAGGAGATCTGCTTGGTCGATGAGCGCGCGCTCGACGACGGCAGCGTCAGTCGTACCGAACAATGCCACATCCACGAAGACGCAAGCTCGGGCTGCGAGCCGTTCGAAGGAGAACGCTGCGTCTGCCAGTTGACTCCCGAGGGCGGCGTCGTGGTCGAGTGCAGCTCGTGAACTCGGCCTCGTCACGCGTCACTGCCCGTTCTTGAGGCCCAGGATCGCATCTCGGAATGCCCGAGCTTTGGTGGCGCTCATATAGCCCTTGGCTGTCATGTCGATGCCTGCCGCCAGGCGGTCCAACTTGTCGTGGGTCACCGTCTCTGGGGGGGCTCCGTGTTGGACGATTCGCAGACGTCTGCGAATGTAGTCCTCTGCGGCTACGCCCATGTATTCGCGCGCGATCGAACAGATGTCGTCGTAAAGCCGCTGCACGCTGGTTCCTCAGATGGCGCTTGGGGGAGGACCTTCTTCCGACGATTCTAGCTCATCCTCTTCTTCGTCGTCGTCGTCGTGTCCGAGGGACCGTTCTCGGAAGAACTTGATGGCCGCAACCATTCTGTCAAAGCTGTCCGCTAATTCCCCAATTTCGTCGTTGCTGCGGATGTTGAGCTGTACCCCGAAGTCCCCTCGGCTCAGTCGATCGGTGGCATCTTTCAGCGCTCTCAGCGGACGGAGTAGAGCGCGTGTGGTAAACACCGTCGTGGGGACGATGAGCAGGACTACGACCAGAATCAACCACAGTCCGCGTTCGCCGACTTCTGAAACCCCCTCGTTCACCTCTTGGTAGTCGATCTTCGTCAGTAGCCCCCAGCCCAGCGACGGTACGTATTCCCACGCACCGACCGTCAGGGTCCCGCGGTAGTCATTCTGTATACCTGAGCCGCGCAGACCTCGTGCTGCTTCTTGCAGGGCAGTGGCGCGATCGGAGCCGACGGGGATCCTCCGCTCGAGCACAGCGCGGGCGTCGTGGCGAGTCGGGGCCATGAACACCACTTGGTCGTCGATCAGCTTGGCCACTACGGTCTCTCCCGAACGGCCGAGCCCAGTCGAGTCGTTGATCAAGCGGAAGAAGCGGGTGAGATTCAGTCTGGCGGCGAGGACGCCGACCACGTTCAGTCCAGCATCTCGCACGGGAGTTGCGATCACCATCGTCAGCTGCTGAGTGATCGGGGAGATGAACACGGGCTGCAGGTACGTCGCCTTGCCCCCGCTTTGAAAATAGTCGACGTTTGCCGCGTTCTTGCCTTCGTGGCCCTCGAACGTCGACGCGAGAACTCGCCCCGTGGAGTCGATCACGAGTAACTCCTCGAAGTCACGCTGATCCCAAAGCAGCAACCCCAGTGTTTGTTTGAGTCGGCGTTGGGCCTTTTGAACCTCCGCGTCTCCAGACACCAGTTCACTGTCGGTAGGTGCGGTGTCGGCCTGCGTCGTCTCAGGCTGGTCGACAGCTGGAGCGCCAGAGGTATCCACCTGCGGCGGCGTGGCTGCATCTGAGGCAGCGTCCGACCCGAGGGGTGCGGGCTTGGGTTCACCCGTGGGCGGTAGCTTTTCCGCGTCCTGCAACATCGGTAGGTCCGCGCCAACAGTGTCTTCGGTGATGCGACGTTTCTCGCGCGCGTTCGTTTCCGCGGCCTTCAGTTCCACGAGGTCGTGAGCCACCAACCCCGCGATGCGCTCCACATCGCGGCGTCGCAAGTCAGTGAACGCGTCGACTGATTCGGCCTTCGCCCGGGCCAGTGCTTGTAGCCCTCGCTGGCTCATCCTCTCGGACGTGGCTCGCAGGTAGTGGAAGCTCTCGGTGGCGACGACCAGCATGGGCGCCACGGAGAAGAACAGTAGCAACACGGACAGCTTCCAGCCCCAAGTAACTCTCAGCTTTGGCATGAAGATCTCAGCTCTGTTTCGGTCGTTCGGGACGAGGGTGGAGCCCTGAGGAGGGGCTCAGGTGGCCGCCACTCTTTCGGGCAAGTGCGTCCGCGATGCCGTCGATGGTGAGGCGACGCGCTGACGGGACCAACGCCAGCGCGGCGGCTGGCGCGATTGGACTTTCCGCTGTGGCTGGCGTCTGCACCAAGACGTCTCCTCCCGAACGCGCGACAGCTTTCGCGCCGAGAGCACCATCCGCACTCGCGCCCGTCAAGACCACGGCCACGCTGGAAGCACCGTACGCTTCCGCAAGGGAGTCGAGAAGTACGTCGATCGAAGGTCGAGCGAAGTTGATAGGTTCATCTACGGAAAGCAGGAGGCGCCCTCGATCGACGAGCAAATGGTAATCTGCGGGGGCTACGTAGATGGTGCCTCCGACGAGCGGCTCGAAATCGTCAGGTTCCTGGACGGGCATTGCGGAATGCTCCTCGAGCAGTGCGCAAAGCCGTCCCGGGGAGTCAGGTGCTCGGTGCTGGACGACGATGAACGCCGCTCCGCTGCACATCGGCATCCTCCCGAACAAGTGACGAAGCGCATTGAGGCCTCCTAGAGACGTACCAATGCCCACGGCAAGCAGCGTCATGCAGCAACCTTTCGATAGAGGCGAACGCCATCGAACTCTTCGTAGCCATCGCGGATCGAAGCGTAGTCGAGCGACTCTTTTAGGCCGAGACCGAGAATGCCGCGTCGCACCAGACTGGAGTCGAGCAGCCCGTAAACTCGCTCGCGGAGAACGGCATCGAAGTACAACATCACGTTGCGACACAGAACTACGTGAAAGTCGTTGAACACGCCGTCACACGCGAGATTGTGATGGGAGAAGATGATGTTGCGACGCAGCTCTTGGCGGAACACCACGTGATCCGAGTTCGCGACGTAATATCGAGAGAGATCGCGTTCCCCCCCGCTGCGCTGGTAGTTGAGCATTCCTCGCACTACGGTTGGTGTCGGGAAGATCGCGCGTCTGGCCCGTTCGAGTACGAGTTCGCTCATGTCCGTCGCGTAGAGGCGGCAACGATCGTAAAGTCCTTCGCTCGCGAGCAGGGCGGCCATCGAGTACACCTCTTCACCCGTCGCGCAGCCAGCGTGCCAGATGCGTATGAACGGATAAGTGCGCAGGACCGGGATCGCATGAACGCGAAAGGCACGGTAGAACTCGGGATCTCTGAACATCGAGCTGACATGCACCGAGATCGTTGCGACTAGCCGGTTCATGGCAGCAGGGTCGCGTAGCACCAAGTCCTGCAACGCGGAGATGCTTGCAACACGTTCATCTCGGATCGCGTTGCGGATGCGTCGGCGCAACGTTGGGCGATTGTAGTTGCGAAAATCGTACCCGTACCACTCGTTGAGCACGATGAGCAGGCCTTCGAACTCCGCGTTCTCGAGCGGCGACAGCGCACCAGGCGTCTCAGTTGGGGGCATGGGATGGGCTCTATGTTACTTTTGCAACCACACTCGGATCAGACTGATCAATCTGTCCGAGTCAGCTGGTTTCGTGATGTAGTCCGATGCGCCCGCCTGGATGCACTTGTCCCGGTCGTCCTTCATCGCTTTGGCCGTCAGAGCAATGATGGGCAGATTCGCCAAGCGAGGTCGCTTGCGTATCTGTCGCATGGCTTCGTAGCCGTCCATCTCTGGCATCATGATGTCCATGAGAACGACGTCCACATCGTCTCGACCGTCGAGAATGTCCAATGCTTGCTGCCCGTTTTCGGCGTACAGCGTTTCAATCGAATACTCTTCGAGCAGCGCGGTCGTGGCGAAGATGTTCCTGAGGTCATCGTCGACGATCAACACGCGCTTGCCGACGAGCGTCGCATCGGATCTCCCCGCCTGGCGTAGGATTTCTCGTTGCGGTTTCGGGAGCCGCGATTCGATACGGTGAAGGAACAGCGCCGTTTCGTCGAGAAGTCGTTCTGGGGACCGTACATCTTTGACGATTACCGTCTCCGTGAGCCGCTGCAGTTCGGCGTCTCGACTGCGGTCGAGTTCCTGCCCCGTGTACACGATGATTGGCAGGCGTCGCAGCCCGAGGTCTTCTCGGACGCGTTGGATCAGCTCGGTGCCGGACATCTGAGGCAGACTCAGGTCCAGCACCATGCAATCGAACGTCTTCTCCGACAGCGCCTCCAACGCCTCTTCTGCGGAAGACACCGCCGTGATGTTGACGTCGTCATTGCCGATCAGTTCCACGATGGCGTTGCGCTGCGTCTCGTCATCCTCCACGACCAGGAGTTCTCGGGCCTTGCTTTGCAAGAACGTGTGGATTCGCTCGAACGCTTGGTCCAAATCCGCAGAGGAAACTGGCTTGCGTACGAACTCGATCGCGCCTTGTTGTAAGCCTCGTTTCTCATCGTCGACGGCCGAGATGATCTGCACGGGGATGTGACGCGTTCGTGGATCGTGTTTGAGTTGGTCGAGTACGACCCAACCGTCGACATCGGGGAGGCGCAGGTCCAACGTGATCGCGTCGGGTCCCAGTCGCTTGGCGAGGTCCACTGCTTCCACACCACGACCCGTCACGATCACGGAGAAGTTGCGCTCGTGGGCAATGTCCCTGAGAGTGCTGGCGAATACTTCGTCGTCTTCGACGATCAGTAGCATGGGTACTCCGGACCTCGTGTCTGCCCGGTCGTCAGCGACAACGCGCGGGTCCGGCAGTAGCCGATGTTCCGACATGCGCTCGCGTGAGGCCGGTGAAGACGCGTTGCTCTCCTCGAGCGAGCGTACTCTTGCCGGGACCAGGAACGTGAAGGTACTTCCTTTGCCCGGCTCGCTCTCGACGAAGAGTTCACCGCCGAGCAACGACGCGATGTCTCTACTGATCGACAGCCCGAGGCCGGTACCCCCGTACTTTCGACTCGTGCTGCCGTCAGCCTGTTGAAACGGTTCGAAGATGGTGCGCTGCTTGTCCGCTGGGATCCCAATCCCCGTGTCCTCGATGGTGAAGGCTACCATGTCGGAAGATTTCGACCCGACACGCGCAGGCTTGCGTGACGAAACGCGTAGCTTAACCCCTCCTTCTTCCGTGAACTTGAAGGCATTGGACAGCAAGTTTCTCAGCACCTGCTTGAGTCGTTTGTCATCGCAGCTGATGGTCGGAGGCAGGTCTTCGTCGACATGGACCTCGAAGGACAGCTCCTTTTCTTCCGCGATCTGCTTGAACGCTCTCTCTACGTATTCTCTTACGTCGTCGAGCGAGATTTCGACGACTTCGAGGGTCATCGTCCCTGATTCGATCTTGGCGGAGTCGAGGATCTCGTTGATTAGCGAAAGTAGGTCCGCGCCCGAGTGGCGAATGGTTTGAGCGTACTCGACTTGCTTGTCACTCAGGTTTCCATCCGCGTTTCGGCTCAGCTTCTCGGACAAGATGAGTAGACTGTTGAGAGGGGTTCGCAATTCATGGCTCATGTTGGCCAAGAACTGCGACTTGTAGCGCGAGGTGAGCGCGAGTTGTTCGGCCTTCTCCTCGAGTGCCAGCTTCGCTACCTCGACTTCTCGACTCTTGCGCTCGACTTCAGTCTTTTGCTCAGTGAGCTGCCGGGCCTTCTCTTCGAGTTCTTCGTTGGTTTGCTGCAGTTCTTCTTGTTGCGTTTGCAACTCCTCCGTCAACCCTTGTGACTGGCGCAGGAGTTCGTCGGTTCGCATCGTCGCTTCGATAGTGGCGACGACGATGCCCAAGCTGTCGATCAGTTGTTCCAGGAAGGCGAGTTGAATCTCCGTGAACCGTGCGAAAGACGCGAGCTCGATCACTCCCTTGACCTCGCCTTCGAAGACGATCGGAACTACGACGATGTTGGAAGGCGGCGCCTCGCCCAAACCCGAGCTGACTTTGACGTAGTCTACTGGGACGTCGGTGACCAGAATGCGCTGTCGCTCGAGCGCGGCTTGGCCCACTAGGCTCTCACCCAACTTGAACACGTTGCTCACTCCACGGCGCTCTCTGTACGCGTAGGAGGCCAACAGTCTCAGTTCCACGTCGTTCGACTTGTCGACGCTGTAGAACGCGCCGTGTTGCGAGTCGACGACAGGGGCGAGCTCGGAGAGGACCTGGTGCGCGACCGTGAGCAAATCTCGTTGGCCCTGAAGCATTCGAGTGAACCGTGCCAGGTTCGTCTTCAACCAGTCTTGGTCCTGGTTCACGCGCGTGGTTTCGGCCAACGTCAAGATCATCTGGTTGAGGTTGTCCTTCAGCAGGGCCACCTCGCCTCGCGCTTCGACGGTGATGGACTGCGTGAGGTCACCCTTCGTCACGGCGGTAGCCACGTCGCCGATGGCGCGCACCTGCCGCGTCAGGTTGCCCGCAAGCTCGTTCACGTTTCGAGTGAGATCGCGCCAGATGCCCGCCGCGCCGGGCACGTCAGCTTGACCGCCTAGCTTGCCTTCGACGCCCACGTCGCGGGCGACGCTCGTCACCTGGTCGGCGAAGGTGGACAAGGTCACGATCATGTTGTTGATGGTTTCCACCAACGTCGCGATCTCACCTTTCGCTTCCAGCATGAGTTTCTGCTTCAAGTCACCGTTTGCGACCGCGGTGACCACGCGTGCGATGCCTCGAACCTGTTCGGTCAGGTTCAGCGCCATCACGTTCACGTTGTCGGTCAGCTCGCGCCAAGTGCCAGAAACGCCGCGCACCTCTGCTTGGCCGCCCAACATACCGTCGGTGCCCACTTCGCGCGCGACGCGGGTTACCTCGTCGGCGAACGAACTGAGTTGGTCGACCATCGTGTTGATGGTGTTCTTCAGTTCGAGGATCTCGCCGCGTACCTCCACGGTGATCTTGCGAGAAAGGTCGCCGTTTGCCACTGCCGTCGTCACGGTTGCAATGTCGCGCACCTGGTCGGTCAAGTTGCTCGCCATCAGGTTCACGTTCGCCGTGAGTTCTTTCCAGATGCCGGACACTCCACGTACGTCTGCCTGACCACCGAGTTTGCCTTCGACGCCCACGTCGCGAGAGACGCGGGTTACCTCGTCGGCGAACGAACTGAGTTGGTCGATCATCGTGTTGATGGTGTCCTTCAGGTCGAGGAACTCACCACGCACTTCGACTGTCACTTTGCTTCCGAGGTCACCTTGGGCGATCGCCGAGGACACGCGGGAGATGTCGCGCACTTGGTTGGTCAAGTTGCTGGCCATCAAGTTCACGTTGTCGGTCAGCTCCTCCCAGATGCCGCGCACACCAACCACTTCGGCCTGGCCGCCGAGCTTGCCTTCGGTGCCCACTTCTCGCGCCACGAGCGTAACCTGTTCAGCAAACGCGCTGAGCTGATCGACCATGGTGTTGATGGTGTTCTTCAGCTGCAGGATCTCCCCGCGCGCGTCGACCACGATTTTCTTCTCCAAGTCGCCCTGGGCGATCGCCGTGGCGACTTGGGCGATGTTGCGCACCTGGTCGGTCAGGTTGTTCGCCATCGAGTTCACGGCGTCCGTCAGGTCGCGCCACGTACCAGACACGCCCGCGACGTCCGCCTGGCCACCGAGTTTACCTTCTACACCCACGTCGCTGGCCAGGCGCGTCACCTCTTGGGCAAACGCGCTGAGTTGGTCGACCATCGTGTTGATGGTGTTCTTGAGCTCGAGAATCTCGCCGCGCGCGTCGACCGTAATCTTGCGGGTCAGGTCACCTCGCGCAACTGCAGTGGTCACCCCGGCGATGTCGCGCACCTGGTTGGTCAGATTGCTGGCCATCAGGTTCACGTTGTCGGTCAACTCTTTCCAACTGCCACGAACGCCAGCCACTTCTGCCTGACCGCCGAGCTTTCCCTCCACCCCGACCTCGCGGGCCACGCGCGTGACTTCAGCACCGAACGCGTTGAGCTGATCGACCATCGCGTTGATCGTGTTCTTCAGGTCCAAGACCTCGCCGCGCGCGTCGACCGTAATCTTGAGCGAGAGGTCCCCATTGGCCACCGCTCGAGCCACGTCTGCGATGTTTCGCACCTGGTTGGTGAGGTTGCTCGCCATCGAGTTCACGTTGTGGGTCAGTTCCTTCCAGATGCCCGAAACGTCACGGACCACCGCTTGACCGCCGAGAACGCCCTCGGTGCCGACCTCGCGCGCCATACGCGTCACTTCGTCGGCGAACGAACTGAGCGAGTCGACCATGGCGTTGATCGTGTTCTTGAGCGTGAGCAGCTCGCCTTGGACCTCGACCGTGATTTTGCGACTGAGGTCGCCGTTTGCCACCGCGGTCGTCACCTGTGCGATGTCACGCACTTGGTCGGTCAAGTTGCGACCCATCAAGTTGACGTTGTCCGTCAGCTCTTTCCAGACGCCCGAAACGTCTTGCACCTCCGCCTGAACGCCCAGCGTACCTTCGGTACCGACCAGGCGAGCGACGCGGGTTACCTCTTTCGAGAAGCTGCTCAGTTTGTCGACGGTGGCGTTGATGGTGTTCTTCAGCGTCAAAATTTCGCCGCGCGCGTCGACGACGATCTTGCGACTCAAGTCTCCTTCAGCGATGGCGGTGATGACCTCAGCGATGCTTCGGACTTGGTCGGTCAAGTTGCGTCCCATGGAGTTGACGTTTTCGGTCAGCTCACGCCAGACGCCCGAGACGCCCCGGACTTGCGCCTCGCCGCCCAAGATGCCGTCGGTACCGACTTCGCGAGCCACGCGCGTCACTTCGTCAGCGAAGGAGCTGAGCTGGTCGACCATGGTGTTGATCGTGCTCTTGAGGTCCGAGATCTCACCACGCGCTTCTACAGTGATCTTCTTCGAGAGATCTCCCGAAGCGATGGCCGACGCCACATCGGCGATGTTGCGTACCTGGTCGGTCAAGTTCTTTGCCATGAAGTTCACGTTCTCCGTGAGCTCACGCCAAACACCCGAAACCCCACGCACCTGGGCCTGACCACCGAGCATGCCTTCGGTGCCGACTTCGCGGGAGACGCGACTGACCTCCGCTGCGAAGGAGCCGAGTTGGTCGACCATGGTGTTGATGGTGCGTTTGAGTTCGAGGATTTCCCCTTGCACCTCGATGTTGATGGTCTTCGTCAGATCGCCTTGGGCGACGGCGGTCGTCACGCGCGCGATCTCACGCACCTGGGTGGTCAGGTTGCTGGCCATCAGGTTGACGCTGTCGGTTACCTCTTTCCACGCGCCCGACACGCCGACGACCTTGGCCTGCGCGCCGAGTTTACCTTCGACACCCACTTCCTGCGCTACGCGGTTTACTTCGCTTCCGAATGTCGCCAGCTGGTTCACCATCGCGTTGACGGTGCTGGCAGAGCGGAGGAAGTCGCCCTTGAGCGGAAACTCTATTCCGTTGGTATCGATGCGTTGGCTCAAGTCTCCTTGGGCAACGGCTGAAACTACACGCGCGACGTCGTTGCTGTGCGAGGTGAGGTCGTCGAGCAATTGATTCACGGCCTGCGTGTACTCGGCCCAACCGCCGCGGTTGGCCGAACGAACGATCCTCTTTCGTGTACGACCTTCCAAGCCGACCGCCGACTGCAAGCGCACGACGTCGTCGCGTAATTGGTTGGCGCCGCTCACGGTGTCATTGAAGACTTCGCAGATTTGACCGTCGATGCCCGTGAGACCATCGGGCAATCGAACGTCGAATTCACCTCGACGAAACGCCCGCAACGCGGCCAGCAGAAGGCGCTTGTCCAAGACGTCCTGTGCCGACGCGCTGCCGTTGGTGGTCTTGCGTTTGGTAGTCTTTTTCTTCTTGGGTGCCTGCTGTTCGACAGTCGTCCTAGCCACTTGGGCCTCCTGCTTGGCGCGAGGTTCGGGAGGAAATTCATTCGTGGGGCGCACGTCGGGCGCTACACGCTTCAGCGAGTACCGCCATCAACCTGTCTGCTTCGACAGGTTTGGTCAGGTGCTCATCAAAGCCAGCTGCGAAGGCCTTCTTGCGATCTTCGTCTTGGCCGAACCCAGTCATGGCGACCAAGTAGGGCCGCGGCTCCGCGCAGGCTTGGAGCACCCTGCGAGCGACCTCGTACCCCTCGAGATCTGGCAGGCCGATGTCCACGAACGCTACGTCGGGTCGGGCTTCGACGATCACGTTCACGCCCTCAGAACCGTTCGGGACCGGCGTGACGTCGTGATTATCGAACTCCAGTAAGGACTGGAGCATTTCGCGAATGTCCTCATGATCTTCGACCAGGACGATCCGCAAGCGGGGTAGCTCCGAGGGGGCTGACGGTGGTTCGACCGCCGTGGCGACTGGCGCATCGATCAGCGGTAACTCCACGACGAACTCACTGCCCTGCCCGAGCCCAGCGCTGTTCGCTCGAACCGCGCCTCCGTGCAACTGCACCAGGCGCGCAACCAGGGTCAATCCGAGCCCGAGGCCAGCGCCGTTACCTCGGGCTTGAACGAACGGCTCGAAGATTCGCGGAAGTATCTCGGGGTCCAGACCCTGACCGTCGTCGCGCACGCGAATCGTGGCTGTTTCGCCGCTGTGTTCGGTACTCAGTTCGATGTTGCCGCGGGGCTCCGTGTAGCGCGCGGCGTTGTTCAGCAGGTTCGCGACGACTTGCGCGAGACGTACGGAGTCCGCAGACACACTCAGTGGGGTGTTCGACAGGTTCACGCTGAGGTTGTGTTCGCGTTCGTCGATCAGAGGCTTGCTCATCGACAGTGCGTGCTGAATCACGTCTGACAGGTTGAGGGTTTCGCAGTTCAGCCCGATCTTGCCAGATGTGATGCGCGAGATGTCCAGGAGGTCGTCGACGAGTCTTGTCAGATGTCTCACCTGTCGTTTGACGACGGAGAGGGCTCGACTGACTGCTTGCGGGTTTGGGTCATCTGCTTCGAGGCTCATCTGGACGAGGTCGACGCTGGTGACTATCGGGGCCAAGGGATTGCGTAGTTCGTGCGCGAGGACCGCCAAGAATTCGTCCTTACGGCGATCCGAGTCAGCCAGCTGCTGATTGGTCTTGGTCAGCTGCTCCTGCGCACAGCGCCGCTCCTCCGCCAACTGTTCGAGCTGTTGCGCTTTCTCCGCCATCTGCTCTGCCACTCGGCATTGGTCCTCCATTTGACGGCGTAGTGATTCTTCTTCCCAGCGCTGTCGCTGCTCCGACAGCTCGCGTTGGTGCAGCCGCTTCTCTTGCTCACGCAGCATCTGTGCTCGCTGCGCGACCTCTGCAGTTCGCAACTGCAGGTCCATCAGCACCGAGGCTTTCGCGCGCAATACGTGGGGAACGATCGGCTTGTAGAGGAAGTCGACCGCACCCATGTCGTACGCCTCCATCACGTCGTCTTCATCGCGATCTCTAGCGGTGATGAAGATGATGGGAGTTCGTCGCGAGCGCTCACGGCGACGGATCAAGCGGGCCGTTTGAAAGCCATCCATCGACGGCATGTGAACGTCGAGCAGGACCAGGGCGAAGTCGCGTTCCAGCAGGCATCGCAATGCATGTTCACCCGACTCCGCGCAGACGATGTTTGCACCGAGCCCCTCGAGTGCGGTTTCGACGGCCAGTAGGTTTGCGGGATTATCGTCAACAGCGAGGATATCGGCCGCTATGGGCGCCGATAGCGTAGTTGGAGCGGGGGTTTGGTGAGCTACATCCCTTCCGATCACTGGGTTTGAATATCACACCTGACCGGCGCCACTGTTACCCAAAGCGCTAGTGTGTAGGTCGGAAACCACGAGCTGGAACCAAGCCCTGAGGCATTGTGCCTCGTTTGTCTCATTCATGCTGGTAGGCCACATACAGGAGTTTGGGAGGCTACTGACATGCTGTCCAGTGAGGCGAAGATGTCGTATGGTTTCGTTGCTTGGTCGTTGCGGAGAAAGAGGTAGCGTTTGCTGCTCAGGTATCGATCATTGACAGCGTTTTTCGGTTTGCATAACAACTCTGCAAGCGATGAGGCTGACGAGCGTATGCCCGAGCGACTTTGCTCAGCGGGGTCTGGGAGCACTCCCTGGCGCGAGGCTCAGCTATCCGAAGCTCAGCTCCCCGAAGCTCAGATACCCGAAGCTCAGGTACCCGAAGCTCGGGTACCCGAGGTTCGGGTATGAGTGACGCGCACGACTCGACACGCTGGTTCCTGCGAGGGGGTGGGGAGTGCGGCGCCACTGCGCGAGCCACGGACTGGTCCGCGACCCCACTGGGCGAGCCCGAACAGTGGCCATCGACGCTGAAGACGACGGTTGCCACGTTGTTTCAGGCGCGTCAGCCGATGTTCTTGTGGTGGGGGCCCGAGCTCGTGCAGCTCTATAACGACGCCTACTTGCCGAGTTTTGGCAAAGGTAAACACCCGCGCGCCATGGGGCAGCGCGGGCGCGAGTGTTGGGGCGAAATCTGGCCGATCATCGGTCCTCAGATCGACGACGTCATGCAACGTGCGCTCGCAAGTTGGCACGAAGACTCGCTCGTGCCCATTTTTCGCAATGGGCGGATGGAGGAGGTGTACTGGACGTACACGTACTCGCCAGTGTTCGAAGAGGACGGGCGAGTGGCGGCGACACTCGTCATCTGCACGGAGACGACGAACCGTGTCCTGGCTGAGCGCCGAAGTAACTTGCTGCACACCCTCGTCACGGCGACGTCGCTCGCGGATGATCTGAACTCGCTGTTCGAATGTGCGATTCAGGTGTTGCAGGACAAGCCGCTGGATATTCCGTTCGCGGCGGTCGTCGAATTTGATGCGCGCTCTGAACAACCCACGGTGCGGCGGCAAACGGGGGTCGAAGGGAGCGGGGTCGAGTGGCTCCAAGCCGTCGTCGCACCTCGACCAGTGGCGGGTGGGGTCGTCAGCTTGCCGCAGCCTGTTTCGGTGACCGTCCCAGAGTTTGCGGGTTCGCCTATCGAACACGCGTACGTAGCGCCGTTTCAGGCCAGCGACAGCGCGAGTGAAACGTTCGTCGTGCTTGGCGTCAGTTCGCGCCTTTCACTGGATCAGGCGTATGCGAGGTTCCTGGAGCAGGTTATCGCGCTATTGAACGCGGCGAAGGCCCGAGTGGAGGAAACGACTCGACGTACGACGGTCGAGGTCGAACGTCGGAACCTGTTGTTGCAGGCGCCGATGGCCGCGGCGCTCTTGGTAGGGCCCGAACATCGGTTCGAGCTGGCGAACCCGATGTGCTGTCGGATGTTGGGTAGACCCGACCTGGTGGGAAAGACGTTCAGAGAAGCGTTTCCTGAGGCGAATGGAGAACAGCCGTCCAGCTTGCTGCAACTGCTAGACCGCGTCTATCGCACTGGTGAGCCATTCGCGGTGGAGGAGTTTCACTTCCCACTCGACCGGGGGCGAGGCCAACTCGAGGAGTGCTTCTTCAAGTTCAACTTGGAACCCCTGCGCGAACGAGGGCAGGTTTACGGCATGATGGCTGTTGCGCTGGAGGTTACTGAGCAGGTGCAGAGCCGACAGCGTCTCGAAAAAGCCCATGAGGAGCGTGAGCGTCTGCTGATCGACGTCGAGAAGGCAAGTCGAGCCAAGGACGAGTTCTTGGCGATGTTGGGTCACGAGCTGCGTAACCCACTCTCACCCATCGTGACTGCACTGGAGTTGATGCGACTGAAAGCTGGCGGAACGACGACCAAAGAGCAGGATGTCATCCGCCGCCAAACGAATCACTTGATAAGGCTCGTGGATGATCTTCTGGACGTAGCCAAGATCGCGCGGGGCAAGGTAGAGCTGCGTCGCGAGATCGTGGACCTGCACGACGTCGTCGTCAAAGCCGCCGAAACAGTCAGTGACTTACTGGAACGGCGCCAGCACCGCCTGACCATCGATGTGGAGCGTGGATTGGTTTGCAACGGGGATCCCGTGCGCCTGGCGCAGGTAGTCGGGAACGTACTCGCGAACTCGGCGCGGTACACAGACCCAGGAGGCTTGATCTCCGTCGCTGGGTACCAGGAGCGCGACCAACTCGTGCTACAGGTCAAAGACAACGGCGTCGGTATCTCTCCCGAGATGTTGCCGTGGGTGTTCAAGCTCTTCGAGCAGGGCAAGCGTTCCACCGAGCGCGCTGAAGGCGGCCTGGGCATCGGTCTGGCATTGGTCAAGAATTTGGTGT
Organism: uncultured bacterium; assembly: GCA_965651905.1. Taxonomy (GTDB): domain Bacteria; phylum Myxococcota_A; class Polyangia; order Polyangiales; family Polyangiaceae; genus SZUA-265. Next base: position 12,635 of record CBFGUG010000100.1, on the reverse strand, counting down.
CACTACACGGCGGCGATGTTTCTGCACAGAGTGAGGGCAAGGGAAAGGGGAGTGAGTTTACGATTCGTTTGCCTAGAGCCGCGAGTGGTGAACTGAGAGCGCAACCTGACGAAGGCAGGAAAACGCCACAGTCGCCCTTGCCGCGCCGTGTGCTGGTCGTTGACGACAACGTCGACGCGGTGGAGTTGCTTCAACTGACGCTCGAGACAGTTGGACATCAGGCGATGAAAGCGACGGACGCCCTCGCCGCGCTCGAGCTAGCTGAGACGTTCGCTCCTGACGTGGCAATCTTGGACATTGGGCTGCCCGTGATGGATGGTTACGAGCTGGCCGCTCGCTTGCGCGAGTTACCCAATTGTAAGAATTGCCGTCTTATCGCGCTTACTGGTTACGGCCAAGCACATGACAGGCAGCGTAGCCGTGCAGCAGGTTTCGACGAGCACTTGGTCAAGCCTGTCGACGTCCAGCGTTTACTCGAAGCGTTGGATGCGGGGCCCGCGTAGGCTCGCGCGTCAGGGTTCCGCAGTCCAGGGGCTCTGAGAAAGCACTTCGCCCGTGATCGCGTCGATGGTCAGCGTTTCGCCCGACCTGACACCCGCGCCCTCGTCTGCGAGTGTGCTGCTGATGATCCATACGACGCGTCCGGCTGCGTTCGTCCCGCTCGCACTCGAGCCGCCTGCGTCGACGTAGCGCAAGACACTCTCCCAGGCTTCGATTCCTTCTTCCAGCCCTTCGGTGCGTGCCACACATTCCGCCGCCCAAATCGTGAGGAAGCTCTCGGGGTTGCAGTCGCTGCCGCCCGCGGCTTCACATTCCTGGGTCACGTCCGCCGCGATGCGGTAGCGCGGCTCTTCACCAGCTAGCAGGTGAGCGGCTGCGTCCGAATCGCCAGGTTCGTCGGGACCACGTCGATTCGGTGCGTCGTAGGCGCAGAACTGGCCGTCGACCGAACGCACGTGCGTGCTCCACACGGGGCCGCTCGGCACGGGGGCCTGCGTCGGCGCTGGCGTACCATCCGGAACTCCGGGAGAAGAGATGGGAGTGGTGTCCGACACATCCTCGCAAGGCAGATCTACGACGAGGTGACGCAGGCCGCCGCTCAGCGCTCCGCTCACGAGGTTGATACTCAGATCACTGCTCAGCGAACACCTCTCGGAGTCCAAGCCTGGTTGGTAACTTCCTGCCACGGGTTCATCTTCGCCCCGCGGCTCGTTCCAGTCTCCCGCGACCCAAAGGCTGACGTTCGCAAACCCGTCCCAAGCGTTGACTGCAAAGCGTACGCCTTGCCAGCGCTCGTCGAACTTGCCGTCTTCGGTCACGAACGAAACATCGCCTCGAACGACGATGTGGTCGTAACATTGTGGCCCAGCGCCACCAAGCAATGAGCTGCCGGTTGGGTTGTAGCCGCTGGTGACGTGATACGCCTGGGCTCGAGCGACGCGCAGGGTCAGCCGCGTTTGTGTTCTGTCTGGGTAGGAGAGCGTCGCCTCGTGCTCACCCTCGATCAGTTCGAGCGCGAACTCGCGAGTGATGGTCGCTGGCTCGAGCATCAGATTGTTCTGCGCGACGGGCGTGACGTCGGCGCTCTCCCAGTTGGCGTCCCAGCCTTCGATACACGTGCCTTGGTATTCTGGTGCACAGCCGCTCCAACAGGCTTCGAGGGACGCGAAGTTGTTGCTTTCGGTCGAACACTCGCCGAAGTCGTGCACCAAACAAGCACCCTTGGCTGCATCGAACGTGAACCCCTCGCTACTGGTTTCGCCGCACGCCGCCTCCGAGAGCGGCGTGGGGCAGGCGCGTTGCGCCACGCACTGAAAGGTCGGGCAGTCGTCTTCCGTGCCGACGCGAAGCTCTTGTCCGCTTTCACAAACGGGAAGCTGCGCAGCGCTGCAGAGCGCCGTGGCTGGCGGCGCCTGACGACATACCCCCGCGCTGCACACGTAACCTGGGCCGAGTGCGTCGCAGTCGGTCAGATCGCTACAAGCGACGTCACACACGCGTTCCACGTGACTGAACACGCAAGACTCGGGGTTCGCGGGCGTCGGGGGGACGCACTCGGCAGACTCGTCGTGCTCTCGACAGTCGCTCGATTCGTCGCACACGCGTGTGCACACGCCGCACACGCAGCGCAACCCGTCCCCACAGCCGTCCGCGCAGAAGCTCAAGAAGTGCGATTCGCTATCGATCGTCGTGTGCGATGTGCTGTCATCGCTGGACGGGCCGCCTCGCGAGTCTACTGGACTGTCTTCGCGCGTCGAGCAGCCGGCGGCAGTCACCGCCACGACGAGCGCCCAAGTGCCGCGAGCCAGCGCCGCGCGCCGCGCGATCCACCTGCAAGAAGTTGCCGTAAGTTGACAGTTCACGAGTGCTCCTGGGTTGTGTCTAGGGTCGTCGGAGTTGATGGGGTGGCTGCCTTGGGTGGGTCCTGCGGGAACACACACTGCCCCGTGTACACCACGACACGTTCGGGGGCGTCCGTGGGAGGCCGCTGGTCGTTGTGCTCGTTGACGCGGCGTCGAAGATCGCTGAGTTCGCGGCGGTGTCGCGAAAGCGTGCCCAGTACCTCGTCGCGCAAGGGGTGGTTGCGATCGACGTCCAGGCTGTACGTCGAACCACCGATGTGCTCGCGCTGAGGATCACGTGCCGTGTCGGGGTCGAGTCTCGCGCACAAGGTTCGCACCAAGGCGTGATAGTGGTCGTACAGCGCAGCTTCCCAACCCAAGCTGACGTCGCGCTGGAGTTCGAAGCGCTTGGCGGAAAGTACCTCGCTGTCTTCGTCGTTCGTTCGCTGAACGTGTCCTGCCGCTAGCAGTCGTTCGACGATTGGAGTCAGCGCACTTTGGTCCGTGCGCGTCTTCTCCATCAGCTCGTCGAAACGCAGAGGACCCTCGCGGTAGATCAACACCCACACCAGAGCGTCATCAGCGGCTTCGTCTTCTGCGCGCAGTTCTTGCGCTTGCACGACGCGGTAGACGGCGTCGTCGCCGCTGCCCGTGGTGAACACGAGACCACTGTCGACCAAGTCGACCAGGATCCCGCGGACGCTGGCTTCATCGTCGCGCGCGAAACGTTTCAACACGTCGCTGCGCCGACGCACGGGCGCTCCCCCGACGTAGTCGAACAACGCTTCCCACAGCGTCTTGCCCTTTTCGCTTTGGCTCTCGTGCAGGCGGTTCAGTTTGCGCTGGTACGAGCGTAGGCTGATCCCGAACATGTCGGCCGTCACCTTTCGGCTCAGCCCTTGCGCTTCGAGTTCACTGGCCAAGTCGAGAAATACGCGATGAGCGACGTGTGAGAGCGGCGTTCGCGCGCCGCCGCTGGTCGCCACCTGAGCGATCAGAACGGTGGTCTGCTGCACGATCGCATCTATCAACAATTGCCGATTCATCGGCCGTTGGGTTTAGCCCCCGCCGCTGACGGACACCAGACGACAAACTCGTCGCCCCTGGGTGCGGCCTCGTGCGGGGGGGACTTGAGACCTGGGAAGTGAAGGCTCGGGGCCTGCGCGGTGATGTTGCGCCCAAGCGACTCGCTGGGAGAAACAGCGGTCGAGCGATTGGTGAAGGCGCGCTGGCTGCGGTGGACCCCCAAACACGAGCAGCAGCGGCGCGTGCGACAATCACGGGACTACGTCATCGGGCGCTTGTGACTTGCCGCAGGCGATAGTATCGACGGGGCCATGGTGACACGCGGAGCGTCTCGCAAGTGGACCCCGAAACGTCAGCGTGAACGCGCGCGACGCAGCGATTCCGAGCAGTGGGCGCAGCGGTTGGCTGAGCTGGATGCCATTCGTCGTCCTTTCGATCTGTGTGTGTCACAGGTGATCGAGCGGGTGGAGCGGGTGTTGCCCAGCGAGGGGCGTCTGATTGAAGTTGGCGCGGGAAGCGGACAGCTTCGGCAGTGGTTGCGCTCGACCCGACCCCGTTTCACCCACACCGAACCAGCTCGAGATGCGTGTCAGGGGTTTCGTGAGAAGCATCCAGAAGCGTCGTTCGCTCAGGCGAGCGCGGCGGCATTGCCGTTCGATGATGGGTCTTGCGCGGCGGTTGTCGGCCTTTGCGTTTTCGATTTGCTCGATGACCTCGATGGTGCCTTGCGGGAAGCCAAGCGGGTGCTCAGCGGTGATGGCGTCATCGTTCATCTGTTGGACTTGAGTCCCACACCCAGAGCTCACTTCGCAGATTTGCACGCTGCCGAGCGGATCCCGCTGCCGAATTTGTTCTCCGATCCTTCTGCTAGCGAATGGCCCAACGATCTGCTGGTGACCGAACGAAAGCCGATGCTCGACTTGTTGCGGGCCATCAAGCGAGAAGGCCATCCGCTGCCGACCGTCTTCAAACGTTTCTTCGACGAGCTCGCGGGTCGTGAGTTCGATGCACATCGTGCGGTTCGTGCCTACGACGCCGTGGCGCGCACTCCACAAGCGCGGCAGTTACTGCAAGCTTCGCTGCTCTCGGCGTATCAGGCTGGACATCGGTTGCGCTTGCCGCCGCCCAGGGGTACCCCAGCTTCGGGAGCGCTTCACTTGGCGCAGCGGCTAGACGCCGCCGCGAAGCGCGTAGGCTTGAGTGTCTCTTCGAACGAAATGTGCTTCGCTTGGACGCACCGCGCGGACAAAGACGACACTGAACCACGCTATCGCAGTTTGGTTGCAGGTCAGGAACGTCGCTTGGACGAGCTTCCTGAGAAAACCTTGTGTTCCGACGCAGTTGCCCCGAGTGAACGCGAACAACTGGTAGAAGTGGGCGTTCACCTGTGGGTAGCGCGCCGCGCTGAGATTTGAGTAACCAGCGCAGCTGCGCTTGCCTCGCGCAGAAAAGCGCTGGAGTTCTAAAGACCTTCGACGGCACTCACGATCACGAGCTCGTCGGTGAACTCGAAGGAGACTCGAACGAGGATGGGCGGTGAGGTCACATCCAGGAGGACTGTCATGGGGACGCCGATGGGCAGTCCGTTCGGATCGTTGTCTTCGAAACCGTCACCGTACTCGAACGGAGGATCGCCTGACCACAAGCTGTATGGGCCGTAGGTCCCAGTCTCTTGCGCGAAGCGCAATAAGGCCAAATCATCGGATCCCGTACCTGCCTCGAACCAACATTCGGCGTCTGTCGTCGATCCGTTCCAATGCAGGGTGACCATGTTGATCGGCTGGTCCACGAGCTCGAACGTCGAGCTCAGGTCTGCGCAGATGATGCCCGCGGGTTCGTCCGAGCCTGGTGCTTGGGCGTCGTCCGAAGGCGCCACTGCGCCAGCCTCCGCGAGGGCGTCTTCGGGCATGGTTGGCTGATCTTCGCCGACTCCTGCGTCGGAACTCGAGAACGAGTCATCCGTTTGCGTTGCGTCTTCGGGTGGGTCGAGGTCGTCGCCACCTGGCTGGGCGTCGTCCGAAGGGCTCTCGTCATCAGGGCTCTGTTGGCCTGGCGTTTCTTCGCTTGGAGTCTCTTCTGCTGGAGTCTCTTCTGCTGGAGTCTCTTCTGCTGGGGCCGAATCATCGACTAAAGTGCCGTCGTCGTTGTTGCGCGGATCGTCCGCAACAGGGACATCGTCATCAGCCGCGTTGCTCGACGGATCATCCCCGGACGAGTCGTCGCTAGACGTCGGCCCTGCATCTTGCGAGTTGGAAGCAGTAGGGGAGTCGTCACCTGCCTGTCCGGACGCGCCAGCTTCAGCGCCTCCGTTCGGCGGACCCAACGTGGTGTCGACGTCGGAGTCAGAACCACTCTCTGCGCAGGCTGCGACTTGCAGCCCCGTCAGGGTGATGACGATGCGGATGACTCGTTTTGTCATGATTGCTCGAGTCGACGGCGCCCAGCCCGACGACAGCGAGACTGTTGCCAGAGAACGACTGCTCTGGCAACAGCTCGGTCACGGGCTCAGTACCCGACGACTGCCGTGAGCGTCGCGTTGTTGTTCGTTCCAGGGAAGCGGTTCGCGCAGAACCCGACAGACGAAATTGTTTGCCCGGGTGCGATCACGCTGTTCCACCATGTGGGGCTGATGTTCACAGATCCCGTGGTGCCCATGAAACTGCCATTCCACGTGTCGTAGATCGTGGACTGCTGAGTGTTGACCGTCGCTTGCCAGGTCATGGTGGGGCCTGTTCCCGTGTTGGTCACGTAGATGTCTACGCAGTAGCCGTAGTACCAATCCGATGTCTTGACGAACCAAGCGTTGAGCTCTGGTTCCCCCTCGGGAGCCTCCTCGCAATCGACGGAAACCGTCTGCAGGATGAGGTTACGATCTTGCCCACCCGAGTTGACGTCGTTGTCGAACACGACTTCAACCAAGGCGTTGCCACCTGAAGCGTTGAAGAAGAAGTCGTAGCTTTCGAAACTCGGAGTTTGCGGCACGTAGACGTCTCCGATGCTGACACCGTCGACGCGGACGATCATGTGTGGCGCAACGCCGAAGGCGGTTTCACCGAATGCACTCACCGTGATCTTGCTGGGCCCAGCCGTGAACGAGTGGGTCGTGGAGACGTTCCCGTTCGACCAGAGGTTCCACGCTGCCGTGCCCCACATGCCACCCGCGCTGTGATTCATCTCCGTAGCGACGTCGTAGTCGGCTGCTTCACAAGCGGGAGCACACGGTGGGCAACTGCCGCCGCAGTCAGTACCTGTCTCGTCACCATTGGGGATGCCGTCGTCGCAGGTACCGCCCGGGCCACCCACGCTGTCGGTCGGTTCTTCCATGCTCGGAAGATCGGTTTCGATCAACGTGACCTGCGGCTCGAAGGTGATGTCGTGAGCGCTCATGCAGCCGTTGATGTCGGTTCGCGAGTAGACGTGTACTGCGGCGTTCGGCGCGAACAACGTCGCGTCGAACGGCCGAGAGTCGGTCCCTATGCGCACGGTCGGTGCGTTGGTGTAGACGCCGACGAGACCCGACCCCGTGTTCTCGAGCGTGGCGCGATCCTCGACTTCGAACTGCTCCTCCGTGAAGATGCGGACGTCGCCAGCAGACGTATCCAGATACAACGTCGCGTCTGGGTGGAGGCGAAGCGTGCGGAACTCGTAAGTCCCCGCCGTCAGTGTCGCGCTTCCGAAGGGCGAGATGGAACCTTCGTCGTAGGCGCCTGGCGTCCAGGAAGCGCTCGCTCCACCTGCCACGGCGAGATCGCTGGTGCCTGGGCTGACCGTGAGAAGTGCTTGAGCCGGCACCTCGACAGGTTCATAGAAGGTGTCGCCAGTGACGTCGTAGCTCGTCGGGCCGCCTTGGTCGATCACCATGCCCGTGAGCGTGAGATTGCCGTCGATGACGGAGCCGTTGCGCAAGAACGCGTCACCCGCCACTTCGACGTTGCCCGTCACTCTGGCTGGTGCCGCGCCTAACTCGAAGTAGCCGCCCGCTTGGGCCAGCGTCGTCGTCACCTGGGTGTCGTCCGCAAACACGAGTCGATCAGCCGCTTGCACGCAAGGCACACAGTCGATGCTGAAAATCACCTCGCCGACGTTGTTGCTGAGATCTGGGTCAGTGTCGATGGCGTTTGCCGGGCTGACTTCAGCCTCGACCGTGAACGTCGTCGTGCCTGCTGCGTCGCACGAGACGTCGTACGCCGTGTGCAGAGTACGGTACTCTCCGAGCTCGACGTTGTTGAGGGTGTCGAACGAACTGGCGGGAGTGATGCTGCCACCGCTAGACGATGCCGAGCGCGTGACGATGGCGTCGGTCGGCGTGGGGCTGTTGTTGGTGACGACCTGAGTGACGATGACTGACGTGGAGGCGCCGACGGCGATGCGCGCAGCGACGCCGCTGGCCGTCACCGATACCATTTCCAGGTCCGAGTCTGCGGCTTCGCCATCGAGCAAACCATCACAGTCGTTGTCGATCTCGGTTGGGGTATCAGGCTCCTCGACGGCGTTCGGGTTGACGTCCATGTTGGTGTCATCGCAGTCGCCCGTGGTCGGGACGTATCCCGTCGGGGCGACGCACTCGCTGACCACGGGGGCGAACGGGTCGCCAAAACCGTCCCCGTCCGAGTCTGCGAAGTACAGGTTCAAGAACTCGTTGGGTTCGTCGATCAGCAGTCGCACGTCGGGGTCGTCAGTGTTGCCCAGCACGATCCGATACTGTTGGCCCGCGACCAGCGGAACGATGTCCACCTTTTGCATGGCGCTGCCTGGCGCCCCTGACCCCAGCTCGGCGCCGACGTCCGCGCAGGCAGGTCCGATGTTTTGCTGAAGGACGGGGACTATCGTCGTATCCGTGGCGTCGAGGATTTCTATCGGCATGTCCTCGTCGACCACGAACGCGTAGTCTTGGGTGAAGGGCGCGTCGAACAGCACGGCGCCCTGGTAGTTCGTGCCACTCCCCGGCAACGTCAGGCTGTAGGTGACCTGGAGTTCCTCGAGCAGCTGAGACGCGGTCGCCGCAGTTGCGTCCGCGACCACGGGTGACGCGGGCGTGCCGACGCCACCAGAGTCACCGAAGGGGCCCTCCCAGCCGTGTCCGCAGGAGTTCTGCAGAGGAGCCACGCCGAGCTCCGTTCCGCAGTTGATCAGCGGATCTTGAATCTCGCCGAGTTCGTTCGTCGATTCGCTGCTACACGCAGCCAGCGCTCCCAAGCTGAACACTGCCGTTGGTTTGATGAATTTGATCAACATCGTTTCAATTCCTCGATTTCAACTGCTGTGCTCGGAACTCACGCGAGAATGTCCGACACGGGTGCGGTGGGAGAAGTGTCGTACAGCCCTGACGCTGCAGACGGACCACCCACGGAGGTGACGGTCGGATCGAAGGCCTGCATCAGCGCGAGCAACACGTCGCTCGCGTTGCCCGCACATGGGGCGCCTACGTTGAGGTTGCCCCCGCTGCCTGCGATCGCCTGGTAGTGAATCCCTGGATACTTCAGGTAGTTGCGGCCATGGCCGCCGAGCATGACTGGAGTTCGGTTGGTCGTGTGGTTCCCGTTGGCGATCTCCGTGGTCGCGTAGAAGATCGATGCGTCGAGCAAGGTACCACCGCCAGGCTCGCTGTGAGCCTGGAAGGTACGCAGCCAGTCGCCGAATTGGTTCATGATGTGACGAACGTTCGTGTCGTAACCCGGACCTTGATCGTGACTCCAGTTGTGATGCGTTTTGCCTGCGGTCGATGGCCCGATCGACGCGGGGACGTCGCCAAAGGTCGACTCACCAGCGATGGGTAGGAACAACACGGAAGCCACGCGCGTGACGTCGCAGTCGAACGCCAGCGCGGTCAGCTCCGCCATCATCCCATTAATCAGAGACAGTGGCTCCTCGCCGTTGAGGTTGCCGTTGTCTTCGGTGACGGCACTGGGGATCGTGCAGTCGGGGTTGTTCTGCATCTGATCGAGGATGTCGAACTTTCGCTCCAACGAACGAATTCCGTCGAGATGGACGTCCATGCGGTGTCGGTCGAAGCTGCCGAGTCGCTGACGCATGCGCCCCAGATCGCGACGCAAGAAGTCGAGCATCGACGTGCGTAACTCGGATGGCGCAGGCTCATCACCGAAGATGTAACGCCAGACACGCGCGGGACTGCTGACAGGAGGCAGTGCCAGCAGCGCCCCAGGTTCCCCTTTTACACTGATGGCTTCAGACGTGGTCCCACCGTCGACGGGACTACCGAACTTCGAAATCGCAAGCTGCAGCGAGTCGATGGGAAGGCTCACGTTCTTGGCGATGGCGGCTGAGATCAGCTGGTCGATGGTCGGACCGCCGTGGTCTGACGAGAACGTGCGATCCAAATCGGACCGACGAATGGGCGTGTAACCCGAGAGCATCGTGCTGCCCTGGTGATGAGTCAGACCGTCGGCGGTCATGTTGTCGAGCCCCGTGCAGACCGTGATGTAGTCTTTGACGTCGGCGATGTCCTGCAGGAGCACACTGGGGTTCCAACTGGCGGAGCCAGGGTTGTCTGGTTCCCATTTGTTGAGGTCCACGCCGTTTCCGTAGAACCACGTCACGAAGCGAGTCGGTAGGGCTCCACCTTGAGCAAGTGCCTCACCCGTGTCGTTCAACATGGCTTCGAGCAAGGGTAGGCCCAGGGTCACCGCGCCCGTCGTCGTCATGCCGCGAATGAACGTGCGGCGGTCCATTACATTTCTATTCAACTTGAACATCAAACCCTCTCCTCAGTCGAGCGGTGCCACTTGCAGGAACGCGGGACTAGACACCATGTCAGCTAGCAGCGTCTGCATGTCGTAACCTGCAGCGATCCATTGGATTTCGAGATCTTCCAGAGCGGACCTGGGGGGAGAGCCGGGACCTGCAATGCTTCCCACGGCTGCGGTGTGCAGCTGCTCGATCCAGCACATCGGGATTCGTGCGTCTGCAACCATGGCGTTTGCGAGCTCGCGAGGGCCACTCAGCGTGCCGGCGAAATCAGGACTGTCGATTGAAGAGTCGACAGGCACGCCGTTGTCGTGCGTACGCCATTGCCCGATCGCGTCGAAGTGTTCCAGGCCAAACCCGATTGGGTCCATCGCGTTGTGACAGCCTGCACAGCCAGGGCTCTTGTGCTGCGTTTCCAGCTGCTCCCTGAGCGACATGCCCGCGGGAGGTGGCTTCACATCCAAGTCGACGCCATCTGGCGGGGGGGGAATCGTGTCGCAGAACAACTGCTCGCGCACGAACAAGCCGCGGCGAGTGGGCGAGTTCAGAACGCCGTGGGAGAACACTGCGAGGACAGCGGGCATCGTCAGGATCCCAGCGCGTTCTTCCGTGTCCAGCGGTGAGATGGAGAAGTCCACCTGGTCCCAATCGTTGGTGATGCTCGGCACGCCGCCATAAACGTCGTTGACCAGCCGCGTATCGATGAAGCGCTTCTCGCTCCGCAATATCTCGAGGAAGCTCACTGGATTGTCGAACACGATGTCCTCGACGAAGCGATGCACCTCTTCAGCCATGGATGCGGCGAGCGCACCATCGTATTGTGGGTAGGCCGTCGTGTCCTTGCCCTTGGCCTCTAAAAGCTTCAGCTGGAAGAGGTCGCCGAGGTGGTCGACGAAACCTTGTCGCGCCTGTGGCGTCGCCAGCAATGAGAGAGCCGCGTTGCGCACGTCTGTCGGCGTGTCGAGCCCGCCATCGGCGGCTAGACGCAGCAATTCTTCGTCGGGGGGAGTCCCGAGCAAGAATAGCGACATACGAGTGGCGATTTCGAAACCGTTGAGTTGCCGACTCGTGCCCGCGTCAACCCCCACCTCCACGCTGTAGAGGAAGCTGGGCGACTGAAGCAGGGTGGCGATCACGTAGGTGATGCCGAGTTCCAGTCGCTCGGCGTCGGTCGTGCCATAGTCTTCTGCCAACAGCGCGATCTCTACGAGTCGATCTTTATCCTCTTCTAGCGGAGGGAGCCGCCAGGCGAGAAAGCCAATGCGGTGCGCGACCTCGCGATAGCAGAATTCCCTGAACTCGGGGTCTGTTGGCCCTTGAGTCACGCAAGGCGCTTGTTCGGCGAGCCTGGCAGGAGACGCGACGGCGGCTGCTGCTGCGAGGAGCGCAGAGTACTCGTACTCATCCACGGACACGGGCGGCGTCGCCAGTTCGAAGGCTGCAACGGCGCCTACTCCACCGAGACTGCCGTCAGGAGGTGGCGCGGCGGCGGCCGCCGCGTCTGGGCCCAGCATTTCCGCAATTGCCCGTAGATAGTGGTCTTGCAGCAGGCGCCTGGCGCCGCCTGGTGCAGGGACGAAGCTGGCGGATAGCTCCTGCGTGAGCTTCGAGAACTCGTAGGTGCGGCTTCGTGAATCTTCCCGCGACGCGACGTGTTCGTCGACGTCACTAGCAGACACTTCGCCTTCAACTGGTTGCGGACCAGTACCCTCCTCGGGGAACGACAAACACGCTGGCAGAGCTCCCGCGCAAAGCGCGGCGACCGACAGCAATAGATACTTACCTCTATGCATCAACAGACTCCCTCGTTGGTGCGACGGCTTGTATCAAGAACGCGATGGGATCCGAAAAGAAAACTGGCTGCTCGAGAATTTTTAATCGTGAGACCAGATGAACAAATCAAATCCACGCTCTGCGATCACTGTCTTGGGTTATCGTTCGACACGGGATCGAAACGCAACTGTTCCGAGCGTCTCGCGTAGTGATAAATGCGAAACGGCTTGGATTGTGCCTTCACACCAAGGGGCAAACGCGTTTGTGCCGCAGCGCGTCTTGGGATAACTCCTATGCTCGACCCGTCCACTTGGAGCCCCCGCTTCGCGCGGCTACTGGTAACTGGTAGTTCGGCCGTTTCGGTCAAGAGTGATCGCTCTTGCGGCCAGTCGCTCCAGAGGGGCAAACAAGCGGGTTGCCGCTCGTGTCCTTCGGTGTATGGTTGCAAAGCGAATCACTTGTGCACCAAGAGGATCACGACTGTGACGAGACCCGAACCCGCTGCCTCACCATCTGTTTCACCAGTTTTCTTTGGTCTCAGGACTTTTGGTCTCAGGGCCTTTGGTCTCAGGGCCTTTGGTCTCAGGGGCTTGCGCGACGCTAGGGGCGTGAGCGTGGTCATCGGCGTCGCGCTGATGGTCGCGTTGTCGGGGTGCGACGACTCTGACGACTCCGAGGATGACGCCGCGGGCGTACAGGATGACGACAGCCAGAGTGACGACCCGTCGACCGATGACGCGGAAACCGACGACGACACGGAAACCGACGACGACGCGGAAACCGACGACG
>CBFGUG010000099.1:0-28428 GCA_965651905.1 uncultured bacterium | reverse complement strand
GGTCGTGATGCAGTGAGACGTGCAGGTGCGGCCAGTGCGCGGCTCCCTCTGGGGAAATTGACGCCGAGGGGCGGCTCGCGACGCGCGGTGCCTCACGGCGCGCTCGCTTCCTCGACGTGGCCCAAATCAAGAACCGAAACGAGTGACGGGGGTATCGCGGCAGCCCCCGTCGGAGTGCGAAATGTCACTCGTCGTCGCGGAGCGTCAGTGGCTGCGGCGGCGTCACCCGTCGTCGCGGAGGATCAGTGGCTGCGGCGGCGTCACTCGTCGTCGCGGAGGATCAGTGGCGGCGTTACTCGTCGTCGCGGAGCGTCAGTGGCGGTGTCACTCGTCGTCGCGGAACGTCAGTAGCTGTGGCGGCGTCACTCGTCGTCGGAGGAGTCTCTGCGGCTGATGACCGTGGCTGGCGTCACTCGTCGTCGGAGGAGCGTTCGCTGCCGTCGACGGCGACCCACGGCATGTTGGCGGCTTTGGCGGCTTCGATGCCTGGCTCGCCGTCTTCGAAGACCAAACAGTGTTCGGGCGCGACGCCCATGCGCTCGGCACACAGCAGAAACATTTCTGGCGATGGCTTGCCGTGTTCGACGTCAACCTGACACACGACGTGATCGAACAAGTGACGAATGCCCACCACCTCCAGCGCGCGCAGCACCATTTCTTTTTCGCCGCCGCTCGCCACGGCCATCGGTAACTTGCCGTGGCAAGCCTGGGCGTACGCGACGACGGACTCGAGCACGGTGAGCTCTGGCAGCAGGCGTTGGTAGTGCTCTCGCTGCGCGCCCACGACCAGCACGGGGTCTAGAGAGTGAGAAAACTGCGCGTTGAGTTCGACGACCGTCTGCTCGAGGCCCTTGCCCGCTCGAGACATGAACAGTGTCCACGAAAAGTCGAAGGTGGCGCCATGCTGCTCGAACGCGGCGCACCACGCCCGGTGATGCAGCGGCATCGAGTCGACCAAGGTGCCGTCACAATCGAAGATCACGGCCCGAGGCGTCATGCGCGGTAGCTTCAATTTCACTCCGCGGCGTTTACTCAGCGACGCCCGACGTGACAAGTGCGGCGCCCGCCGCGGCCGAGTTCGAGAAGGCGCGTCGCTCGAGAAGCGCCACGTCGACCCGGTTGCATGCCTGACATCCTCGGCCGCTAAGCCAAACGGATCGCGCTTGCCCAACGCAACAGACGACGCTGCGTCAGCCTCGTGCCGGGATGCGGCGTCTCGGCGAGGTTTCGCTGCACTTTTACAAGACGCGACAACCCGCTATACACTGCGCGCCATGGCGTCCGGGCGAGTCTTCGACGAGAGCTACTACGCGCGTTATTACGACGATCCGAAGACCCGCGTCGTGTCGCCCGACGAGCACGCGAATCTCGTGCAGTACGTGTTCTCGATCGCGCGTTACAATCAAGTGCCGATCAAGACCGTGCTCGACGTCGGCGCAGGCGTCGGGCTGTGGCGCGACTGGATCAAAAAGCACGAGCCGAAGGTCAAGTACACGGGTACGGAGATCAGCGACGCCATGTGCCAGAAACACGGCTGGCAGCAGTGCGACATCGCGCGCTGGCGTGACCGCAAGAAGTACGATCTGATCATCTGCCAGGGCGTGCTGCAGTACTTGCCGGATCCCGACGTGGCGCCCGCCGTCGCCAACATCGCCGCGATGGCCAAAGGGCTCGTGTTCTTCGAAGCCCTGACCCGTTCCGACTTGCGTGAGCGCGCCGATCAAGCGCGGACGGACACCGACGTGTTCATCCGCAACGGCTCGTACTACCGCGGTCTGTTCGCCAAACACTTCGTGCCCATCGGCGTCGGTCTGCATTGGCCACGCGCGGTGGATCTGCCGTTTTGGGAATTGGACGTCGGCGGCCTGAAGTAGTCACACCCGCAGGAAAACCTGAGAGGAAGAAACAGCGCGATGGCCGAGAAAGCTGGTTGGATCAAAAAGTTCGTCGCCGTGGCGTGTCTCGGCGGCTCGGCGCTCGCGATCTACAACGTGAACTTCGACATCGCGCCGCTGCAAAAGCAAGCCGAGACCGAAGCGTGTGGCGCAGACGGCTGCGCGCAAGCCATCGCCATTTCACGCTCGCCCATCTCGCAGAACTTCACGTTCCAGGTGCAGGCCAACAGCGCCCAAATGCAGAAGGTCGAGTGCACCCGCAGCCTACTGCTCGCCGGCGACTACAGCTGCAAACGCGTCGCGCAGTAGCTGCACGACAGGCGCCCTCGTGCGCAGCAAGCCTGGCCAATAACCCGCGGGCGACACCGCAAATGCCACTACGAGACGGCAGCCCCCAAGGACAACCGGGAGCGGCGACCAGCCGCCTCTTCCTTCACGGGGGCCCTCCCGTCGCGCAGACTTGGTGAGTCGCCCGTCGGGTTCATTGGTCCCCGGAAAACGCCACCCGTTGCCACACTCTAGTTCAGGAGCTGCGCGGCGGCGGGGTTGCGCATGCTCTCGCTGAGCTCGTCGACCAGCTCTTGCACTTGCTGGGCGTCACTCGCGTGCGGCGTCGCTTCCAAGTAGCCTTCGAGATCCGAAAGGGCCGCCCGGGGCGCGCCGAGTTTGGCCTGCAAGAGCCCGCGGTCGCGAAGCAGTGCGGTGGCGTTGTGCTCCAGCTCGCACATGCGATGTAACACGACGAGCAGCCGTCGATTGTCGCCCGCTCGCCCGTAGGCTTCGCGCAGGTTCGCCAACATGCGCAGCACGATCTGCCCGACTGGCGCGGGGCGCAGCCACTCGGCGTTCACCTCCGCGCTGCCCGTAGCGCGCTCTGCGAGTAGCTCGAGATCGGTATCGACCAACACGTCACCCACGAACGGATCGAGCATCACGCTGCGGTCCACCCCAGCGACGCGCTGTGGATCGCCGATGCGCACCAAAAAATGTCCGGGAAACGCCACGCCAGAAGCGTCGACGCCAACCCGCCGAGCGATTTCTACGTATACGAGCGCCAGGCTTATCGGAATGCCCAGCTTGCGCTCCAACACACGATCGATGAGGGAGTTGTTCGGATCTTCGTAGTCGGCCTCGTTGCCGCGGAAGCCCAACCGCCGACCGATGTAGTCGGTCAGCGTGTTGGCCTGCTCCGCAGGCGCTTGCGCGCTCAGCAATTTGGCGCTGAGTGGACGCGCGAGAGAATCCAGCTGCTTACGGATGGTATCGCCGTCGAGCTGCGGGTTCGCGTCGCGAGCGATCAGTATTGCGGCGGTGAGCCAATCCAGTCGCCCCTGACGCTGCAGCTCAGCCAAGTCCGTAGCCATCCAACGATCGGAATAGCCCGAAACAGCCCCTGACGCCACGTCAACCACGCCACTCGCGGCAACTACTCCCCGCCCGTCCCCTCATCGAACGCGTCTTGGATGGCTTCGGAACAGCGGCCAGCGCTCGGCGATTCCACCCCGGCACGCCCGCCAATGTAACCGCGGCACGTGCACCACTCACCCCTCGCCAACCCCAGCGACTTGAGCTAGCCTCCGCGGCTCCATGCGTCTCGAACAACTCAAAGGCGAAAAGATCGGTATCTGCGTTTCGGGCGGTCTCGACAGCAAGACCGTCACTTCCCGTCTCAAGCAGGCGGGGCTCGACGTGATTTGCTTCACGGCAGATCTGGCGCAGCCCGACGAAACGGACGTCCAAGACATCGTCCGCAAGATGAGCCCGACGGGCGCGGAAACGTTCATCGTCGACCTCAAAGACGACATGGCCGAAGCGGCCTACGACGTGATCCGGTACCAGGCGACCTACGACGGCGGCTACTGGAACACCACGGGCATCGCCCGCATGGTCACCGTGCGCGGCTTACTCTCCGAGATGCAAGCCAAAGGCTGCACGGTGTTAGCTCACGGCGCGACCGGCCGCGGCAACGACCAGCTGCGCTTCGAACGTTACACGAACGTCCTCGCACCCCAGATGAAGGTGTACGCGCCCTGGCGCGACCCCCAGCTGCTCGAAGAGTTCCCCGGCCGCAAAGAGATGGCCGCATACCTGCGCGAGCGCGGCATCGAAGCCGACGTCGGCCCCAAGAAGCGTTACAGCACGGACGCGAACCTGGCGGGCTTGTCCCACGAGGCCGAAGATCTGGAGAGCTTGCAAACACCTGCACGCATCGTCGAACCGATCATGGGCGTGTGGCCCGAACGAGCTCCCGATCAAGTCGAGAGCGTGAAGTTGCGCTTCGAGCAGGGCCGCTGCGTGGCCATCAACGGCAGCAAGGGCAGCCCGCTGCAGCTCATGTTGCAGGCCAATCAGATCGCTGGCCGCAACGGCATTTGGATGAAGAACGCGCTCGAGAACCGCGTGATCGGCACCAAGAGCCGCGGCGTGTACGAAGCGCCGGGCATGGAACTGCTCGGCGTGGGTCTGGCCACGGTCTACCAGGCTACGCTCGACCGCCGCGCGAGCGCCCTGTTTGCGTCGCTCAGCCAGCTGATCGCGGATCAAATTTACGATGGTCGTTATTTCGACCCCGCCACGCGAGCCGCCCAAGCCGCCATAGACGTCTTTGCAGACAAGGCGACCGGAACCGTGGAACTCGGCATGTACAAAGGCAACCTCTTCTTTCAGAGCCTCGGCGAATGCCCGCACAGCCTGTACAACGAAGCCGACTCTTCGATGGAAGCCAGTGACGGGCTCAACCCCGCCAGCTCTCAGGGCTACGTCGAGGTGCAGAGTGTGGAAGCCAAAGCCATGGCTTTCGCCAAACAAATCAAGGCCAGATAACTCCGCACCGCCACCCGTGCCGCCCGGGCAGCTGCTGTTCGTGCAGCCGTCGGGTGAATGGCTGGACCGCGCAGCTGCGGGGAGTCGGGCCTGAGAATCGAGCCCCATGAACCACTCCCAAAAGCGCTCCTCGGGGCTGCCATCGAACACTGAGCCGTCGGTTGTCCCGAACTGTGCGAAACGCCTCGAAGGTCGCAGCAAGTTGCTGTGGTCTTGCGCACTCGGATCGCTCGTGATCTGCGCTTCGGTGCTCAGTTGTTACGCGCAGTATTACCCGGTCAAAGAAACCAACCCGGTCACCATCGAGCCGCAGTGCTTGCCGCCCGAGCAGCCGATGGTGCCGATCAGCGCGGATCCGAACGGTGGTTTCCCGTCGCAGCAGTGCATCGACCAAGCGCGCGCTCTCGTCGCCAAGATGAGCCCCGCGCAGAAGTTCGGGCAGATGATGCAGCCCGACCGCGGCACGGTGCGAAACCCCACCGACGTCAAACAGTTCGGCATCGGTTCGATCCTGTCGGGGGGTGGCTCGGCGCCGCTGCAGAACAACCCCATCGGCTGGGCGCGCATGGTGAACGAATTCCGCCAGCAGTCGCTCGAGGCGGAGGTCCCCGTGCCCGTCATCTACGGCATCGACGCGGTGCACGGACACAACAACGTGCAAGATGCGGTCATTTTCCCGCACAATATCGGCCTGGGCGCGACCCGCGACGCCGACCTCGTAGAACGCATCGGGCGCGTCACCGCGCGTGAAGTGGCCGCTACCAACATCGATTGGACGTTTGCTCCCGTGCTCGCGGTAGCCCGCGACGAACGTTGGGGCCGCACCTACGAAGCCTACGGCGAAACTTCGGAGCTGGCCGAGCTGCTCGGCCCCGCGCTGGTACGCGGTCTGCAGGGAGAGCGCCTGGGTAAGGAACCGCGCAGCGTGCTCGCTTGCGCCAAACACTTCGTCGCGGACGGCAACACCGAAGGCGGCAAAGATCAGGGCAACAGTTTGATCACGCCCGAACAGATCGAAACCCAACTGCTCCCCGCCTACGCCAAATCCATCGAAGCGGGCGTCGGCTCCGCCATGGTGTCGTACAGCAGCGTCGACGGCATCAAGATGCACTGCCACGGCCCACTGCTGAACGACACGCTCAAGGGCAAGCTCGGGTTCCGCGGCTTTTTGGTGTCCGACTGGGAAGCGGTGGAAAAGCTGCCCGGCAACTACGCCAAACAGGTCGAGTCTGCCATCAACGCGGGCGTCGACATGGTGATGAACCCCAAGGTCTACACCAGCTTCATCACCACCATGGCGTCCCTCGTGCCCGATCGCATTCCGATGAGCCGCGTCGACGACGCGGTGACACGCATCTTGACCGCCAAGTGTGAACTCGGGATGTTCGATGCGAATCGATACGCCCGCGACCGCTCGGGGCAGATCGCCACTGACGCGGAAGCCATCGGCGCGTTCGGCT
This sequence comes from uncultured bacterium, assembly GCA_965651905.1. Lineage (GTDB taxonomy): Bacteria > Myxococcota_A > Polyangia > Polyangiales > Polyangiaceae > SZUA-265. The sequence goes on along the minus strand of CBFGUG010000099.1, from coordinate 22,250 downwards.
CCGAGGCGCACCGCGCCGTAGCGCGCGAAGCCGTGAGCAAGTCCCTCGTACTGCTGAAGAACGAGGGTAACCTGCTGCCGCTATCCAAGGACTTGCCGCGAGTGACGCTCGCGGGTAAAGGCGCCGCCGACATCGGGCGACAATGCGGCGGTTGGACGCTCAGTTGGCAGGGGCAAACGGGCGACATCACCGAAGGCACCAACGTGCGTGAAGCGTTCGAAGCCGTACTCACGGCCGAGCGCGTGCACCATTCCGAAGACGCCGAGGTCTCGCCGGGCAGCGCCGTGGGCGTCGCAGTGATCGGTGAACGGCCGTACGCCGAGTTCGACGGAGACCGCGAAGATCTGTCGCTGCACGAAGACGACGTGGCGGTCGTCAAGAAGCTCAAAGCGGCGGGACTGCCCGTCGTGGTGATCCTGCTCAGCGGACGTCCGCTGATTTTGGGCGAGGTCGGCGAACTGGCCGACGCCATCGTCGCCGCGTGGCTTCCCGGAACCGAAGGCGCAGGCATCACGGACGTGCTCTTCGGGGACTTGCCCTTCAGCGGCAAGTTGCCGCACAGTTGGCCGCGATCGATGAGTCAGATCCCGATCAACGTCGGCGATGCAAACTACGACCCGCTGTATGCCTACGGCTTCGGACTCACGACGCCCGCGACGAGTACCTCAGGGGCTGATGCATCGACTGCCGAAGACCCCGCGCCACCTACGACGTCGACGCCTGAAGCGACGACGTCCGCGCCCTGACGACTCTCACAGCCGCACCAGCGCTGGGCTCGCACCCGCCAGCTGAGTGTGACACCCGCGGACCCGAGCGCACCCCGGTGGGGGCAAAGTCCAGCGCCACTCAGCCGCGGCGGGCGCGAGCTCCTGAGTGCACCTGCTGCGCAACGCGAGATCGCACGAGCCTCCGCGCTTGGCGGTTTCCGGCCTGAGCTCCCAATGTCGACTCAGGTAGGTGCGGCTGAAATGACGACAAGCAGTCGTGACCCGCGCGCATTGGGGTATGCTTCGCGGACATGGTGCGAAAGGCGTTTGAGTGGCTGGTCGTTGGTGTTTGGGGCGGAGCCCTGTCCGTGGGCTGCGTTGGTGAGCGGTTCGGGGGCGGTCCGGACGACTGCACGGATGACGAAGAATGCGTCGACGCGGGCCCCAGTTCCACGGGAGATTCGACGGACGATGCCCGGGATGACGACGAGCCGTCCGATGACGACCAACCCGACGACGACTCGGACGATCCAGCCGACGACGATTCGCTCGACGATCTGGACGACTCGCTCGACGACGTGGGCCCCGACGACGAGTCCATCGACGATACGATCCCCGACGATGAGCCACCCGACGACACCAACGCCGACGACACCAACCTCGACGATGCAGTCGACGACAGTCTAGCCGACGACGACGCCCTACCCGACGACGGCTCGGATGACCCAGCCGACGACGGCTCCGACGATGCCTCGGGTGATGCGGGCGGCGCAGATGATCCGCCTGCACCTGGCGTGCGCAGCGATTGTGTAGAGCCCACGGACGGTCCCGTAAGAGCGTACTTCGAAGTCCCCGGCACACAGGACGCAGATCTCGGCGACTATTTCCGTCTGCCGTTTCCGAACGACTTCTATCGCTCGGAAGCTGGCCTCGATCTCGGCGACTACCCCACGGTCACCGCCGCCAGCGAAGTCTTCGTCGATGCGGTCAACGCGACCGCCAGTGGGTTCAGCGCCTCACCGACGATCTACTTTCGTTTCTCGGGCAGGGTCGACTTCGAGACCTTGATCCCACGTTTCTACCTGCGCGACATCACCGAACCCGAGCGCCCGTCGAGCCCGCCGCTCAAGCTCGTTTACTCGCCGCAAGCAGGCAAGTACATGTGTCACGACGCGCTTTCGGTCCGCCCCACGGCGGGTTACGCGCTCAAGCCGGGCCGAATCTACGCGGCCTGGCTCGAAACAGGCGTGCTCGACGACGGCGGCAACCCGATCCAAGGGTCGCCGCAACTCGCCAGCATGCTGGGCGACGCGCCCCCTGCGGACTCGATCTTGGCGGACTTGTACGGCAAGTACGAACCGCTCCGCGTGTTCATGGACACCATCGACTTGGACGCGGCCAACGTACTCAACGCCACGGTGTTCACTGTCGACGATCCCCTACGGCCGATGGAGCAGCTGGCGGCGGCCATCGAAGAGTTGCCTGTCCCCGAGGCAATCGGCTGGGTGATGTGCGACGAAGGTACGGCTTCGCCCTGTGCGCTGGGTGACGCCAAACGCGCCTGTGGACCCGAAAACCCCGACTATGTCGAGTACCACGGCGTGGTCTCGTTGCCGATCTTCCAACAGGGCACGGCGCCCTACTTCGACTCGGGTGGACAGATATCGCTCGACGGGCCCGTGCGTTACGAAAACGTATGCACGGCCGTGACCGTACCCCGCGAAAGTGACGGAGACCTGCCCGTGGTGCTCTATTCCCACGGCGCGAGCGGCTCATTTCGAAGCCACGTGGTGCCCGAAGTCGCGGGGACGCTCAGCCGAGGGGTCGCGGGGCCCAACGACGACGAGCCGCGTCGTTTCATCGTCGTGGGTTACGACGGCGTGCAACACGGTCCGCGTCGCGGTGACGATCCGCAAACGAGCGGCATCTCGTCGGATTTGCTGTTGTTCAACTTCCTGAACCCGACGGGCACGCTGGGCACCTCCTTGCAGGGGGGCGCGGACGTGCTCAGCATGGGACGTTTCGCCAAAGCCCTCGACGACGTACTGCCTGATGATGCCGGCCGCACGCTGCTGTTCATGGGTCAGTCGCAAGGCTCCCTGCAGGGCTCCATCGCGTTACCCTACACCAACGAGTTCAGCGGCGCCGTGTTCACGGGTGCTGGTGCGGGTTTCGTGCCCAGCATGCTCGCGCGGCAAGAACCCGCCATCATCCCCACCGCGATCGCGCAAGCGGTATTCGACCCGGGTGCCGAAGGTGAACCCGTGCGGGGCGGCGAGTTCCACCCCGCGCTCGCGCTCGTACAACACTTGGTCGATCCTGCCGATCCGTTACACCACGCGGCGCGCTTGGTGACCGCTCCAGTGACGGAGCCGCTGCACGTCTTCCACGTGTACGGCACGCGGGACCGCGCTTCTACCGCCATCGCACAAAAGACTTTCGCGATCGCGGCGGGCTTGGGCATCGCACAACCCCACTCGAGCGTGACTGACGACGAGGGACTGGGTGAACCGCTGGACGCGTTCCCACTCGTGGGCAACGTGACTCGAGACGGCCAAACCTGGACCGCGGGAGTGCGCCAGTACGCTCCCGCAGAAGGCGCCGATGGCCACTTCGTCGCGTTTGACGTCGAGGCCGCCCAGCTCGAACTGTCCGTGTTCCTGAGCGCAGTGGCTGCGGGTGAAGTGCCGCCAATCGGCGTTGCAGACTGATCGCGCTGGCGCCGTCAGAACGCTGCACGGTGTGGGCACGTCCCGCGCTGGCGAGGGCAACTGTCCCTCGCTGTCTTTCGGGCCTAATTCGCTGACTGGGGACGGTTTCCCTTAATCCTGTCGACGGGCCCGGACTAGGGTGTGGCCGCTGGGCCCGTCAGGCCCTGAGGGCCGCTCGAATGCGGGCGCAATGCCTCTTTCGGGTGCTTCCTACGTCCCATCACCCGATAGACGAAGCTCACCAACCCCCTCGAGCATGAAGAGACCAACGTGGAAGATCTGATCTCAGGAGCCATCGAACTCATGACCCTGGGCATGAGCACGGTGTTCATCTTTCTCGGCGTGCTCGTCGCGGCGACGAGCGTGATGAGCAAGGTCGTCGCCAAAGTCTCGCCCGCTCCTGCACCCGCTCCCGTGAAGCGCCGCCCCTCCGCGGCAAACACCATCGATCCCCGCACCCGCAAGGCCATCGAACTGGCCGTGGCGCGTTACCGCAAAGAGCACTGACGAAGTCAGCTCGCCCGCCGCGCCCCTTCCCCACCGACTGACGACAGACTCGACATGAGCACGAAAAACAAACTGGGTATCACCGAACTCGTCCTTCGCGACGCGCACCAGTCGCTGTTCGCGACGCGTCTGCGCATCGACGACATGCTGCCGATGGCCGAAAAACTCGACAAGGTCGGGTTCTGGTCGCTGGAAAGCTGGGGCGGCGCCACCTTCGACGCCTGCATTCGTTATCTCGGCGAAGATCCGTGGGAGCGCATCCGCACACTCAAACAAGCGATGCCCAACACGCCCATGCAGATGCTGTTTCGCGGGCAGAACATCCTGGGTTACCGCCACTACGCCGACGACGTGGTCGAGCGTTTCGTCGAACGCGCGGCGGTCAACGGCGTGGACGTGTTTCGCGTGTTCGACGCGATGAACGATCCGCGTAACCTCGAGACCGCCATCAAGGCCGTCAAGAAGACGGGCAAACACGCACAGGGCACGATTTCGTACACCACGAGCCCCGTTCACGACATCGACCTGTGGGTGAGCCTCAGCAAACAGATCGAAGCCATGGGCGCCGACTCGCTGGCGATCAAAGACATGGCGGGCTTACTCAAGCCTTACGTCGCGTTCGAGCTGGTCAGTCGCTTGAAGAAAGATCTGAAGATCCCGATTCACATGCAGTGCCACGCCACGACGGGGCTCTCGACCGCCACCTATCTGAAATCCATCGAAGCGGGCATCGACAACGTCGACGCGGCGATCTCGTCGATGAGCATGACCTACGGCCACTCTTCGACGGAAGCCGTGGTCGCGATGTTGCAAGAGACCGATCGCGACACGGGGCTCGACATCGGCCTGCTCGAAGAGATCGCGAGCTACTTCCGCAAGGTGCGCCGCAAGTACGCCAAGTTCGAAGGCAGCCTGCGCGGGACGGATTCACGCATCTTGGTGGCGCAGGTTCCCGGCGGCATGTTGACCAACATGGAAAACCAGCTGCGCCAGCAAAACGCCACGGACAAGCTCGACGCGGTACTCGAAGAGATCCCGCGCGTGCGCAAAGACCTCGGCTACATCCCGCTGGTCACGCCCACGTCGCAGATCGTCGGCAGCCAGGCCGTGATCAACGTGCTGACGGGCGAGCGCTACAAGAACATCTCCAAAGAGACGCGCGGCGTGCTCCGCGGCGAATACGGCGCAACCCCGGCGCCCATGAACAAAGAGCTGCAAGCTCGCGCGCTGGATGGCGACGAGCTCATCACTTGCCGCCCCGCCGACAAACTCGAGCCCGAGGTCGAAAAGCTCACCTCCGAACTCAAACAGCTCGCCAAAGACAAAGGCATCAAGCTCGCCAAAGACGAAATTGACGACGTCTTGACCTACGCGCTGTTCCCGCAGGTTGGCTTGAAATTCCTGGAAAACCGCGGCAACCCCGACGCCTTCGAGCCCGTGCCGAGCGAAGACGACGTCGCGCCCGCCAAGTCGGGCGGCAAGAGCGGCCCAGCGACGTACACGGTCGAAGTCGAGGGTCAGAAGTACGTCGTGTCCGTCGACGAGGGCGGCACGCTGAAGAACCTCGAACACCGGGGCGCAGGTAGCAGTTCACCTGCGGCGGCCAAACCCGCGGCTGGCCCGGGTGAGCCCGTAGCAGCGCCGCTGGCGGGCACGGTGGTCGAAGTCAAAGTGCAAAGCGGCGACAGCGTCGACGCGGGTGAAGTCGTGTTGATCCTGGAAGCGATGAAGATGGAGACCGAAGTGCGCGCCGTCAAAGCAGGCACGGTCACGGACGTCCACGTGCGCAAGGGTGACAGCGTCTCCGTGGGTGACGCGCTGCTCGACCTCGGGTGAGTTGAGGGTGAGACGAAAACCATGATCGAACACCTCCTTCACTCTTGGCACAGCAGCGGCCTGTACCTGCTCTTGCAGGGCATCGCCGAAAACGGCGTCGCTGGCCTCGGTCAGCCGCTGATGATCCTCGTTGGTCTGCTGCTGCTATTCCTGGCCATTCGCAAACAGTTCGAACCGTTGTTGCTGGTGCCGATCGGCTTTGGCGCCGTGCTCAGCAACATCCCTGGCGCCGGGCTCGATGCTCCGCCCACCGCCGACAGCGCGGGCGGGTTGCTTTATTACATCTACGAGCTCGGCATCGCGACGGGCGGGGTCTTCCCGCTGCTCATCTTCATGGGCGTGGGCGCGCTGACGGACTTTGGACCGCTGCTAGCCAACCCGAAGACGCTACTCCTCGGCGCCGCCGCGCAGTTCGGCATCTTTTCGACGATCCTCGGCGCGGTGTTTCTGACCGACGCGGGGCTGATGGACTTCTCGCTGCAAGACGCGAGCGCCATCGGCATCATCGGCGGCGCGGACGGCCCCACGGCGATCTTCGTCTCCCAGAAGCTCGCCCCCGATCTGCTCGGCGCGATCGCGGTGGCGGCTTACAGCTACATGGCGCTGGTGCCCATCATCCAGCCGCCGATCATGCGCGCGCTCACCAGCGAAGCTGAACGCAAGATCGAGATGAAACAACTACGCCCCGTGTCCAACGCGGAGCGCATCGTGTTTCCGATCTTGCTCTTGCTGCTCGTGGCGTTGTTCTTGCCGTCGGCAGCGCCGCTGCTCGGGCTGTTCTGCTTCGGTAACTTGATGCGCACCTGCGGCGTGGTCGAGCGCTTGAGCGACACCGCGCAAAACGCCCTCATCAACATCGTGACGATCTTTCTAGGGTTGGGCGTCGGCTCGAAACTGAGCGCCGACAAGTTCCTCACCCCCGAAACGCTCGGCATCCTGGTGCTCGGCGCGGTCGCGTTTTCGATCGGAACGGCCTCTGGCGTGCTGATGGCCAAGCTGCTCGGTCGCTTCAGCAAGACGCCACTCAACCCGCTGATCGGCGCGGCGGGCGTGTCGGCCGTGCCGATGGCGGCGCGCGTGGCCAACCGCGTGGGCCAAGAGTCGAACCCGCACAACTTCCTGCTCATGCACGCCATGGGTCCAAACGTCGCGGGCGTCATCGGCTCAGCCGTGGCCGCAGGCGTGATGCTGGACTACTTCGCCAACTGAGCTCGACGCCAACTGGCCTCGACATTTCGTTGAGTTCCTGAATTGGAGGGGCGCTACCGTCGCGGTGGGCCACCGCGCCCCGTTCGCTCAGATCCGTCACCGCAGCCCCCTCCGCGGTCTCAATTCACGAAGAGCTCCGGGCCCGGCGCACCGAGTGCACGTTACGCGGCGAGCTGCTCAGGCGGGCTCGGGGTCAGCCGCGCGGCGATTGTGCGCGACGCAGTCGGCATAACGCACGCCGCTGCCGCCGAATAGATCGAGCGCGCTACCGAACGTCAAGTCGACCCGTCCCGCGCTCAGCTCCGCAACGCGCTCCAGATCGGAGAGGGATTTGCCGCCGCCCGCGTAGGTGCACGGGAGCGGACAGCGCTCTCCGAGCAGCTCTACCAGTGGCTCGTCGATGCCCTGGCACAAGCCTTCGACGTCGGCGGCGTGCACCAGGAACTCTCTGCAATGATTCGCCAGGCGTTCGAGCAGCGGGGCGTCCACCTTGGCGCGGGTCGTCACTTGCCAGCGCTGGGTGGCCACGTACCAACCGTCCGCGGTCTTGCGGCAGCTCAGATCGATGACTAGCCGCTCGGGCGGCACCACGGCGGACAGCGCTTCGAGCCGTGCGTCGCTCAGCTCGTCGCCTTCGAACAGGTAACTCGTGACGATCACCTTGGACGCGCCCGCGTCGAGCCAGGTTTGGGCGTTTTTGGGGGTGACGCCGCCGCCGAGTTGCATGCCGCCGGGCCACGCCGCGAGCGCTTCGCGCGCCGCTGCGTCGTTGCCTGGGCCGAGCATGATCACGTGACCGCCGAGCAGGCCGTCTTTGCGGTAGAGCTCGGCGTAGTGCGCCGCGCCCTGTTCCGAGACGAAGTTCGTACGGAGTCCGTCAGCGCCCAGGCTGCCCCCGACGATCTGTTTGACTCGACCTGCATGCAGATCGATGCACGGCCTGAAGAGCGTCAACGTCGGGGTTCCTGAATTGGGTCGCGTACGCAGCCGCCCAGTCTTGCGGCTGCCGAGTTTGGCGGGTGCTCAGTTCGGCTGCAGAGCTCAGTCGCGGCCGGGGAAGAGTCGCTCGCTCGGATCGAGGCTGACGAGCAGCGCCTCTTTCCAGCCGGGCTCGGGGGTTTCGCCCTGCCCTAGCGGGTGAACGGCAAATTGCCCGGCGCCCGTCGGTGCGGGGCTGAGCGCGACGCGCACAGTGCGGTGGGTCACGAAATGCGGCGCACTGGGCGGCGCCGAAACGGGCGCTGCGTCACGCGCCTCGCCGTTGGTCGGATCGGAGATCGGCTGCGTGATGGGCGCGCCTGCGGCAACCGCGGCTTGGCGAGCAGCGGCCTGTTGCGCGGCGAACTGTTGTGCAACGGCCTGTTGCGCAGCTTGCTGGGAGGCAGCCTGCTGCGCTGCGGCGGCGCGCTGGGCGGCGGCCTGCGCCTGCAGCTGCGCGACGGTTTCCGACGGCTGCGCGGCAGCCTGGGGCGGCGCAGGAGCTGCCACGGCTGCGGGCTCAGCCACGCCGGGCTTCACGGCAGCGGACGCCTGTTGCAGCGCGGCAGCGGCGGCTGCGGCGGGCGTGGCCGGGACCGTCTGAGCGGGATTGTGCGCGAACGCAGCGGCAGCAGCCGCGGCGGCGTCACTCGCCGTTGCGGGCTGCTTGGGCGCGGCGACAGGTCCGTCAGGTTCCGTCGTGACTTCGTCGGGGTTCGCGTCCGCTGTTGCAGACGCGCCATCCGCAGCACTGGCTTCAGCAGCACTGGCGTTGGGAGCGCTGGCGCCCGGGGAACTGGCGCCCGGGGAACTGGCGCCCGGGGAACTGGATTCAGCCGCCGAGGGGGCGTTCACCCCTGGCTGCGTCTCGGTGGGCGAAACGCCCGCGAGCGCCGAGGCCGACGGTGGAGGCAGTGAACCCGTGATGTTCGCCAAGCTGCGCAAGTCGGCGGCGGCTTTCGCCAGCTGCACGCTGCGCATGATGTCGCCAGCGTCCGCAGCAGTCTCGGCGGCCTTCTTGAGCCACGCGAGCGACTGCCTCGGATCTTGTTGCCACAGGTTACCAGCCGCGGTCAGTGCACTTTGCACTTCGCTGGAATCATTCGCTTCGGGGCTGGGCACAGAGACTTCTAGATTCGCTTCCATCGTTGGGGGGACGGATTACACCACTGAGGCTCGTCGGTCTAGCTGGTCAGCGCCCACGCCGCAGATGTGTTGCCCAACCTGTGGCGCAATTTTCCACACATCGACACGCCCCGCGCGCCATGTCGACACGATAACGTGCATTAGTTGAAAAATTGCCGTTTGCGCATCGACCGGGTTTTGGGGTGGGGCCCCGGGGCGAAGCGCTGGGGCGGGGTTTTTGTCAAAAACCCCGAGAGAAGCGAGCTAGCTGGCGAAAGCATGGGCGCAGCGTAGGGGTTTGCCTGCCCTCACCCACTGGGGCAGGTAAACCCCGTAGCGCCTGTTTCGCCAGTAATTAGTTGGGATCTTGCCCGGCCAAGAGCGCTTCGAGCTGGGTTTCGTCGATCAGGGTGACGCCAAACTTCCGGGCCTTTTGTGCCTTGCTGCTGTTCGACGCGGGATCGGCAAGCACCAGGTAATCGAGACCTTTTGAAACGCTGTCGACCAATTCGATACCAATCGCACGCAGTCCCTCGGCGTAGTCGCCCTTTTTCTTACCGCTCGGCAGCTTGCCAGTGATGCACAACGTCTTGCCTGCCCCCCCCACAGGATCAGCAGCCACGACGCCAGTCCCCGATATGACGACTCCAGCTTCGAGCAGGTGATCGATGACGTCACTCTGCCCGTCGATGCTGTCTTGAATCGCGCTGCCGACCGTGGGCACGCCCGCGCGCGCCGCGAGCTCGGCGTCGTCACGCAACTTGCCGCTGCGCCAGTCTTCGAGGGTGTCGAGCGCGCCGCCCGCTTGTCCGATCATCAGCTCCACCCGGCGCTGCGCCAAACGATCGATGCCGAGCGAGCCGAGAAACTGCACGAGCGTCAACTCACGCGTGCGTTCCACCGCGTCGACGATGGTCTGCGCGCGTTTCTCACCGAGGCGCAGTTGTTTGTCCTGATTGATCACCAGCTGCGACAGCTTCTCGAACTCGTCTTTGAGTCGATACAGGCCGCCCGCGTCCTCGATCCCCAGCTGCTCGACCAGCGCGTGGCGCACCACGTCGCCGATGCCCGTGATGTCGAGCGCCTTGATCCAGCGCTTCAGCTTACCGACGGAGCGCGCGGGGCAATCGTCGTTCTGGCACTCGATCATCACGCCTTCGAGGCCCTTGGTGTTCTTGCGGCGGCGCACCTTGGCCCCGCACACGGGACACTTCGTCGGCTTGGGGATCAGCTGACGACTCTCGGGGCGCTCGCGCACCTGCACGATCTTGGGGATGATGTCGTTGGCTTTGATCAGCCACACGCGATCACCCACGGCGACATCCAACCGCTCGATCTCGTCCCAGTTGTTCAATAAGGCGTTACTGACCGTGGTGCCGCCGATCTCGACGGGCTCGAGGTGCGCGGTCGGGATGAGCGCTCCCGTGTGCCCCACACTTATCGAATAGTCGAGCAGCGTGGTCTCCTCGCCCTTCGAGTCGAACTTCCACGCCACTTGCCCCTTGGGGCGATTGGCGGTGATGCCGAGCGACGCTTGCCGCTCCAGATTATCGACCTTGAACACCACGCCATCGATCCAAAACGGTAGCTCGTCGCGAGTGGTGACCACCTCGTCGTAATAGGCGATGGCGTCCTCCACCGTGGCGCACACGGCGTTCTGAATCACTTGAAAGCCTAGTGCGCAAAGCCTCGCAATCCGCTCACTTTCCGTCGTGAACACGACGGGCTCGCCCGCGCGCTTTTCGTCGAGGCTGAAGGCGTAACAGGACAGCAACTCGGCGTGTTCGCCGCTCTTGCGGCCCATGATGCCGTTGCCCGCGTTGCGCGGATTTTTCGAGCGCGCGGGGTCGACCTTCGCCCAGTTGTCGACGGTCAGGATCGCTTCGAAGCGCACCGCGCCTTCGAACGGCTCACCTTCGGGCGTGTGCACCACCACGGGCAGCCCCGCGAACTTGGCGGCGTTGGCCGTGATGTCTTCACCCTCGACGCCGTCGCCGCGCGAAATCGCCTGACGCAGCTGGCCGCCCTCGTAATAAGCCGCCGCGCTCGCGCCGTCGCCCTTGATGCTGGCGTGCACGGCGCCCTCACCCACGCTCTTGGCGTACCAGGTGGCAAACTCTTCACGCGTGTTGACCTTGTTTTGGCTGCCCATCGGGATGCGATGGCGAGCCTTCTGCAGCATCGATGCGGCGGACACGGGCGCTCCCACCAACGCGAGCAGCGGGTCGTTCGGCGCGAGCTGCCGCAGCTCGTCTTCGAGCGCGTCGTATTCGGCGTCCGTGATGATCGGGTTGCCGCCGTAGTAGTAGGCCTGCTTGGCCTTGATGATGAGGTTCTGCAGCTCGTGCACGCGACTCATGGGCGGCAAACCCTACTCGCTGCGCGGGCGGACTCGAACCGCGATTGTCGCCGAGTGCCGCGCTCTGTGCGGCCCGCCCGACGCGACAGCGTCGGCCCACGCTTCCGAGCGCGCTCCCGGCCCGGAACTCGTGACGCGCTGCGGAAAGTCAGTCCCGTCCGACCTGCGCGCCGATGACTGGGTCGGGGCCCGAGAGCGCAGCCAGCAGCCACCCCAAGACAACCACGACGACAACGACACCCAACATGTCCGCATCAGGCCATACGCCGCGAGCCGCGGCCAAATTCCCGACCCCTAGACGCGGCGCGGCGTGAGGCAGAACGGCGCGGGCCCGACGCGCCCCAGCGGCGGCCGGCCTGTGGGCCCAGCGGTGTCCGTTCGAACGTCCCGCTGGCACCAGAATTGACAGTCTTATTTCAGCATCGTAACTCGTCGCGCGCCTTCCCTCGGATCTCAATTGTGAGTGCAGCCAAATCCCTAGTCATCGTCGAGTCCCCCGCCAAAGCGAAAACCATCGCCCGATTCCTGGGCTCGGACTACATCGTCGAGTCCTCCATCGGGCACATCCGTGACCTGCCCAAGAGTGCCAGCGACGTTCCCGCGGCATACAAAGGTACGGAAATGGGTCGACTGGGGGTCGACGTCGAAAACGATTTCCGTCCGCTGTACGTGGTCGACGCCAACAAGAAGGCACACCTCAAGAAGCTCAAAGATCTAGTCAAGGCCGCGGGCGAACTCTACCTCGCGACCGACGAAGACCGCGAAGGTGAGTCGATCGCCTGGCACTTGCTCGAGGTGCTCAAGCCCAAGATCCCCGTCAAGCGCCTGGCGTTCCACGAGATCACCAAGAAGGCCATCTTGGCGGCGATGCAGGAGCCGCGCGAGATCGACCAGCGCCTGGTCGACGCTCAAGAAGCGCGCCGCATCCTCGACCGCCTCTACGGCTACGAGGTCTCGCCCGTGTTGTGGAAGAAGGTCATGCCGAAACTCTCGGCGGGCCGCGTGCAAAGTGTCGCCACGCGCGTGATCGTCGAGCGCGAAGCCGCACGCATCCGTTTCGTCAGCGCCAACTACTGGGACATCGAGGCGCAGTTCTCCGCTGACGGCGCCGAGTTCACAGCGAACCTCACGGCTTACGAAGGTCAGCGCATCGCCACGGGCAAAGACTTCGACGAGTCCGGCAAGCTCACCAGCAAGGGCACCAAACAACTACCCCAGGCTGAAGCCGAAGCCCTGGCCGCCAAGCTGCCCGAGGTCGACTTCGAGGTCGCCACGGTCGAGCGCAAGGCCAACCGCCGTTCACCCGCGCCGCCGTTCATGACGTCGACCCTGCAGCAAGAGGCCGGACGCAAGTTGCGCTTCTCCGCGCAGCGCGCGATGCGCGCCGCTCAGGGCCTGTACGAAGCGGGTTTCATCACCTACATGCGTACGGACAGCACCACGCTGAGTGACACGGCCATCTCCGCCGCGCGTGATCTGATCCAAAAGCAGTACGGCAAGGACTACCTGCCCGAAAAACCGCGGCTCTACAAAAACAAGGTCAAGAACGCCCAAGAGGCGCACGAAGCCATTCGCCCCGCGGGCGACACCTTCAAGTCGCCGCAAGAGGTCGCCAAACAAGTCAGCGGCGACGAAGCGCGCCTGTACGAACTCGTATGGAAGCGCACGGTCGCTTCCCAAATGGAAGACGCCCGCGGCCAGAGCGTCAAGCTGACCATCAGCGGCAAAGCCGACGGCAAGCAGGTCGATTTTTCCGCCAGCGGCTACACCATCACCTTCCCAGGTTTTCTACGAGCCTACGTGGAAGGCAGCGACGATCCCGACAGTGAACTAGAGGGCAAAGAGAAACACCTACCCCCCGTCGACGAAGGCCAAAAGCTGGCGGGCGACGAGTTCACGCCCAAGGGTCACGACACCTCGCCGCCTGCACGCTTCACGGAAGCGTCCTTGGTCAAACGTCTGGAAGAGTTGGGCGTGGGCCGTCCGTCGACCTACGCGTCGATCATCTCGACCATCGTCCACCGCGGTTACGTGTGGAAGAAGGGCTCGGCGCTGGTCCCCAGCTTCAAGGCCTTCGCCGTCATCCAACTGCTCGAGAGCCACTTCATGGCGCTGGTCGATTATTCGTTCACCGCGCGCATGGAAGACGAGCTCGACTCCATCGCCAGCGGCGACGAGTCCGCCGTGCCCTGGCTCAAGCGCTTCTACTTCGGCGGCAAAGACGCCAAGAGTGCAAACGGCAAGAAAGCCAGCTCCCAAAAGGACAGCGCGCAAAAGACTAACGGCGCCAGCGCCGTCGCCCAGCTCGAGTTGGCGATGGGTCTGCGCAAGCTGGTGTCCGACAAGCTCGGCGAAATTGACGCCCGCGCCATCAACTCGCTGCCCCTCGGCAAAGACAGCGAAGGCCGCGACGTCGTGATCCGCGTCGGCCGTTACGGCCCGTACCTGCAACGCGACGACTCCACGGCGAACATCCCCGAAGACTTGCCGCCCGACGAGCTCGACATGAAGAAGGCCGAAGAGCTGCTCGACGCTCCCAGCGGCGACCGCTTGCTCGGCGACGACCCCGAAACGGGCCTGCCCATCTACGCACGCGCCGGCCGCTTCGGCGGTTACGTGCAGCTGGGCGAAGCCGGCGGCAAAGAGAAGCCGCGCACCGCATCGATCTTGAGCACCATGGACGTGCTCAGCATGACGCTCGAAGACGCGCTCAAGATGCTCAGCTTGCCGCGCCTAGTGGGCAACGATCCCGAAAGCGGCACGCCCATCACCGCGCAGCTCGGCCGTTACGGCCCGTACCTGACCAAAGGCACCGACAGCCGCAGCCTCGAAAAAGAGGGCGACGTGTTCGAGGTGACCCTCGAGCAAGCCGTCGAGCTGTTCAAGCAACCCAAGACGCGCGGCCGCCGCAAAGCCGCCGAGCCCATCAAAGAGCTCGGCAAAGAGCCCGGCACCGACGCCATGATCACCCTGCGCGAAGGCCGCTTCGGCCCCTACGTCACCGACGGCGAAACCAACGCCTCGCTACGCAAGGGCGACGACGTCGAAACCATCACCATCGAGCGCGCCCACGAGCTGCTCGAAGAGCGCCGCGAACGCGGCCCCAGCAAGAAGAAAGCCTCCAAGAAAAAGAAGGCTTCAAAAAAAGCGGCCAAGCAGACCACCGCCAAGAAGACGAACAAGAAGGCCGCTTCAAAGAAGGCCGTGTCCAAGAAAGCAGCGCCCAAAGAGGCAGCTGACGAGCCGCCGGCCTCCAAGAAAGCGGACTCCAAGAAGGCCCCTTCGAAGAAGACCACCGCCAAGAAGACCAGCAAGAAGGCTTCCAAGAAGACCGCCACCAAGAAGGCCCCTTCGAAGAAGACGACTGCCAAGAAGTCCAGCAAGAAAGCTTCCAAGAAGAAGCCCTGAGCCAGGTCCATGAAGCCCACGGTTGGCATCACGGTCTGCATCGACCGCGGCAAAAAATGGCGTCCAGGTCGCGACACCGTGTACGTGGCCGCAGGTTACGCCGACCAAATCGCCAAAGCTGGCGGCGTGCCGCTGATGATCAGTCCCGCGTGCAACCCCAGCGACGCCGTGCGCCTGTGTGACGCCCTGCTGATAACCGGCGGCGACGACCTGCCCACCACCCGAGCCCAGCTCGACGCCTGGTGCGAAAGCGGCGAAAGCAGCACGTCCCCCGCCGTCCTCGGGGAAGTCGAAGACATCGAGCGCATCCGCTGGGAACGCCGCTTGATCGCCGAGTCCACCAGCGCCGCCCGCCCGCTACTAGGCATCTGTTACGGCATGCAGCTCATCAACCTGCACTTCGGCGGCACCCTGCACCGAGACCTCCGAAGTGAACACCCCGGCGCCACCGATCACGGCGGCAGCGGCCGCGTCGAACACCACGGCCTCATCCGCCAAGGCAGCAGCCAGCTGCTGGACACCCTGCCCCAACGCCTCACCATCAACTCGAGCCACGGCCAATCCGTAGCCGTCCCCGCGCCCGGCTTCGTCATCACCGCCCGCGCCGACGACGGCATAATAGAAGCCATCGAACGCCAGCCGCCACCCGGCACAACCCAACGCAGTAGCCTCATCTGGGGCCTCGAATGGCACCCGGAAACCGACCCCAGCGGCCCCGCCATCTTCGCCGCCTTCGTGGCCCTGTTGTCGCCGCAATCTCGCTAGCTTACCCCGCCACGCTGGCGCCCGGCGAGCCCGCCAAAAAAGCCAACGATTGTCTCCCCTCACGCTTGACACATCCGCCCGAGGGGGCTACTTCAACGCTCCCTCGCGGGAGTAACTCAGTGGTAGAGTGCAACCTTGCCAAGGTTGACGTCGAGGGTTCGAATCCCTTCTCCCGCTCTCTGTTGCCAGCCGCCGGCACTCGCCGGCCGGCGGCGCATGAGTGTCCACACCCGGCGCTCAATCAAGCTGCCTCCCCGGCAGCTTGATTGCATTTGATCCCACCTTTCCGTCAACGCGAGCGGGAGAAGGGATTCGAACTAGACGTAATCGCGAGTCAGTTGCTTGGAGTCTCGGCATCCCGACGGGGTTCGACCCGGAGTGGACGGAGTCCAGCGTGCGCTGGACGCAGTCAACGGAGGGACACGGTCGGCGAGCTCCTGCGAGCCGAAGCGAGCGCAGCGAGGCTAGTGAATCCCTGACAGTGACGACAATTGACGTCCGGGGAGACCAGGACGTCGCGCGTGGCATGGCGTGAGCGGTCGAGGTCGCTATTCTGACGGCAAGCTCAGTCACGCTCCGTCGTTGCTCCGGCGAGAGCAGCTTCCCCAAGAGCCTCAGGGGTCGCGTCAAACAGACCACGAGCAGCCGTACGTGCGGAAGAGGCCCGCATGCGTGAGACCATCTTGTCGAGTTCGCTCGCCACGACAGTCGGAGTGGTCTGCTGCGTCAAAGAGGAGACGCTCGCTATCGTCATGTTGCTGAGTATAGTCGTCGCGGTTGCGAGAGACCACCGGCGCCTGGAATCACCACCCTTCGGCGCTGCTCCCCAACCCCGGAGCACCACGTTGGCGTAACGACTGGTTCGCCCGGGTCACGACTGGTTACATGATTTCATACCGTTGGCACGCCCAGACACGGATGGGAACGAGGCTTTTCGGAATCCCCAAGGTTGACGTCGAGCGGTCGACCCTACGTTTCCGGAGCCCACGGTCCGATCAAGGATGGGCCACCTCGAAGTCGTCCAGAGCGTTCTTGACCAACTTCAAGAACGCTCTGCCACCGGGCTTTCGAAGGAGGTCCAACCCGGGATACGTGTACTTGCACGGTGCGGTGATCTGGCCAGCTTGCTCCCACGGGTATTCGGCGTTCTCCGGCGCGTTGGTGCGGTCGACGGCGGGGGCCATTTTCTCGATCTCACGTGCTATTGCCCGTGCGTCCCTGATCAGCGTCGCGAGCTGGGCCTCGCGCCCTTGGTACTGTTCCTTCAACGTTGACAGCATGTAGGGCTGGATGAACTTCGCAAAACCCACGTGGCTTTTCACGAGGTCGTCCACTGCTGCGTTGGTATCTCTCAGACGATAGGCCTTCGCCAGCTTCTCGCAGGCCATCTGCAAGTAGTGGTGGCGGTGGCATGCATCGGTGTTGCTCTGGTCCGAGAGCAGCTCGAACACACGCCAATCGGATCGCGCCTGTGCGATGAAGGCCGCGGCGAACGCGCGCCGCCTTTCCGCCTCGGTCATGCCGCAGGACGTTCAAACACGGTTTCGCTCAGCGACCAGCCTTCCGGAAGCCCGATCTCGTTTTTCCTGATCCGCTCGAACTCCTCGGGCGTCACTTCGGCGATGACGGTCCGGAACGGAATGGACTGGGTCGGCGTGAATCCGAAGGGCTCAACGCTGCCGGTACTGAGCGTGGCAGCGTTGACCTCGAGCAACTTGATCGGCTCATTCGGGTCATCCTCATTGGTGCCAACTACCCGAACGACACGCACGAGGTCTGGCTCCACCTCGAAATGCCACTGCGCGAGCTCTTGGGCGACCTGCTCCTTGTTCCTCATGACGAAACGCAGCATAGCACGACCTCTCGCCCTCCCCAGTGGCGGGGTTTCTACGCTTGGTGCCCCACCCCCTGAGGCTGAGTTAGCGTAACGGCTGGGGCGCCCGAGTCACGCCTGGTTACGCAATTTCAATCATTTGGCACGCCCAGTCACGGCCTGTTCGAACACGGCAGCAACGGTTGGCGTCCCGCATGACCTCCCGGCACCTCGACGGGGTTCGACCCTACGTTACCGGAGTCCAGCGTGCTGGACGGAGTCAACGGAGGGACACGGTGCGGGCGCCCCTGCGCCCGCAAGCGAGCGAAGCGAGGCTAGTGAATCCCTGGCAGTGAGTGGAGGTGCCGCACCCCGGACCCGATCGTCTTTCGGTAACCTGCGTCGGCGCCCCGCACCGTGAGCACATCGAGCCCACGGCGACGCAGACCGACTGTCACCGCACGGCTGACGTGCTCGTCCATGTAGAAGCGAACCGTCACTGGTGCTTCGCGGCGGCCAAACGCTCAGCCAGCGGCGAGCGCGCACCCGCACGCATCGCGTCGACCGCGCTCGTTCGTCGATCGATATCTTTGTCGAGCGCTTCTTGGTGGTCCCAGTAATAGGCAAGCGCAGAATGAATCTGGGCCATCCGCAGATGCGGGTATTGAAAGGACAACTCCTCGGGGCTCCACCCATGCGCCCGTTGAGCCATCACGAGTTCGACCACTTTCATCGTCGTCCCGTCGATGAACGGCACGCCGCTTTCGTCGTGCTCGACGTGCGGATAGTCGATCTGTTCGGGCGCTGTACTCACTGGTCAAGGGTAGCACCCAGCTCCGATCCGGGTCCACGCAGCGTCGCTCGAAGCGGTACTCCCCACCTCCCCGAGCACCACTCGGGCGTGGGGACTGAGGCGTCCGGGTCCATGATTTCCAGTATTTGGCACATCCAACCGGACGAAGTCTCGATCCATTCGTCAGGGAATCGTGCAGTGAGTGCCGTCGCATACCCAGCGAGATTGTTCTGGCGAGTAGACGCAATCGGCGAACTCGGTGCCTTCGCAGTCTTCGGTAGATGCACATTCGTCGTCGGGGCCGTGGCAAAAGTGGCCGAGCAGTTGGAACAAACACGGCGGTGTCCTCGAAGGAGCGCACGCGAAGCCGTCACAGTCCGCTTCCGAGCGGCAGCCGGCGGGTTGACACTCGTGACTGTGCCCGATCCCGGCCCCGCAAGCGCAGAGCTCGTCGTCCGCGCAGTCATCGTGCGCGAAACACTCGTCGTAGGTGCACTCGTGACCGTACACGTAGCAGCGGCCGTTGTCGCCGTCGGTGCAGTCGTCGTGTGATGAGCAGTCGGGGGAGCTTTGGGGGAAGGAGCACACGGGGCCACGAACCCGTTCGAGTGAACATTGCCCAGTCTCCGGATCTCTGTCCACATTGGTGCGTTCGACAGGAGAACAGGAGACGGCAGTTTCCTCGGGGGCCACGCTTTGTCGGGTGCCTGCCAGCGGTCCGCTGCTGACGACCGGTCCGCCGTCGGCGCAGGGCCGCCTTGGCGTCGGGGCTGGGACCGTTCCCCCCGCGCTGGCACGGCTTGCGACGAAGCCCACTCCAAAGCTCACTCCCTCACAACGACGTCCAGCCCCGTTAGTCAGGTCCAATTGGATGTCGCGTAGGCCGACATCTGATACTGCAGCGACACTCTCCGCATCGCAGGTCCGGAACATTTCGAACGCCAGTTGCTGCAGGTCATCCGAAAGCTGAGCCGCATTCAGAACACCCGTCAGAACGCCGTAGACGCGCTCGCCACCTGCACGCAGCTCGCGCAAATCTATTGAGAGTCGGGCTTGCTCCACTCGAAGCAGCAAGCTGTAGCCGCGAAAAGAAAGCGGCACCGTGATGATCTCTGAACTCGTCGAGACGAAGACGTCATCGTTGACGTAGCCCTGCTGGCGTGCGCTGCTCGGCGGCTGCTCCTTGGTGGCAGAGTCGGCATCAGCGGAGTCGGTAGCGAGATCAGCGATGACGGGCCACACGTCGCTGCCATCGAACTTCGGCTTGCCGTTGGCGACGCCCGTGAGCTGGGTGAACGCCGTCACGTCGGTTTGCGTACCCCTGCGCGCGAGTTCGGGCAGGGAAATGAGCAGGCTGTGCTGTCCCTGGGCGATGGCATCGTTAGACTGTGCGCTCAGCGCACGCGACTCGCTGAAGTTGTACAGCGTGGTGTGTAGGTTCAGAGCGAAGCCGTCGTCTTGTCCGTCTGGACCGTCGACTTGATAACTCAGTCCTCCCGCCTCGCAGTGATCTTCGGAGTCGGCGCTCGACCGCACGCCGTCGAGGTCGAAGCTGTACGCGTGCCAAGCCTCCGCCTCGAGTTGGCCGTTCCAGTTCACGTCACCAAGTAGCCAACTCGACACCACCAAGGTGAGGGCTTCGGTTGGTGGCGCCGTTGGCTCGTCCGCTTCGGGCGGAGGCGGCCGAGGCGCCGGGATGCGCGGACCCCGCGAGTTCGTGCCGCCCTCCGAGGCCGCAGTCTGTGCGTCCGTCTCAGACGCTGGCTCCTGGGTAGAAGACTCTGGATCGGGTGCCGGCGTGCTCGAGGAGGAAGAGTCGGTGTGCCGCTGCGAATCTTCTTCCGTGGCCTTCGAGCCGCACGCCAGCGGCACGGCGAGCGCCCCGAGCAACAGAGCCATGGACAGAGAACTGCACGAAACGGTCAGCGATGAGCGCATGTCCGAGTTTGGGCCCGCTGCGTGTCGGCGGAAGCAGTCGAGGATTCTCTTGCCGCAATCAGCTGATTGGCCCGCGGGCGTGCAGCCAGGGCTGGGTGCTCCAGGAGCGGTCACTTTTTTATCGATGCTCGCTGTGTCGACCTCGACTACAGCAATTACATGAGCCTGGAAGCACGAACACTCGCATGCGTGATGTTGATGGGGTGCGAGGCGGCGGCTTGCGGAGCTACTGAGCCCGTGCGCCCGCCGCCGTCATCAGCTTCGGCACCGTCTCCGTCGTCGAGTTCTGCAACGAACCCCGCGGTGACGGCCAAGCCCCAGCCAGCGAGCTCCTCTGCCGCCCCCGCGCCGACCACGACCGACGATTCGACACCAGCCCCTACCGATCTGAATGGTCGAGTGTTCCAGCTGGTTTCTGCTCGAGGCTACGAGCCGGTAGAGGGCGTTCAGGTGCAGCTGGCGTTTCGCGACGGCGGGCTCATGTTCTTCGCCGGCTGCAACAGCTGCGGAGGCGCCTACGATATCTGTGACTCCAATTTGTGCGTGACGTCGCTTAGATGCACCTTGAAAGGGTGCCTCGCGCCCTTGAACGAACAAGACGACTGGCTGGCGGCGTTTCTCCGCGCGGCGCCGGCTATCACGGCCAGTGAAAATGGGGTGACGCTCCGCGGAGAGCAGGCGACCCTCGAGTTTCTAAGTCGTGAGCTGGCTGATCCCGACCGACCTCTGACAAGCTCTGTGTGGACGGTCACCGAATTTCTGGACGAGCTGGGCAGGTGGTCGTTCGCGCTGCAGCGCGATCCGACGATCGAGTTCGACGACGACGGCAGTTTTCAGTTCCAAACGGGGTGTATCAACGGCGGTGGGTATTACGTGGTCACCGGAGACAGGCTGACGTTGTCGGAGGTGAAGTACGACAAGCGCCCGTGCCCGACCGATGGAGACGCACGGGCGACCAACTACGTACTGGAGGTGTTGAAGGACGGAAGCGTCGGCTTTGGGATCCAAGCAGCGAGGTTGAGGTTGGTGCGCGGAGAACTGGAACTGGCAGGTAAAACCGAATGACTCCCAAAACCGTTCGTACCTGACGCACAGGGCACCGGCACTTGACCAGCCCTCGTGCTTGGGCGACGGTGCAACTATGATGGTCATACCTAGGCGGGTGTCAGCCTTCGCACGGCGTCAACATCGGATCTGGTGCGCTTGCCTCGTGGGGATAACGCTGGCCTCGTGCATCGGTTCGGGGCGAAGCGGCGACGGTGATCAGGAGGACACCATGGCGCAGGCGTCCGACGGTTTCGACGATCCGTCCGAGCAAGACGCACGCGCGCCCGACATGGTCGACGGGGGAAGCAGCGGCGGGAGCAACGGCGGAAACAACGGCGGAAGCAGCGGCGGGAGCAACGGCGGAAGCAACGGCGGGAGCGACGGGGCAAACTCGGAGGAGCCGACGCGAGATGACGAAGATATGCCCAGCCAGACCGATCTTGGGGACGCAGGCCGTTTCGAGCCCGGGGGCTGCGCGGTGGGTAGTTCGGGCTGTCAGTGCACGACTGGCGGCGGGTGTGATCCGGGCCTGAGCTGTCGGTCCGGTGTGTGCGCCAACGACGCGCCGTGCGTCGCGGGCTCTGCGGGGTGCACGTGTTCGGACGACGGCACCTGTGATGCGGAGCTCAGCTGCGAGGACGATCTGTGCGTGAGCAGCAGCAGCGGCGGCAACTGCCAACAAGCGCCATCCAGCAGTGGCGCCCTGGCCGTCAGTGGGACGCAGATCAACTTCGATAGCGCGGACGTCGACGTTGAGCACAAGCGTGACGTCGATGAGTTCGAGGATGGCTGCATTCGAACACTGGAGTTCGCGTTTCGAAGCGGCTCGGGCTGCCTGCTGTCGGTGTCTGCGGCGGACGTACTGAACCAGCAAGATGAGCTCTTGGTGACCGCGGTAGCCTTCAGCGCTGACTCGCAGTGCCCCAACTTTCCCGACGCCAGCGAAGGCCTCTACGCCGGCGCGGGGGATGCGATCAGCGGTTCATGGGTGTCCATGGCCCCAGTACTCGTACCCGAGCGCAACGTTGCCATGGCTTGCTTCGAGGCAACGTTC
>CBFGUG010000098.1:0-29004 GCA_965651905.1 uncultured bacterium | reverse complement strand
ACCGACGATGCTGCGACCGACGATGCCGCGACCGACGATGCCGCGACCGACGATGGTGCGACCGACGATGGCGCGACCGACGATGGTGGCCGGAGTGCGGGTTGCGGCCAGACGCGTACGCTGATGAACGGTCGTAGAACGATTCAGAGCGGGGGAAACCGTGAGTACATCCTCAGGGTTCCTGACAACTACGACAACAACACCCCCTACCGGTTGATCTTCGCTTTCCACTGGCTCAACGGCAATGCGACGCAAGTCGCCGAAGGCGGCAATGGCGGCTCCACCGAAGCCCCCTTCTACGGACTTTGGGATCTCGCCGACAACAGCACCATCTTCGTGGCCCCAGAAGGCCTCAACGCCGGGTGGGCGAATCAAGGCGGCGCCGACCTGGCGCTCACCGACGCGATCCTCGAGGAGATCCAGAACGATCTCTGCATCGACACGACACGCATTTTCTCTACGGGCTTCAGCTACGGCGCAGGCATGTCCTATGCCATCGCTTGCGCTCGCGCGGACGTGTTCCGCGGCGTGGCTCTCTATGCAGGCGCACAACTCAGCGGCTGTGACGGGGGAAATACACCCATCGCGTACTTCCACGTGCATGGTGTCTCCGACTCGGTACTCAGCGTCGCGCAGGGGCGTCAGTTGCGCGACAATTTCGTGAACGTCAATGGCTGCACGCCACAGAATCCGCAGGATCAGTCGAGCGGCAGCGGGATGCACAGCTGCACGTCTTACGAAGGCTGCACCGAAGGCTATCCCGTTCGGTGGTGTACCCACGGCGGCGATCACAACCCCACGGAAAAAGATAACGGACAGAGCCAAAGCTGGGTCCCTGGCGAGGCCTGGCAGTTCATCTCGCAGTTCTAGCGGGTTCGGGCCGCTGTCTCGATGAAGGACAGCGAGCGGCGGCCCAATCCACTAGCTCTGATGGATCGATGGGGCGAGCGTGCGAGTTTCTCACAAGCGGCCGGCTTCCCTCCGCTCGAGCTCGCGCGCTGCACATCCCTCCAACTGACGGCGTAGCGCTGGTTCGTCGCCGCTCTCAACGCAGCAAGCGCGGGGGCACTTGCTTCGGATCGTAGCGCGCGGCTCCGCTGGGAAGACTGAGGATGCACATCGTCAGCAGCCCCAGAAACACGAACCCCAACGCGAACCTCAGTCCGCCCTCGGAAAGCACAGCACCGCCGAGGGTCAGTATCGTGATGACCACGAACAGGATCGGCTCCAGGTGAGTGCCATGGGAGTAGTGAGCGTCGGGTGCCGAGCTCGCCAGACGCTGGTGCAGTTGCCAGATGAACTCGCCCCACGCGTCCATCGTCGCCTCGCTGGAGCCCGTAGAGACCGTCCCCAGAATGCGATGGATGCGCAGCGTCTCGCCTCCCCGCAGGCGGAGCGTACATATGCCGCGCGCGTCGAGATGCACCCGCACGACATCCGGCAGGTATACGTCGCGGCGAAGACCTCGCTCGTTCACGGATAGCTGATCGCCATCGAGAACGTATTGTCGACCCTTCGAAAATAGGGCCCGCTCCTGTACGTAATCAATCACGCGCACGACGCACGCTCCTTGCGGAAGAGAGCGCGGAGCGCAGCGCCGCTCGGCAGGCAGTCACCCCGCGAACTCACCCAAGAACTCTTCGCTTTGGGCATCCTCGTGCAGGCCCCCCACGAGCCGTCCAGTGAGCTTGCCCCGTTCATCCGTCTCTGCGAGCGCCCATCCCACGGGCGCGTCGTCGGCGAATCCCCCCTCGTCGATCGCCGTCAGGCAATGCCAAACCGTGCTCTTGGCGATCGCCAGCACCAAGCGCTCGAGGGACGCGCGATCGGCACCTGCCCTCAGCAACTCGTCAAAGAGCCCTGCAGCGTCGTCCGCATCGCAGCCGTCCAACACTTCCTGCACGCTACGAGCCCCAGCGCATAGATCCCGCAAGGCGAAGAAGCGCGCGGTTTGAGCGATGTTCTCGGTGACTTCGCTATGGGCCCAGGCGAGCGGCTGAGCGGCTCCCGCCCGCTCCAGGTGCGTCGCCAACTCTTGCAGCCGTGCCTCGTCGCCTGCGTCGAGTGCTTTCAGCGCGTGGCGATAGTAGCTCGGATCCGAAGAGGCGTTGATCAGCTGTTCGAGCGTTTTCATCGGTTAGGCATATGCCGCGTGCGCCGAGCCGTGCAAGGCCGCACACCTCTGCTTCCGGGGTCGCGCCGAACACGCGGACCTTCGGGTGTGTGATACTCTGGCCGTCCATGCTCGTCCCATCCCGCTCCCGATTCACGATGATCGCTGTCAGTTTGGCTTTGTGCGCGGCTGTGCTCGGCTGCCCGGGGGCGAAGAAGAAGAACCCCGTGCAAGCTACGCGCTGCGTGAAGGCTTACGAGCAGTGCCAACTGCCGGACGGCCCGCTTGGCGTGTGTAACCCGGCACCCTGCACCTCGGGGCAGTCCCCACCCTGTCTCGAGTGCGTATCTCAACACTGAGACCGCGCGCTGTTCCGGGTTATCGATCTGGCGTAGTTGAGCATGTGGACTGTCGTGGCCGCGAACGCCTGCGTCATGGTCCGCGATGCCTATCCCGAGCTGCTGGCCGCACTGACGACACTCTACGTGTTGGGTTGGAGGAGCGACAGGATGGGGTTCCGAGTACTTGGCTGTGGCGGACGGCGACAAGCTGCAGCACAGTCTCGCCACCATGCCCAAAACCGACTACGCCGAGGCGATCCCCCGCGAGCTGGCGGATCGGCTCCACCGGGAGCTGAAGAAACGGGGAGTCATTTACGAACTTCTTCCCAATGGCACCCGCGTGAGCCTGCCGACGCGCCAAAAGCCACCCGCGGTCATCATCGGCCAGACTGGGTTCGAGTTGTTGCCCAAAGGGTTGCGCTTCTTTAGGGCCAAGGGTGATCGGCGGCTCGCCCTGCCGCGGGGTCTCGGCAAGTTTCCCGAGGCCTTCGAGCGGGTGTGTCGCCATTATCGAGTCATTCGCCCAAAACGCCACGCCGCGCCCAAGGTGACTGCCAAGAGCCAGGCGGTGGAGCGAGCGGGTACGGCGCTCTTGGATGTGCTGTTGACGGGCGTCGCATCGCGCCGCGCCGCGTCGGTGCGCCGTGCCGTCTCGCTTGCCGTGACTAATCCGGAAGCTTATGTCGACCGCTACGCTGAGCAGCTCGACGAGCGAGGCATCACGGCGCCACAGCCGGACTTGCACCACATCGCGCTCGTGGACGCCCTGCTCGACGCAGGTCGGCTCGGCGAGATCGATTGGCGCGCTGACCCAGGGGAATTACGCGACGAGCTGAAGCCGCTACTCCGACCCTACGGCATCAAGCTGCAACAGATCTGGCCGACGGCCGTCGACACTGGCGCCGACCAGCTGCTGCGCGAGATATCCCAGCGGCTCGCGGCCTTGCGCCATCGCCTGCTCATCGTCGACCTGCACAACGACTCGTACGACTTCATGATCGTTCCTGCCGCGTCCGTGCGCGGCCTGACCGCTGCTGCGAAGCGCTTCGGGCTCGGCTTCCGCGCCGCGTAGCAGCGAGTGACGCCGGACCAGGCATGCCCGAGGTTCATCCACAGCGAACGCTCTCGCGGTTTGACCCAGGACATTGCGGTCAGTGCGCCCTACGTCGATGCCGCGTGAAGCTGATCCCGGATCCGTAGGCAGTCCAAACCCGTGGCCGCACTGACGACAGGTGTTGGGTTGGAGCAGCGGCACGACGGCCTTCTCCGCATCGGGCTCACCCGTCGAGCCGCTCGATCTGCCCAGTGGCGCCGTCGATGCGGACCCTGTCGCCCGTGCGTAGCGCCGTCGTGGCCCCCTCGACGTTCAGGATGGCGGGCAGGCAGTATTCGCGGGCCAGCGTGGCTGGATGTGACAGCGGGCCGCCAACTTCGGTGATGACGCCGCCCACCACGGAGAAAGCGAAGGACCATGCCGCCGTGGTGCCGACGCACACCAGGATGTCGCCAGGCTGGAGCAGATGCAGCTGCTCCGGTCTATCCACGACCACGACGCGTCCTTCGGCCTGCCCCGGAGAGCAGGGGATACCCGTGAGGAATGCGTTCGCAGAGGGCTGAGGACGCAGGGCTGCGTTCATCATCGGGTCGAGGTTGAAAGACCAGAACAGGTCGTCGAGCATCTCACGCGCCTTTTTGGGGAGGGGCATGTCTGGCATTCCGCTCGAGGGCGGCCCCATCGTCCGCTCCAGCGGGTTGCTTTGGCCCCAACGGAACTCACCGCGCCGGCGGGCGATGTCCGCCTCGCAGGACTGCCCACGCAAAAGGCCGAGCACCTCGTCTTGTTCCAGGTACCAAATGTCGTCGACGCGCTCGAACTCGCCGCGGTCCACCAGCCTTCCGCCGGCCTCGACAAGGGCGTAGCGAAGGGGGCCGAGCGCGGCGAACATGGCGTCCTCGCTTTCGTCTCGGTGAGGGCGAGCCCGACGCGCTCGATCGAGGGCGCGCTGTATTTCGGGCCAGCAGGCTTCGGGAACCGCCGCTCTTGCCCGCGCCTCCGCCGCAGCCGAGACCTCCAGTGGATCGGAAGCCGCCGCTCGACCCAGCCTCGCCCGCAGGAGGCCCACCAGCGGAGTGGGGTCCTCGGCCCACATGGGGTGCTGGAGCGCAAGGCTCACTGGCTGATGTCCGCGGCGCTCCACGAGCGAGCGGAGGAGCTCGCCGGCAGGGCCCGGGTAGGCCAGGATGCGGCCCGCGCCCTCGTCGAGAGCAGCGAGCGCCATCGGGTCCGCCGCCACAGCGTCGGCCACGCGATCGAGCTCGACGCTGGCTTCCACGGAGGGCGCCGAGTACCCCTGGAGGAGATCGAGCACCTCGCTGGGGGACCACCCCGCGTGGGTCTGGAGGAGCCTACCCAGACGCCCGACGGTGGCCCCATCGGAGACGGTGGCGAGCTCCATGTGCAGCGAAGTGGCCAAACGAAAGTGCGCGACCGCCTCCTCGATGTGGGCTGCCAGCTGCTCGTCGGAGAGCGCTTCTCGGTTCACCTCGAGCAGCGAAAGAGTGCGAGCGGCCGTCGCCTCCCGCCCCTCCCGGTCCCAGAGGTCTGCCGCTCGCATCGGTAAGTCGGTGCGAGCCGCCTCGGCGGCCTTGTTCATGGCCCGGCGCATGGCAGGCATCAGTCTCAGCAAGAGCCACAAAACCCAGCGGGGGGGCATGCGAGCGTCATCCACGCCACTATCGCCCGGGGGGATCATGCGCATGTACAGGCGCGCGCCAAATAAACGGCACTGAATGCCCTCCATCGGCAGTCCCACGGACTGCATGACGGGAGGAATCGTGGTCTCGAAGGTGCGGCAGAGCACCGAGCCGACAAATGGAACGACCGCCATAGGCACGTGCTCCTCGTCGCGCGACCAGGTCTGCCGAGGAGGGGGCCGCTCGGTGAGCGGGATGGGTAGCGCGGTGATGGGTCGCGCCTGGAGCACGAAGAGGTGCTCGCCGTCGAAGGCCCACTCCACATCCTGTGGCGTGCCCCGGCTTTCGGCGAGTCTTCGACAGAGATCGGCGACTCGGCCTGGAAGCCCCGCGGGGAAGACGTCATCGGGCCCCCCGAGGCGCTCGGCGACACCCTCTGTCGACACGCGAAAACGCTCTGGAGTGGCGAGGCCCTCCATCAGCACGTCGCCGAGACCCTTCACAGCCTCGACGATCACCTCGTCGTCGCCGGTCACCGGGTTCTTAGTGAACGCCACGCCAGCGCACACGGGGCGGACCATCGTCTGCACCACGACGGCGATCGCCCCTCCAGACCGGCGGGTACGGGCGGCATAAGCTGCAAGCGACGGACTTTCGCCCGAGCGAAAGCAACGTCGTAGTGCACGGAGGCCCGCCTCCGCACCACGAACGTCCAGCACCGACTCGAACTGACCTGCGAAGGAGGCCAGGGCGCCGTCTTCGTCCACGGCCGAAGAGCGGAAGGCCCGCGGCTCTGACGAGTCCAGCGCTCGGGTCACGGCGTCGGGGAGCTCGGAGTCAGGATTGACGGCAGTCGTGATCACGAAGCCATCGGGCACCCGGTAACCCTCCTCCAACAGGCGGCCCAGCTCCTTGGCCTTGCCCCCCACCATTTCGACCGGGCTCTGCCCGGCCTCGCTGAGGGGCACGATGTGAGGGGACTGCTGGGTCATCGCCTGGCTTCGGGTTACCGCCTGAGAGGCGTCGAAGCCCGTGGAGTCAAATGGACTGGCGCTGTTAATCATCGGAGTCTCCAATTTTGGGTAAGTCACCTTCAGCAGCCGCTTTCAAAAGGACGCGGACGGCCCACTTGGCAGTGTCGGCAGCTTCGTGATTGGGGAGGTCGTAGTGTCGAGTGAGGAGGTGCCAGCCGACCTGGCTACCGAAGAGACGCACGGCGGCGGCGAGCCTCCGGGCATCGGAATCGGCGAGCTTCAGTTCCTCCCCGAGCGCAGACGCGAGACGGGCGGTGCGCTCCCTGGTGCGACTGGGCGCCCGCCGAGCGGAGACGCTGAGCATCGCGAAGGCGCGGTGGGCGGCCTCGTCCCGGGCGAGGAGCCCGTACACGGTTGCGACACCCGAGGGGAAGCCCTCCACGCTGAACATGCGCGACTCGGGAGGAGGGCGGTCTTCACTCGGCACCTCGAGGGCTCGGTCCTCCTGATACTCCACGAGCCCGTCCATCAGCGCTTCGCGACTGGGGAAGTGGTTGTAGACCGTGCGGTGGGTGACGTTCGCCCGATCGGCCACCTCCTGCATGGAGAACTCGCCGGTCTCGGACTCCGAAAGCACCTCAGCAAAGGCCTTGCAGATGGCCGCTCGGGTCTTCTCTCTGCGTGTATCAGTCACCCAGCGGTCCCTTTCATAGATTATGAAATCTATGCTTCCATGACTGGGCGGGTCAAGCGTATTTTTCACAAACTATGAATGGTGCGTGGGCGGCCTCGGTGTCGCGAGCGGGCAGAACGAAGCCGCTCCGCGGCGGTAGTCGCGGAGCGGCTTCGTTCCTTCGAGCACGCCGCGCGCGCCTGATCTTCGGGAATCGCTTCAGCCGATTGACGCCAACGTCGTCGCCGTCGCCGCACCGCGCCAACGGCGACGACGCTGGGGCCTTTCTGCGCCGGGCGTCTGGTTAACGACGCTTGCGGGCTAGTGTTAATAGCGCAGAAACGGGCTGATGTCGCTCGACGGGATGACGCAGCGGCAGATCCTTGTTGATCTCGTAGTGGTTGCGCCGCCCGTCACGATTGCGCTCCAAGTAGCCGCCCCGCTCCAGGTCGGCGATGATGCGTTGCACCGCTCGTTCGGTTATCCCCACCGCGTCTGCGACGTCACGCATGCGTGCGTGCGGTTCCTGCGCAAGACAGATCAGCACATGGGAATGATTGGTCAGAAACGTCCACGCGGGTTCTTCGTCCGTCGCCTCTGCCCGCTTGTTGCGGGTGCTCGAGCGCGTCTCCGGTCCGCGTTGCGGCGAGGTGTCCTGTGCCATTCAGTCTCCGACTGCCGGCTGAGTGGTGGGCAGGCGTAAATCTGCGAGGGACCGCACCTCGGGGCTGCCCGTCCATTCCAAGGCGTGAACCATCGCTCGCGCGCCTGCAATCGTGGTCGAGTAGCTGACCCGCTGCTCGATGGCGGCTCTGCGAATCGTCGCGGAGTCCGCGAGGCTTTGGGCTCCTTCAGTGGTGTTGACGATGTAGGCGATCTGTCCGGCTCGGATCAGATCGACGATGTGGGGAGTCCCCTCCAGCACCTTGTTCACGTGTTTGCACGCGACGTCACTCGCGGTCAGATGTCGTGCTGTGCCGTCGGTTGCGATGAGTTCGAAGCCCAACCGGGACAGACTCGCAGCGATGGGAAGCAAAGCCGCCTTGTCTTCGTCGCGCACGGACAGAAAAGCCACCCCAGATGTCGGCAGTGTGATGCCTGCCCCTTCCTCAGCGCGGGCGAAGGCCTCGGCAAAGCTCAGACCGACGCCCATGGCTTCGCCTGTTGAACGCATCTCGGGTCCCAGGACTGGGTCGACATCGTTGAATTTCGCAAACGGGAACACAGCTTCTTTCACCGCGTAGTGAGATAGGACGGGAGGAGTCGTCACTGCTTGCATGGCCAAGCTGCTGCCTGCCATGCACCGCGCGGCGACCTTTGCGAGCGGGACGCCGGTTGCCTTCGAAACGAAGGGCACCGTGCGCGATGCCCGGGGGTTCACTTCCAGCAGGTATATCTCATCATTCGTGATCGCGAACTGAGCATTGAGCAGACCGATGACGTTGAGACCGCGCGCCAGCAAGCGCACTTGGTCGGCAATGCGCTGCTGGGTACTTTCGCTCAGGGAGTGCGGAGGCAGGCAGCAGCACGAATCGCCAGAGTGAATCCCCGCCTCTTCTACGTGTTCCATGATGCCGCCGATGTAGACTTCACCGTCCGCGTCGGCGACGGCGTCCACGTCCACTTCGATGGCATTGCGGAGATAAGCATCGAGCAGGACCGGAGCCGCATCAGACACCTTGGTCGCGGCGGCCATGTAGCGCAACAAGGCGACCTCGTCGTGGACGATCTCCATGGCGCGTCCGCCCAGTACGTAGCTCGGTCGAACCACGAGGGGGAACCCGATCTGTCGACTCGCTGCGACGGCTTCCTCTTGCGTCCGGGCGATGCGATTCCGCGGTTGAAGCAAGCCGAGCTCGTCCACCAGCAGTTTGAAGCGCTCGCGGTCTTCAGCCAGATCGATGGAGTCCGGCTGGGTCCCCAGAATTGGCACGCCGAGCGCTTCCAGCTGTTGCGCCAGCTTCAGAGGTGTCTGTCCGCCAAACTGCACGATCACACCCGTAGGTTGTTCCAGATGGATGACCTCCAGCACGTCCTCGAGGGTCAGCGGTTCGAAGTAGAGGCGGTCGGACGTGTCGTAGTCCGTGGAGACGGTCTCGGGGTTGCAATTGACCATGATGGTCTCATAGCCGTCCTCGCGCAGCGCTTGCGCCGCGTGAACGCAACAATAGTCGAACTCCAACCCTTGCCCGATGCGGTTTGGTCCGCCGCCGAGGATTAACACCTTTTTCCGTTGGCTCGGGGCAGCTTCGCATTCTGTCTCGTATGTGGAGTAGAGATACGGAGTCGTGGCGGGAAACTCGGCGGAGCATGAATCCACACGCTTGTAGACTGGGCGAAGCCCCAGGCTTTGTCGTAAGTCTCGCACCAGGTGTTCCTCGACGTTCACCAGCTGGGCCAGGCGTGCATCGGAGAAGCCCTTGCGTTTCAGTTCGCGCAGGCGGATCTGATCGAGCGCCTGCAGTCCAGCTGAACCAAGCTCCGCCTCCAGCTCCACGAGTTCCGCAATCTGGTCGAGAAACCACGGATCGATTCGGCTCAATTCGTGCACGCGCTGCAACGTCATGCCTGCGCGGAACGCGTCAGCGACGTAGCGGATGCGGTCAGGTCCGGGATGGGTCAACTCGTGCTCCAGCTGGCGCGTCGACTCCGCGTCCGACGGCGCGGTGCAGATGGGATCCAGCCCACATAGGCCCGTCTCCAGCCCTCGTAGCGCCTTCTGCAGCGACTCCTGGAAGCTGCGACCCAACGCCATCACCTCGCCGACGGACTGCATCTGGGTCGTCAAGCGCCCGTCCGTCGCTGCGAACTTCTCAAACGCAAAACGCGGGATCTTGGTGACCACGTAGTCCAGCGTCGGCTCGAAGGAACAGGGCATCGCCCCGTTGGTGATGTCGTTGCTGATCTCGTCGAGCGTGTAGCCGACGGCAAGCTTGGCGGCGACCTTGGCAATCGGAAAGCCCGTTGCCTTGGAGGCCAGTGCCGATGAGCGCGACACCCGTGGGTTCATTTCGATCACGACCATGTGCCCATTCGCCGGGTTGATCGCGAACTGCACGTTGGAGCCGCCAGTGTCGACACCGATGCGGCGAAGGATCTTCAGGGACGCATCTCGCATCCTCTGATACTCTTTGTCAGTCAGGGTCTGTGCAGGGGCGACGGTGATGGAGTCACCAGTGTGAACCCCCATCGGGTCGAGGTTCTCGATGGCGCACACGATGATGCAGTTGTCGTTGGAGTCCCTCACCACCTCCATTTCGAACTCCTTCCACCCGAGCACCGATTCTTCGACGAGGATCTGGTTCACGGGAGAGAGCTCCAATCCTCGGGCAGCGATGCGTTCGAACTGGGCCTGATCGTATGCGATGCCGCCTCCCGTGCCGCCCAGCGTAAAGCTGGGACGGATGACGGTGGGAAACCCAACCTCGCGCTGGGCACTCTGCGCTTCGGCCAGCGTCGTGACCGTGTACGCTCTGGGACTCGCCAGACCAATTTCGTCCATGGCCTGACGGAAGAGCTGGCGGTCCTCCGCCGTACGAATCGCGTCCCGGGACGCACCGATCAACTGAACGCCGAGTCGTTCCAAGACCCCCGAGTCGGCAAGTTCCAACGCAGCGTTCAGAGCGGTCTGACCGCCCATGGTTGGCAGTAGCGCGTCTGGGCGTTCGCGTTCGAGCACTCGCGTGAGCGTCGCCTGGTTGATGGGTTCGATGTAGATGGCATCCGCCATCTCTGGATCCGTCATGATGGTTGCAGGGTTCGAGTTCACGAGAACCACGCGATAACCCTCGGACCGCAGTGCTTTGCAGGCCTGTGCGCCAGAGTAATCGAACTCGCAAGCCTGCCCGATGACGATGGGGCCAGAGCCGATGATGAGGATGCTCTGAATGTCGGTGCGTTTGGGCATGTTATGCGGTCTCCATGCTTGCGATGAAGCGAGAGAAAAGCGGCTGCAGGTCGTTGGGTCCTGGTGCGGCCTCCGGGTGACCTTGGAAGCCAAAGGCGCGTGCGCGCTCGAGTTCGATGCCTTGAATCGTGCCATCGAAGAGAGAGCGGTGGGTCACCACGACACCTTCCGGCAGCGACGTCTCATCCACCGCGAAGCCGTGGTTCTGCGAGGTGATCAGGACCTTTCCCGTCTTCAAATCGCGCACGGGGTGATTGGCGCCGTGGTGTCCAAACTTGAGCTTGAACGTCTGCGCACCAGCGGCCAACGCCAGGATCTGATGCCCGAGACAGATCCCGAAGACCGGCACTCCTGACGCGAGCAGCTGCCGGGCGGCGTCAATCACTCGGCTGCACGCTGCCGGATCGCCAGGGCCGTTCGACAACAGAACGCCGTTGGGCTTCTGCTCGACGACGTCCTGTGCGCTCGTGTTGGCCGGTACCACCGTGACGCGACAGCCGGACTCGACGAGCAGCTGCAAGATGTGCCGCTTGACGCCCAAGTCGTAAACGATGACGTGGCGGCCGTGAGGTTTCGGCGCTGGCGACAGGCGCTCCACCTCGGCAATTCCCCGCGACCAGTCGTAGCTGACCGGGGTCGTGACGCTGCTCGCGAGATCTGCGCCAAGTAAACCGGGAAAGCCCTGCGCGCTCGACAGCAGCGCCATCGGATCGAGTTCGTCAGCGTCGCTGTCAGTCGTCCCGATCGCGCAGCGAAGTGCGCCCTGCTGCCGCAGCAGATGGGTCAGCTGGCGTGTGTCGACGTCCGCAATGGCGACGACGCCGCGTTCTGTCAGCCATTGGCTCAAGGGTCCTCGGCTGCGCCAGTTGCTCGGCGCTCGGGGACGCTCCCGGATGACCAGGCCGGCTGCGTGGCATTGCCCCGACTCGTCGTCTTCCTCGTTGCAGCCCGTGTTGCCGACGTGCGGGTACGTCAGCGTGACGACCTGTCGTGTGTAGGATGGATCCGTCAGGATTTCCTGGTAGCCGGTCGGCGAGGTGTTGAAGACCAGCTCGCCCACGGTGGTTCCGGGAGCGCCGATGGAGGTCCCCCAAAACTGGGCGCCACTTTCGAGCACGAGACACGCGGATCCTTTCCCGGTGTCCCGCGCTCGCGAAGTTGCTATGGGAGATTGTCGTTGCACTGTCTGGTTCATGTGTGACACACAATACGCGAAAAGATTGTCGCGAGTCTATAGTCGCGACATTGGCTTCCCGCAAGGGAGCTGATACGAACAGGAGCAGAAATGGAAAGCACACTCAACACGTCGCCCCAGGTTGGCGTCATCATGGGCAGTAAGAGCGACTGGGCCACCATGCGCCATGCCGTAGACCTGCTCGTGGAGTTCGAGGTGCCTCACGAAGCCAAGGTCGTTTCTGCTCATCGCACGCCAGACCTCTTGTTCGAGTACGCAACCACCGCCGCTGACCGTGGGATCCGGGTGATCATCGCCGGCGCGGGTGGAGCCGCCCACTTGCCGGGGATGGTCGCAGCCAAGACCTGGCTGCCCGTGCTCGGCGTGCCTGTACAATCGCGCGCCTTGCAAGGGCTCGACTCGCTACTGTCGATCGTTCAGATGCCAAAAGGAATCGCGGTTGGCACCCTCGCCATCGGTGAGGCCGGAGCGATGAATGCCGCACTCCTGGCGGCGTCGATGCTCGCCACGACCGATGAACGAGTCAGAGCGAAGCTCGAAGCGTATCGGGCCGAGCAAAGCAAGCGCGTTCTCGAGGCCACGCTGTGAAGACACTTCACCCTGGTGCGACGATCGGTGTGCTTGGTGGCGGGCAGCTGGCGCGGATGCTGGCGATGGAAGCTCGTCGTATGGGATATCACGTCGGCGTGGTCGATCCCGACGAGACGGGGCCTGGGGCGCAGCTCGCCGACTTCTGCGTCGTGGGGCAACTGAACGACACCCAGGCGGCCATGAACCTGGCGCGTCGTTGTGACGTGCTGACCCTGGACACGGAACATGTGCCTGCGGCGCTGCTCGAGGAGTTGGAGACGGTGGTTCCCGTTCGGCCGGGTGCGCAGGTGCTCGCCGTCATTCAGGACCGCGCCCGCCAGCGCGCGTTTCTGTCGGAGCTCGGCATTCCGCAGCCCGTGTTCGCCTACGTCACTGATGAAGCCAGTCTGAAAGCGGCCGCGCTCGAGGTGGGCTTTCCGGCAGTACTCAAAACCACACATTCAGGCTACGACGGCAAGGGCCAAGCACGTGTTGAAAGCGCTGAGGGACTTGCCGAAGCTTGGCAGCGACTGGGACGCCGCAGCGCGATTCTGGAGCGCTTCGTCGACTTCGAACGGGAAGTGTCACTACTCCTCGCGCGGGATCACCAGGGGCAGCTCGTGTATTACCCGGTGGCCGACAATGAACACCGACAGCATGTATTGCGCACGTCCGTGGTCCCGGCGCGGCTCAGTAGTCATGTGGTGGAGCAGGCGCAGCAGTTCGGGGAGACCATCGCGACGACGTTCGACTACCAGGGCGTGATGGCGGTGGAGTTCTTCTTGACGCGCGACCACCAGTTGCTGGCCAATGAGATAGCCCCGCGCACGCACAACAGCGGCCACTACACCTTCGGCGCATGCGTCACATCCCAGTTCGAGCAGCACGTTCGTGCCATCTGCGGTCTGCCTTTGGGGCCGACCACGTTGCTGCGTCCAGCGGCGATGGTGAACCTCTTCGGAGATCTCTGGCAAGCTGGGGAACCGGATTGGTTAGGATTGCTTCGAGAGCATCCCTCCGCGAAGCTGCACCTCTACGGCAAACACGCCGCGCGCAACGGACGCAAGATGGGTCACATCCTGTGCCTTCAGAGATCCCCAGACGAAGATGTCCGGCAGGAAGCCGCGGCGCTCGAGCAACGCTTGGGTGTGTTGCCCTGACCGATGCCCCACTAAGTTAACGCTCCAAGCGAGGTTAACGCTCCAAGCGAACGAGCGCCTGCCGGACTGTTCTGCCGCAGTTTATTCTTGGACTTTCGCCTTCGGTGGCCCTGCTTTGGGTGGCCCTGCTTTGGGTGGGATTGGCGTCCGAGGAGCTGGCTTTGAGGGGAGCGACGGCCGCTCTTCCTCTATCTTCACCCCGTGCTTCGGTGGCGGCAGTGGCTTGCGCACCACCGATATGACGTACAGACCAACAGAAACCCTTATGGTCTTGCCAGTCGCGTAGCGCTTCTTGACGTCCTGATCCGATAGCTCGTCACGAAAGGCGAGAATGTTGTTGTAAATCCCCTCGTCGATTCCGAACTCGAGTTTTAGACCTACCGGATTATCGGATGGCGTCACCTTGATTCCTTTGACCGCCACGCCAGCAGAGTTGATTACCCTGCCGAGGTACTGAGCATAGGAAGAACTCGAGCCTGCAGCGGGGGCGTGCTCGAAGAATACGGTCCCGAAACGGAACATTCTCTTCTGCTTCGCCGACCACTCCACCAGCGGCTTCGTTTCACCCAGATAAACCGAGACTTCTTTCCCGCGTGCCTGCGCTGGAATGGCCAACGTCAAGCTAACCAGAAGTAGCAGCCACGTGGTGAACAAGAATCTCCTCATCTTCCCTATCCTCCTTGGGGCCCCGTAATCCCGCCCCGCTTAGTTTCTACTGCCAGAAGTTCTGCTGGAGCGACGTGCGCAGAGTTAGTACCGCGCTACGGATTGCTCGTTTGCAGTCCATGACAACCTACAAGCGCCGCGGCGCAAGATCAACCGCTCCGGGCGCTCATCAACACTCGGTCTTTCGGGGTGTCCGAAGTTGGTCACTCGGAGAGCATATGGGTGAGTCAATCGGGGTTCGGGTAGGTTCGGTGGTGCCCAAGACGGTTGGAGCGATTCCGCAGCTGCGACGACGACTGACTGGCGCCGGGTAACTGCCGATGTCCGACGAGGCCAGCGCAACGACAGGGTTGACTCTTCGTTGCAGAAGCACGGCGGTGGCCCCTAACACTACTGCTAGAGACTTCAGAATGCCCGAGCGTAAAGCCCGGTTCTTGTGGGCCCCTGCGAGTAACGGAGCGGAGCGTACTGCTGTACGTGAGCACCGTAACGCAGCCAAGACACAGGCAAGAGCCAGGCTCCGCGGAGTGGATGAACGTCTCGACGAGGGTAGTCTAGCGCTCAGGAACATCCCTCTTCGCACCCGCCGGCGTCGCAGGTGAGTCCTCCCAGGTAGGAGAACGAGCAGCCCGGATTGCAGTCTTCTTGGGCGCCTTCGCAGGCCTCGACGCACGACAGCTGTTCCCAAATGCCGCTGCCGGTTACCGACGTGGTGCGCGCACACACTGTTCCAGATGCACACGCCAGTTCACCCTGTTGGCCAAAGCAGGTCCTGTCTTCGCAAGGCGCGACGTCGAGAATCTCGAAACCGCCATCGACGCACACCGTGGATACGATACCTTGCCCCCCGCAGTCGTAGTATGTGCAGAAGCCGCGCTGCGTGCACTGATCTCCCTCAGTCGGAGGGTCGATCGGACAACGCGGCTCGCGCACGACGCTTTGAGCGTCGCTGTCGGTCGCGGAAGGCGGTTGGCTTTGCTCGCTAGAATCGTCGCCGCTGGTGTCGACGTTGTCGGCGTCAACGTCGACGTCTAACGTAGCGCCGTCGTTCTCGGGGAGGTCGAGCTCTTCGGAGCTCTGCTCGTCGCCTTGGCTCCCGACGTCGGAGCTGGGTGGTTCGTCAGCTATGAGCTCCCCGTCGCTAGCCTCGTCAGTTACGTCGCTGGCGGTGTCCTCCACGACTTCCGATGTTTCATCGTCGTTTACTCGGCGCCCGCCTCCAGATTCTTCGCCTCCCGAAGGAGCTTCTAGATCTTCATCTTCGCGGGCTGCGGAGTCGTCGCTCACTGCGCGGTCGTTGCTACGCGAACCGTCGTTGGGATCAGGATGAGCACCTCCTTTGCCACATGCAAAAAGAGTGATGGAGAGTGCACACGCCCGAGCTACTGAGGCCATGGCCTGACAGTGTCACGGAATCGCGCCGCATGCTCACGAGCCCGACGCACAGAGAGGGTAAAAGCGTATACCCCGAGTATACGCGGATGGCAGCGACGGCGGTCCTGTCGAGGCCTCGGGGTTTCTGAGCGAACGCTGGCGGTGAAGACCGCGACGCAGGCCAGCTTCCTGCGTGCGACTTGAAGGTGTTTGGGTGGGGTGAATGGTGCGATGATTGGATTGGGTGTCAGCTGAGTGCACGTGGGGGCAACTGGAAGAGGCAAGGACAACTCAGCTTCAGTGATAGCGCGGTTCAGTCCCCTAGGCGCTGTAAACAAAGACCACGCAGTGGAGCTTCCACGCTGGGTCACTGTCGGCGAGGGGCCGCTTGCGAACGGGTGGACGCCCATCCGCCAAGTCTAAACGCGTCGGAAACGCAGCAGGCACGCGCGCCTTTTCCCCCGACCGCCCGCAGGCCCTACGACCCGATCGCGTGGGCCCCCTGCGCATCGTCATCGCGAATCGATCACGCATTCGCACACCGTGTAGAAATCCGTCTCGGAAGTTACTTGGACCGAAGTCTTAGACTCGAGCGACTGCGGGGCGACGCCGAGACTCCAGAAACAGTCGGCTTGCTTCGACGTCGCGTGGAAACGGTGCACTCGCTGCGTATTTCACCGACGCTTGGGGTGCTGAGGAAAGAACTAGGAAAAATGAACAAGATCGCAAAGCACCCAATTCACCCATTCATCATTGCCCTTTTGTGTTCCTGCTCGGAGTCTGCCGCGGACGACCCGAGTTCAGGGGGTCCCGACCTGGGGGTCAACGCCGCCCCGAGCGATAGCGCGACCGGAACCGGTGGAACAGCAACCAACGCCGGCCCGAGCGACACGGCCGCCGGGACTGGGGGAACTGCCACCAACACTGGCTCGAGCGACGGCACCACGGACCTCGGCTCAGGCGGAAGCGGCGCGGGGGCCGGCTCAGACGACAACAGCGCGGACCTCGGCGCTGGCGGCGGCAGCTCGGACGTCGGAAGTGGCGGCAGCGGCTCGGACCTCGGCGCTGGCGGCGGCAGCTCGGACCTCGGCGCTGGCGGCAGCAGCACGGACGTCGGCAGTGGCGGCAGCGGCACGGACCTCGGCTCGGGCGGCAGTGGCGGCAGCGGCACGGACCTCGGCTCGGGCGGCAGTGAATCGGACATGGCCCCCGACGGCGATGAAGGAATGGACGCTGGCGCGGAGGGCAACGAGATGGCCCCGACGACGCCAGAGGTGTCGGTGTTTCTTGCTGGCGACAACGTCGATACCAACGGTCCATTGCAGACCGTCGTGGAAGACCTCAACTTCAGCGGCGGGGGGCACATTCTCGTTCGGCCGACGGACATCACCTCCGAACCGGACACGAAGCATCCCGTTGCCATCTGGGGTCCGGGAGGGGGCACCCCACCTCGAGACTACCTGCAATTGTTAACCCGCATGGCGTCCCAGGGCTTCGTCATCGTCGGCATTCGCGAGTCGACGGGGGACGCCGTTCTGATGTCAGCGGCGATCGATTGGCTGGAAGAGCAAGATGCTGATCCCAACAGCCCAATGCACGAGCGACTGATCCTCGACCGGGTCGGAGTATTCGGTCACTCCATGGGTGGGCTTTCCTCGGAAGCCGCAGCGCTGGCTGATAGTCGAGTGTCTACAGCCTTGCTCGACAACAGCGGCTCCTTCTCACACGACGCACTGGTCAATGTGACGATCCCCGTGGGCATCATCTATGGGGAGACGGGGCAGGAAGCCCCCAACGCCGAGGGGGATTTCGCCAACCCGGGCAACCAGGGGCCGTGCTGGCTGAGCATGATGGCCGGAGGCGGTCACGGTTCGGGTCCCTGGGACGGCGCCAGCGCCAACGTGGCTTGGATGCGATGGCATCTCGGAGGCGAGAACTTCCGCAAGGATGACTTCATCGGCGAGGGTGGGGACTACAACAACAACGGCATCTGGAGGACCCAGTTCAAGAACTGGGATGGGTGGAAGAACTGGAACGAATGACCCCATGCCCGCCGAGTCGGCGAAGGCAGGCGGCTCGATGGCATCGATCGAAAGCACAACCGTGCGCTGACCTCACCGACGGTGAGCGCGTTGTGGATCCAACGTGCTACGCCGACGCCGTTTTCGATGGAGTGCTGGGTCCCTGCTCGGGTCACGACTTCACGCCGGACATTATCGGGCTCATACCCGATGGGCCTCGATCACGAGCGGCTGGTTGCCGTCCAGCACCTCGCGCACCTTTTGAGTCAGCGTGGACGGCGTGAGCGGTTTCTGGACGAACGCCATGTCACCCTGCACCACTCCATGGCGTACGACGCTGTCGTCGGTGTAGCCAGACATGAACAATATCTTCATATTAGGGCGGCTGACTTTCAACTCCTGCGCGACCTCCGGACCGTGCATCCCCGGCATGACGACGTCGGTGAGCAGGAGATGAATCACCGCCGGCTCGCTTCGGGAGATCGCGATGGCTTCGGCACCGCCACGCGCCTCGAGGACGGTGTAGCCACGGCGGGTGAGTATCTCCCTGGCAACGTTGCGAACCTGATCGTCGTCTTCCACCAACAGAACCGTTTCATTTCCTCGCTGCGACGAATCGCGGGGTGCCTGGTGAGGGCGCTGGGACTCCGACCTGGCGTGCGGTAGGTAAACCTTGAAGGTCGTGCCTATGCCCGGCTCACTGTACACCCAGACGGTTCCTCCGCTCTGTTGCACAATCCCGAAGACCGTCGACAGTCCGAGACCGGTACCTTTGGCTCGATCCTTGGTAGTGAAGAACGGCTCGAAAACGCGAGACTGCGTCTCCCGATCCATGCCCGCGCCGGTATCCGTGACCGCCAGCATTACATACCTACCCGCTTGCACACCCAGGTGCGTTCGCACGAACTCCTGGTCGAGTTCGACGTTCCGCGTCTCGATCGTGATCTTGCCGCCCGTCGGCATCGCGTCTCGGGAGTTGACGACCAAGTTCATCACAACCTGATCGATGTGGCTGGGGTCGACGCAAATAGGCGCCAAGTGTTCGGCTCGGCGCCACGCTATGTCGACGTCTTCACCGAGAATCCGCGCGAGCATGCGCTCCATGCCTTCGAGTAGGTCGTTCAAGTCGAGCACGCGCGGCTCGCTGACCTGTTGACGACTGAACAGCAAGAGCTGCTTCGTCAGTTGCGCTGCACGCTGACCGGCATTCGCGATTTCTTCGATGTCTGCGCGCATGGGCTCGGCAGTTGACAGATCTTCGAGCATCAGGTGAGCCTGCCCGACGATCACGGACAATAGGTTGTTGAAGTCGTGCGCAATGCCACCCGCCAAGCGCCCCACTGCCTCCATCTTCTGCGACTGCCGGAGCTGCTCTTGGCTGCTGCGAAGGGCCGCCTCCGCGCGCTTCTGTGGACTGATGTCGGAAACCAGGACGAGGACCGTCGGCGGTTCGAGCATCGCCAGCGCAACCAGCACGGGCACGCGGCTGCCGTCCCGGCGCAGTAGCTCCTTTTCCCAAGCGTGAGCGATCCCTTCCCGCGCCAGTTGCTCGAAAGCCCGCGCGTCGGCTGCCTGCCACTCGGGAGGCGTGAGCTCCTGCCACCGAATCGCCCCGGCGCGGAACTCCTTTTCCGCGTAACCAATCATGCCGAGCAGCGTCGCGTTCGCCTCTAGCAGTACGCCCTGGCCGTCCCACACGGCCATCCCCACGATGCCGGACTGCGCGAGCCGCTGAAGGCGAGCTTCGCTCGCGACAAGCGCTCGCTCCGCTGCACGCTTCTGCCGTCTCCTTTCGGCCTCGCGCAGCTCTCGTTCGAGCGCTGGCGGGAGCCGAGTCAGCCGATCCTTGAGCACATAGTCGTGGGCACCGAAGCGCATGGCCTCGACGGCGGCTTCCTCTCCTACCGTGCCGGAAACGATGATGAACGGTAGATCGAGCTCGAACTCTCTAAGCACCCCCAGCGCTCCCGGCGCGCTGAACGTCGGCATGGACCAATCACTGATCACTGCATCGAACGCGCGACGCTCGAACGCTGCGCGCATGGCTTGCGCGGTATCCACGCGCTCGGTCTCGACCGCCAGCCCACCGCGCTGGAGCGCGCGCGTGATTAGCTTCGCATCGGACGGCGAATCATCGACGATCAAAATCAGAAGTGGATCGCTCACGTTCATCTCAAGGCAGCAACAGACTCGTTCAGACCGAGCCAGAACGAACCAATCACGCGCGCGGTCTCGGCGAACTCGGAGAAGTCTACGG
Organism: uncultured bacterium; assembly: GCA_965651905.1. Taxonomy (GTDB): domain Bacteria; phylum Myxococcota_A; class Polyangia; order Polyangiales; family Polyangiaceae; genus SZUA-265. The sequence continues at coordinate 9,059 of CBFGUG010000098.1, read as the reverse complement.
GCTTTCTGATGTACGCGTTGGCACCGAACTCGTAGCTCCGCCGCACGTCTTGCTCTTCGCCCGAAGCGGTCAGCACTACGACTGGTGTCAGCCGCGTGCGTTCATCCGCGCGCATGCGCTTCAGAACCTCGAAGCCGTCGACCCGCGGCAGCCTGAGGTCCAACAACACGGCGTCCGGAGGTCTGTCGGACGCGTTCCCCGCGTAACGACCCATCCCGAACAAGTACTCGAGTGCTTCGGCTCCGTCGCGTACGACGAAGAGCTCGAAGGCGACTCCCGACTTACCGAACGCACGCCGCGTGAGTTTCTCGTCGCTCGGGTTGTCCTCGACCAAGAGCAGCGACCTAGCGCTCACGTCTCCTCCTCACTCAGCTGGACGGGCAACGTGAAGTAGAACGTCGCCCCGCGGTCGACGGCACCTTCTGCCCAGATCCTCCCGCCATGGCGGTGCACGATGCGTTGTGCGGTGGCGAGGCCTATGCCAGTACCCGGGAATTCTCCGACGGTGTGCAGGCGCTGGAACGCCACGAAGAGCCGACCGGCAAACTCCATGTCGAACCCGGCGCCGTTGTCACGCACGAAGAACACCGGCTCCTCCCCGGCCTTCGTGGCTCCGAGCTCGATCTGCGCGCGCTCTGTGCGTGCCGTGAACTTCCAGGCGTTGCCGAGCAGGTTTTGGATCAACGTGCGAGCGAGCGAGGGATCGGCGACCGCCCGCAGGTCGTCGGCTACGGTGAGCGTGACCTCGCGATCGGGATCGGCCCGCGCGAGGTGTTCGGCGATCGATCGCCCGAGCTGCGTCAAGTCCACCAGTTGGGGAGTGATCTCGCTGCGCGTGACTCGCGAGAGGGACAGTAGCGCGTCGATCAGGGCTCCCATCCTGAGTGCGTTGCTCTGAATCTCGTCCAGACACTCGAGACCGTCCGGGCCGAGTTTCGTCTGATACTCTTCCAGCAGGATCTGAGCGAAGCCGTTCATCGCGCGCAGCGGCGCCCGCAGGTCGTGGGCCACCGAATAGCTGAACGCCTCGAGTTCGCGGTTTGCGAGCGCTAGCGCGACCTGCGTGCGGTTGCGCTCACTGATGTCACGGATCGCGCTCGACACGAGACGCCCTTGTGCCGTCTCGAGAGGGCTCAGGCTGATCTCGATTGGAAACTCGCTGCCGTCACATCGCCTGCCGTAGAGCTCGAGCCCGGTCCCCATTCCGCGCATTTTCGGGTCGAGGGCGTAGCGCCCGCGGTGTACGACGTGATGTTCGCGAAAGCGTGCTGGGATCAACACCTCCACCGGCTTACCGAGTAGCTCGGAGCGTGAGTAGCCGAACAGCTTTTCGGCCTGTCCGTTCACGAGCACAATCAGTCCTTCGACATCGACGATCACCATGGCGTCGGGCGCGGCCTCGAGCAACGCACGAAACTGATCCTCGGCGCGGCGGCGCTGGGTGATGTCGCGGATCGCGGCAGTAACGAGCACGCCTGACTCTGACGTCAGCGGCGAAAGGCTGATCTCGGCCGGGAACTCGCTGCCGTCCTTGCGCAGCGCCCACAGCTCGAAGTCGGCTCCCATAGGCCGGGCGCGCGGGTCCTGCATGTATCCGGCTCGGTGCTGTGGATGCGTACCGCGAAAGCGCTCTGGGACCAGCATCTCGACGTGCTGACCGGTGAGCTCGTCCCTGGAGTATCCGAACAGGCGCTCCGTCTGTCCGTTCACCAGCACGATCAGCCCGCTCGACCCCACGACGACCATCGCGTCTGGAGCGGCCTCGAGCAGACCTCGAAAGAGCGACTCGTCGAGCTCACGCGATGCTTCGGTTGCCAACACTCAACGACCCACCCTGCTCTTGCTGGCCGCCCCGCGCGACCGCGTCAGAGCGTATCACATATCGACATACCGCTCTGCACCCGACGTCTTGGCCTCACGAATTCGTCGTGATCTCAGAGCAATGCGACCAGCGCGCCGGTCGATCGCGCCTCGCCCGGTCAGACTTCGCCGCCGAAGTTCGCTAGCTACCGTGATCGCCGTGAATGTGGAGACCGCGTTGTCGCGCTCTCGGGACGTGCTAGGTCGAGGCACGGGAGCGCCGCGGCAAGCTCCCGCCGTTCATCTCCAGGCGCTGGAAGTGAACGGCAAGCGCGATGGACGGCGAGGCGAGCTGGGTGAAGCGGCCATAGACACGGGCTCGAACCGAGCCGACTGCAAACTCTCACTGGCCGACGAACGTGGTGACGCTGGTACCGGGCAGTGACGCCATGAAGGTGCCACCGCTCACCGCGACCTCTGCCTTTTCGGCAAGATCATCGCTGGCAGACGTCACGTGCGGAGTCATCGCTGCGGGAGCGGTTCCCCCAGCGATGCTGATTGGCAGCTCCGCAGCGTCGCTGTTGTGGTTGATCGCGACGACCACCACGGTGCCATCGGGGCCCAAGAAGCCCGTTGCCTCGATGCCTTCGGGCACGTCTCCCGTGATCTCCACGCGGTGGTAACCCGGACGGATCCAGCGGCTGTAGTTACCGAACGTCCACTGACGTTTGGCGACCGTTCCATCAGCCAACTGGAAACCCTCGTTGGTGTCGCCGAGCGCTCGGTACCACCACCACAACCAGGCGCTGACCTCACCGACGGTGAGTGCGTTGTGGATCCAACCTGCCACGGCGACGCCGTTTTCGATGTGAGTGCTCGGTCCCTGCTCGGGCCACCACTTCACGCCGGACATTTCCGTCTGCCAAACCGGCTTCTTGTCGGGCACGTCATCGGGCCAAGGCTCGGCCACTTGGGTGTCGTACTGGTGGGTGCCGAGGATGTCGACGTACTGCCAAGCGGTGGGGTGGTTGTACAGCGCGTAGCCGTACATGTAGCCGTCGTTCCAGTCGGTGCAGTTGTCGGGGGGAAAGCCGCACTCGAGCGGATCCGAACTACCCAGGTTACCGGGGATTGAACAGCAGCCGGACTCGTTGCTCCACACGTGGATCCACTCCGATGCCTCGGGGGCGATCAACTTCACCGGGGGGTCGAGTGCGTGAAGTTTCGGGCCGACGATCGCCGCCAGCTCGGCGTACTCGGCACCCGTGAAAACCGTCGTGTCGTAGTTGCCGTTGCAGGGCTCATCGAAGCCACACGAGGCGAAGTCCGTCTCGTTTTGCGGGGACATACCGTAAAGGTCGACACCAGTGTTTTCCTTCACCTGTGCGGGGAAGGCGGCGATCGTATCCGACCACTCTTCGTAGTACTCTGGCAGCAGCCTGCCGCCGCCCGTGATGCTGTTGTTGCTCTTCATGCGCGCAGGCGGACTCCACAACGTACCGATGATGTACTGAGCGCCGCGCTCGGTCGCTTTCTCGATGTCGCTCCAGCAGTCGGCGCCGTTGTACGGCGCACCGTTGGGGTTCATGCCGATGCGCAGGATGGTCATGCCGAGCTGACCTGGCCCCGTGCCGAACAGCAAGTCAGCCTGTTCATCCGTCCATGCGGGTTGCCAGTTGTTGTTGATACCAAAGCCGGCCATTTCCTGGCGCAGCAGCCCGAGCTGAATCGTCACCTCGGGCCCGAACTCGGTGGGCTCCGAGGGTCCTGCTTCTGGTGTTGGAGCATCGGCGCCAGCGTCGCCCAGGACGCTGGACGCGTCTGGCGGGGGATCATCCTCTGTCGCTGAGCCCATGGGACCCGTGCTGGTTGGCACGGCCGTCATGGTGGATGTCGGCATGGTGGTGGGTCCCGTCGTACCCGTGCTGGTTGGCATGGCCGTCATCGTGGGTGTCGACACGGAGGTCGGTCCTGTCGTCGTGCTTGGCGTCACGTCGGAATCGGCCGTCGCACCGGGGCTTGGCGTCGCCGGCGGGTTTCCTGTTCCGCTGCCGGAGTTGCTCGGAACGCCGGGAGCTGCCGTCGAGCCGCTGACCGTGGGCTCCGTGGCCGCCGCCGAGGCGTTGGAATCATTGTCGGAACTGGTGCAGCCCGTTGCTGCGACAACGGCCAGTCCAGGGATGAGCACGCAGCACTGAGCTGCGCGGGTGAGCGATTTCATGTTCGGCATCCTCCTACGCCAGACTGAATTCCCGTCAAGACCCAAGCCGATCAGTCTGATTCGAGCCACCGCCGATCTGCGAACCAGGACGGCGGCCCCATCCAACATGGTTTACTGCGGCTGTGCAACCAACGAGGGACAAGAAAGTCCCGGCCCTCCACGGATGTTCCGCGTCGGTAATGACGCTTCCGTGAGGAGTGCGTCCCGTGAGCGAACCGAGAAGTTCGAGTCGTCACTCGAGTTGTCCCGCGGTCGTGCAAGCGCGGAGTTGCGCAGGGCGTGCGGCCTTGCGCGTCCGTGGTAGGCTGGCCGCAGCATGTCTGTGTCGATAACCTGCAAGCCAACGTCGGGGCACGGGGGCCTGTACGCCGCTGCGACGCTGTTGTTCGCCTGTGCCGTTGGCTGCACCTCTGGCTCCGCAGCTTCAGAGTCCGCCGATGACGACGAGCAACCGACGGATCTCAGCACGAGCGCTGAGCAGGACGCTGGCGACAGCGACCGCGACCACAACCGCAGCGACGGGGCGATAACCGACGCCGCTGGCAGCAGCACTGCAGACGACACCAACGACGACGTAGCGAACGACGCCACCCCCAACGACGACACTAGCGACGATGCGGACGCCGGCAACCCCAACGTCGACGCTCCCAACGTCGACGCAACGAACGACGCTGGCGACAGCGCCGCGCCAACGCCGAGTAACGCCGACTGCGGGCACGCCATCGACGGTGAGCGTTTGGAGGTGACTAGACTCGTCGGCGACGATGGGTCTTGGGAAGCCACCGGCTGGTACGACACCCTGTTCGAACAGCGCTGCGTGTTCTTCCAGGCAACGGACGGCGTCGACCGCTGCATGCCGTTCGACCAAACCGTGGCTCTGGCCACCCCGCTGCGTTACCTCGACGCCGAATGCACCCAGCCGATCGCTGTGGATCCGGGGGGCGAGTGTGACCCAGCGGGACGGCCGCGCTTTCTGTTCGTGACCGAAACGATTGACGCATGCCCAGCGGCTGCTCAGCGACCGTTCGAACTCGGCGACGACTTAGGGGCGCCCGACACCGTCTACGCGCTGCTGGAAGACGGCACCTGCCTGCCTCAACAATCGGTGAGCCTCGATGGCACGGCGCCAGACGTCTACGAAGTATTGGAAGAGGTGCGCCCCGAGGACATGGTATCGGCCCGCTACGAGGCGCGGGGTGAACGCATGCAAGATTCCTATCTGGTCGCGAGCGACGGTGCCTCCGCGAGAATCAGAGGTCCGTACGACACTGCGAACAACAGCGACTGCGGTGTCGACCTCGCCGGCGATGGGACCTGGCGCTGCCTGCCCGCCGCCATTTCCGCCGTGAGTTACACTGACGCGGAGTGCGCCCAGCCTGCGGTGCGAGCGCCGATGATCGTCGGCTGTGCACAGTCCCAGGACGTGTTCGAAGAGTCCAATCACTTCGCCCTCCAGCGAGACCTACTCAGCGGCGATCCGGCGGGTTGTCCAAACCGCACCAGCATATTCCAGCTCGGGGACCTGGCGCAGACTAGCGAAGCGACGGCACTGTATTCGGTGGACTCGCTGGATGCGGACATGTGCGTCGGCTCCACGCTGGTGACTCCCATTGAGGTTGTCAGCGCCACCGCGTCACCCCCTGATTCGTTCTCCCGCGCCAGCCTGGAGCATGGTGAGTGTGACGCTACTGCGAGCAGCGGTACCCGCTTGAAGCGCCAGAACATGGTGCTCGAAGACGGCTACCGCGTGAGCGGTTCGTTCTTCGACTCGGAGCTGGGGGATACCTGCCACGCAGCATTGGCCGCCGACGGCGTACTGCGCTGTCTCCCCGGCGAAACCTCGCGGGCGCAAGGCTACTTCGCCGATGCGGCCTGCACCCGCGCCGCCGCGGCGGTAGCCCGACCCTGCCCCATCGGCCTCGACGAAAGCCAACGAGTCGCCCCCCACTACGTCCAGCAATCCGTGGGGCTGGCCCAATGCCAGCCAATGTTCGAGATCTACGAGCTAGGCCCAGAGCTCAGCGACGTGTACGAGCTCGCGGTCAGCGGAGATCCCGAAAGTGCCTGCGTGGTGGCCGACGTCACTTCATGGACCGACACGATGTTCAAGGAGATCCTCTCTCCAATCCCCGCGTCGAGTCTTGTGTCACTGACTCACAGTCATTGAGTCGCAGTCATTGAGTGACCGTCATTGAGTCGCAGGCATTGAGTCGCAGGCATTGAGTCGCAGGCGAGACCTCGATCGCGGGTCTGACTTCGGACCCGGAGTGGCCCGACTTGTGCTTCACTATCGATCATGAAACAGCTTTTGGTTCTGGCCACCGCCCTGGCGACCTTCCCCGTTGCGTGCGCGGATTCCGACGACGAAACGTCATCTAACGACCTGGGGGTAATCGGAAGCGATGATTCTTTGGGCAAGGACGCTGGCGAGAGCGACGACGCTGAGGACAGCGGCGCTGCGGATCACGCCGACGGCAGTTCCGGACATGACACGGATGATGGCGATGTGAGCGACGACAGCAGTTCCGAAGATGACACCGACGTGAGCGACGACGTGAGCGACGACGGCAGTTCCGAAGATGACGACATGGGCGACGGTGACGATGCGAGCGGCCCCACGGATCTAGACGACATCCAAAGTGGGGACGATATCGCCCTCGATGACTCGAACCAGACGGACGGCGGGCGAGGCGTACTCGACGCAGGAACCACGACTGGCGGACAGGACTCGGGAGGTGCTCGCGCGGACGGCGGGACGTCAGGCATGGCTACCGCCATCACACGCGCGCAGTTAGACCTGCTGCGGGATAACGGCGACGATGGATCGAGCGACGATGGCTTTGATGGGGACAACGGCCTGGATCCAAATGACCTTTTTCTTCGCGTCGCTAGCCTCGGCAGCTCGTGTGATGAGTCTTTCGCCGCTCTCGAGTGCGGCGGTCATTGGGCCCTCTCGATCGCGCTGCCTCCGCAGGCCCAAGCGGTCGGCGTGTACGATCTCGAAGACGCTGGCATTTCGCGATACAGCGGCAAATCGGAAACCTCCGAGCTGCAATCGGACGATCCCGACGACTGCGCCTGGGGTGACGGCAGCATCGGTCCGGGTACCATCGAGGTGCTGGCAATCGACGACGAGCAGGTGCGGTTCCGCGTGCAACTCGAACCACTCGCTTGGGGTGGCAACCCCAACGGCGAATACATCGCGCTGCGCTGCCAGTAACCACTCGGACCACTCCTGGTGAACGCAATACGCACTCGCCCTCACCCCGCAGCAATACTTGGAGTAAGCGAGTCGGGCTCTCGCGTGAGGCAAGAGCCCGACTCGGAATCGGGGTTGGCGCGGAGTTCACTCCACGATGCAACGGCTGTTCTCGCACTTGACGGCGAGCTCGGAGAGCTCCGCGCACGCAGCCTCGTAGCAAGTGCAGCCAGCCTCCAGCCATTGTTCACTGAGATCGTCCGCTTGGCTGCGTAGCGCGTCTAGGTCGACGTCGGTGCGCACCGTATTTCCGCACAAGAACGGGTGCATGCAGGACCCGAGGGTGAGGGCTGGCGTGCAGTCGGCATCCTCGTTGCACACGCTAGCCTGAGCGAGCATGTTGGTGGCATCCGCTTCCAACTCATCACAAATAGGTGAGGCTTCCGAGCTGGGCTCCGTGCCATCGGGCGCCGTGCTGTCGCCGTCAGTCGCCATGCCGTCAGCATCCTCGTCGGCTGGAGCGAGTGACGCTGTGTCCGCGGCGTTAGGGTCGTCTGTCGAGGCGGAGCAGCCCAGCGCTAGGCTTATTGCTACGAGGGAAGTCATTGCCCAAGCGATGGTTCGTCGGGTCGAGGTCTTGTTCATGTTTCACGGTATCTGCACCGGACGTGCCAATTCGCGGGGAGCCGGCACGCTATTCGAATCAAGCCATCGCGCGCCCGATCGCGTGGCGAGGGGTTCACGGACGACTGCCGTCACATCACCGACGCCAAGGCGAGAGTGTAGAAGACGGACAGCGCGCTGGCACACTCTGGCGCGCGCGGCGACGGGTTCCGCGGCTGCAAGTTTCGGCTCCTCGCCAGCGGCACGTCGCGTCCGCGGCCGCCACACGGTGACCTGGAACACTTTCGACACGAGCACGCTAGTCAGTGTGTCTTGGTGCAGTGCCTCAGCTCTGGGTGCCGTCGTCGGGTGCGTGAGACGTCGCGGAGTTGCGGACTGATTCGTCATCCGCGGGCAGCGGGCCCTGCTCCCAATGCTCGGTGTATGGAATATCCGTCTCGTCGCGCAGAAGCTTGCGCCCATCCGAGAGCCGCGCGAAAAGGTAATAGAGCCCTGGGATGATTAGGACGCCGAGCACGGTGCCCACGAGCATGCCGCCGACTCCCGTAGCCCCGATCGTCCGGTTTCCGATCGCGCCGGCTCCAGTGGCTATGACGAGCGGAATGAGGCCGGCAATGAAAGCGAACGACGTCATTTGAATGGGTCTGAAGCGGAGTCTACCGCCCTCGATGGCAGCCTTCTCGAGTGTCAATCCGTCGCGCCTGCGCTGCACAGCGAACTCGACGACAAGGATCGCGTTCTTGCCCAAGAGCCCCACCAACATGATGAGCCCGAGCTGAGCCCACACATCGTTAGCGAGACCCGCTACTTGCAAGAAAAGGAAAGAGCCTAGCAGCCCTACCGGTAGCGACAAGATGACGGCCAACGGGATCAGGAAACTTTCGTATTGTCCGACCAACACCAGATAAACGAATGCAACGACGACCAAGAAAATCAAGATCGCCTCATTGCCCTTCTTTGCTTCGTCCCACGCGAGGCCTTCCCAGCCGAGCCCGTAACCTTTCGGTAACGTCGCCGCCGCCACCTCGCGAATCGCATCGATGGCTTGACCGCTGGAATAACCCGGCGCTGGAACGGCCTGGATTGCAGCCGAAGGGTACAAGTTATATCGCGTAATCTCGTTGAGCCCCTGCCGCTTCTCGACCTTCATGAACGCGGAGTAGCACTACTGCCAGAAACTTTTCCATCTGACGCGTTTCGTGCGAGGGGCCCCAA
>CBFGUG010000097.1:0-29181 GCA_965651905.1 uncultured bacterium | reverse complement strand
GGGTTGGCCCCGAAGGGGCTTTAATGCAACGGACGTTTCGATCCTTCGAAAAAAGAACCACACGAAGGAAGGGCCAGCCGAATTGCGTGCCACCGCCTGCCATACTTGATGAGTCATACCTCAGCCACTATCCACCGCTGCTGTCGCCGGATTGGCGGCGGAAAAGGGAGAATGGAATGACGTACCAACGATGGGCGCTGGCATTGTTTTGTGTCGGCTCAGTGCTGGGTAGTGGAGGCTTCGCCGCCGCAGCGCAGCATGATGTAAACACTACTCACGACGGTCACGACGCGGACGTCGGTGACGGGGTGTGTGAGGACGCCGCAGGGTTTTGCACCCTGCGCGCAGCTGTCGAGCAAGCGAACGCTACGCCAGGCGTGGACGGAATCTACATCCCGCAAGACGCTGCGCCGTATGAGTTAACGATCGTGAACGACCGCCTGGAACCGCAGCAGCTGACGGTCTACGACTACGTAACGATTCAAGGCGATGGCCAGGAGCTCTCCGTGATCAGCGGCAAAGGTGAAACCCCGGTGCTCGGCATTCACGGAATCGAGACGCTCGTGCTCGACACCGTTACGTCCCGCATTCGTTCGGTGGGGTGGAATGGAGGTGGGGGAGCACCTCCTGGAATTTGGGCTACGATCCCAGCGCCGAATCCGCTGCGATTGATCACGGTCGCACCAAACTCGTTTGGTCGGGACGTCTTCGTCACGACTCTGAACGACGGAGTGTTGCGTTTCGACGCTGAAACGGGTGCGTTCGTCGGCACAATCATTCCTGCCAACGTCGGCGGAACCACGATCGCCGCGGACGACATGGTGTTCGGCCCCAGTGGCACGGGCGTGCACAACCACATCTTCGTGTCGAACCTGCTGCCCGGCGGAGGTGTCTACCACTTCGATGAAAGCGGTACCTTCATCGACGTGTGGGACACTGGCGGCAGTCAAGCCGGCGCCATGCAATGGATCGATGGCGCTTCCCCTGAGCTCGTAGTCGCGTTCCCCGGGGCAGATGTCTTGGCTTCGTTTGATCAGTTCGGCAACAGACTGAGCAACTACGCAGCGTCACCAATGACACCTCGTGACCTACTGCTGACGGACGACTACCTGTACGTTGCCGGCGAAGACAGCGACGCGGTTTGGCGAGTCGAGCGCGCGTCCCGTTTCCTCGAGTTGTTCATCCCTCCAGGGGAAGGCGGGCTGGACGAACCCCAGGATATCGGCTTTTCACCTTCAGGTGAGCTGCTGGTGAACAGCCATGGTACGGACGAACTACTCCGTTACGACGGCAGGACAGGCACGTTCAACGGCGTATTCGCCTCGGGCAGTGACCCGACGATGGACGACGTGGCGTCTTTCGCCTTTCGTGTCGACGCGGGCCCTGGACCGAGCGTTACCATGTTCGGGCTGACGATAGCCGACGGCGGAAGGATCTCGGGAGCGGACAGCTGCTTTACGGTCGGAACGTCAACCGCCGCCATCGTCTCGGACGTCACGGTTCGTGACTGCTACTCGTCGCAGTTCGGTGGCGGCGTTCAGAACCGCGGGTATCTGTCGCTGGACCGGGTCGAGATCTCGAACAACCGTTTGCCCGTGGGCGCGGCTGGAGGCCAGACGTCGAACGGTGGTGGCATTTGCAACCTCGGACAACTCTTCATCTCCAATAGCTTGATTAGCGACAACTTCGCGACTCGAGGTGGGGCGATTACAGCCTACAATGGCGCGACCCGCACAGACGTGGTGAACACGACCATCAGTGGCAACTATTCAGGCGCAAACGGCGCGGTTCGCGTCATATCGGGAACACTGAGCCTAGTGCACTCCACTGTAACCAACAACGAGACACCCAAGTATCCGCCGAACGACGGTGCGAATATCGCCGAAGCCTACGCTGCGGGCGTCTTCATCGAGCAAGGGGCGACGATGTACATCGCCAACAGCGTCGTCGCTGGTAATATCAGTCGCGCACCCTCGACCGAACCCAACAAGGCCCCGGACTGCTTCTCGGTCAGTTCCGACGGCAGCACCGTGCCTGGCAACGTCGTGTCGCTGACGGACAACGTCATTGGCGTCGTCAACGGGCGCTGCGGCGTGGTGGACGAAGGTGGCCTGTTCCCCAGCGACCTGCTGTTCGGGGACGATACCAATCCCTTCGATCCCATGCTGGATGTTCTCGCCGACAACGGTGGCCCCTCTTGGACGCATTTGCCGTTGCCCGGCAGCCCGCTCATCGATGGTGATCTCACCGACCACGGTTTGACGCTGTACAACTGCAAGTACAACGACCAACGTTTGCAGCCCCGTCCGCTCGACGGTGACGGAAGTGGCAGCGCCCGCTGCGACGTGGGAGCCGTCGAGGTGCGCGAAGCCACAGCTCTCGACAACGATGCTGACGGTATCGACAACTCGATCGACGCCGAGCCGTTCCAGTACTCGTTCGACTTCTCCGATGAAGCCGCCTCAGGAAACTCGAGTGGGCAGATTGTCAGCCTGGGTGAACAGTTGGTCTCAATCGAGGACGCTGCGGATCCCAGTGAGGGCATAACCGTGAGTACCGCGGCCATCGGCGGAGCTGAGCCTGTCGTGCTTTCGCTTTGTGAGGACGGTGTGACGGTCACGCTCGCGGCGGGCGAAACCGAAACCTTCACTTGCGTTACAGCCGATGCAGGCCCCGATCAGACCGTGGAGTGCGAAGATCAGGACGGTGCAGACATAACCCTCTCTGGAACGGGAACGACGCTTTCTGGCGTGGAGCCGAGCTTCGAGTGGTCTGTCCCGGGTGTCGTATTGGACGACGAGACTCTACCCAGCACCATCGGAACCTTTCCCATCGGTACCACGCCGGCATTGCTCTCAGTGACGAATGGCAACGAATACGCCGTCGACGAAGTCTCGATTGAGGTCGTGGACACGACACCACCGACGTTGACCGTGCCAGCAGACGTGGTGGTAGGCAACTGCTTCAACGTACAGATCGGTCAAGCCACCGCAACGGACGCATGCGACGATGAAGTTACGATAGACAACGACGCACCAACGAACTTCACGGCGGGCACGTGGTCCATAACCTGGACGGCGACCGACGCGGCTGGCAATCAGACTCAAGCGACTCAAAAGGTCGTCGTCGGTCTTGGCGAATCCGTTGCATGCTGCCCAGCCGACTCGAACGTGATCTTGGGAACCTGGGGCAACGACGTGCTCTCAGGCACGGCAGGCGCGGACTGCATCTTGGGCTTTGGCGCCTCTGACGTGATTGACGGCATGGGCGGCAATGACGTCATCAGCGGCGGCGAGGGCGAAGACATGCTCATCGGCGGCAGCGGCAACGATGTGCTGGAGGGTAACAACGGTCAGGACGTTCTCGAAGGTGAGTCTGGCGAAGACGCACTGTTCGGCGGCGGAGGCGACGACGAACTCTACGCCGGCGTTGGGGCCGATGTGCTCGTTGGAGGACAGGGCCAGGACTACCTGGACGGCAACTCGGGTGATGACGCGCTCTACGGCAATGACGGCGTGGACACGTTGGTCGGCGGCGACGGCAACGACTTCCTCGACGGCGGATTGCTGCACGATCAGTGTTTCGACGACCCGGCAACGAGCGTGTTCTTACACTGCGAAAATCAAGCGAGCGCTCCGACGTGCAACGAAGCCAGTTTCGAGGCGGAAACCATGTACCACTCCACAGGAGGCAGCGTTCAAGATGGTTGGAACATCTGGTCGAACGGCTACATCTCGAGCTGGCACGACTTTTCGTCTGGCAGTTCACAGATCACGGTGACCGCTCGCGGTGAAGTGGCGCAAGGCGTGTGGCCTCACATGGTGGTCACGGTTGGAGGCGTTGCGGTGGGTGACGTCTACGTGAGTAGCTCAAGTTGGCAACCCTACGACTTCCAGTTCACGACGGGTGGCGGCTCCCAGGAGATTCGGGTCATTTTCGACAACGACCACTACTCGCCCCCACAAGACCGCAACCTCTTGGTCGACGACGTGGTCGTCGACTGCGAGCCATAACGAAAGCCATGACCAGCGTCCTCGGGGTTCGGTAGCAGCCCCGGGGACGCGCGGCGCGAAAGGGCGAATCGCAGGGACATGGCTCGTCGCTGCTTTGAACGATCCATTGTAGAGAGTTGAAACATGGGAGAATCAACTAGCCCTCGAGAGCTAACGGCTGAACGCGAGTCGCCTTCCGTTGCCAGAGGCGGACCAGAGCGATGCAGCATGGAGGCGCCAACCCAAGGCACGCCGTTCGGGTTCGTCTACGACTTTGGGCTTCGTCCGGGCTTGGCTGAGGCAGTGCGAGCGAGTCTACGAGTACTGACGTCGCCTTCATTCGAAACGTGCTGAAAGGTCTGACATCGTATCCGGGATGAATGGTATGGGTTCAGACGTATTGAACACGTCGAGAGTCCGCGCCGACTGCGGACGGAGAACGGAGACAACGACTATGCGCGGGCGGATTGGGATCTACATAGGAATCGTTTGGAGTTTCGCTGGGTTAAACGCATGCGGTAACGACCCGCCGAAGTTTGACGACTCCGCGAGCGATCTCGACGACCCGATGGCGATGACCGACGGAAGCGACGAGACCGGGGGGGCATCCAGTCTGGATGCGTCCTCATCGAATGGTGAAGGTACTGGTTCCAGTGACGATACGGATTCCAGTGACGATACGGATTCCAGTGAGGATACGGATTCGTTGGACGGCGAGGAGACCGACGAAACATCGGGTCCGAGTTCCACCGAAACCGACTCCGACGTCGCGTCAGAGACGGACAGCGATGGGTGTGACGACGTCGATTGTACCGACGAGACCGAGCTGGACGAAACGGACTGCGACGAGTGCTCACCAGGAGAAACCACCTGCGCCAACGGCATCATCACCACCTGTGAGCAACAAGCTAGCTGCTGGATCTGGGGCACAGCCCAGGCGTGTCCCGACGGAAGCTGTGCAGACGCGATTCAGTGTTCCACCTGTACGGACGTCTGCTCGATTGGCGCCACGGCGTGCGAAGACGGTCAGCTGAGAACCTGCGATGCAGGGCCAGAGGGTTGCAGCATATGGCTCGCACCCGCTCCCTGTGCGACGGGGCAGTGCGCCGACGGGGAGATCTGCGCCGAGTGCGACGATCAGTGCGAGCTTGGCGAAGCGCTCTGTGTCGACGGGGAATTGTCGCGTTGCGAAGAAGATCAGATGGGCTGTACGGGTTGGGGTTCACCCACCAGCTGCGAATCGGAAGGATGCACGACTGATAGCGCCTGCGCCCAGTGTGACGACCAGTGCGCGGTCGGCGACCAGAGCTGTCAGAACGGTAACACGAGTCAATGTGTCGCCGATTCCCAGGGCTGCTTGGATTGGTCGGATCCCACAGCCTGCGATTCTGGAGCGTGCAGCTCGGCGTCAGAGTGCCTCATTTGTGACGACGAGTGCCCCAGTGAGGGCGAGGGCAACTGCCAGGGAAACCAACTGCAGACCTGCGAAGCGGATTCAAACGGTTGTCTCGCTTGGTCATCGCCGACGACCTGTGAGTTCGTCTGCAATGCCGCCATGGGGGCTTGTGGAGGGAGCTGTACACCCGGGGCAAGGCGCTGCAACAACGACCAACCTCAGCTCTGCAGCGCTGCCGGCGCCTGGGAGAATGCGGGCGATGCTTGCGAGTTCCTATGTAACGCCGACGCCGGGACATGCGGTGGCGTGTGCACCCCGGACGATACACGCTGTGACGGCCAGCAACCTCAGCGCTGCAACGCCTCCGGCGCTTGGGCGGACGATGGCGCGGTGTGCGGCGGGTGTTCGTCCTGCTCGATGGCAACAGGTACCTGCTCGGTCAATACCGGGAGCGCATGCGATGACAACAACGCGTGCACCACGGGGGAGACCTGTCAGGCGAACGGGAACTGCGGCGGCGGGTCCACCGTGATGTGTTCCGGCGCTGATCAGTGCCACTCCGTCGGGCAGTGTGTTCCGGCGACTGGCTGCCCGTCGCCGACCGTCGATACGGGAGATATGTGCACGCCAGCCGTGAGCAACCCCTGCCTGAACAACACGACGTGTCAGGCAAATGGTACGTGCGGCGGAGGAACCCCGGTAACCCAGAACACTTCGTGTGGCACCAATCTATACTGTGACGGTGCCGGGACGTGCCAGTGCCGACAGCCCAGGTCCTCCAACCTACTCCCGAACCCCGGCTTCGATGGGAACTCGACGAGTTGGACTCTGGATCGCGCGGTTTATTCAGATAGCGACGTCGAGAGTTGTCCGGGCTCTGGCTCCATCAACGTTGAGCAGACAGGCGGGAACTTCAGCCGATGCGTCCCCGTCACGGCCAGCACGCGCTATTACTTCTATCATCGCTTCAGATCCGTTGACGGAGGCAGTTCCTGGTGCACGCTGAACTTCTACTCCGGAGGTTCGTGTCAAGGGAGTCCAGACATCAGCGCTTCTGCCAGCGAGTCGGCCCCGAGCGGTGTTTGGGTGCTGGGTGGCGTCGACGAACGCTCGGGCTCCGACACAACCCATGCCCGGGTTTCTTGCGAAGCCGTCCTTGCGGTGGGTCACTACGATCAAATCTACCTAGGAACGGCAAGCATATCGCAGCCGCCAGCATTCTAGCGCTGTGACCGTGCTCCCCTACGTTGGCTGAGGCGCAAACCGCTCGCTCGTTCTCGCCGAGTTCCACGGCGTCGATGCGACAGGCGTTTCAGCCAGACGCGTTTCATGCGCCCCCAGTGCAGCTGGCGCGCTGGGCCTCGAGTCATCCCGCCGTGCGTTCACTCGACGCGCTTTCCATAGAGTGAGCCGCGCAGGGGCCGCGCCTCGGCTTCCCCAGGTCCAACTTCACACGAATGCTTGCGCCGGCCGCACCTGGGTGAGCGGTCACTCGCCGCTGTTGAACAACGGATTGAGCAGTCCCGATTGCGGCTGCTCAGTCGCGCGCAAGGGCGTTTCTGCGCCGCCGCACGCCGGCCACGGCAAGTGCCAAAAGCAGCGTGGCCCACGGCGCTTCGCCGGGGGTCTTGCCGATGCGACAGCCGCAACCCCCATCGTCGGCCGAGCGCAACTGACTGTCGACACCTCCGTCTGCCGACATCGAGTCCGCGCCGCCTTCGTCCGCTGCTGTCGAAGGGTCCTGCGAGTCGTCGAGATCTTCGGGCATGGCAGAGTTGGCATTCGTCGATGCGCTTGCCGAATCGTCGTCTCCAGACTCGCTGCCATCCTCGTCATCAGTTGCGTCCCCATCTGAAGGCGCGTCATCAGTAGCGCGCTCCCCTGGGGTTGCTGCGTCCGCGGCTGCTTCGCCGGTCTCCGTGGCGTCGTCGGAGTCTCGAGCATCCGCCTCGTCGTCCGCTGTGGCAGCGTCCATTCCACTCCCCCCGTTTGGTGGTTCGTCGTCAGGCATCGCGGCGACGGGCGTTGAGGGCTCCGTCGGCAGCAGCTCCTCTTCGAGCCCTGCGTAGTCGACGAACTGTAACTTGATCGCAGGAGCCAGTCGCTCGACGTCGACGGGCTCCAGTGCCAAGAGACCACGCCCGCTCTCGTTGAACGCCCAAGCGTCGGGCAAGACGCGGATGGACTCGTAGCTTCTTGCGTTGGGCAATCGGAATAGGCTGAGGTCGATGCCGGCACCTGCGGTTTCTTCGTCCAGAGGCTGCAGGGAATCGTCGAAGAGACGCAACGTGCGCTCTGATGTGTCTCCCGTCTGCCGCTCCAGCAACAACCAGTAACCTCGACTGGTGTGTTCGGCGAGCGTCACCGTGACGTCGGGTGCCATCGTCAACAAGGTCGTACGTGTCTCTTCGAGAATCTCGCCGGTGGCGGTGTCGAGGTAAACTCCGTCGAGGTTACCGTTCGCCGTGTCACGCGCCAGCACGAGCACTCGCGTTCCGTCGGAAACTGCCAGGGGCTGATGGTGGTCTGAGAAAAGCGTCGGAGTTGGTCCGTACACTTCCTCGCTTTCGAAATCGATCCGACACCCCAGCACGGCGTCGTTGTCTTCGTCGTACGCTACCAGCGCGATGGTTCGTTGGTTGGCGGCTATCCCGGCTCCGACCGCGGTGACGGCGTTCATATTGAAGAAATCACAAGGCCCTTCACCCACCGTCTGTCGTTCGCCCAACGCACTGCCGTCGGCGTCGAAGCGCATCAGCTGCAAGTTGCTGCTCAGCAGATACTTCCCTTCGTCGAAGCGCAGACGATTCAATCCAGCCATGCCACCGAAAAGTAACGTGGACTCTGGCTCCCCCAGTGTTCCGTCGGCGCCTACAGTGCGCCACTCCGCTCCCGAAGCCGCGTACCACACCGCCAAGTAATCCGAGCCGTTGGAGGCAACCACGGGGCGGCTCCCCTCGCCCAGGACTAGCGGGGGATCATCCAGGTACTGTCCGCTTTGGGCATCGATGCGCGTTGCCCAGATCTCGGAGCCCCTCGTCCAGGCAACTAGGAAATCGTCGCCTGACGATGCAACAGCGGGATACGTCGCGGGAGCGCCGGAAGCGATGATGGCCTGATCAGCGCCTCCAGCGCCAAGACTAGACACCACTGCCTCATCCAGCGGCGCAACGCGCCAATACCGATAGTTCACGATGGTTACCACGTGTTGTCCCATCGCAATCACGTCGTACCGGGGAGTGGGCACCGTCTCCAGTGTCGTGATGAGGCTGCCCAGGCTACCGCTCGTGTCTCCCCCGACGGCGCCCGTCTCGACGTCGACCGCAACTACGTCGATTCCCGAGCCCGTATCCCAGTGCAGCCAGAGCTCATCACCCACGGAAACCACGCCGGGGACTGGCTCCATGCCCTCCCGAATGGTGGGTGCCGCCACGACCTCCAGCGGCGCCGCGTCCAACAGCTGACCCGTAGCAGCATCCACGCGTGAGAGCGTCATGCTGGCGGCGCGCCAAGCGAACACGTACACCCCCTCGTGGTAGGTTACCGATCCGTCATACGCGTCGGGTGCGTATTCGATCGCGGGGTCGTCCAAGAGTTCGCCGGTCGCTGCGTTGATGCGCAGAGCTTGCCCGGAATCTGCTACGAGAAATTGGCCATCGCCCAGCGCGACGCGGATGGAGGCGGAGCGGAACCCCGGCAGGGCCAGTAGAGGGCCGAGTGCTTCAAAGTTCTCATCGTAAACCTGAGCTTGCAGGTTGCGGTCGAGATCGGACGTGACCAACAGCCATGATTGCCCGGCCCCCGCAGCCCGCACGAGCCTTCTGGCGGGAAGCCGCGAGGTCGGATTGTCCGGCAGGATGGCTCCAGTGGCGCCATCCAAGCGATAGTAGAAGAACTCATAGTCATCGGTCGAGACACGCCGCGACGTACCGATCAGAAATTCGTCGCCCCGCGCCCCGACCGCGTCGGGCTGCTGGTCGTCACCGATGAACAGTCTGGGAACGTCCATCTCGCCTGTGCTTGGGTCGAGTCGCGTCGCAACGGTAAACGAGTGGGCTGCGTACGCTCCAACACAGCGCAGCGAGCCGCAGGCCACCACGGCCGGCTCCGACGAGATTACAGGCGTGTAACCCTGATGGCGCTCGACATCGAAGATCGCGGAGACATCCGGCACGAGCGCAGCTTGCAGTACCCCATACGTCTCTTGCTTGGCCGCTCGCGGTTCGTCGTTACATCCAGCGAACATCAGTACCACGATGACCAGAAAGCATCGTGCTCCCCCGCTGTTCCAACTGAGCATGATTGTCTGTAGCACGCAGCGCTGCTGTGCAAAGGGCAATCGAACTGAAAAATCGGCGTGCTGCGAACAGGGAACCCCGGGCCGCGAGTGCCGTTGGAAATGTCCAGACGTGAGTCTCGAGCAGCGTGCCCCCATCGCTCATCGATGACCTTTTCGCGGGGGCGACAGCACCTGAGAGGATGCACCAGTCCCCCCTCGAACATATCTCGTAGGGTAAACCAGCCTCAGCGAGAGCACCGCTTAGTTGACGAGCCGGAGTGAACAAGGTTGGCCCATCGCACGGCACCGCCGCATAGAGGCTGCGGCGAAGAGCTGCACCAATAACCAGGCCCAGCGATGAAGGAGTGCTTTGGGTGCACGGTCACCTTCTTCAACAAGCAGCGCGAGTTGGTCTCCCGCAGCTGCTGGTGGACGGGCGCCGTGGAACTTTCGGGTGACTCGAGCATGGCTGGAGAGCACGCCATCTATCAGCCCGCAAGCGACGATACACAGGCGGGCTGGAGGCGGGGTGAGCGACTAGCATCGCCGCAGCGAACAATCGAAGAACTTGTGCTTTCCCCAGGAAGGCCGAGGCAGCACGCCCCCACCTGGCGATCTGAGATCAGCCGTACCGCGATCAGCGCGTGAAAGCGAACGCTTCCGGAATGGTCCAAAACCTCTGCGGCAGCGGAGTCGGGTTGGGGAGGATGGCGGCGCCTCCCTTCGAGCGGGGCACTGGTCCCGCTCAAATCACTTGCCCACGTCGGACCGTTGGGGATAGTGTGAATTTGTTCCGCTGAGGTTGCCCGACATGACATCCGGTAGCGGTTTGGCACAAAAAGATGGAGGTCCCATGACCCGGTACTTCAAGAAGTTCTCACTGTTTCATGCATTCGCGTTCGGTGCGGCCCTTACACTCGGCGCGCCGCCGAGTGACGCTCGCGGTGGCGGTCATGGCCACGGTCATGGCCACGGCCACGGCCACGGCCACGGGGGTGATGGCTGCAAGACTGTGTTGGGGCCGTGGAGTTCGGCGCCCGTGCCGCCACCGGAATGCACGTCACCGGTCGGCAACTGCACCCTCGGTGAGCTCGGCGGTTCGCTTGCCGGCGGGACCTATGAGTTCACCATGAACACGCTCCAGAGCGTGCCCGAGCCGGAGGCGGGCTTCGTCGCGTTCTTTACCGGCATCAGCGAGATCACCACGCGGCACGGCCACGTGTACCGCGCCGTCGATACTGGCGCGCTCAATGCCAGCCCGCCCGGTGACGTCGGATCCGGCGAGTTTTCCACGCTGCTCAGCGTGGTGGGCGGCGGGAGCGGCTACCTCCACATTCGCGGCACGCTCGATCTCGCAACTGGAGAGGCCAGCGGTACGTTCATCGGCGAGCTCTGTCGCGAGTGAGGTCCGCTTCCGCGTTTCGATTCGCTCGGGGAGCCAATGTGGTCCAGATCGACGACTGAGCTCCTCAGCCGAGCACTGACGACGCATTCGCCTGATGTCCTGACCTGGCAGCCCGTGTTGCTCGACCCGGCGAACCCGGACGACGAACAGCGCCTGGTCGAACTCGTGGAACGGGGCGCGGTGAGCGCGGTCTCAGATACGATTGACCTCCAGCTCCGCGATCTCGTCGCGGTTCGAAACCCCACGCGGAAGCTTTCTGCACAAGAGCTCGACGAACAGGTCGAGGCTCATCTGAATGGCACGCCAGCGGAGGCTCATGGCGTTTATTGGTTTTACCCCTGGAGTCGGCGCATCGTTCACCTGTTGCCGGAGAACGAGTATCGCGAGCTCCGTTGTAGCGCCAACCGGAACCGCATCACCGAAAGAGAGCAGGAACGGCTGCGCAAGCTCTGCATCGGCGTAGTCGGGCTGTCCGTCGGTCACTCCACCGCGCTCACGCTGGCCCAGGAGGAGATCGGCGGCGAGTATCGTCTGGCCGACTTCGATACGCTCGAGCCTTCGAACCTCAACCGGCTGCGTGCTGGTGTGCACGAGCTCGGGTTGACCAAGGCCGTGATCACCGCACGGGCGATTTACGAGATCAATCCGTACGCTCGGGTCGTGCTGTATCAAGAAGGCGTCACCGAGCAGAACATCGACGACTTCCTCGGGATGGATCCCGGGCTCGATCTGGTGTTCGAGGAGTGCGACAGCCTCGAGATCAAAATCCTCGTGCGCGAACGGGCGCGAGAAAAAAAGATCCCGGTGGTGATGGAGACGAGTGATCGCGGCATGCTCGACGTCGAGCGCTTCGATCTCGAACCAGACCGGCCGTTGCTCCACGGGTTGATCGGTGAGATCCGCGCCGAGGATGTGCGCGGGCTGTCGAACTACGAGAAGGTCCCCATCATCCTCAGGATGGCCGGCGCTCGAAACGTCTCGAAGCGCATGGCCGCCTCCATGATCGACATCGAGACGACGCTCAAAACCTGGCCGCAGCTCGGGTCGGCAGTGGCCCTGAGCGGAGCCATCACCACGGATGCCGCTCGCCGCATCGCCCTCGGCACGTTCACCAAATCCGGTCGCTTCTACGTGGACCTCGAGCGGCTCTTGTCTGACGACGTCGACGGCAGCGTCGGGCCACCGATGCTCACGGACGTTCCTAGGGGCGTTCCCGTTCCCCCGCCACCAGCACTGCCGGACGACGCCGAACGTTTGGACGAGGCGGCGGTTCACGCCGTCGTCGCATACGCGACGCTCGCGCCGTCGGGCGGCAACTGCCAGCCCTGGCGATTCCGCTGGCGAAACCCTTCCTTATGGGTGGACTTCGACGTCGCTCGCTCGGACACCCTGCTCGATTTTTCCGGACAGGCCAGCTACCTCGCGCTCGGCGCTGCGATCGAGAACGCGGTGTGGGTCGGTCGCGCCCTGGGTTTCGAGCCCGGCGTGCACCTCGTGCCCGGTTCCGACCCACGTGGCGTCGCGCGAATCGATTTCCTCGAGCGGCGTGCGCCCACTGAGGAAGCGCGCGAGTTGGTCGAGGCAATTGGGCAGCGCTCGACCAACCGTCGACTGAGTCAGCGCGCGCCGCTGCCCGACGGCGCGGCAGCGAGGATGCGTGCAGCGGCTCACACATTCGGCGCGGAACTCACCATCGTGGAAGATGCGGACGCGATGCAAGAGCTCGGCGCCATCCTGGCGGAGGGCGACCGCTTCCGATTCTATTCCGAGCGGCTGCACCGTGAGTTGATGGGGGAGCTGCGTTGGACGCCCGACGAGGCGACGAGAACCCTCGACGGCATCGACGTCGCGACGCTCGAACTCACGCCCACGGACTACGCTGGGATGAGACTCATTTCACAGCGTGCCTTGATCGACGAGGTGGTGAAGGTTGGCGGCGGGCACGGCCTCGGCAAGGCGACGCAGAAGGCCGTCGCCTCCGCGTCGGCGCTGTGTCGACTCATGGTGACGGGCCAGGATCGGAGCAGTCAACTCAACGGGGGACGCGCACTCGAACGTGTGTGGCTCGAGGCTGCGCGTCTCGGTCTCGCCTTCCAACCGTTGACTGCGCTGCTCTACCTCTTCGCGCGCCTGGAGCGCGGGCAGGGCGAAGGCTTTCTCGAGCACGAGCGCGACTGGCTCAAGGCGCTGCGTTCGCGCTACCTGCGCGTTCTGCCCGTTGCCCCGGGGACGAGCGAGATGATGCTGTTCCGGCTGTCGATTGCCAGCCCACCCACGGCGCGCTCGCTGCGAAGGCCCGTGAGGGACGTGCTCACCATCGAAAGCTGATCCAAAGAAAGAAACGGCCACACCATGCCCGAGATCCAACGTTGCAGCTTCCCCAAGACGCCCGCCGAATTCCAGCACCTCACGAGGGCGAGGAAGCCCGTGCTCTTTCCCGGTGCCGCAGCCCACTGGCCCGCCGTCGCGAAGTGGACGGACGGATACCTCAGGGAGAAGTTAGGCCAGCATCAGGTAACGGTGACCGAGTCGCGTGACGGACTGTTCGAGGGCGATCCGGAGAAGGGACACTACCACTCCGGACAAATGCACGAGATGGCGTTCGGTGCCTTCCTCGATGCGATCTTGGAGACGCCTCCACGCAACTACTACCTGCACCGACAGGATCTGCGCACGACGCTGTCCGAGCTGCGCGAGGACATCGTCGAGTACGATCTGATGGGGGAAACGGCTTACCTACTACCGGGAGTGTGGATGGGTCCGCGCGGCTCTGTGACGCAGCTGCATCACGATTTCGCCGACAACTTGTTCACCCAGATCCGAGGAGAGAAGCGGGTCATCCTGGCCGACCCCGAGCAAGAGGGTCTCTATTATCGTTTCCCGTTTCGGCTGTACGGCAAGAAATCGAGCTGGCACCTCAGCCTGGTCAAGACCAGCACCACGCCGGACCTCGCACGCTTTCCCGAGTTCGAAGGGGTGGCCTTGTACGACTTCTTGATGAAGCCGGGTGACATCCTGTTCGTCCCGGTGTTCTGGTGGCACGAGCTGCACGCTCTCGGTCAGCCCACCATCAGCGTCAGCCAGTGGTGGGACACCCGCCCCTACGAGGACGTGCTCGAGACGATCGTGAAGCTCACCCAGTTTGCTGAGGAGTACCAGTCGATGCCCCCACACTGGCAAGCGTTCGTCCGGCGTCTGTGCGCCAACACGGTGATGAAGGACGGATCAGAGCGCTAGCCACTTCCCGTCGATCGACCCGCACCCGGCGCTCTCGAGCTGCCCCCTGAGCCGTCGCTCCGCGGCGGTGGTGGCGATCAGCACGTCGTCGAGGAGCTCCACGGTGAGCTTCACGGAGATGGTCACGGTGTCGGCCAGGCCGAGGTCGATCGACCCGACTGGCCAAGTGGTACCGCCGTGTTCGTCCATGTAGATGAACTCGCGTCGCCCTTCGGCGGCATAGCGACGACGAGCGGCCTCGAGCAAGGGGCCGAACGCGCGTTGCCCATCCTCCTCGAGCGCAAAGGTCCGAACACAGTCGAGCAGGCCGAACGGGTGTAAACCGCGCTCGGTGAACTCGAGGATTGCGGCCGCGATGGCGCGAGTCCCAGATCGCGCTACCAGCACCTCCCGCCTGCGCTCCAGCAGCGCGCGTCCCCAGCGCTCCGAAAGCTCCTCCAAATGAAACCGCTCGGGGACGAAATCGAGCGACTCGACGTAGGGTCGCGGACGGCATGCTGCGATGACGTCGAGCAGCCGTTCGAGCTCGTCAGGGGCCGCTGGGAATACCGCTTCGAGCGGCCCCGAGACATCACCGACGCAGGGTATTTCGATCGCCCGGAACTCGACCGAGCAAGCCTCGGCACCCGCGTGCCGGCGCGCGATCTCGTAGTTTACGTGGCGCGTGAAGCGAGACCCGTTGCGCTGGATCAGCGCCACGTGCCAGAGCGTTCGCGGATCTGCCGCAGCATGCTCGTAGCTGCGTCGGTATAGATCGTACAACGCGGCATTGCTGGAGCCTGCAAGCGTGCGCCGTTTCGGAAGCGCGAGTTGATAGAAAAACCAGGCCCGCTCCCACATCGCGAGCGCCGACATCGTGCCGTCTACTCGGCCCGCCTCATAGTGCCCAACTTGCACCCCGATGGACGGCGCGTGCTGCAGGCGCGCACTTGCGCTGAGCCAGTCGCGCTTGCGCGGTTCGAAGTCGGGTGCACCCTTGTCCGACAGATTGAAGTAGCCGGAGTCGTCGAACAGGTTCCAGATCGCGTCGTAGTCGTGGCCGCGAACCGAGGTGCTCGCGTGAAACAGCTGATCGACGTTCTCGCGCCAACTTTGCGTGTCCTTCGAACGACACGTGTCGATCACGAGCCAGGTCGTGGAGTGCCCATGCACGGAGTTCGCGGGGTGCGGGGCAACGGCGAGGTTCACTCTCCCGCCTTTCCAGACCACGCAGATGGAGTCGAGCTCGGCCTTGTCGAGCTCTGGTAGATTCGGCACGAGTAGCCCGTGGCGTCCCAGGGCGAGCACCGGCACTCGCAGCCGCGGGCCGCTCGGAACGCTGCGAAGCCCAGCCAGAATCGACACCCCCGGTGGCGCGGTCAACATCTGAGTGCCGAGGCGCGAATCGACGACGACCTCGGGCTGCTCAGGAGGTCCAGCAAAGGCGTAGTCCGCGTAGGAGGTGCTGAACCGCAGGTCTGACGCGACAGGCGCCAGTGTGGGCGGGCCGAACGCTCTTCCACGCTGCGTTCGTAGAGCAGCGAGCAGATGCGCATTGCGCTCTCCTTGAAAGGGCAGTGCGGGACGCGAGCCAGAGACTCCGGCCCCGCCCTCGGGAGGCTCCGATGAGCACGGAGCGGGCCAAGATGAGGTGCTGTTCACTTCGACCCTCTGCTCGGTTTCCGTGCGGTGTCCGAGTGACCGGGAAAGCCGTGCGAGGAGCGCACAGTGCCGATACCGTGACGGGGCTCGGCCGCATCATGCGGGCCAGAAGCAGCCATCAACCCGTCACCAAAGTGCTTCACGCGGAGTACGAATTCGCGGCCGGCAGGTGCCGCCCGGTATTTATCGTGGTTTAGAAGGGGGTTCATCGAGGTTTAGAAGGGGGATACCACCAGGGCGGAATGAACGCCCGTCACCGTCTATCTCCAAATCGCATGGCGTGCACGAGTGGCCGGAAGATACCACGCCGCACCGTCCACCACCAGCGGAGCGCAGCACGGCAAAGCGTTGGGCACGCGACTCGTTCATCAGTGCCCGCAACAGAGGTAGGTAGAGGTGATGAAGGCACGGCTAGTTTCGTGTCTAGGGTCCATGGCGGGGCGCCAACGACGACGACCGTGTCCAAGACGAGTCGGATTCTGCCTTGGTAGGATAGGTGCCCAGTGGCTCAGCGGATGGGTGCAGCAACGCAATGGGCATCGCCGCCGACCAGGGCACCTCACGCCCGCGTGTTTCACCCTAGAACCCAAGACGGTCGGGACGCATCAGTCCTTGGACTTCGCCTCTGCGCCAGCGAGCGCCCCCCTGCACTCGTCGCGACTACCCGCTCGACCTCGCCGCTCACGCTCGTGTTCCGCTGCGCGGCGTCGCGGACGTCCTGGAGGCTCATGGGGCGCGGAGGAACATCACGCTGAGCTCGTGGGAGCTGACCCGCGTCAATCGAAGCACGATTCGAGAGCTAGGGTGCAGTCGTCGACCTCTACTATTCCGCCACCTCCGACTCTACTCAGCTCTGAGCTAGCAGGGCCTGCGAAGCAACTGCATCCGTATGAGAGTTCCGGCCGCCTGAGCAAGGCGACACACTCAGCGCGGAGAATGGTGCCGGCATCCTCTCTCTCGGTTTCGCAGTACGTCATCACCGCCGCGCCGCCGCAATGCCCAACGAGAAGACCCGTGCAAGTGTCTGCCGTGTTGTCTCCCGCAAACGAGGCGAAGTCGCCATTGACACACGTGCAGTCGTAGCCGTCGTCGGTCTTGACGCACAGGCCCTCCTCGTTCGTGCAGTCTGGGAGCCACGCGTGTACCTTGGGCGTGCACCCGGTCAGAGCCGTTCTACAGTCGCCGAAGAGCTGCACCGGGCGTTTGGCATTGGCGTACGCAGCGCACGTGCAGTCGTAGCCGCTGGCAGTGGGGACACATGCACCCGCGTCGTTGCTGCACGGCCGGGCGCATGCCTCGTGCGCTGCGAGCAGACAGTTGGAGCCGTAGATGGCGCTGCTGCCGCCATCGCTGCAGATGCAATCGTACTTCTGGTCAGAGTCCCAGACGCACTCCCCGTTTTCGCCGACAGACTCAGCGAGCGTACAGTAGGGCTCACCGCCGAAGGCGTTAGTAACGTCGTCGACCTCGTCTCGGCGGTCTTCTTCAGCCCAACCAGGCGGGTCCGGTGTAACTTGTGACTCCTGGTCTGGTCCGAGCACGCTGGCATCAATCGCCGCGTCGGGCGCGTCGAAGCTGGCTAGTCCGGCGTCGGTCGGCGAGGTAGATGCCGTTTTCGTGGCGGAGGAGTCGAGGCCCGCGTGCTCGGGTGAAGGTCGGGTTCCCGCCTCGGGCCGAGGCTTCGTCGAATCCGCAGTGTCGACCAGCGATGCGTCGCGGGTCGAACGTACCCCGGCGGTGCGGACCCCACCGTCGGATCGGCTGCTTGTCGTTCCCGCGTCAACCACCGCCTCGCGGTGCGTAGGGAAATTAACTTCGTCCACGTCGTCGGGATCCGCCGAACCAGTGCATGACAGCAGCGCGGCGCAAGAACCGGTCATGAAAACACTTAGCCGTAGCCGGCAAACCAGGCGACGCGCAGTGGCCATTCGCGCGAGCGTAACACCGCGAGTCCATCACGCCCGGCTGAATCAGCGTCTCTCCGTCTCACCAACACCAATCGACACTGTTTGGGGATCAGCTCTCCCGCGATCAGCTCGTGAAAGCGAACGCTATCCGGAATGGCCCAAAACTCCGCGGCGGCGGAGTCGGTCAGAAAGGATCGCCGGGGGGTTGGCTCATTTCGGATGAGCCCGAGCTTCACTTGCACGGGGACATCTTGGTGCCGGACCTGGCGGGCTGGCGCCGCGAGCGAATGCCGGAGCTGCCCGAGGCGGCTTCGAGCTGTCGCCCGCTTGGGTGTGCGAGGTGCTCTCGCCGTCCACGGAAGCCCAGGAGCGTGCGGACAAACTACCCATCTTCGCGCGCTACAACACGACCTCGTCGACGAACTTCACCTGCTCTACCCACTACTGCTCGGCGGAGGCAAACGCCTGTTCGCCGAGGGCGTTCACCCCACGTTCGAGCTCACGGAAGCCAAGCCGTGCCCCAGCGGCGTCGTCGGGCTCCACTACGAGCGCAACAGAGTCGTGAGCCTCTGAACTCAGTTGCGAGATGCAGCGTTGGATTGGAGACGCCGAGCGGCCGTGCTATTGCCAGGCGCATGAGGACGGTTCGGAGCACTCGTCAGGAGCTCGTCGCGGGCTTGGCCGTACCTCTGGACGAACGCACCCGCATCATCGTCGTACCCAGCGCTGCGATGCTCACCTTGGTGGGCCGCGTGTTTGATTCAGGAAGATCCTTCATCCTGCCGCGTGCAGTGCGGCAACTCTCTGCCGTGTTCGAACGCGTCGTGAGGCAACAGGCAGCGCGAGGTCTGATCGTCGTGCACACGAATGGCGGCGAGCAGGACGCTGAAGGACTTTCGAAGGCTCGCGCAGCGGCAGTGCTTGCGTGGATCCGAGGGGACGAAAAGCCCTGGCTGCAGAACTACGAAGACGACACGCCTGAAACCAAACGCTGGGGGGCGCGTGAAGACCGCCTGATGCTCTCGAGCGTGCTTCCCGAGGATCGGGACAGCGCCGGTTCCGTCGATCCCGTCGAGCGCTTCCAAATCCTGCACAAGAGTGAGCTCGCGGTCGATGGGATCATCGGCCCCAAGACGCGCGGCAAGCTGGTGAAAGAGTACTTCGCTCTGTCGCGCTCTGCGAGGCTGGAGGCACAGCCCGACGAGGACGCAACACGCTTCGACACTGAGTTCGCTACCCATGCCGCAGGAGGGGCATTCACGCTCCAACAAGTTGACGAGGCCAAGCAACAGGCCATCAAGCAACCGGCCGCGACGCTACCGAACCAGACACCCAGCAACGGAGCCACGTCCGATGAGCGAATTGATCTATTCTTGTTCGCCGCCGACGGACCGATCACTCCAGCGCCCGCGGCACCGGACGGCAAAGAATATCTCGAGTGGATCAAGCAGTCGGAGCAGTTCGAACTCTTCGTCAGCGGTGGGGGGGGCGCGTCTGGCAATCAGCTGTCGATGGTGTTGTTCGACAAGAAAGGGCGGACGCGCCACAGGCAGGCGAAGTACAAACTCACAGGTCCAGAGCAGCTGAGTGGATTGACCGACGATCAGGGCCGCCTGGACCACGACGACGTCATGCCGGGGGACTACGAACTGGAGCTGACCCTCGAATTCTTTGCCGATCCCGACAAGCACGACCCGCGTGACAAGATCGTCGACGTGTACACTTCCCGGGTGGTCGTGCTACCCGGAAGCTCCACTCCACAAGTGCGAATGCTCGGGGCTGTACCGCGATGTGTTCTCGCGCGGCTACGCGGACTGTTGTTCGAGACCAACAAGGCGTTCCTGCTTCCGTCAGCGCTCAAAGACCTGCAGAAGATCCGCACCATCTACGAAGACAACAACCCCGGTGAGCTGCTCGTCGTGGGGCATACGGACACCACCGCAGACGCGGCAGTCAACGACCCGTTGAGCCTCCAGCGCGCGAAGAGCACGCTGGCCTACCTGGAAGACGACGCGGAAACTTGGCTCGAATTCTACGGCAGCGGAACGAAGGAGAGCCAGCGTTGGGGTGAGATCGAAGACGGGCACATGCGTGGCGAGCTACTACTGCGCGGCTTCCCCGCCGAAACCATGACCCGGGAAGAGTTGATCGCTTCCTACATGAAGCTCGACGGCGAAGAGCTCGATAGCGGCGAGTATCAGATAACGAGTACGATCCACGGCTGTGGGGAGAACTTTCCCGTCGACGATGCAGGGGAGCAGGTGGACGCCGCGGCCGAGGATGAAAAAGAGGACGCCCTGGACCGTCGCGTCGAGCTGTTCTTCTTCGAGCCGGAGTTCGGTATCGTGCCGAAACCGCAAGGCAAGAACTCGCCCAAGCACAGCAAGCAGTACCCCGCTTGGCGAGAGTTGGCTGTGCTTGCCCTCGAGAGTTCGGTTAGCGTCGGACCCGTCAAGCACGAGCTGGTCCTGGATGACTCCGTGCTCGGCTTCCTGAGCGGTGCGCGGGTCCTGCTTCGTCTGCCGTCCGGCGAAGAATTCACTGCGGTCGCCAACGACCAGGGTGTCGTGACCCTGAGAACAGATGAAGACACCGAGTTCGTCGACATCGTGTTCGCTGCAGATCAAACCGTCGAACGTGCGTTCCTGGTCTTACCTGAATCGAACGACCCCGTTGGAGCTTGGCGTCGCCTGGTCAACTTGGGGTACTGGGACGAGGGATCGTTCAGTACGGACCTCCCCCCCGCGGAACCCGCAAGTGACGCGGACCTCGAAAGCCTGCTCTCCACGTTTCAGGAGGATGCCGATCTCCCACCTACTGGTAACCTGAACCAAGCCACCATAGCCGCGCTCGATGAACGGTCTGCGAAAGAAAACCCGTGGAAGGACAACGGGTGGGCTGAGGTGGACGACGCCCCCGCCAACGCCGACGAACCGAAGTCCGAAGTCGCATGATTGATCAATCCCATGAGTAAGAGGACCAAGAGAACCGTTCGCTTTGCTTGGTTCGAGTACCAGCATCCCGGCGACGGCATCATGTTCGACCGGGGAATGCGCCGACTCGGCGCGAAGAACATTCTGACGGGACTTCCGCTGAAAGCAGGCTCGCGCTCACAGCGCGAGCAGGCCGGGCAACCCGAGCTGGACATACGTGTGTTGTCTTTCGGTGGTGTGCAGGGGACACTGGGCAGACCTTCTGACGCGGAAGCAGACTTTCTGGGGCAGTGGTTATTCAACCCTGGCCTGAGCGCGGGCAAGCTGACGACGGCGGCGACTCCAACTCAAGCCAACATCATCGTCTTCAGCGGGCACGGAGCGGTCGGCGACGTGTGGGGAGACAACCACCCCAACGGAGACAACAACACGATCGAATTGGCCGAGCAGGTCAAGAAGAACGCTCCGCTCGCAAGAAGTGGACGCATGAAGTACCTGTTCATCCCGTCCTGCTTCAACGTGGCCGAGTTCAACAACGAGAACTGGCTACCTGCGTTCAGTATGGCCAAGCCGCTGCACGGGGTTTTCGGCTACGAAGACAGCTACACTGGCGGGCCCGTTGGTGCTGAGGTGATGCGTCGATTCACCACGAGCCTGGGGGCCAAACTGGACACGCCCATCGTCGAGCTGTGGGGAGCAGCCAACGAAGCCGTCAGCCGCAAGCAGCCGTGGGCGGCACTTTGCCATCCGAGTGCTCTCAGTAACACCTACCGTGAACTGCGAGATGATTTGCTCACGGACCTTCCTCCTTCGCCGACGGCAACCATGGTGAGCAGGACCCATCCTGGCGGCAAGACCATCGGAACAGTGACACTCGTGTTCAGCACGTCCTGGGTTTCCGGAGGTACGCTGATCGACGAGACCAACAACCAAGCGTCGAACTCCAGTGTTGGGCTGTTTGCGGGGCAGCCTGGCGCGCTACGCATCCGGGCACACGACCCCAGTCAGCCTTTCAAGAAGGGCGACGTCGTGCGCGTGCTGGTTTACCACTACCGAGACAGCAAGCCAGACATGAAGATCGACAAGCTGCTCACTTTCGACGCGTCACTCCTGCGGAACGATCCGGCGGTTGGTGGTCCAATCGTGAAGTTGTTGACCGACGCCAACCCCGTCAAAGGGGCTGCCAACGGAAACATCGACGGAATCGAAATCCGAATCGCCGCCGACACTAGACAACTCGATCTGCCGTTCACCGTGAACGCCAACTCTACCAGCCACTACCCGGCGGATGGGCCGTCGAATACGCACGGCCGGTTCCCGTTGGCGATCTTCCCACCGAACGTCGACACGAACCAGACATCCCAGCGCGTATACATGTACACGCACGCGGCACTGCTTCGAACGTGATGGCCCTTCTCGCTACACTTGCGCTCGTCTTGGCTACTGGGTTCGCTTGCTCGGTAGAGGAGAGCAATCGCAGCCCCGCTGGAGCCGGTCCATCGCCGAAGGCTCACCAAGCACCAACTGCGAAGCCGCATCCTTCAGTGCAAACTCACCTGCCGCTGGACACCAGCAACCTGCAAGAGCTCAGAGCGCTGGAGCACGCCCCATCGGAACTGCGACTGCAGGCGGGGCATCTCGCCTGGCTCACGGCGAACCGCGTTCACGTGGCGACAGCAACCGCAGACGGAACGTCGACGGTAGTCTGGCAGGGGGCCGATCCTCACGCGCTCACGGGTGCTGGCACACGCTTGTACTGGTTGTCCGCCGAGGGAGTGCATGCGTATGACTTGAAGCATGCGACACCCGTCAAGGTCGTCCCGCGCTGGCGAAGCGCCCAGGCGATCGCTGCTCGCGAAAATGACCTCGTCATTTCGACGCTGGACGGCAGCGCCGTTTGGCTGCAGCGCTCGATGGGAGGTCGCGCCGAGCGACTTGCCTCCTTGCGGGTGAACGAAGTTCCGCGTCGGCTCGCATGGTCTCTAGATCGAGCGTACTACCAGCTGTCGCGAACCCTGGTGCGAGTCGAGCCGGGCAAGTCGCCTCAAACCGTCCTGACGCTGGACGCCGCCGACGACTGGTGGATCTTGGAGTCGCCAGAGCGACTTCTGTCCTTATCCAAGGACACGGGCGCGCTCGAAGCACGGAGTCTCAGCACGCAAGGCGAACCAAGCACGGTTGCCACGCTCGACGCTGATGCCCGCCCTGCACGCTGCGGCACCGAATTGTGTTGGGTCGAAGCAACGACGTGTTCGGTGATGCGCACGCGGGGGAACGAGGCGGCGGTTCGCGTTTCCAGCCGCATGCCGTCGCGGATATCCTTGAACTGGAGCGATGATCCGTCGTTCACTGTCGGGACGCATCGCGCTGAAGGCACATCCGTGCGGGTTTTCGGGATCCCGCTTTCGCGAGAACGAAGTGCGAAGGCGGTCGAGCCAGCAGCAGGGAGGTGTGACCGTGAGTAATAAGATACGAGTGGTCTTACGCCCTGATGCACAGGCACCACAAGCGCAGGGCTTCGTCGATGGTGTGCACGTCGCACTGTCTGGATTTGGGGGGCCGGGGTCCCATGTCGGCGCAGGGGCTCACCCCGCCACGCTGGTCTTGCACATTGCGTTCCTCGATGGCGCACGTGGCCAGCAACCGCGGGACTTCAAACCTTTCGCGACGATTCGTGGTCAGCTTTCTTGCCAGGGCGAGCCGCCCGTGCCGAAGTTCGTCGGAGACAAGCAACCGATAGAGTACGACTCGCCTGCTTCCGAGGAGGAGGAAACTCCTCGCCGTATCTTGCGGCTCGTGTTCGACGAGGCGACATTCTCCGAAATGCTCGACGAGGACGGGACCAACGCGCAGCTGGTATTGCCTGATGAGCCTCGCACGGCACTCTTCGCGGAGATCGACTCGGTACTGAAAGTCGGCGGCCAAGCTGAAGCCGATCTTGGCGATAGCGCCATTTTGGACCTGCCTTTGGTGCCACACACGGCCCTATTCCGACTCTACGACGGAAACGGCGAAGTGCTGGCCGGTGTACCTTTCGTTGCACTTGGAGGCGGCGAGTTACTTTGCGAAGGCAACGCGGACGCTGACGGTGTCGCAACGATCACGCGCTTGAATGGCCGTGACCGTTGCGTGTTGACTTGGGCTGCGACGGAAGACGGGCCGTTGTTCTACGAACACGAAGTCATCGTGAGCGCGATCAGGACGACACGGGCGCGCCTGGCGAACTTAGGATACGACGCAGAGGACGGACTCGAAAACGTCCTCGCGATAGAACGTGAGTTTGGCATGGACGAGACAGGCAAGGCAGCGAGCGTGGCAGAGTTCCTGAGAGGATGGCACGACAAAGGGCAGATCATCGTCGAGGACGGACCCGAGGAAGAAGCTGCCCCGGACTCCGGGTTCACTCGAGAAGAACTTGACGAGGGGGCGTTCTGATGACGACCGGGGGAGCACAAGTCCGCAAGCTCGAAGTCGACATTGCCCAACTCTTCTGGATCGAGGAGAGCAAAGTCCGACTCAGGAAAAAGAACGACCCGAGCGATCCGGATCTCGTATTCAAGAATCGATACTTTCCCCCGAACGAAGCGCGTTTCATCAGCCGTCACCCGCTGTTCGAAGTCGAAGTGCGCATCACTCGGGGGACGACTGTCTTCTTCGAGGCGAACTTCAAGCGCGGAGAAGGCGCGCACGCCGGCAAGCAGAACGTGAACACGTTCTCCCTCGATCCATTTCTCGCGCGAATATCAGCTACCAATCCGCCAAGTCCGGGCGCCGACCCCTTCGTGATGACACTCACGCCGGGAGCAAAACAACGGAGTCACGGCGCTGCAGGTCCAGACACTGGCTTTGCCGTCGGGCCTGTCATTCCCGGCCGCAATTTCGAAACCGAGTACCGCGAACTGACGCTGGAATTCAAAGTCGACGCGGAATTCCGAATCATCGAGCCGCGCGTTACTTCGGGCCGAGAAGCAGACCGCGGTCCCAACGGCAACGCGATGGTGCTGACTCGGACGAAATCTCGGAAGGGAGCGGGAGGAACGACCACGACGCGTACACAGGTCCTGCATGTCGACTGGAGATTCGACTGGGTGCGGCGTGTGTTGCCGAAGGTTTGCCCGAAGGTCGGCGACCGACCTGGCCCCGTGAGCGTCGTGGTCTTGCATCAAACCGGAAACGAAACTCAAGGTCTCGAGGGAGAAGACCCACACCCTGCAATCCGGCACACCCTCGCCAACGGGCTGGGTGAGGTCATCGGAGGGAATTTCGTCGGTGGAACGATCTCAGTCCACTACGTCGTAGACGTCGATGGCCACGTAGTGAAGATGGCCGATGAAAGGAACTTCACGAACCACGCAGGTTTCAGTGCGTGGCGCGATGCCGTGGATATCAGCGAGATCTCGATCGGTATCGAACATGTTCACAATTCAGCTGTCGTCGGCTTCCCCGCCGCACAGCTGAAAGCCAGCGCCGACTTGGTCGAACGCATCATGAGAGAGCATGGCATCAAGCCATTCAACGTGGTGGGCCATGCGGCGGTAAAATGCATCTCTGACGGCGACATCAACAACGCAGCCTCCCCAGCAATCCGGGCGGAACTTCAGAACCGTAAGGACCACGGTGGGAGGGTGCTCAACCCATCGGATCGCCGGCACTGTCCTGGTTCGACTCGAAACTTCGATTGGACGGCCTACGAAAGGCGCGGGCTCACCATGAGGCCGCTAGCAGTGGCAGAAATGCCTGCGGGCGCGCCGAAGAACTATCGAGTATTCATCGACGACTCGTCCCTTGAGCTCAAGGTCGGAGCCACTGGGCCAGCCGTGAAAGAGATCCAAACTGATCTCCGCGCGATCGGTTGGCCCTTGAGCGACAGCCACCCCAGCGAAACCTTCGACGGCATCATGAAGACCGTCGTGGAGCGCTTCCAAGAGCGATTTCGTGTGCACATGCCAGATCAGAACCTTCCGAACCTGGGAATAGTCGATGCGGCGACGGGCGCTCTGATCAAGCGTGTCCTCGCCTTCGTACGCAAAGTGGAGTCGGCTTGAAGTTAACGATATTCGCTCTACTGTGCGCAGCGGCCTTCGGCTGCACTAGCGTATCGAACAGGTCACCCGAGACGCCTACCACCGCGGAGACGAAAAGGAGCGCCATACCCGGAGCGAAACACGAGCGGGAGGCTCCACTCACACCAATCCTTCACCTGGTGACTCGCGACGCAGGCGTGGAACCCGCATTTCTCGGCGAGCGAACGATCTTCCACAATCGACTCGACGGGACCGCGCTGGCTGAGTTCCGCGACGGTGCACTGAATGTCGACGCCTCCCTCGCCCTACCTCGGGCCAACTGTTGGAGTGCGTCCAGTTGGGAGTTTTTCGGATCTTTCCCGAACGCAGCCTACGCCATCGCAGGCATCGAACCGGGCACGCCCCGCACGCGCGGACACTTGATGCACTGGCGGGACAACGCCTGGACACCAACCAAAGAACTAGTTGCCCATCGCGTGTTGGGTGTGACCGTAGCCGGGCATCCGTTAATACTCCGTGACCAGGTGAACACGACACCGCCGGGCGATGCCTATCGCTTCGACTACCTAGAAGGGGTTGGGGATCGGGGCATTCCATTCGTGGCAAGACCAGCTGCCATGGTCGCGACGGGAGCGCGCGTACTAATCGTGGGGACAGATGCCGATGGCTTCGCGCGCGCGGATCTCGAGCACTTCCGTTCAGAGCGGCTTGCAACCGAATCGTCGAGTCGAGTCTTTCGCGACGCGCCTGGTATCGTCCTGGGGATCGCGGCAAACTCCGTAGACCTGGTCTGGGTAGCGTTGCAGGACGAGTCCCAGCTCACGCGGCTCGTCCGCTACGCGGGCGACGGTCAGTGGACGACGGAACATACCCTCGAGCAACCCACGCTTTCGTTGGCACTCAGTACGAGTGGAGAGCTGTGGCTAGTGAAGGCGAAGGGTCATGACGAAACCGAGCTGTTGAGAAGAGACACCAAGGGACAGCTCCATGTGGTCCCTCTACGGGCAGCTTTGGGACATCCACGTCGTGTCTGGGTCGGGCGCGACGACACGCTTTGGCTCGCGACCTCGACCGGCCTCTACACTACCGCGATGGTTACACGCCCAACCGTCTGGAACTCCGGAGTGTGTCCGCCTGACCCGCCTCCAACATTGACCAAGTTGTTTGAGCAGCCTTGCGTCGACCCGGTTGAGGACGCCCCCACGCGCCACGAGTCCACGCCAGGCGAGGATCGCGTGGAGACCACCGAACCGCTCACCTTCACTGATTTCGACGGAGATGGCGTGAAGGACACTCAGGTGAAGCTTCGAGTCGGCAGCGAAGGCCGAGCCACGGCGCTCTATCACTACCATCGCGGTTGCTCGCGGTATCTCGGAACGCTGAGCGGAGTGCTAGCCGTGCCGGGAGTTTACGACGAATTCGAAGCTCAACCGAAGTCGAACGGATTGTATGATCTGACGATCAGCGACGGCTGCTCGACTCACTGTTGTGAATCAGTAGGATTCACGGTCTACCGTTTTGATGGCCTGCGATACCGAGAGCTGCGCCGCGGAAAAAGACGTCGCGCCTGCGTGGAGTAGCGCCGAGCTCGACGTTCGCGTCGTAGAACCTCCGTGGACCGGACGCACGTCGCGTGGTTGGTGGGGCCTGTTCATCGCTTGGCCGCGCTAGAGGAGTACACGGGCGAGCACGGCAGACTGCGCGGACGACGTGAGCTGGTATCTCGAGGACGCCGAAGGCAGCGGTCGGCAAGCATCAGTCCGTGGACTTCACCTCAACGCCAGCGAGCGTGATGGCCTTGTCGCCGAACCTGGCTACCAATTCGAGCTGTCCACCGAGAGCCTCGACGTAGCGCTTGAGCGTTGCGACTTGGCAGTCGTCGAAATCCGCGCGGTTCTCAAGCCTCGAGATGTCGGCTCCGTCATACCCACAAGCGTAGCTCCAGATCGGCTATCCAACGAGGGCTCGCCGCCCTCACCGATAGATCGCGAGAATTTCAATTGCGGTTCAAGACCACGCGGAGCCTTCACTCCGCACTCGCCGCAACTACCCGCTCGACCTCGCCGCTCACGTTCGTGTCTCGCTGCGCGGCGTCGCGGATGTCTTGGAGGGTCATGGGGCCGCGGAGGAATGACATGGCCCAGCGTGGTTGGAGCAGGCGGGTGTTGGGTTGAGAGTGAACGTCTCGGGTGACGAACCAGCGGGGGCCCAACTTGCGGATCAGCGCGTTGAGCTCGGCGGGGCTGCTGCCTGGTTCGTGCACGTTGGCGAGGCTTTCGACGACTCGTACGCGGTCTGCGTCGGTTTGTAAGCGACCGACGGCCCAGAAGCCCGCGTTCGAAAGTGCTCGATAGTCGAGGTCCATCGGGTTTTGGCTGGCCACGATCACCCCGACGCCAAACGCGCGCCCCTGCTTCATGAGTAGCACCGTGGGGCGCTTGGTTGGCGGGTTGGCTGGATGTGGGGGTAACAAGCCGTACGCTTCGTCGAATACGACGAGCGCGCGCAGCCGCCGCGTGCCGCGTAGGCTGCGGGTGTACGCCAGTATTTCCTCGAGCAGCACACCGAGCACCAACGTGCGCTCCTCATCGTCCAAGTGAGCCACGCTGACGATGACGGCGGGAGTGCGACCGTCTTTGGGCTCCAGCCACTGGCGCACGTCGAGCGAGCAGCCCGTTCGCCAACTGGCAAAGGTGGGCGACGCGAGCAGCGTGTTGAGCGCGGACGCGAGATTGCCGCGCTCCCGCGGGCTCATGAACTCATCCACCGTCAGCGCGCCGATCCGTTCGATGGGTGGCGCGTTCACTTCGTCGAGCAATGAGTCGAGCGCTGCGTCGTGCCCCGCTTGCAAGCGGCGCTCGGCCAATACCGAGAGCAGCACGTGGTCGCGGCTCTTGGCCGGATCTGGGTCGCGACCGAGCAACCTCAGCACCAAAGACACGGCCGCACTCAGCGAGGCGCGACTGGCTTCGGGATCGGTGTCCCAGTGCGTGCTGCGTCGCTCGAGTGACGACAACATGTGCAGCGGCTCACCCACCATCGAACCTGGCGTCAGCACCCGCACGTCGACCCCGGCGTGAAACGCGTGCAGATCGTTCAACCCCAAACCCCAAGCTTGCAGCTGCTGCTGCCGTTCCAGGGCGCGGCGGGCCGCAAGTTCATCAACGGCAGCTGGTCCCCTGAGTCCGTGCCCGTCTACCCACGGCGCGAGTGACGCAGCGTCGAAGTTCGGAAAGGCCAGCAGCAGGTTCGGCAGATCACCTTTGACGTCGATCAGAATGGAAGGAATTCCAGAGCGGAGTGCCTCTTCAACCGCAACGGTGAGCAGTCCCGATTTGCCGGACCCCGTCATCCCCAGCACCACCCC
>CBFGUG010000096.1:0-29227 GCA_965651905.1 uncultured bacterium | reverse complement strand
CCAGTCCCAGCGCCATTGCCAGTGCCCGCTCCAGCGCCACCCGAACCGACGGGGGCTGGCGCAGCGTCGCTAGCGCTACACGCCGCAGCCAACGCCAACACGGACACCACACAAAGACCAGTAACCTTTCGCCTAAACATCGACGTGAGTATACGAGGCGGCTTCGAAATTGCCAGGCGAGCAGCGGAAAACGCCGCGCTGCGCAGCCTCGGATCTGGCCGATCCCAGCGACGTTCAGAGTCGGAGTGGGACAGTCGCTCGTCCTCCCACATGGGCTGCCTGCGGTAAGCTCGATCGCGATCCTGGGAACGCTTTCGAGCATGACGACAATTCTGCACGAGAGCCGTCGCGGCCCGCGTCGGTAACGAATGATCGCGATCGCAAGCGGCACAACGCGGCGCGGGGGCGCCGTGCGATGGGCACCTGAAACCGACGGGCAACTGTCTCGGAAGTATCCGGCTTCAGGGGCGATCAACGCTAAATGCGAACCTGGTCAGCGTGGTGCGATCGATGGTACAGAAGCCGCCCTTTCGTACAGTGCTAGCGCACGAGCGAAAGCACCTAGCGCAGTATCCCGAACCGCAGTTACCCGAGACGAGGAAGATAGTGACAGCAAGAATCGCGAAGTTGTTGGCGAGCCTAGCCCTGGGTCCGTCGCTGATGTTGGTGTCTGCGAACGCGTGGGCCAGCAACGACAACGAGGCTCTCAAACTGTGTGAGCAGGCGCTGTACGAAGACTATCTGAACCTCGAGTTCGACAAAGCCGAGAGCAAGCTGAGCAAGGCGATGGACCTGTGTGAAACGGAGTGCCGTCCGCAGAGCAAGGCCCAAGTCTACCGCGATATGGGTGTGCTGAAGGTTGCCGGGCAACAGCAACGCGGCGTGGGCGTGGAAATGTTCCGCAAAGCCATCGAGACTTACCCGGCGATCACGCTCGACTCAGACCTTTCGACGCCCGACATCGAGGCCGCCTTCGAGGAAGCCAAGAGCGGCGCCAGTACAGGCGACGACACTCTGGATGCCATGCGTGAAAGTGTCGGGGGTTCGGAGGTCGACGAAGAAGCGCTGCCGCCCGAGTTACAGGAACGCCCCGACGAGCCCGAACCCGAGCCTGAGCCCGAGCCTGAACCCGTGCTCGAAGAAGAGCCCGACGACGAACCCGAGCGCCCCGCCGAAAAGCTGGACTTGGGCGTCGAAGATTGTCCTCCTGATTTTCCGGGTTGCGAGTCCTACGACGACAAGTGGAAAGACGAGGAAGGCGCCGACGAAGGCAGCGACCACCCCAAGTACTGGCTGCACTTGGGCTTCCAGCAGGACTTCTTGCTGTTCGACACCGCGAGTCAGGTGTGCAGCGGCGGAGACTATCAGTGCTTCTATGGAGGGGAAGTATATCGCGACCCCACCGTCCACGCGATTGGCGGCCGTGACGCGTACAACATGCCGACGGGTGCGGGCGAAGGCGAAATCCAGTCTGGGTTGGTAATCGCCACACAACGAGTGATGTTGGGCTTCGACTACGCCGTGACCAACGAAATCCTCTTGGGAGCGCGCGCGGGCTTCGCCTTCAGCGGCGGGCCGCCGAAGAGCAGCACGAGTAACGCCTTCTTGCCGATCCATGCGGAGGCCCGCGCCGCCTACTGGCTGCTGGGTGTGAAGAGCGGTCTGTTTCGCCCCTTCGTGGAGCTCAGCGGTGGCGTGGCCCAGGTGGACGCCAAGGTGTCGACCCCCATCATCGATCGCAACGCTGCAGTGGTCGCGGAATGCGGCCCCCAAAACGAGGCCTGCATGATCACCACCGTGGACGCATGGAAGAAGACGGGTCAAGCGTT
Source organism: uncultured bacterium (assembly GCA_965651905.1). Classification (GTDB taxonomy): domain Bacteria; phylum Myxococcota_A; class Polyangia; order Polyangiales; family Polyangiaceae; genus SZUA-265. The sequence goes on along the minus strand of CBFGUG010000096.1, from coordinate 27,398 downwards.
CATGAGCGGCGGACTTGGAACCATGATCGCGTTCGGCGATACCCACGGCGCAACGCTCGAACTGCGCGCAATGCAGATGTTCGGCTCGTCTGCACTCGGTGCGGCGGGCAACATCGGCTACGCGATAGGCTTCTGAAGCCGTACGCGCCGTGGTGGGCACTGGTGGGCACTGCACTGGCGCCCTTGGCGGTTCTAGGAGTCGCCTATGCGTCCCGGGGGTTCACGGCGGATTGCGGACGCAGTCGCGTTACATTGACGGATCGGCGTGGCTGCGGCGGGGCGCGGTGGCGTATCGCGGGGCTCGTGATGGGCTCACGCGCTGAGCAGCGCGCCGCGTTTGCGCGAGGGTCCAAATCAAACCGCCGATATCAATGCGGCAGTCATCGCCGCGGAGCAAGCTTCGCCACCTTCTCCCCCTTCGCCACCTTCGCCACTGCCGTGCCGACGGCGCGGCATCGACGCATGCTGCCTGTGAACACACGACCCAGGAAAGGCAAACGGCCCACACCGAGGTGCGGGCCGCTTAGGAGCTACGCCGTACGTTTCGCGACGGAGTTCAGACTTCGCAGCTGACTTCGACGGTGGTGCCTGCTTTGGCGTAGGGCACGAGGTTGCCGTCGAGCACTTTGCCGCCGACGCTGAGCTTGGCTTTGCCGCCGCTGCCCGAGTTCTTCACCTTGATCACGTAGGTTGCGCCGCGGCAGCGTCGCTTGACCGTGAACTCGGGGATGTCTTTGGGTAAACAGGGCTGAACGACCAAGCCGTCGTGATCGGGACGTACTCCGAGGAGGTACTGAGATGCCGCAACGAAGTTCCACGCGGCGGTGCCCGTGAGCCAACCGTTCTTGGCCTCACCGTGGCGCACGGCGTCTTTGCCCGCGATCATCTGCGAGTAGACGTACGGCTCGGTGCGGTGCACTTCGCTGATCTCTTCGCGGTACGCGGGGGCGATCTTCTTGTAGTACTCGAAGGCGTTTTCGGGGCGACCGATGACGGTCTCGGCGATCATGACCCAGGGGTTGTTGTGGCAGAAGATGCCCGCGTTCTCTTTGTAGCCCGGCGGGTACGAAGACACCTCACCGAGTTCGATGTGGTACTTGGTGTACGCGGGGTTGAGCAGCACGATGCCGTGTTTGGTGTCGAGGCGTTCTTTGACGGAGTCGAGCGCCTTCTTGGCCTCGCCCGTCTCGACGCCGATGCCCGCCATCACGCAGTAACCTTGGGGCTCGATGTAGATCTGACCCTCGTCGCACTCTTTGCTGCCGACCTTGTTGCCGAAGAAGTCGTAGGCGCGGGTGAACCACTCGCCGTCCCAGCCGTGCTCGAGCACGGTGGCGGCCATCTTCTTGACGGCAGCGCGAGCACGTTCGGCTTCGGCCTCGTCACCCCTGCGTTCGCACAGCTCGGCGTAATACGGGCCGATGTGACAGAACATACCAGCGATGAAGATCGACTCTGCCGTTCTCCCCTCGCGGTTGCCCGTCGTTTGGTACGACTCGTCGGGCTCTGACGAGAAGCAATTCAGGTTCAAGCAGTCGTTCCAGTCGGCGCGACCGATGAGCGGCAGACCGTGGGGCCCCAAGTTGTTGAGCACGTGGTCGAAGGACACCTTCAAGTGACCCATCAGTGACGCGGTGTTGTTCTCGTCGTTGTCGAAGGGCACCGTCTCGTCGAGAATCGACATGTCGCCGGTCTCTTTGATGTAGGCGTCGACGCCGAGGATCAGCCACAGCGGGTCGTCGTTGAAACCGCTGCCGATGTCGTTGTTGCCACGCTTCGTGAGCGGTTGGTACTGGTGGTAGGCGCTACCGTCCGCAAACTGCGTGGAGGCGATGTCGATGATGCGCTCGCGAGCGCGTTCGGGGATCTGGTGAACGAAGCCGAGTAGGTCTTGGTTCGAATCGCGAAAGCCCATGCCGCGTCCGATGCCCGTCTCGAAGTACGAAGCGCTGCGCGACATGTTGAAGGTCACCATGCACTGGTAGGGATTCCAGATGTTGACCATGCGGTTGAGTTTTTCGTCGGGCGACTCGACCTCGTAAATCCCCAGTAGCGAGTCCCAGTGCTTGCGCAGCTTGGCCATCGCTGCGTCGACCTTGTCGTCGCTGTCGTACTGAGCGATGAGCTCCTTCGCGCGGCTCTTGTTGATGACGCCGGGGGACTCCCACTTTTCTTCTTGGGGGTTTTCCAGGTAACCCAGCACGAACACGTAGCTCTTGGTTTCGCCAGGCGCGAGTTCGACCTCGAGACAGTGCGAGCCGATCGGAGCCCAGCCGCTGGCCACCGTGTTCTTCGACTCCCCTGCGCTCGGCACGTCGGGATCGCCGTATCCGTTGTACAGGCCGATGAAGCTCTCGCGATCGGTGTCGAAGCCCGCGACAGGAGCGTTCACGTGGTAAACGGCGTAGTGATCGCGCCGCTCGCGGTACTCGGTCTTGTGGTAGATGCTGCTACCGACGATCTCCACCTCGCCGCAGCTCAGGTTGCGCTGCAGGTTACTGCCGTCGTCAGCTGCGTTCCACAAGCAGAACTCGACGAAAGAGAACAGCTTGACGCTCTTTTTGGCCTTGCCCGTGTTGGTGAGCTTGACCTGGTGGATCTCGCAGTTGCTGCCCATGGGCACGAAGAACAACTGGCTGCACTCGATGCCACCACGGCTGCCCGTGATGCGCGAGTAACCCATGCCGTGCCGACATTCGTAAGAGTCGAGCTCTTTCTTGCAGGGCATGTACGACGGCGTCCACAGATCGCCGCCGTCGTTGACGTAGAAGTAGCGCCCACCCGAGTCAGTCGGGACGTTGTTGTAGCGGAAGCGCAACAAGCGACGCAGCTTGGCGTCGCGATAGAAACAATAGCCCGCGGCTTGGTGCGAGATGATGCCGAAGAACTTTTCGCAGCCTAGGTAGTTGATCCAGGGAAAGGGGGTCTTCGGGGTCGTAATGACGTACTCACGCTGCGCGTCGTCAAAATGGCCAAATCGCATGTTATCTCCTGAGGGGGCCCTAGCGGGGGGGCAGGCATATCACCCAAATTGGGATTTGTCTTGCGGCGATGAGTGGATCGAGAAAACGCCACAGACGCTGAAATGGCCGGCCAAAAGCGCGATCCATCACGCCACGCCGCAGCGCTCCAGAGCCGAACAGTCGTTGTCGAAGGCGGCCGCCTTCGAGCGAAAAACCCGACGTCCTCGGCGTCGCGCCGTCGGGTGACGGCGAACTGACGATCCGCACGCGTCGGATCGCCAGCCGCACAGATCACGTCACTTGGCTGCGTGTTCGTCGAGGTAGGCCGCGACCCACGCGAGCGGGCCGTTCCAGTTGATCGTGATTTCGTTCACGGACCAGGCCTCGATGTGGTCGAGGAAACACTTCTGCGGTTCGCAGCCCTTCAGGCCCGCACCCTGTACGTAGGGATCTTGCAGACCAGAGTTCGGACCACCCGAGACGACACCTGGGGGCGGCGCCGGAAAGTCGGGGGCAGCCTGTTTGGCCCAAAAGCGATGATGCGGGTTTTTGAGTGGGCGCTCGCCGTAACCCGTCACGTACGATTGCCCCATGGCGTTGCGCCCGAGCAGGTAGTCCATGCCCGAGATCATCGCGGTCAGGTACTTCTCGTCCTTGGTGAAGTCGTGGGCGAGGCCCAGGATCATCATGTTGTTGAGCACGAAGGAATTGCTACCCCAGGGGTAGCCGCTACCCTTCGGCGTCAAGGGATGCCCGTAGCCTTCGCGCTGCGTGGCCTCGAGGTACTTGTCGGCGACGGCCACCAGGCGAGCGCGCTGCTTCTCCACTTCGGCCTTGGGCAACTTGCTGGGCACCACGGCCAAGGTGATCGCACCAGCGCCGTCCGTGTCCTGCCAGGTGATGATCGACTCTTTGCCGTCAGCTCCGCGCAGCTTTTCGTGGTGCTCGTTCTTCTTGAGCGCGTCGAGGTAGGCTTGCTTGCCCGTGGTCACGTACAGCTCCGCGGCGGCCCAGTAGAACTCGTCCGATAGGTTCGTGTCGTCGTACGGACCGCCACCCTTCTGGTTGTCGGTCGACGGCGCGTACAACTCCGGGAACTTCTTGGCCGCCGCCCAAGCTTTCTCGGCCGCCGTCAGGCATTCCGCCGAAAACTTCTTGTCCGCTTTCTTGAACACGCGGGCACACTGCGCGGCGGTTGCCGCGAGGTTGAGTGTGGCTGCGGTGGATACGGGGCGCAGGTAGCGCGTCTGGTCGTCCTTGTGCGGGGGCAGTCCGAGCGCCGTCCACGTCGCGTCGTGCATCTTGTGATGCACCATGCCCGCCTTGTCGCCCTCTTTGGCCTGCATCGCGAGCATGAACTTCATCTGCCAGCGAGCTTCGTCGAGGATGTCGTCGACGCCGTTGCCGCTCTCGGGGATATTCAACTTGCCGTCGCCCAATGCCTTGACGTCTCCGCCCATGGCCTTGGCGCGCTCGTACTGGTTGAACATCGTCCACACGGAGATACCACCGTTGACGACGTACTTGCCGTGATCGCCAGCGTCGTACCAACCGCCGGTCACGTCGAGCTCGTAGTCGCAGCCCGCGCCGTCATACCAACCCACCTCTTTGAGCTCCTCTTTGGGTGCACAGGTGACCTTGTCTTCGGGGTGCCCAGCGGGCCGCGCCCACTGCTCCTCGCGGGCGAACGGCATCTCGATCGCGATGCCCGAACGGTTGTGATAGAAGTACGCCAGCGCGTCGTACTTGAGCTCCGAGTAGATGTCCGTCGAGATCTCGAACGGGTCGCTCTTGTCGTCGCCGACTTGCAAGGTGAAGTCTTTGCCCTTCGCGGTGGCCTCGCTGAAGTCGATGATGTGAACGTTGTCGCCCGAGTACTCGTCTTTGCCCTTGGGTTTGGTCTCCCCCTCCGCAACCGTGGCGCCCGACGCATCGACGAGCTTCCACTTCTCGGCTGAGTCGCTGCTCGAGACGTAAGTCGCGAGCTTGCTCGCCCCCGGGAAGTAACCAACCTGGTTTACACGCACGGCGGGCGGCGGCTCCGCTTCCTCGACGGGGGGTGGGGTGAACTGCTCGTCAGTGAGGAACAGGTCGTCGATACACACGGTCAGCGGCTCGGCTTTGGCCAGGCTGCCACCGATGTGAAACGCGAATTCCGCGGTGGGGTCGTCGACCTTCCCACCCTGGAACTGCGCCTGGTAAACCTGGGGCACTGTCTTGAGCGTGATCAGCCGTCCGAAATACTCGTCGTAAGGCGGGCCCGACATGCCTACCTTGGGGTAAACCTTGGTTTCCACGGAAGCCCATGCGCGGAACTGCACCGTGTAGGTGTGGCCAGATTGGATCACCATCTCGCGGTGACGGATCTGCGCATCCCAGCGGTTGGTGCCTTTGTTCTCGACGTTCATGCAGTAGGCGCCGTCTTGGATGCTGGCTTCACCTGCGGCGGGCTGACTGAAGATACCCATCCACGGCAACGACTTGCCGTCCTCGAAGTTCGACGCCTTCAGCAGATTGCCACCTGGCGGTGCGGGGGCAGCGCCAGGTGCGGCGGGCTGTACTGGGCCAGCTTCGGCAGTGACCTGCTTCGCACCACATCCGGCGGTGGCGGCCGCCGCAACACACGCGGCCAGGGTCAAGGTTCGAGAGGTGGGGTACTTGGGTTTCTGCATGAACGGCTCCTGTGCTGGACTCGTGGAAATCGACGCGGGTCAGGTGAAGCGCTTCTTATTTCGCGCCGCCCGCACAGCCAGTGAAGCGCATGTCGTCGACCCATACGTCGTATGCGCCGGGCTCTTTCACCTGAAACTGCAGAGCAAACACGCGATCCGCCGACATCTCTCCTGGTCGCGGGTTACCCCAGCCGGGCTCTTGCTTCAGCTTGGAAAACGGAATGATGAACTCTTGCCACTCTTCGGTGAGTTTGATGTCCTTGCCGAAGTCGTTGTAACAGTTGCCGCAGATCCCGCCGTCAGGGTCCGAGTTGACATCCGGCATCTTGACGCGAACCGTGGAGTTCGTGTTGGGCCCCTTCTTGGCGTAGAACGCGATGCCCTTGTACTTCGTCGCGTCGTACATGTCCTTGGGGTCGGTCATGTTCAGACCCATACCCGCGTAGACGATCTTGGCGTTGGCCACCGTGCCGTGCATGCGCATGGCGTACGCCGAGTTGAAGCCGCCGGGTGACATCTCGAAGACTCCACCCTCGCTACCTGCCTTGGGCGTGATGGTCGTGCCCTCGGGATCCATGTACGTGTAGATGTAGCCCGCTCGACCATCTTGCACGATCACCTGGTTGTTGTTGTCTTCACCGTCTTCGATCAACGCCTCGGGGCCGCAGGGCGCGCCCTCTTCGGTGTTCGCCATCTCGGGAGAGTTGATGGGCGGAGAACAAGCAACGGTCGAACCGAAAGCAAAGGACGTGAGCAGGAACTTGATCTGTACGTTTTTCATGTTGTCTCCGTGAAACTGAAGAAGGGGCTTGTCGTTGGAAGCTTTGCAGAGCAGTGACGGGTAAAGACGCGTGGACCCTTCGAAACGGCGCAAGTGCGGCCAATACCGACGCGACGTGAGCGAATGACGCTGACCGCGACGAAGGAACCGTCGAACCAGGTCCCCGATATCACCGTATGAGCGCGGGGACAATGGCTCGGTTCGACCTCAGCTGCGCGTGCTCGAAGGCGAATCGCCCCAAGTCAGACTCGGGGGCGCATTACTCCGAAACCTACTGGGCACCCGCCGACATGAGGCAGCCGTGCACTCCAGCGCCACCTCCAGATGAGTCGCGCCTGGACCTCACCACCAAATATCAGCGCTCACGAAGAAAACGTTCTCGTGGGGTGGATCCCAAGACTGGATCGCGTTCGGACTGGCGTTGAAGGGACCCGCGCCCGACTCGACGTCGACAGGTGTTCCACGGAACATCTTGGTCGCGTTGATACCGGGTCGGTTACCGAAGCCGTCGGGTGCAACGGTCGCGCCGGGAGCTTGCACGCAGCGCAGGAAGTCGCTACCACATTCGCGCTGGGCGTATATGTAACGCGCGTAGCCGATGTTGATGCGCTCGTGACTGGTATAACTGGAGCGAAAGATGGCGCGCGGCGCCAGCACTGTGAACGACTGTTCGGGGAGATCGGAACGCGGCTGCACACGGTCGCCACGCAAACCCAATCCGAACCAGCCAGTGGGGTGCCACGACAAGTCGCCGCCGAACTTCATCTTGCTGACGCCGTCCATGTTCGGGTCGTCGACGCCTTCGTCGATGCTGTCAGCGTCAACGGTAATCATGTTGAGCATGAAGAACGTTTCGAGATCCAACGTGTGGCCACCAAAGACCTCGGAGCCAATCAAACTGGACAGGCTCAGGTTCCACTGCGCCTCGATGGTGTCAATGTGGCCAGAGCCACCACGGGAGGCGACGGCATGGTTGTCCCAACGCGATTTTTCGTTGAAGAACTGGTGGGTGACCCCCGACTTGAAGAAGCCACCACCGTTGGCGTGAATCACCTCGAACGCGGGCGCGACTGTGACCGCATGGCTCGCCATGATACGGGAAACACCAAGAAAGAACCGACCCAAAACGCCTGGCGTGAGCACGGCATCCAAACCCACGACCGTCAGCGATCCATCTGGAGTATCAGAGCGACGAACCAGGTTACCCTGAGCGCCAGCGGGCCTGGGCACCGACACGCCATCCGCGACTAAGCGATCATCAGAACCGTCAGTTGCTTCGTGCTTGCAGGCCCCAACGGGCCCCTCGGCGAACTCCGCAACCAACCGCTGCACCAAGGGGCTGTCCTCGATCTGCGCTCCCTGGCCGGCCTCGTTGAACGCCACTTCTTCCTCACGACTCTGACAGTCGTGATCGGGCTCTTGCGTCCAGGCGTGCATGATGTGAACGCCAACGGACAAAAACTGGTCCCAACTGAACCCCGCGTGCGCGTGGGCTAGCAGCGTGAACTTGGTGTTGTGAAACGGGTTTGGGTTCGGTTGCTTGGTCCCGAAACCCTCCTCGAAGAAGAACATCATGTCGTCGTAGTCGTATTCGACGCGCACGGTTTGCCCCATCTGGTGGGTACGGCCGATGATGTACGTGTCGTAGCCGCCTGCGTCGTACTGACCCGCGCCACCATAACGGCTAGAGAACGCGCCAACCTTGGCAGTGAGGCGCATGTTCTCGTCGATTGAGCCCATGTCTGGCGTCAGCTCGACCCAGCCTTGGCCCACACCGAACTGCGCTTCGGGATCCGCCCACGATGCGTCCGAGAAGCGAAACGCCTGGAGACCGAACACGCCCTTGGCCCAGCTGTTACCGTAGCTAAAATAGGACTCGAGCCAGGAACGGGGCACGCTCTTGGTGTACTGCCAGTCGAGGTATTGATCGTTGGGGATCTGAGGTGTGCTGAGCGTGGTTTTGCTTTGGTCGGTCTTGGCGTTGATGCGCTCGCCCATTCCGACACGCATGGGCGCACGAAAGTAGCCGTTGAAGCCGAACTTCCACTCGTCGCCTTCACTCGACGTGGGTCCACCAAATGTGGTGATCCCGCCGCCACCGCCCCCCGCCCCCGCGCCGCGAGTGGAGGGTCCATCGCCGCTGTCTCCCATCTGCACGATCGCTCCAACGCCACCACCAGTGCTCGCGCTGGCCGATGCGCTCGCCGCAGGGGCTGGAGCAGGTGTTTCGGCAGGCCCCGCGGGCTCCTCCATCTCATCCTCAACGGGTTCGGGCTCCACGGCTTCGGGCTCAGGCTCGCTAGCGGCAGGCGGCTCTGCGGGATCGGCTGTGTCGTCCGCAGTCGGGGCAGTCGGGTCGTCAGTTGCGTCGGTCTCGGTCTGCGCCCAGGCGGTGGACACGAACAGTGAACTGGCTGCCGTCATCCCTAGCAGAACAATGGGGGTTTTCAGCTTTCGCATGCGCTTGTTTCCTTGGGTTACGCTCGTGGAGTGCGGCTCTATTACTGCACCTACCCCCCCGCTGGGGGTCGCGAGGCGGCGCGGAGTCAAACACACAACTCAGTGCTCGACCAACCTAAAACTCACGAGACGTTCGGTGCGCGCAGCGCAGCTCACGCCGCTGGATGGCGTCTCGGAGGTGGGCCCATCGAGACGCGTAATCCTACGAAAATCCAGGCTGACTGTGTCTGAATTGCGATCGAGCCATGCAGCTGCTCGCAGTGTGTTTCGCGATGGCGCCCCCGAGTGCGCGGCGCAAACGTTTTCAGGCGCGATCGCGTTCGTGAGCCACCCAAGTTTACGATCGACGCGATCGCGGTGAGTGCACGCCGCGAGGCCCCTCATGCAAGCGCCTTCTGCGTGGGGTAGACTAGCGCCTCGCGTGCGCAGGACAGACGAGAGCCATCGCTGCTCCGTCGCACGTCAGTTGGTGTCTTGGCGCAGCATGCGTATCGTTTTGCAGTGCGCAAGAACCGCAGCATCCAGCCTGCCTGATGTATTCTCCACGTCCCTGTGATATAGCCTCGCCGCCCATCACCCAGGCGGAAATCTGCCCCACGAATACACGTGATCAGCCATCGCATGATCACACCTGCCACTTGCTTCTTGCCTCTAGCGCATACCGAAGCTACTTCCCCATCAGTTGCCTGCCCACGGCGATCGCTTCGCGACTACGTGCGGGGCAGCCGTATCCTCCCGAAAGGTTCGAATCGTGAACTCGATGAAATCAGCGTCAACCGTACTTCTAGTGACCGCAACCGCGACCCTGTTAGCCAGCTGCGGTGAGACCAAGCGCGACGACGGTCCGGACCCTCGAGCCATACCCGGCGTGGTCATTATCGACGATGGCGAAGACGGAGACAACAACCTGCTGTTGGGCGACCCACTCAACTACCGAGGCTACTGGTACACGTACGACGATTTGCGCGAGTGCGACAACGAAAACCCCATGGGCATGGTCCATCCAATCCCAACCGGCTACGAAGGCGGCGCCGCCTTCGAGATGACTGAATTCGCGGCCGCGGGTGAGATGCCACCACCCGAGTCAATCAGTGCCGATGGCAGCAACGACTATGGCATTCGCCTCACTGGTGGTGGTCACACGCTCTGGGGCGCTGGCGTAGGCGTGGGCCTCAACAACTCGGGTTCCCTGACCCCCTACGACCTTACTGCGGCTGGCGTCACAGGTGTGCGCTTCTACGCCAAGAGCGCGGGAACCGAGATCGACATCAACGTGCGCATTCCCGACAAGTACGCGGACCCAGGTCAGGGCTATTGCCAGGAGCGCGACAACATGACCTGCACGCCAGACCAGGGCTGTCATGACTCGCCGTCCGCGGGAGTGACCATCACTACCGAGTGGAAGCTCCACGAGCTCAGCCTCGACGAATTCCGGCGTGAAGGCTGGGGCATCATGAAGGATGGCTCCGACCCCCCGACGACCCTCGACCCCACGGCGGCGATCCAGCTGCAGTTTGCGATCCCCATGGCGGATCAGTTCGAAGTCTGGATCGACAACGTGGGCTTCATTTGCGGCGCATTGCCGTGTGGTGAACCTGTCGGCGGCGCTGCGACCACTACCGACGACTCCACGGCAACGGACGACACTGGCGCAACGGACGACACTGGCGCAACGGACGACACTGGCGCAACGGACGACACCGCCGTAGCCACGGACGACACCGCCGCCGCCTCCACTGCGATGTGAGGCGCGAGCGGTGTCCCGCTCGACTCTCCCACCTTCCGCATACGCGGACGCGCCGAAGCCCAGCCGTCAAACGCTGGGCTTCGCTCGTTTTGACGGCCCCACGCGAAAGTCGGGCGCGGTGCGTCGATAAACATTGGTCGGACGCGCGACCGCTGCGCTAGGCTTATCCGGCATCATGAGCGAGAAGCGCAAGGAGAGCCGCGCCCCAGAGCTGGACGTGGACGCGCTGTTCGACGATCCAGAGGACGAGCTGGAGAGCGGCGCAGAGCTGGCCAATGCACGGGCGAGCGCTGCGTTGGGTGGCTCGACGCCCGACAACTCCTCGCCCAGTAATCCCAGGAGTCAGCCATCGTCTCCGCGGGGCTCCGCGCCGTCCAACCCCGATCCGCTGCCCATCACGCCTTCGCCGCGCGACCAGCTGGAGACCATCATGGACTTGGACGCCGAGGCCCAGCTGCCTGCCGTGCTGGCGCCAGGTGCCCCCGCGAGCGGCTCCCGTCCGTCGAATCTCCCGCCGGCCATCGTGCGCCGAAGTGTAGCGCCGCCGATGGCCGTACCGTCGCTGCGTCCGCCCGAGGCCCACCCTCCCCCGATGCGCCAAACGTTCCCTCCTCCCGAGCGTCTGGCCGCCGTGCCTGCGCGCGTCTCAGGAACTGAACCGACCCCGCGGGCGCCCCGCTCGCTTCCCCCACTAGCGCCCGCACCGACGGCGCGACGCAAACCAGAAAGCGTGCACGCCGCGCCCGCCCCCAGTAGCCGCACCGCTTACGACGCGCCGACCCGAGAGCTGCCCCCCGACTTGCTTCAGAGTGTGACGACTGACGCGCCTCGAGCAGCTCACGCCGCACCAAACGACCTCGGGCTGACCCCTGGAGGGACGTTGCTCGGACCGTACGGACGCACCAGCACGCAACCCTCCGCCAGTGTTTCTGCTCAGGGTAAGCCTCAGGGTGGCACATCTGCTAGCGCCGACTCTTCCGAGTCGACCGCTGTAGGGCTGGGGGTTATCGCACAGCCGCCGCACACCGAGCCACTACAGTTTCCCGATACCACCCTGGCACCCGACGCTACGCTGGCACCCGACACGACGCTGGCACCCGACGCTACGCTGGCACCCGACACGACGCTTGCGCCCGATGCCTCGTTGGGGCACTCGAGCGCCAAGCGCGGGCTCAGAGCTTGGCTGCCGCTGGTGATCGCTTTCGTGGTGCTACTCATCGGCGGCCTGTTGTGGCTCAGCGCACCAAAGGCACCTGGCGCGCTGGTGGTCAGCGCCTCGGGCCCCGACGGACAGGCCATCCCCAAGTTGGCCATCCTGGTGGATGACGAAAGCCGCTGCAGCTACTCGCCGTGCCGCGTGACGGGGTTGGACACGGGCCTGCACGTGATCCAAGCACGCGCCCCTGGGTTCACGCCTTCCGCTCCCGTGACCATCGAAATGTCGGCCGCAACAGACGTGACACATAATTTCGTTTTGGATCCCGAGGTTCGGCTGGGCGGTCTGAGAATAACGGCACGCGGCGACGGTCTGAACGTTTTCGTCAACGACGTACCCCACGGAAAACCACCCGTCGAAGTTCACGACCTGACTCCGGGATCGTACGAGATCCGTGTGGAGGGCGAACGCTTCGAACCGTTGAGCGAACGGGTCGTGCTCGAACCGGGCGAACGCCGTGACTTGGGGCCCTTCACACCAAAGGTGCGGCGCGGACTGCTGACGATCACCCTGGGCGCAAACGCGGAAAACGCGCGCGTCACCCTCGACGGCAAACGGGTCGGTCCCTTCCCCACGAGCGTCGAGCTGGACGCCACCAAAGATCACACGCTTGCCGCAAGAAAAGCCGACTTTCACGACTTCGAACGCGACATCGAGTTCACCCCTGGCAGAGCACTGGTCGATGTGGAAATCGCGATGCTCGAGATCGCCGAGGACGAGGACGACGAGCATCGCTCTTCGAATAGCCATGCCACGCGCAAGGCCACGCTGAGCATCAACTCGATACCCGTCAGCGCGATTCTGCTCGACGGAAAACCCATCGGGTCAACGCCCAAACAACGCGTACGCGTCAGCCCGGGCAAACACTCGGTGACCTTCGTGCATCCCAAACGTGGCAAGAAGACCGTCAGTGTCAAAGTCAAGCCAGGCGAGAGCCGAACTGTGAGTACACGCTTCTGAGAGGCTAGCCCGGCGGCTCCCTGCGTCGCCGCCTCTTTTGACAATCGCCAGTTCCCCAACGGCGTGATTGCCGCTAAGGTCCCGCCGGCCGCGCGCCAGCCCTAGGCGGCCCGGTCGACGCGCTCGTCGCAATGTACGCTAGCGCAACACGCGCAGGCCTGACGGACGCCAACGAAGAGATGAACAAATGCCGATGAAACTGCCCAATCGCACCAAGGTGGTCGCCACCCTCGGACCAGCCTCCTCCAACGAAAAGACCATCACCGAGTTGATCAAGGCCGGCGTCAACGTCTTCCGTCTCAACTGCTCCCACGCAGACCACGCGACCCTGGCCAGGAACACCAAGGCCATCAGGCGCGCCGCCAAACAGCTGGGCCAGCCCATCGGCATCTTGGGTGATCTACAGGGTCCGAAAATTCGCGTAGGGAAGTTGTCGGAGTCCATCTCGATCAAGCGTGGGCAGCCCTTGATCATCACCACCAAGCCGGGTCACATCGGCGGGCCCGCGCAAGGCAAAGAGACCCCAGTGGTGGGCACGGGTTACGCTGGCCTTTCGAAAGACGTCAAGCCGGGCGAGAGCGTGCTGCTCGATGACGGCAACCTGGAGCTGAGTGTCGTCAAGATCGACGGCCATGACGTGCATTGCAAAGTCGTCCACGGCGGCCTGCTCAAGCAGTACAAAGGCATCAACCTGCCCGGCTCGAACGTCAGCGCCGACGCATTGACGAAGAAGGACCGCGAAGATCTCAAAGCCCTGATCGAACTCGGCGTCGATTTCATCGCGCTCTCCTTCGTACGCACGGCAGACGACGTTCGTCTGCTGACACGACTGCTCGAGAAGGCCAACAGTCAGGCAAAGGTGATCAGCAAGCTCGAACGTCCTGAAGTGGTCGCGAACCTGGACGAGATCATCGACGCTTCGTACGGCGTGATGGTCGCGCGTGGCGACATGGGTGTCGAGCTCGGGCCCGAAGCCGTGCCTGCGCTGCAGAAGCGCATCATCTCCAAGGCCGTAGCGGCGTGTAAGCCCGTGATCACGGCCACCCAAATGCTCGAGTCGATGATGCAAAACCCGCGACCGACGCGCGCCGAGGTCTCCGACGTCGCCAACGCGATCCACGACGGCACGAGCGCCGTGATGTTGTCGGGAGAAACCGCCGCGGGTCAGTTCCCCGTACGCACCGTACAAATCATGACCAGTATCATTCGCACCACCGAGGCCGAGGTGTTTCGCGATTGGTCGTATTCACCCAACTGGCGCACTGGCAAAAACGAGGTCGCCTCGGTGCCCCGCGCTACCGTTCACGCTGCGGCTCGCGGCGCGCTCGAGGCAGGAGCGAAAGCCGTGTGCGTGTTCACCGAGAGCGGTTTTACGGCGCGCTACCTTTCGGGCGAACGGCTACCAGTACCCACTGTCGTGTTCACCCCGAACCAGACGACCGTGCAGCGGATGTCGCTGGCCTTCGGCATGTTGCCTCACCGAGTAAGAACAGCGCGCACCAGCATGTCCATGACGATGGAAGGCGAACGCATCTTGCTCGAAGAGGGCTTGGCCAAGGTCGGCGACCGTGTGGTGATGGTGTTCGGCAGTAGCCGCAGCCCCGGCTTCACCAACATCGTCAACATTCGCATCCTGGGCGCATCGGAAGAGCCCGTCGCGCCCAGCACGCGCACTCCCGAAGTACAGCTCGGCAAAGGCTGACCCCCGACCGTCGGCAGCGCCGCAGCGGTTGTCGCTGTGGCGCATGCTGTAGTTCGGATTGTAAGCGCCTCAGGTTACCGAGCCGCCCGTGGTCGTCTTCTTGGCGACGCGAGCTTTGAGGATTTGGAAGTAACGGCGAGCCACACCCGCGCTTTCGGCTGCGCGCGTGACGTTGCCACCGTGGTTGTCGAGCATGCGCTCGACGTAACGCCGCTCGAACTCGGCGACGACCATCTGCCGCGCCTCACCAAGCGGTAGCTCGAGCGCCTGATCGAAGACGTCCCCCTGAGGCTCGGGCTCGAGCTCCGCTTCAGCCGCTTCGGGACCGCTGGTTTGGGTGATGTTCGCGAGCTCACCCAGTGCCAAGTGCCGCGCCAAAGCGTTGCGCAGCTCCCGCACGTTGCCCGGCCAGGTGTAGTCTTCCCAGCTGCGGCGCAGCTCTTTGCTGAGGCTCGACTCGTCCCCTTGCAGTTCCCGACAGAAGTGGCGCACCAAAAACGCGATGTCTCCGCGACGTGAGCGCAGCGGCGGTAACTCGATACGCGCCGCGGCCAAACGCTGCAGCAGATCCTCGCCGAAACGTCCCGCTTGCACTTCGCGGTCCAAATCTTTGCGCGTGGTGGCGACCACGCGCACATCGACGCGAATCGTACGATTGCTGCCCACGGGGCGGATCTCTTGACGCTCCAGAGCCCTGAGGAGTTTCGGCTGCAACGCGAGATCCAAGTCGCCGACCTCGTCGATCACCAAGGTTCCGCCGTGAGCTTGTTCGAACAAACCACGACGCGACACCGAAGCCCCCGGAAACGCACCCGCGTCGTAACCGAACAACTCGACCTCGAGCAGGTTGCTGGGCACCAACGAACAATCGAGCACGACGAACGAAGCTTCCCCGCGCGGCCCCTCGTGATGGAGAGCCTCGGCCATCAGCTCCTTGCCGGTTCCCGATTCACCCTCGATGAGCACGGGAATGTCGGAGCCCGCCAGCTTCTCGCACAGCGCGTACAAGCGACGCATCTCGGTGCTGGCGCCGACGACCTGCCCGAAATGCGTCTTGGTCGAGATCTGTACGCGAGCGCCCGTATTTTCGCGATCGAGACGAAACGAGGTCGAGCCCACCGCTACCAGTTCGCCGCCGTCCAAGAAAGCTTCGGCCACGGCCAGGCCATTGACCTTGGTGCCGTTCGTCGAACCCAGGTCGGTGATTCGAACCCGACCACCGACGATGTCGAGCGCCACGTGCCGACGTGACACCGTGCGATCCGACAAACGCACCGTACACGCCATGGCCGTCCCCACCAGAACACGGGAGGGTTGTGAGCCATCGAGCGAGAACGACTTACCCGCGTCGGGTCCCTCGATCACGCTCAGCCGAAACGGTTCCGGCAATGGTGACGGGTCGAAGCTCTGGTGAAGTAGAGCGGTGACCTCGTCGATTCCCGTGTTGTGACTTCCTACGCTCATCGAAGACCCATTTCTGTCCAGTCCCAATCCTTGTCGACCAGACGAAGGACGCGTGATCGCCTCGCTTCAGCTCGCGTTGCGACCGCATGAATGCACCAAGGGGACTAGCAAGATAAACCGAAGTGAACACGCCTGGTGTAAGTTTTTTCTGGGCTACGTACAGGCCTCACACCAAACCCGATGTGGGCGCAGCGAACACCCGTGGTGGTGGTTGACTTTGTTTGCGAAGGTCGTTTCACCAGGCCCCCAGTCAGTCATGTATCATTTCGCGTCGCACGTCAGCAGCGGAGCCACTTCCAGTCGAAGGCGCGCTCCTGCGTGCAGCGTTCACGCGTCGATCACCTCCGCGATCGTAGCCAACGCAAAGGACGCGCGCGCGTGAAACGCCTGCTCCGTCGCTTCGGCTTCTATTTGCTGGCCGCGTGGGTGTCGCTGACGCTCAATTTCGTGTTGCCGCGACTGATGCCCGGCGATCCTGCGGCCGCGCTGATGGCGCGCTTTCGCGGACAAATTTCGCCCGAGGCAATGTCCGCGCTGCGCGTCGCGTTCGGCGCCGCTGACCAGTCGCTGCTGTCCGAATACTTCTCGTACCTGCGCAACCTGCTCTCGGGAGAGCTCGGCGTCAGCGTCTCTCACTTCCCCGCCCCGGTCACCGAAGTGATCGCCACCGGGCTGCTTTGGACCGTGTATCTGGCGGGCTCTGCCGTGATCGTCAGCTTTTTGCTCGGCACCACACTGGGCGCGCTGGCGGCGTGGCGACGGGGTGGCGCGCTCGATCGAATCGTGCCCCCGACGTTGGTTTTCTTGGGAGCGTTTCCCTACTTCTGGCTCGCGATGTTGGCGCTGCTCGTGTTCGGCTTTCAACTGGGCTGGTTACCACTGCGCCACGCCTACGACGACAGCCTCGACCCTGGGTTCAATCTGGAGTTCGTGGGCAGCGTGCTCGAACACTCGCTCTTGCCGGGTGCCGTGATCGTCATGGCCACCCTCGGCGGCTGGATGCTCAACATGCGCAACACGATGATCGGCGTGATGGCAGAAGACTATGTGACGCTCGCCTTGGCAAAAGGGCTGCCGAGCCGCCGCGTCCTTTTCAGCTACGCCGCACGCAACGCGCTGCTCCCCAACGTGACGGGTTTCGGGATGGCGCTCGGCTTCGTGCTCAGCGGATCCTTGCTCACCGAGATCGTATTTTCCTACCCCGGCTTGGGTTACCTGATGATCGAAGCCGTTCACAATCAGGACTACCCACTGTTACAAGGTTTGTTCTTGTGCATCACCTGCGCGGTGTTGCTCGCCAACTGGTTCGTCGACGTGGCGGTAGCAATGCTCGACCCGAGGGCGCGCGAGTGATGCGAACTCTGATGAAGCTCAGGCGAGTCTCGTCAGCGAGCCCGAGTGTGCTGATTGGCAGCGGCATTCTATTGGCGTTCGTGCTGCTCGCGATCTTCGGCTCTTGGCTCGCACCACACGACCCGACGGCGTATCTGGCAGGACCGAACCAGCCGCCGTCCGCCGAGTACTGGCTGGGCACGACGGGTGAAGGCAAAGACGTCTTCTCACAGACCATCGCTGGCGCGCGCATCACGCTGCTCGTGGGCTTCGCGACGGGAGCGCTCGTGATCTTGATCGGCGCCAGTCTCGGTGCGGCGGCAGGTTACTTCGGCGGCCGCATCGACGACGCGCTTTCGCTGCTCACGAACGTATTTTTGATTATTCCGGGCTTGCCTCTGGCGGTGGTGATCGCGGGGTACTTGCCGCAGGGACCGCTGACCATCACGCTCGTGCTGGTGGTGACGGGCTGGGCGTGGAATGCGCGGGTGCTCCGCGCGCAGACGCTCAGTCTGCGGCAGAAAGACTTCGTGGCCGCGGCGATCGCCTCGGGAGAATCTCACGTACGGATCTTGTTTCGCGAGATACTGCCCAACATGAGCTCGCTGATGGTGTCGCGGTTCATCGACGCCACGGTGTACGCCATCGGCGCGCAAGTCGGGCTCGAGTTTCTGGGCCTGGGCGACGTCAGCCTGGTCACCTGGGGCACCAACTTGTACTGGGCGGCCAACAACGGGTCGGTATTGATGGGCGCTTGGTGGGCGCTGTTGCCGACGGGGTTGTGCGTTGCGCTCGTGGGGTTTGCGCTGGCGCTGGTCAACTCGGGTATCGACGAGCTGACGAACCCGAGGCTCCGCTCCGAACGCCATTGGCGTCAGTTCTTGGGCAGGCGCCTCGGCCTTCACGAACCTACTGTCGTGGTGAAACGTGACTGACTCGCAAGTCTCCCCCATCACTCGCGACGCCGACGTACCCGAGGGCGCTGCCGAAGCCGCGGCGCCGCTGCTCTCGCTGCGCGATCTGCGCGTAGAGTACGTCACCGAACGCGGTTCGGTCACGGCGGTCGATCGGTTGTCGCTGGACATCGCCCCGGGTGAAGTGGTTGGGCTCGCGGGGGAATCGGGCAGCGGCAAGAGCACGGTAGCTCAGGCGATCTTGCGCACCTTGGGTCCCCCTGCCGTGATCACGGGTGGGCAGATCCTCTATGCGGGCCGCGACGTGCTCGAGATGAACGTGCAGGAACTGCAGCGATACCGCTGGCAAGAAGTGGCCATGGTTTTTCAAAGCGCCATGAACGCGCTCAACCCTGTACTCAGCGTAGGCGAGCAAATATCTGATTGCCTAGTCGCGCGTCAGGGAAGCAGCGCCGACCATGGCGACAGGGTCGACGAGCTGCTGCAGCAAGTTGGTCTCGATCCTGTGTGGCGGAGCGCCTACCCGCATCAGCTGTCGGGAGGCATGCGTCAACGCGTCGTGATCGCCATCGCGCTGGCATTGCGCCCACGTTTACTGATCATGGATGAACCCACGACGGCCCTCGACGTGATCGTGCAACGAGAAATCTTGCAGACGATTGCCACACTGCAACGCGAGCAACAGTTTTCGGTTCTGTTCATCACCCACGACCTGAGCTTGATGTTCGAGTTCACCGACCGCTTGGCGATAGCCTATGCGGGCAAGTTGGCGGAGGTCGGTCGCAGCGCTGACTTGCTCGACTCTGCAGCGCACCCATACACGCGAGGCCTACTCGATTCGTTTCCATCGGTTCGCGGCCCGCGTAAACAACTGAGCGGCATTGCAGGCAACCCGCCCAACCTGCGCGCACTACCGAGCGGATGCCGCTTCCATCCGCGCTGCCCCCTAGCCGAACCCGAGTGCGAGCGCCTGGTCCCCGAGCTGCGGGGAATCGCACCGCAACGTCTGGTCGCGTGTCACTTGGCGTCGCTGCCAGAAAACCAGACCACGACCCTGCACTCAGCGTCCATGCACTCGGCAACTGGGAGCCACGCCAACGCACGTAGCTCCCGCGGGGAAAAATCATGAGCGGACAGCCCGCCGCCCCCCTGCTCAGTGTCCAGCACCTGAGAAAGACCTTCGTCACGGGGGACGGTCGGCAGCGTCGACGGGTGGTGGCGCTCGATGACGTTTCTTTCGACCTGCAAGCGGGCCAAGTGATCGCCGTGGTAGGTGAATCGGGCAGCGGCAAGAGCACGCTCGCTCGCGTCATCACAGGCCTGATCGCGCCTGATGCTGGGCAGGTGAACTTGTCCGGGCAGCCGCTGGTGACGCACACCCGCCGCCCGCAGCTGAGCGATCGCAAGCAGCTCCAAATGGTTTTCCAAGACCCGTTTGCCTCGCTCAACCCCGTGCACACGGTAGGTTACCACCTGCGGCGTCCACTGTTGCGGCACGCGATGACGAACGGCAAGGCAGAATGTGAGCGCCGCGTGATCGAATTGCTAGACGCCGTGGGGCTCAGCCCCGGCGACGAGTTTCAGGCCAAGTTTCCCCATGAGCTGTCGGGCGGACAGCGCCAGCGCGTCGCCATCGCACGCGCGCTCGCCCCCGAGCCGCAGCTGGTGATCGCAGACGAACCCACCAGCATGCTCGACGTGTCGATCCGCATGGGGATCTTGAACCTGATGCTCGACTTGGGCCGAAAGCGTGGACTGAGTTACCTCATGATCACCCACGACCTCGCGAGCGCGCGGTACGTCGCCGACGTGATCTTGGTGATGTACGGGGGCAAGATCGTCGAACAGGGCGCGACGGAAACCGTGCTCTCGCAGCCGACTCACGAGTACACGAAGCGGCTACTCGCCGCGGTTCCCGACGCCCACGGGAGCCTGCGCGCCGCGGGGCAGTGAGCGAATTCATCCACGCCCCTGGTTCGATCCTCCTACGCCGCTACGTCCCGTCACCGACGAGCGTGGCGCCCCGTTGCCGGAGGTCTGGGTGGTCATCCCGCAAAAGCGCGTCGGATACGACCCGCCGCGCTCCGGCATGCAAGTGTGGGTAGGCGTTAAACCGTGTGACCAGCGCCGCGCACTCATTCCTCCCAGGTGGGGAACGGGACCTCATCACCTACGTGTCGTTCATCGCCGCAGAAAACCTCGTCGACCACCGCGTCTTCACACTTGACCGGATCCGGCCAGTAGTAGAACACACAGGGGTGGTCAGTCGCGTCGTGCGTGGCTATCAGCCCGAGGAAGGTGCCGGACGTGTCATAGATCCACGCCGTCACTCCAGCGCCTGATGATTCGCGAAGAAAGGATCTGCCCCCGGAACAGCGCCCGGCATGCGCGGCATACCTACGATCGGGAGCGCAGCGCCCCATGACGGATGCCCTGGTCTCTGCATAGGGATCCGCGCCCCACGAACAAACCGCGGCGATCGTGTCGCACTCTCGATAACACACGTCGGGGAACGAGTTCGGTCCAGTGCTACCATCCGAGAAGACGGGCTCACCGGAATCCAAGTCGACAGTGCTTGCGTCACTCGTTGAGCTGGCGCCGGGCCCCGCTTCCGGCCCCGGTGACGTCTGACCGCCAGTTTCGGACTGGCCTTCGAGCGAAGCGTCAGGTTGTGTTGCGTTCGTCGTCGACACGGAATCGTTCTTTCGCCCATCTTTGTCCCCGTCATCACCCCCAGTACAGCACCAGGCGCAGAGTGCGAGCGCGCTGACAGAGAGCGAAGCTACGCGTCGCAAGAAAACTGCAGTCGTTGTCATTCGTCCCCCTCCGTCTTGAAGATGGCCTCCGGCAAAAGGTGCTCATCAAGAGCAGGTATGGTATCGGGTTCGAGTTGGGCGGGGCATCGATCGCTCGACTCCGCCAGGGCCTTGCGCACGCTTTCTCCAAGTTCGACCGCACCGAGCCGTGCCCTCGTCAATACGGCCCCATTGCTGTAGCCCCCGTCTGCCTTTGGCTTGAACAGGTTCTTCGACGACATACGATGGAACCCCAGGTTCTCTTCGGTCGGCGCCAAGAACACGATCCCTAGCTCCTCTCCGACG
Source organism: uncultured bacterium (assembly GCA_965651905.1). GTDB lineage: Bacteria > Myxococcota_A > Polyangia > Polyangiales > Polyangiaceae > SZUA-265. Next base: position 6,086 of record CBFGUG010000096.1, on the reverse strand, counting down.
CGCAGTGACACGATCCCCGAACGGTCACCTGGCACTCGCGCGGTGACAGCCGTAGGACCGGCCTCACCAGTTTGCCAAGAGTCCAAGAGCGTTACCTCCACGTATGTAAACCAGGCGGACTCGTCCCCCTGACCGGGGATCTTCTCCTTCACTGCTGTGAGTGACTCGACCCGGTAGAAGCCCGCATTGGGTGAGCCCCGCACCATGTCGCATAGGTTCAGGGACTTCTGGAGCGCACACCCGTCCTCGATGACCTCATCAAGCTCTACCCGTGTCCCGAGCAGCACTTCCTCCCCCTCGAGCGCCCCCCGGAGCTCTGCGTACTCTCTTGAGCTTGCACCGTGTTCATCGGCACACCCGAGCACGCCAAGCCCCGCGAGCACAAGAGCTCGAACCACCACGCGCGTCAATCCGATTACCATAAGCTCATTGCCTCTCGCGATCCTCATACTGCTCAGTCTACGTACACGATGACCGCACCGCCCAAGCCTGGCAACGCGGCGAGGTCGGCGCGGTGCTCAGCTGTGTCCACCGACGTGAACGACAGGGACCCAGGGGGCACGCCGTCGTCTCGATCATATTGGATCGAATAGCTTCCGTTCGCGCGAGCCGTTACAGATGTGGCCCGAGAGACGCCAAAGAACCAATCCTCGTCTCCGCCATATTCGCGCACTGCGACGCTCGCCGTGCGATCGTCGACCCCGCCGGGTAAGCTGTAGTCATCGAAGTCCACCGCGCCCGCTCCGTCGACTGTGAAGGACCGATAGATGACATGAGGCAAACTAGTCGGCTCCCCCTCGATCATTGCCATGACACAGGAACCGTCATCGTCACAAGCGAGGTCTACTGCATCAATGGTTCTGTATGTCTCGCAAACCGAGCCGGTCCACGATGTTCCGTTGGTAGACGTCCGAGTGCAGACCCTTCCTGCCTTGTTCACCGTTTGACTCGGACTGGGTCTGAGCACGAAAGCCATCACGAACCGGTTCGAGTCCGGATCGTAGGTCAGCGCCGGTTCATGCGAAGTTGAGCACCAGCTGCTTCCGCCGGTGAGAGTGGTCTGGTTTGCGACTGAACTGAAGCCGTTGGTTGAGGTGGCAACACGAATTCCCGGGCAATCGGTCGCCACGACCTGTTTGGGTGCCCAGGCGGTTACCCATAGCTCAGTGGATTCATTGCGACCAGTGATGGCCGCAGGGCGCCAGGTGGGCCACTCATAATAAGTTTGGGCCCAGCTTGACGACGAGGACGGCGGAAAATCCGTCCGAGCAAAGTATAATCGGCTCCCTCCCGGGCTAACACGCGTTGAGACGATTCGGTTGCCTGACGATCTAACCCCCACGGCCGCAGTCGAATGCATGGAGGTCGAGCCCGAAATGGTGTACTGGCTCCCCCAACTCGTGCCGCTCATCCCGCGCCACCGCCGTGTCTGAGTTACCGAGTCCGGGTACATCTGACGCATGCCGTCGATGTCGTCCCCGTAGGGGTATCTGGCAAGGACGTTTCCGAGTTGAAACGCGGCAGCCTCCATTACCGTATTGACCGGATTTGTTGGGGTATGGTCGAGTCCCAAAGTGTGACCCAGTTCGTGGACCAGGATACCGATCAGGTCCTTCTCCGTTGCAGACGGGTTCATCGAAGTCGTGAACGGATCTGACCCACCGTAGATGCAGATATCGCTTTCCGAAACGACGCTGCCCGTGCCTGGACTCAGCCGAGCTCGGGCCCACGTATTACAGCCAGTGGATGCCTCGCAGCCCGGAGCCACGTAGATCTCACTAACGCCATTTGGAACCCAGTTGTCGCAAATTGGCGCGTTCGAGGTGGTGCCCAGGTACGCGAAGCTTAGATCCGCCCCTGTGCGCTCCTTCCACATACTCAAGGAGTACGCTACCCAGTACTCCGCTTCTGCCTGCGTCAGGGCGATGCTGCCAAAGTTGCTCGCGAAGGAAGCAACGTTGATCCGATAGGTGAAGTAGCCCCCAGTCCAAGTCCTACCATCCAGCACGAACGCGCTGGCGCTAGGAGTGAAGGTTGTCGGCGCGCATACTAGGAGCGCTGCCGCGCAGAGCGCAGCGACGATGCGACGAGGTGGCACGTGCAAGCGACGGACAGTAGCGTTCGCGCCCTGCGCCATCGAGTCAAGTTCACTCATGATCGCGACCAACCCCTTCTGTGCCCACCCTAGTTTCGCTCACCATGCGAGACTATTCTCCTTCGGCCCCCTAGTCAATGTCCCGCAGCAGCCGCCCCCATGGCAACCAGCGCTATCCGCCTCCATTTCCAAACTTTCCGCGAGTTTCGCGGGTGGTTCGATGTTTGACTCAGACCGAGTTGGCGCGTGGTGGGACAGCCTGAGGGATTGGCGCGCGCAGCTTGCACTCGGCACGAGTGTTAATCGCCCGCGTTTAACAAATCCGCAGCGATGCGACACAAACGGCTGCGGGCATTTGTCCTACACGCATGGGTTGCGGAACGAACCTGCCGACGGTGAATAGAACGAACAGAGCGCGATGGTGCGGCGACGCCACACCACCCGACCCCTCTGCGATCAGCTGGGCTGGAAGGCCACGGGCAGCGACGGGGAGCGTCTAGTGCGACGTCCCCGAGCACGACCGCCGGACCCCGGCGAGACCCAGCGTGAGAGACGGAGATTGGCTCGCAGGCGCGACCGTGCGAACTTCGGGTCATGGCGGCACAACCAACACCCACCGGGCCTGACGGCGCGGCCCCGACCGACCCAGCAACATCCGCGCAGATTGCGGACCTGGCCGCACGTCACGGCCTGAACGTGGACGCTAAAAGTATACGCATCAACGAGGCGGGGCTGGACTACCGTGTTGCGTTCGCGCAGGTGGTCGATGGCGGGCACTGGGTGCTGCGCATTCCGCGGCGTGCTGATGTTTCGGCGAAGCTTGCCGACGAGCGGGCCATTCTCGACTTCATCGCGCCGCGTCTGTCCATAGCGGTTCCACGCTGGGAGGTGTGCAACGACGAACTCGTCGCCTACCCGCGGCTGCCCGGCTCACCAGGGCTGACGCTCGACGCAGCTGGACAACCCGAATGGCACTTCGATCCTAGCTCGACCGAGTTCGCGTCCGCGCTGGGGAAGCTGATCGCAGAGCTGCAAGCGGTCGACACCGAAACCGCCAGCGCGGCGGGCGTCCCCTCAGCGTCTCCAGGCGAGGTGCGAGCACGCTGGCGCAGCGATTTGGACACGGTCGTCGCCGAGTTCGAGCTAGCCGCCGACCTGCGGGAGCGCTGGGAGAACTGGCTCGCCAACGACGCGCTGTGGCCCGAGCACACGGCGTTCACCCATGGCGAACTCTACGCGGCACACGTCCTCATCGACACCCCTGCGCGCATCGTCGGGGTGCTCGATTGGACGACCGCAAAAGTCGCAGATCCAGCCATAGACTTCACTTATCAGCACATGATGGGTCCCGCGGCTTTCGATGCGACGGTTGCTGCGTACCGCGCGGCAGGAGGCCGGGAGCATCCGAACCTTGCCGCCCGCTGCGCTGAGCTCGCCGCGGCGGCGCCGCTGAACTACGGATTGTTCGCTCTCGCCAGCGGTAACCCCGAACACAGAGCTACCGCGGCGGCGCAGCTGAAAAACCAAGCCGGCTAGCGTCAGCTCAGCGGAAGCTAGGGGGTGTGACGCAGCTCAGCCGAGCTGTTGCTTGACCCAGTGCACCAGTTCCATGTTGCCCGGGTGGGGCGACAGGCGTGGTGGCAGACGTCGGAGCAGCCAGTGAACCTTCCACGTCAGGTTCTTCCAGGGGCCGATCTTGGAGTACGGGCCTTGTTCTTCCAGCTCGACGTAGTCTTTGGTGCCGCTAGCGAAAATTTCGATGGTTGCCTCGCCGGGCGCTTGTTTCGCCAGGCTGACGGGCTCGAACTCTTTGATCAACACCAGATCGCCAACCACGTGCGCCAACCAGTTGGCCTTGGTGTGAGAGAACAGTTTCTGGTCGGTGGTGATCGCTGCGCGGTCGTATTCGAACCAAGTGACGCCGCCCATGTCGGTCACGGCGGGCTCTTTGATGTCGGGGTTGCTCAAACGCGACTCCCCCGTCTCGAAGAAACTGAGCCCACCGGGAACGCGGGTGATCTCCCAGGGCGCGAACTTCAACGTGTCCGAGCTCTGGTTGCTCATCGTGTACTCCACACGCGCGCAGTCCCGACTGGGCACGGCCGAGAAGCGCTTGGTGACCAGAATCCCGAGTTTTGGGCTGAGGGACCCTGCGCACACGAAGTCCGTGTCGCAATCGACCACGGCGTACGGCGCTGAATCGACCTCTGGGACAGGCGGCCACTCCCAGTCGCTCTGCGGGCTGGTCCAGAACGTCGAGCCGTAGTTGTCGGGGTCCACGTCTGGCCCGGTCAGGATGTTCTGGCCATTCAATGAGAATGCACAAATCCGAGCACCCCGAAGTGGGTCCACCTCGAGCGTCCAGTCCCCGAGCGCGATGGCCCAACGGTCCCCTTTTTCGAAGGGTGCGCCGAGGCTTCCTGGCTCGCCTGCGGCCAGCGGCGCGGACTCGATCGTACTCACGAGGCGCTGCGTATCACTGCCTGCTGCTATGGATCAACACGCAACCCGGCTTTGTCCGCAGTTGGGATTGGCCCACTGTCATCATGGGCGCGAGAAAAACCTCGGAGCGCTGAAACATCCGCTGAGGCTGAGGCTGCGCGCGCGCTGGTGCGCCTCGCACTTGCCTTGACGCAGATGGCTCAGGCAACTGCTGCAGAAGCCTTGGGCAAGTACGTCGTGGGGAGCACCGACCAGTGCCGCGTTGTCCCACATGCAGGCCCAACGCCGACACGCAACCTCCACTTCGCGCGCCCAAACCGATGCCTCCGTCAAGCCACCACGACACGAAAAGGTCGGTCCCAACTCGGCGTTCGAAGTTCTCGGCTTTCCCTCTGGGGAGAGCTGCGCAAAAACACACAGATGGGGCTGTCGCAAACGCGGCATGCTAGGCTGTCAGTCGTCGATCCATGCAACCGGCAAGCGTGAAACAGGCTCATTTCCCTGAGCGGGTGGGCAAGTACGAACTGATCCTGCCGATCGGTACTGGCGGTATGGCGACGGTGTATCTGGCCCGAACTCAGGCAGCGGGCGGAGGGGAGCGCGACGTTGCTCTGAAGTTGGTGCACGCCCATCTGCGCGCTGACGAAGAGAGCAAGTTGCACTTGCTCGAGGAGGCGAAGCTTGCTGCCCTGATCCGTCACCCCAACGTGATTCGCGTGCTGGAGGTCGGGGAGGATCCGATCGGCGTGTTCCTGGTGATGGAGTACATCGACGGCGAGACCTTGTCGGGGCTGATCCGGCTGTCGAAAGCCATGGGGCGTCCGATGAGTCGACGTCTGATGGCTCGCGTGCTCAACGATGCGCTGTTGGGGCTGCACGCCGCACACGAACTCAGAGACGCGGGGGGCAAGCCGCTGAACTTGGTGCACCGTGACTTCTCGCCACAGAACATCTTGGTCAGCGTGCACGGCCAGACGCGGCTCGGTGACTTCGGCGTCGCGAAAGCCGCTGACCGCGCAGTGCGTACGAAGACGGGGCTCACCAAAGGCAAAATCGCGTACATGTCTCCCGAACAGGCGCGTGGTCACGGGGTGGATCGCCGCTGCGACGTGTGGGCGGCAGGTGTCGTCGCGTGGGAACTGCTGGCAGGTGAACGCATTCACAAGTCGGAAGACGACGTGGCGACGCTGCTCAGCATCGTGACCGAGCGCCCTCCCCGCTTGAGCAGCGTGCTCGACGATTTGCCCGAAGGCCTCGACGATGCGATCGCGCAGGCTTTGGAGCCTGCGCTCGACCGCCGCTGCGCGACCGCGGAGGACTTCAGACAGACTCTCGACGCGATTTGGAACGCGGGTGACGGCATCGCCGACGCGCTCGAGTTGGGAAAGTTCGTACGCGAAGTCAGCAGCGAGCAACGCGCGAAACGTCGGCGCTTGGTCGACGAGATCCGCGCGGCTCGACGCACGGAAGGCTCGCGTCCCAGTCCCAGCAGCTCACGACCCAGTAGCTCACGACCCAGTAGCTCACGACCCAGTAGCTCACGACCCAG
>CBFGUG010000095.1:0-29237 GCA_965651905.1 uncultured bacterium | reverse complement strand
GTCTGGCTCCCGACGCCTTCGTTCGGCAAGTTCCGCAAACGGAGCTCATCCGGACCTGGAAAGTGTGGGAGCGCGGCGCGCCCGAAGTGGCCGTCGAGATCGTCAGCGACAGTGACGCTGGGGAGCTCTCGTGGGAGAGCAAGCTTGCCCGCTATCGTCGAGTCGGCGTCAGCGAACTGGTGAGGTTCGATCCCAGCGACGCGACGAGGCCGCTACGCGTTTGGGATCGCGTAGAAGGTGCATTGGTGGAGCGTGCCCTGTCGGGACCTCGTGCGCCCTCTCTCGTGCTGCCCTTGGAGTGGGCGGTGGCCGCGACCGATGAACTGCCGCGCGCGCTGCGCATCAAACGCGACGGCGTTTGGGTTCAGACTGATCGAGAGTCGCGCGACACCGAACGCCGCGAAAAGGAAGCCGAGCGCGCAGCGAAGGAAGCCGAGCGCGCAGCGAAGGAAGCCGAACGCGCAGCGAAGGAGGCCGAACGCGCAGCAAGAGACGCCGCCGAGGCGCGCGTCGCGGAGCTGGAGGCCGAGCTTCGGCGCCGCGACGGCTGAGATCCGATGCAAACGTCGTGGCGGTACCTGGGGAGTGTAAGGGTGGGCCAGGCGCGGTGATGGTGAAATGCGGCGGGGGCACGCGGTCACGACGTGGGGTCGAGTGCCGCGCAGCGCGCTAGCTGCAATGGTGCCCCACGACGGTTGTCTTCCTGCCTCCCAACCGCAGCCAAGTTGCCGCGCTGCTGTTACGAGGTCGCTCGTCATGCGTATGAACGGCGCTGCATCCAGCGGAGACAAGGGTGCAGGATCGTCGCGTCAGACTTGCGTCACATTCCACGCTAGCCAGCGGACTCGCGAAGATGGCTGTTTGTAGCTGCGGAACCGCTCGCGTCTGCACGTGGCTCGTTCCCGTTCACGCTCTGGTCACGAATGGCTGACACACGGTGATTCACCCGTGACGGCAAGCGCGGCAGCGCGGGCTAGCCTGAACGGCAATGAAACCACAGCCCGCCCATGTTTACGCTCGCGCGTTGAAAGCAAAGTTGCCCACCGATGTTCACGAGCCCGCCAGCTCGCGGTTGTGGTGGCTCCCCATCCACGTCGCGGTGGTCGTGGCGGGTATCAGCGCGCTGGCGACGGGTGCCATCCCACTGTGGCTCGCTTGGCTGGCGTCGTTGGCAATTGGTCTGAGCTTCGGCGGCTTGACTTTCTTGGCTCATGAGACGCTGCACGGCGCCACGGTCCGTGGCCGCCGCTGGCAGCGCTTGGTCGGAGGTGTGGGCTTCCTGCCGTTTGCCATTTCACCGACCCTGTGGGTTGCTTGGCACAACCGCGTTCACCACGGCAACACGCAACAACCCGACAAGGACCCCGACGCCTTTCCGACGCTCGACGTGTACCGCGGAAGTCGGTTGATCCGTTTCATGATCGAGCGAGTAGGTGCCAACCGCGGTGCCCCTGCCGGCGTGCTCGCGCTGTTGTTCGGCTTCACGATTCAGAGCACCAAAGTGCTCGTTCTTGCGCAGCAGATGGGCCTGTCTCCCAAACGTCGTCGTTTGGCCTGGATCGAAACGGCACTCATCTGGAGCGCTTGGATCGGTATGGGCGTTTGGCTGGGGTGGGTTCCGTTTCTGTTCGGTTTCTTCATCCCGCTGATGATCGCCAACGTAGTGGTGATGGCCCACATCTTGACCAACCACAGCCTTTCGCCACTGACGGAGGTGAACGACCCACTGCTGAATTCATTGACCGTGACCTTGCCACGCTGGGCGCAATGGCTGACGCTGGGTTTCGGATTCCACGTCGAACACCATTTGTTCCCATGGATGAGCATGCGGCATGCTCCCACGGTGCGTCGCCTGGTGCAGGCACGTTGGCCCGAGCGCTACCAGTCGATGCCGCTCGCCAGAGCGCTGTTCGCCGTCTACACCACGCCACGTGTGTACGCCGATGCGGAGACCTTGATCGCTCCGCGCACGGGCACGTTATGGCCGACGCTGAACCCGACGGGGACCAGACCGCCGACGCCAGTGGCCATGGCGCACGATGAGCATACCTGAGCTGAGCTACCTACTCGCCACGGGAGCCGTGTCCAGGAGTGTCTCCCACCTTCTGGCTATCGGCACGAATCACAACGGGTAACCGCAACAGCTGGGCTGGCAACGCTGGTCACTTGCGACGCGATTCGACGCCCTGCGCCCGTGTCACTGGGGTGTTCCAGCTGCAACGCAACCATCCAGCGTTCACCTGAAACATTAATCGCGAGACTGGGACCCGTGCCTCCCTCATTGATGGTTCTTTTGGGATTGGCAGGGAAACACACCAGTAAAGGTCTTGGGATACGGTTCAGGGGCGCAGCGGTATCGTGCCGCCCCAACGTAGCAAATAGTCCCATCACCAGATCTCAATGGAAACACTGGCTTGCCCGGTGGAGTCCTCATGGCCTACACCGTCCTGGCCCGGCGGGAAACGCTGGCGAGGGGAGCGAAGAAACTTGACCAACCACGACGAAGAAGTTCGAGATGAACGCGCAGACGATCCGTCCGACGAACTATTCGTCGTTGGTATAGGCGCTTCCGCCGGTGGTCTCGCTGCGCTCAAGCAGCTGTTCGCGCACGTGCCTGAAGACAGCGGCATCGCGTACGTGATTGTCGTTCATCTCTCACGGGATCACGAGAGCCATCTGGACGAGCTGCTGCAGCCCCATCTGCGCATCCCCATCCATCAGGTGACTCAAAGCATCCGTTTGGAGCGCAACCATGTCTACCTCGTACCGCCAAACGCCAATCTCGACAGTGTCGATAGCCATCTTCGCCTATCCCAGTTGGAAGATCGGCGCTCACAACGTGCCCCTATCGATCACTTCTTCCGAACCCTGGCGGAGAACCACGAGAGCCGCGCCATTGGCGTAGTCCTCACGGGAATGGGTGGCGATGGCACGCTGGGCGTGCAGAGGATTAAGGAACTCGGTGGCCTGACCATCGTGCAGGCCCCCACCGAGGCAGAGTTCGACAGCATGCCCCAGAGTGCGATCGCGGGGGCGCATGTCGATCTCGTGTTGCCGCTCGCCGAAATCCCGAGCGCCATCGTCGAGTTCGTGCACAGCGCACCCGAGCCGGTGCCGCAAGACGACGAAGGCATCAGCGTCAACGATCACTCGGACGAAGTTTTCGAACAGATCCTCCAAGAGGTCCGAGCCCAAACTGACCGGGATTTTGCTCACTACAAGCGCTCGACGCTGATGCGCCGCGTCGGCCGGCGCATGCAGTTCGCGTCTGCTCCCGGCCTGCCGGCGTATCTCGAGCTGCTTCGCCGGCAGCCTCGTGAAGTGCAGTCACTAGCGGACGACCTGCTCATCACGGTGAGCAGCTTCTTTCGTGACCCCGCGGTGTTCGAAACCCTCGAGAAGGATGTCATTCCGCAACTGTTCGACGGCAAGACGGCCAAAGACAGCATCCGCGTTTGGTCAGCCGGATGCGCCTCGGGCGAAGAAGCCTATTCTCTGACGATGCTGCTGCTGGAGGCGTCCAGATTGCGAGAAGCCCCACCGCACATACAAGTCTTTGCTTCAGACTTGCACGGCGGCTCGCTGCAACGGGCACGAGAAGGCTTCTACCCGGGGGAAATCGCGGCAGACGTCAGCCCCGAGCGCATCGCACGCTTCTTCGACAAAGAACGTGGCGGCTATCGCGTCCGCAAAGAAGTGCGCCAACTAGTAACGTTCTCTCCGCACAATCTTCTCTCTGATCCGCCCTTCTCGCGCGTCGACCTCGTTGCGTGCCGCAATCTTCTCATCTATCTGCGGCGTGACCTTCAGCGACAGGTCGTCGAGCTATTTCACTATGCTTTGAGGAAGAATGGGACTCTGCTCGTCGGCGCATCGGAAACGGTCGATACGGGTGATCTGTTCAGGGTTATCGATAAGAAACATTGCCTCTTCGGAAAGCGTGATGTCCCTGCCCCTGAACCTCGCTTGCCCGTATTCCCCACTCCGCTAGCGCGCCCGCGAGGACTCATCACAAAGCGCAGCGCAGCGCAGGTCGCCAGCGGCTCGCTGAATCGCCAACTGGTCGAACGACTCGGACCACCGGGTCTTCTGGTCAGCGTCGAGGACAACGTGGTGCACCTGTCGGGGCGCGGTGGGCGCTATCTGGTTCACCCAGCCGGAGAGCAAACATCGAACCTCTTCAAGCTACTCCGACCGGAGCTCCGCGTCGAAGTACGCTTGGCACTGTCTGCGGCTCGCCAACAGCGAGAGGTGGTCCGTTCGAAGCAGCTGCTGGTTTCCTTCGATGGCGGCGACCCCGTCCAAGTCGTTTTCGATGTGCGCCCCGCGCTGGATCCGGAAAACGACGGCACGGTGTTGATAGTTTTTGACGAGTCGCTCGCAACGGAGATCCAACCAGTCCGTGCGATTGAAGGGCACTCCGATGACGCCGTCGCCGCGCTGAATCTGAAACTCGAAGAGGAGAAGCTAGTCACTGAACAGCATCTGCAAGTCATCATCGAGGAATACGAAACCAGTCAGGAAGAGATCCGAGCTTCGAACGAGGAGTTGCAGTCCTCCAACGAAGAGCTGCGTTCTACCTTGGAGGAACTCGAGACCAGCAAAGAAGAGCTCCAAAGTATGAACGAGGAGCTTCAAACGGTCAGTCAAGAAAACCGCCAGAAGGTGGAAGAGCTCAGCGAGCTATCGAGTGATCTTCAGAACCTGCTCGCGGCGACTGACATCGCGACGCTCTTTTTGGATCGAGAGCTGCGCATCCTCCGTTTCACACCGAAGGTCGTCGAGCTGTTCAACGTCCGAATGACGGATCGCGGGCGGCACCTATCGGACTTCACGAGCCGCCTGGGTTACGACGGCCTGCCAAAGGACGCCGCCACGGTGTTCGATACGCTGGTCCCCATGGAACGCGAGGTCCACGACGAATCGGGACGCTGGCACTTCACTCGCTTGCTTCCGTATCGTAGTGCGGACGATCGCATCGCAGGCGTCGTCATCACGTTTTTCGACATCACTCAGCGCAAGAACGTGGAGGACGAGCTTCGAACCTCGAAAGAACACTCGGAGCGCATCATCGAGACGTTGCCCGAACCGTTGCTCGTGTTGACGAGTGAGCTGCGGGTGCAAGCGGCAAACGCGGCATTTCACGAACTGTTCAAGCTTGGTCGGGAAGACGTGTTGGGCGAGAGCATTTATGCCCTTGCCAACGGTCAATGGAACATTCCGCAGCTGCATCACCTGCTAGACGTCGTGCTGCCGACCGAACTCAGGTTCAGTGGGTACCAGCTCGAGCACCGTTTCGAGGAACTCGGAAACAAGGTCTTGCTGCTGAACGGGCGTAAGTCCGAGAATATCGTTCTGCTCGGCATCCATGATATCAGCGATCGCCACGAGGCCGAGCAGGCCCTGCGCAAGAGCCGGGAGCGACTCAGTCGGATGGTCAACGTTGCGGGCGTGGGAGTGCTCATCTTCGACGAAGACGACGCCATCGCAGATGCCAACGATACGGCCCTCGAACTGTTGAGCTACGATCGCGAGACACTCACGGCCAGGCGCGTGATGTGGCGGGATCTGATCCCGTCAGAACAGCTGGAAGTGTGCCAGCAGCAACGTGAGAAGCTCAGGCGGACGGACCGGATCGGCCCCTACGAGCAAGAGTGCATCACTCGCGATGGTGCCCGCACGTGGTTGTTGTTTGCGGGTGCCAGTTTGGGCGACGGCACCGTGATCGAGTATTGCATCGACGTCAACGACCGGAAACGTGCGGAACAGGCCCTGCGTGTCAGCGAGGAGCAGCTGGAAGGTGAACTCGTCGCCATGAAGCGCTTGCACGCGCTCGTAACGCGTCTACTCGTCTGCCCGGACTTGTCGACCGCCTTGGACGACATACTCGGTGCGTCCATGGAAATAGCGACCGCACCGATGGGTCACATCCAGCTGCTGGATGCCAGGCGCAAGCGCCTCGAAGTCGTCGCCCACCGCGGCATCAGTCGCGCCTACCTCGAGGCGCAGGACGCGAGGAGCGTCGACAGCGCAGGACCGTGCGGGGTTGCCATGAGCTCCGGGCAGCGACAAGTGCGAAGCGACGTCACGGCGGACGCCACGTATGACGAATACCGCAGCGACGCCGAGCTCGCGGGCTATCGAAGTCTGCAAGCGACGCCCCTGGTCAGTCGATCTGGTGACGTGCTGGGTGTGCTGTCGACGTTCTATCCGCATAGCTATGAGCCACAAGACCGTGACTTGCGTCTGCTAGACCTCTACGCGCGCCAGGCCGCCGATTTCATCGAGCGCATCACCGCTGAGCGCGTCCGACGAAGCGCGACACGACTCAGCGAGGAAAACCGCAACAAGGACGAGTATCTCGCGATGCTGGGTCACGAGCTGCGCAATCCGTTGGCAGCGATTCGCAACGCCACTGAGCTGCTGACGTTGCTCGAGTCGGACGAACCACGCGTGCAGCGTGCCTGCAGTGTCTTGACGCGTCAGTCGACCCACGTCTCTCGAATCATCGACGGTTTGCTGGAAGTCTCGCGAATTGCTCGCGGCAAAGTCGAACTCCATCTGGAACCCATCGATGTGCGCGTGGTTCTCGAAGGAGTGGTGCGCGACGTAGCGGGACGTGCTTCGTCAGGTGACCTGAAATTCGAAACCGAGCTGGGTTCGGAACCGCTCTATGTCAATGGTGATGAGGTCCGCCTGGTGCAGGTCCTGGATAACGTCATTGGGAATGCGACGAAGTTCACGCCCATCCCAGGCACGATCTGGGTGAGTTGTAGTCGAAAGGGGGAACATGCGCTGATCCGCATCCGCGACTCAGGTGCAGGAATTCGCCCTGAGATGCTCGAACGGATCTTCGACACCTTCCGACAGGAGAAGCAGACTCCTGAACGTGCTCGCGGTGGGTTGGGGCTGGGCCTGGCGTTGGCGAAGGGGTTGACCGAGCTCCACGGCGGCACCATCGCGGCGCGCAGTGCCGGGCTCGGAGCAGGAGCTGAGTTTAGAATTAGCTTACCCCTGACCTCCCGTCGAATCACGGAGCAGCCACCGCAGATTGACGCCCCGGTCATCTCGCGGCGGGTCGTCGTCGTCGAAGACAACGAGGACGCCGCGGAAATGCTCCGTGAACTGCTCCACCTGCGCGGTCACGACGTACGAGTGGCGCGCGATGGACACGAAGCGCTGCAGATCCTTCGAGAGCACGGCGCCGATCTAGTACTGAGTGATTTAGGGCTTCCAGGGATGCATGGCTACGAACTAGTCGAATCTGTCCGTACGGACGCCAAGCTGCGTCACATTCCACTGGTAGCGGTGTCGGGTTATGGCCAGTCCATGGATCGAGAACGGTCCCGGGTTGCAGGGTTCGACGATCACCTCGTCAAGCCCGTCGACTTGCAGACGGTTGATGCGGTCGTGGCGCGGCTTGGTGAGGGGCGCACGACTCTATGACCCGCGCCGTTCCAAAGCAAAGCCATGAGCCGACGCCACTCAGTGGATGAGTGGATGGGCACGCCGCCGTAAAATGACGGGTGAACAGTGGCTCACTCACGGCAAGTAGATCATCTGCACGGCGGCGGGTGACGGGGGGCCAGAGCTCGGCTGTCCGAGCGGGTCGAGGCTGCCGTCTTCGGCGATGGCGTAGACGCTCAGATCGCCCGAGTCTTGGTTGGCGGCGATGAGGACGCGGCCCGCCGGATCGACTTCGAAATCACGGGGGGTTCGGCCGCGCGTGCTCTCGTGTTCGAGCAGGCTGAGTTCGCCCGTGGTCTGGTCGGCGGAAAACACGACGATGTCGTCGTCACCGCGGTTCGAGCCGTAGACGAAACCTCCGTCGGGTGAGAGCTCGACGTGCGCGCCGCTGTTTTGCCCGCCGCCGCCCGCGCGTGTGCTGACGGTCGTGCCCGCGGTGAGCGTGCCTGTTTCGCTCAGCTGGTAAGGAGTCATGGTGCTGTCGAGCTCGTTCATCACGAACGCCAATTGTCCGTTTGGGTGAACGGCGATGTGCCGCGGCCCGGAACCTCCCGCAGCGCTGACTGATGCGGGAGTGTTGTCGCTGAGGGAGCCGTCACTGCCGAGCAACAGCTGCGCGACTTCGTCGTTGCCTTTGTTCGGCACGAGCACGTACGCGCCGCTCGGGTCGAAACCCACGGCGTGGGATTGCGCCATGTCGCCGAAGTCGCGAGTGGCCGTCTCGGGTCCGAGGGAGCCGTCGCTCTCGATCGGGAACACGGAGATGCTGCCGCCGTTGTAACTCGCGCCGAGTGCAAAGCTGCCCGTCGGGTCGACGGCCACATACGTGAACCCACCATCGCTCCCCGATTGATGGTTGAGTACGGACAGCGTGCCGTCATCAGCGATTGAAAGTGCCGTGAGACCGCCGAGCGGGCTATCCACCTCGTTGGCCACGTAGAGCACGGAAGCGGTCGGCGCGAGCGCCAGGTACGAAGGGTTTGGCCCAGCGTCGATACTGCCGCGTTCGGACAAGGCGCCCGACTCGACGTCGATGTCGTAGATTGTCAGCGGATAAGTGTCGCTAGCGTAGTCGAAGCCGCCCACGACGACCATCGGCGTGCCGAGGGGCGCGGGTGAATCCATTCCGTCCGCTCCACCTGCTCCTGGCGCAGCTCCGCCTGCACCGCTGCCTCCACCAGTGCCGCTGCCTCCGCCTGCACCGAGTGCGCCGCCAGCGCCGCCCATGCCGTCTCCAACGTCGGGGGTGGAGCCCGAACCGCCGCCGCCAAGATCGGGCGATGGGTCGTTCGAACCACCTCCGTCGCCGTCACCTGACGTGCTGGGGCTCGTGGGCGAGCTGGTGGCGTCATCGCTCGATGAACTGTCGTCGGCGGTCGGATCGCCACTGGTTGGAGGCGATGTACCGTCACCGTTCGAATCGTCATTGCTGCCGGAAACATCGTCGGTTGCGCCCGTGTTCGTGGGCGACGCGTTCGAGGCCGTGGTGTCGGCTGAACTCGTACTCGCTGCGGACGAGTCGTCGTTCTTCGTCTCGTCGCTCGAGCAAGCGAGCGCGATTGCAACAACGCCGAGCATCGCGGTACCCGACAGCCCCAAGAAGGAACTCCGCCAGTTTTTCATTGCGACGACTATACCCGATGGAGCACAGGCTGTTGGGGGCGACCCTTGAGTGTCGAGCGGCGCTCGGGCTAAGACCGCGTTCCAACCCAGCTCGACCCCCCGCCTTGCATTCCGACTGGCAATTGCCGCCGACCCCCAAACCTCTTCGCCGTTCGTGAACCAACCCCGCGATCCAAACGCTGTCCCTGCACAAGTGGCTCCGCTGCTGCGCCGCCTGCTCGACGTCCGCGGACGCTGGTCGAAGGGTGAGCTGGGACTGTTGCTGTTGTGCCCCGTGTTGCTCCTGGGTACCGCGCTGGTCACCGAACGCTGGCAGCTTCGGGGGCACGTGATGGAGGGGGTGCAGCTGGATGGTGAATCCGTCGCTGGACTGTCGGAGCAGGCATTGCGCGACGAGCTCGAGTCGCGCAACGAACACCTGACGTCGCGTGTGCTTCGCTGGCGGGTCGGAGACGCCGTGTTTCGTGTCGGCGCGAGTGAGCTTGGAGCTGCGATCGAGGTCGACTCACTGGTCCGCGCCTTGATGAGTGCGGGACGCCAGGGCAACCTGCTGCAACAACTGTGGTGGCGCATGCGGCGTGGGTTCGAGTCCGACGGACATTCGTCCCGCGTGAGCTTCGACGAACGGCTGTGGGAAGGTGAACTTCAAGCGTACGAACGCGCCGTCTTGACGCGTCCGCTCGAGGGATCGCTCAGCTACGAAGACGGGAAGTTGCAGCGGACCGAGCCGCAGGCGGGACAGTTGATCGAACGAAATGGAGCACGTGAGTTGTTGCTCACAGCCCTGCATCAACCGCAACAGACGGACGCGACCCTGCCGCTCGAGCCTCGCCAGCCGCAAACCAGCCGCAAGAGCGTCGACGAAGCGGAAGCGACTGCCCGCAAGTTGTTGCAACTTCCCATCGCGATGGAGGTGCAGCTTCCGCCCGAAGCCGCCGAAGAATTCGCGGAGCTCGACGACAGCTCACGTATCGAAATTTTCGAGGAAGCCGAGTTGGGTCCGGCGCTCCGTACGAAGCTCGCTGACGATGGTTCAGGGCGCCTCGAGCTCTACTTCGATGCGGCAAGCATCGCCAAACTGCTCGAACCGCTGCGCAAGCGATGGGAGCAGCCTGCGCGTGACGCCAGTTTCGACGTCAAGCGCGGCTCCAAGCTCGAGTTCGAAATCACCCCTAGCCAGCGTCAGACGCGGCTTGCCGTGGAAAACGTCGCCGAAGCGCTACTCCGCGCTGGGCTCACGACCCAGCGACGCGGCACGATTGACGTCGTGGTGGGGGACGCGCCGCGAATCACCACGCAGGTTGCCGAGAACTTGGGCATCACGGGTGAGGTCGCTCGTTTCACGACCAACCATCCGTGCTGCAGGCCGCGAGTGAAGAACATTCACCGAATGGCCGATCTGATCGACGGCGTCATCGTGTTGCCAGGCGAAGTGTTCTCGATCAACGAACACGTGGGCCCGCGAACGGCCAGCAAGGGCTTCGTCCCTGCGCCGACCATCGTGCACGGCGAGATGAGCGACACGGTGGGCGGTGGAGCGAGCCAATTTGCGACCACTATCTTCAACGCGGTTTTCAATGGCGGTTACGAGATCATCGAGCGTCAAGCCCACAGCTACTACTTCCCACGCTATCCAGTCGGGCACGAAGCGACCTTGTCGTTCCCCAAGCCCGACTTCATTTTTCGCAACGACACCAAGTTTGGCTTACTGATCAAGACCGAGTACGGAGGGACGTACATTCGAGTCGTCCTTTACGGCAACAATGAGGGCCGCAAGGTAGCGCGTAAGGTTTCCCCACGCTTCGACTACGTCGACCCGCCGATCGAGTTCGAAGTCGACGATGGCATCGACCCCAACGAAGCCGTCGTCTTAGAGCGCGGCTCGAAGGGCTGGAGCGTGTTGGTCTCGCGCTTCGTCACCTTCGCTGATGGCGAGAAAAAGTCGGAAGAACGCAAGGTAGTTTATCAACCGAAGACTCGGCGTGTGCGAATCCACTCCTGCAAGGTGCCCGAGGGCGAACCTGGCTACACGGGAGAGGACTGCCCCGAACTCGAGCTCGATGCGGGCGTCCCCCCGCCGGCGTCGGTGGAGCTCGCGGCTGATATCGACGAAGGTTTCTAAATTGCTGCGCGCGTGACATCGCGTGTCGAGCTGGTGGGTGAGTGTCGCCTATCGGCTGAGCCGCTGGCAGTCGTCAGCCGCGAGCCGCAAGCGAAGTGTTGGCAGCGCGAACGTTCCGTTGCATAGTCGCGCCCTGGGGAGCAGTCGCGGGATGGGCTGTACCCAATTGGGGTCAATTGGAGCCCAGTCGAGCGTTTCGTTTCGAGGGACACCAACCAACGGAGGGATGAATGACTGTGAAGACAGCTGTGGAAACCGTCGAAGACGCACCCAAGCTAGCCACCAAACGTGAACTGATCGCGGCGCTACATGCTACCGCGGAGATTGAACAGCAGTTCATGTGTCAGTACCTGTACGCGGTCTTCTCGCTCAAGAAGAACTGTGACGAGGAGTGTTCGTCGGCCGAGCTGGAAGCCGTGCGCCGCTGGGCGTCGAACATCTACATGATCGCGCGTCAGGAGATGGAGCACCTGTCGGTGGTCAACAGTTTGCTGACCGCCGTGGGCGGTACCCCATGTTACGCCCACCGCAACTTCCCGTCACTCATCGAGCGACAGCTCCAGCCACTCCAAGCGCTCGCGACCAACGCCCTCGAGCAAGCGCTGCCTGCAACCGAACCGTGCGCGATGCCGTTCGTGTTGGAACCGTTCACCCTCACCACGGCCCGCCGCTTCACCTGTATGGAGGCGCCGCACCTGGTTCACGTACGGCCTCCCGAACGCCAAGCCCTCGCACAGTGGTGCTATGAAGACGAGCACGGAAACTGCAACTGCGTGTCCACGGACAGCAAGAAGAGCATGCCCGAGGCGCAGTTGCCGTTCGCGACCGAGACGATCGAGATCGGGAGTGTCGAAGAGCTGTACGCAGAGCTGCGCCGCAGCATCGAGTACTTGTGCGCGACGTTGGGCGAAAGCAAGGTCTTCAATGGGCACGACAGTGGTCAAAGCCAAATCCCGAGCGAGTACATGATCACGCTGTTCCCAGTGAAGGACCGTTCCTCGGCCCTCGCAGCAATCGACATGGTCACCAGGCAGGGTGAGGGCATCGACGCGCCGCCCGGGTACGAGAGCCACTTCATGCGTTTTTTCTTGATCGCCGAGGAGTACGAAGCCTTGGACCGTGCGGCGCGTGCTGAGGGCCGAAGCTTCTGTCCGTTCAAGCCGTTGCCGAACAACCCCAAACCGTCGGATTTCGAGCCAGGCTCGGTCGCGCACGAAGCGGTTTCGCTGTTCCGAAAAGGCTACGTCACGTTGCTGCACATGCTCACTGGGTACTATCAGGGGTTTCAGCCCGATGCTTGGGCGAACTATCCGTATTTGTCGCAAGCGCTCGAACAAACGGCCTTCGCCCCGATGATGACGATGTTCGTACGTTCACTCGCCGAGGTGATCGTGGACATCCCGACGCCGAATGGCGTGGCGGGCCCCAGCTTCGACCTGACCAGAGACGAGATCGTCTTCCTGCACAACCCGACGAACGATGCGTATGGGGAGTTGAAGTTCTACCACGACGCCCTCACGGAGTTGTGCACGGGGCTCGAATCGTTACTCGGGCGCCTCGATCAGCACTCGCGGGCTCACGACAAGGTGTTGTTCATTTTTCAGACGGTGTCGCGCGTGTCGCGCAACCTTTCGGAGATCTACGAGCAAGGGATCTTCCCCAACTTCAACCCCCAGACGGCCTGAGGTATCAGCGTGACCAACTCTACACTCGACATCACCTTCGAAGGTTACTTCACCAGCCGCATCGCGACGGATCCCGACCCGACCAACGAAGATCGCGGGCTGTCTGGCTACACCATGGCACTGGCCGAGGAAGACCGCCTCGACCAAATCATCCGTTTTCACGTCGACGCCGAGTATCTCGAGCGCAACGCTCGCAAGCCCATGCGCGAAATGGGTATCGAGATTGGGGTGAACGTGACGGGCGTCTCATTCCACGACAAGCCTTGGAACGCTGGCGCCGCATTGATTGGTGCCAAGGTCGACCTGGTAGGCGAAGACGCGCCCTTGGGTGGCCCGATTTTCGAAAGCCGAAACAACACCACGGGTTCGGACGACACCATGTCGTTCGTCGTCGATCCGTTCGATTTGCGCATCGACCACCCGGGTAGAGGCGTGCACATTCGAGCGCTAGACTACATCGACCCGAACGACCACGACCTACAGCTGTGGCAAATTACCAACCCCAAACGCTACGCGCGTCGCCTGACGTCCAACTTCGCGCAAGCGGACATGGAAGCGGCGGAAGCCATCGGCGTTTACGACACCTACGGCTACTTTCGGGATCGACGCCACTACCTCGAACGGCTGCAAGCGCAAGCAGAGAAGGAACTGCAGAGCTGTAGCAACCCTACTCGTAAGCAGGAGCTGCAGTACGCCATTCAAACCTACAAGTCGAGGGTGCATCAGATCGAATTCTGGGGCGATCGCGTGACCAGCAAGCTCCAATACAAGGTCTCGTGGCAACACGACATCAACGGCAAACGCGAGTTCGAAGGCGACGTCGGGGGAATCGTCAGCACCGAGCCGCCATGGCGCGTCAAGTACTGGTTCGGCGGTTGGGATGGTGACCTACTCACGGGGTACGTTCGTGGCACGCTGAGCGTTCCGTTCGCGCCACGCGGCTGAGGCCTGACGCTCAAGGACCAGCTGGAACTGGCCAACCTTCGTCGTCGAACGGCATCTCCACGATACGGAGCTCTGCGTTGCCGTTCGACTGACGGTAGGCGTGATAGAAATGGTAGATGGTGTCGCCCGACACGATCACGTCGCTGTGGCCGGCCGCTGCGAAGTTCACGCCGTCACCTTGAACCAGGAGCGTTCCGCCACCGTCGACCATCGCCACACCGTCACGGTCGACGTAGGGGCCCATGATGTTCTCCGAACGCCCCACGGCGACGCGATAACTCAGGTCGCTGACGCTGCGGCCTTCACCTGGGCAACACAGGCCCCAGGTGACGAACAAGTAGTAGTAGCCGCAACGACGGAACAACACGGGCGCTTCGATCTCACGCGCCCATGCTAGGTGATGTAGTTCGTTGCCCACGCGGTTGCCCGCTTGATCGAGCTCGAAAGCGTAAATCCCGTCCCAGAAGCTACCGAACGAAAACCAAGGCGTGCCGTCGACGTCGAGGGCTACGTCGGCGTCGATGGCGTTGTAGTCTTCGTTGCCTTCGGAGCAGATCACGGGGCCATGGTCCGTCCAGTCCCCACCCGCCACGTCCGTCGTGCTGAGGTGTGTGATGCAGGAGATGTTCCTGCCGAAGAACGCCGAAAACGACGAGTACAAGTGTACCTCGCCGCCAAAGCGCGAAACGTCGGGCGCCCACGGGAAGTTGAAGGTGTTGCCCGGGTGATCGGCGCGCCACTCGCTCACCCACGCGGGGTAGCCGCCTGAGTACACGGACGGACCGTTCTGCCAACTGCGCAAGTCCGTCGAGCTGGCCATCGGAATGTTGTCCCCCGTCCAGAACCGATAGAAGACACCATCGTCTTCTATCATCGTCGGGTCGTGGGCGAACGTGTTACCCGAAAGCGGCAACACCTGCGGCGGCTGTCCGCTGAACACGCCCACGTCGCACAGATCGTCCGTCGTATCGCTCGCCGAGTCGTCGGGCGCCGCTTGCCCATCGTCGTCCATGGCCGACGCGTCGTCGGGCATCGCTGAGTCGTCCGTGGACGCTGAGTCGTCCGTGGACGCTGAGTCGTCCGTGGACGCTGAGTCGTCCATGGACGCTGAGTCGTCCGTGGCCGCTGAGTCGTCCGTGGACGCTGAGTCGTCCATGGAAGCCGAGTCGTCGGGTGTCGCGGGGTCGTCCATGGAAGCCGAGTCGTCGGGCGTCGCGGGGTCCTCGGGTGTCCTTGGGTCGTCCAGATCAAGATCGTCAGTCTGGTTGCCGACGCCAGAGCCACCAGGGTCGTTCGAACTGGACGTCGCGGGGCCCGCAGAGCCCCCGCCGCCCTGCCCCGATGGTGGCTGGCCGTTGCTGCCGCCGACGGTGGTCGAGCTTGAAGTACCGTTGGCAGTAGCACCGCTTCCTGCACTGCCCGACGCGCTGACCCCTGGCGAAACGGTATCTGCGCCCAACGAGTTATCACACGGAGAAGTGCAGCTTTCCGCCCCCGCAGTATCAGAGTCAGCAGGCTCGGCGGTGCATGCCCCCCAGGCGCTGACCATGAAAACCGCCACGCATCCCTGAACTCGAGTCATCATCGCTAAATCGGCAAAGCCCCTAGATCGATCATCAGCACGCGGAATTGCCCACTAAATCCAGTCCGCCCGAAGAATGATAGCAGGCGCTACCGCAGGTGCCTGACTCCGTCGCTGTGCGAAACTCGAACCGAGCCAGCAAGCGCGGCGAGCGCAGATTACCACAGCTGCTTTGCATGGCTGCCTTCAGCGTCTCAACCTGACCAACAGCGCGCCGCTTCCTCCGAACTGAGGTGGGGCAGTGCGAAACGCCAACACACCGCTCGACAGCGGGCCACTCAGCTCTTCGACCACCAGTGTCGGCAACACCGCGCCGTGTGGTCCCGAGTGACTCCCGCGCCCGAAAATCACCACCAGCGTTCTGACGTGGTCGGCGCGGGCCTGGCGCAGCGCTTGGCCCAACGCGGTCTTGGCCTGGCGCGCGGAAAGACGGTGAAGGTCGAGGTGACGCAACGGCGGCAGGGGCCCTGCGTGTAACGCGTAGGCGAACTTCGCCGGCACGTCCGCCGCGTAACCGACGACGACATCGTCCTGGGTTTCTACGACGATACTCCGCGCGCGCGACGCCTTCACGGTCACTCGCTCAGGACTTGGCGGTTGTCGACTGACGCGTTTGGGCCCAGGCGTCAGTCGTTCGACCTCACCGATCAAGTCCTCGAAGCGGGTTGGCGGCGTACGACGAGTCACCAACGCGGAGTCTAGCCCACGGCGGACTCTCGGGGGCAAGCCGCGGCTTGCGTGCCACGCGGCAGTACAGCGCTGGGGCCCGCACTACGCAACCCAGTCGTCGTGTAGCTGCAGGGTCTGACGGTTTTCTGGGAGCTGTAGGAATCGTTCACGCCAGCGTTCGCTGCCCAGCCTGTCGGCGCGTCGAGTCAGACGCGCGTGTGCGTCTTGAATCGTGACCCGTGCTGCCGCGACGTCACCCCGCGCATGCTGGGCGCGCGCCAATATCAGCGGCGGCAGTGACTCTCCCTGGAGCAGACCCCCCAACTGACGCAGAATCGACATCGCCTCCTGCGCCTCGCGCAGCGCAAGTTCCAAGTCGCCCGGGTCCGCGCGTTCGAGAAGAGCCCGCGCGTGCGCCGCCAGTGCCCACGCTTTGAGCCCGGGTGAAACCGCGAGCAGATCGACCGCCAGCGCGGACTGCTTCAGGGATCCCTCGAGCTCGCCCCGCAACAACTCCACCGTGGACAGGTGCGCTCGGGCCCAGCCCTCCAGGCGCAAGTTCGCGACAACCCCACACTCCTCGATGGCCTGACGCAGCACGCTTGCCGCTTCGTCCCAGTGTTCTGGAGTCGCGGACAAGATGTAACCGAGGTTGACCTTGCCGTACGTGACCGCCTGTTGGGCCTTGAGCTCGTTGCATCGCGCCAAGTTCTGACGACAGATGCGTTCAGCTTCCGCGAAGTCGCCGAGTTCGGCGTAGCACCAGGCACGAGTCGTCGTTTCCAGTCTGGCGTTACGCGTATCACCTGCGCGCTCGAAGTTCTCGATGGCTGCGTCGAGGTGCCGCAAGAACGTGGCGACATCGCCGACGTGAGCTGCACGCACCCCGCGCACGTGGTTGGCTTGGGCGAGGGTCAGCGCGTCTATCTCCCCCGAGTTCGTCGTAATCCCCTCACCTTCCATCAACGCCGTGATGCGCTCGAGAACCAAGTCGGCCTTGGCGAAACGACCGTTGAAAATGAGCTGAAAGGTCCCACGACACAGGCAGATGAGCTGCTCTGAACGCGCGTCAGGCAACGCCTCCTGTGCCAGCGCCTTGTCGAACCACACGTCGACGTCGTCGTAATCTCCCAGACGAGCGAACGATACGATCACACTGCTCACGCTATGAAACCAGGTTGCGCTCCCCTGCTCGAGCATCGGGGCCGCGAGCTGACCGTAGTGGCTGGCTTGTTCGTAGTCGCTCTGCCAATATGCCGCGTTCGCCTCCATTGCCCGCACCGCACCCAACAGGCGCCCGTCGGGCTTACATGCGACTGCGCGCTCACAACAGCGTACGACCGTCGCCAAGTCGCTCGCCTCCAGTGCCTGTTCAGCTGCGGTGTGAAACCAGCGCGCCGCGGATTGAGGATCGTCACCTCGAGCGCAGTGTTCCGCAAGCACCAGTGGATCTTGCTCACCCACTGCCAGCAACCATTCCGCGGCTAGTCGGTGCCCCAGCACTCGATCATCCGCGGTGAGCGTCTCGTATGCACCATCTCTGAGTAGCGCGTGCCGAAACTTGAACTCCATCTCACCGGGAATTCGACTTTCCGCGCGCTTGGTTATCAGCTCCGCCTTACTCAACTCGGCCAAACACTCATCAACGCTGAACGCATCACGACTGACCCCCAGCAGTGCCTTCAAGCCCCCATGCCAGAACACCTCACCGAACACACTGGCTGCGCGCAGCAAACGTTTTGCATCGCTACCAAACGTGTCCAAACGCGACTGTACCATCGCGAGCACGGTGGCTGGCAGTTGGCCAGATGCCCCTTCCGCCACCATTCGGATCAGCTCCTCCAAGAAGAAGGCGTTACCCTCGGCGCGCTCGACGATCATCGCGGCAACCCCCGCATCCACGGAATCGCCGAGCGCCTGCTTGACGAGCTTTTGACTGGCGCCGTCAGAAAGCGCGCGCAAGCGCATACGCTCGGGCTCACGCTTGCTCCACAACGCGGGGAACACTTCATCCAGCTCTGGCCGCGCGAGAGCCACGACGAGTAGCGGCAGCTTGGCCGCGGTGCTCAATGCGGCCTCGACGAACTTGACGCTGGGCACGTCACCCCAATGCAAATCTTCGAGCACGAGAACTACTGGGCGGCGTTCACACTCGGAGCGCACCCACTGTTCCCAAGCGGTTCGCATCAGCTCACTCATCAGCATGGGATCTTTGCGGGCCGCGCGCAGCGAGTCATCCACGCCCTGAGACGCGGGAACTCCAACCATCTCGCCAATGAACCCTGCCAGCTTGTTCAACTCTTCGGGAGCAACACTCATGGCCAGCAGCTCACGCAGCTTGCGCTCCCGTTCGGCAGCGGACTCACCATCCAGAATGTTCGCGAGACGCCGGATCGCGGGGGCGAGCATGACGAACGGTGACCCCGCACTGATCGAGTCGCCCTGTCCGACCAACAACGAAAACTCGCGTTCGTCTGCTCGAAGTGCTTTGATGAACTCGGCCCGCAAGCGAGTCTTGCCCATGCCTGCGGGTGCCGTCAGGATGATCGCACGGGCGCTGGATTCGGTACTGACTTCGTCGAACAGTGACGTCAACGCCAACAGTTCGCGCTGCCGCCCAACCCAGGGAATCGGCCTACCCAGGAGCGTTCGCACACCTTCGGCGTCTCGTCGAGCGCCCAGATGATAACTAGCACCACGACGCTCGACGTGAAAGTGTGGCTCTATCAGTGCGGTGGTGATGGCGTCGACGTGAACCTGCCCCGCGGGGGTGATCGCGAGACACCTGACGAGATCGTCGATCGCATCGCCCCACGCGCCACTTGCCTCACTCTCGACCGCGTTGACCACGCCATCGGTGGCAGCTCGCATTTGCCCGACGGACATGGCCATCATCAGCCGCGGTTCGAGTTTTTTTACGATGACGGCGATGTGGGCGATGCGAATCGCGTCGTCTCGAACCGACACCGCGCGCAGAGGCGTGATCAAGAACGCTCCGTTCATCAGCAGCGCGACCTTTCCGCCGTTGTTCTGAACAGCCTCGACGATGCGCTCGGAATCCACAGCTGCGCGGGATTCTGCGAGCAACACACACCCGAAACGCTGTTCACCCATGGTCAGCGAGCCAGTGGTCGCTTCGAGCTGCCCTCCACGACGAGTTTCGGTCGTAGCACGGAGCCCAGTAAGTGCACGCACCAACGCGCGGCCGTCACGCAGGCGCGCATTCGGATCTTTTATGAGCATCTGCTCGACCAGCGAGGCTAGGGATTCTGGCACGTCGGGGCGCAGGTTACGGATTGGGTCCGGCTGTTCGAGCACGATCTTCGCGAGTACCGCCATGAGGTTGTGCCCAGAAAACGCGCGTTGCCCGGTCAAACACTCGTACACGACGCAACCTATCGCCCAGATGTCTGCGGCTGGACCCAGGTTACCCTTCGGTTCGGCCTGTTCGGGAGCCATGTACGCGGGCGTTCCGATCAGCGCGCCTGTTTGAGTGAGCGATGCGTCGGGCTCGGCAAGCCGCGCTACTCCCAAGTCGAGCAGCTTGCAGCGCTCGACTCGCCCATCGACCAGGAAGATGTTTCCCGGTTTGATGTCGCGATGCACGACCGACTGCTCGTGCATCAGCGCGGTAGCTGACGCCAAGCGGTACGCCAGCGTCAAAATCTCTTCGATGGAGAGCGTGCCACGCAGCCTGTCGGGGGTCTCACGCTCACGCCACGGCTGCGCAAGATGTTCTTCGAGGTCTTTGCCCTCGAGCCACTCCATCGCGAGATAGGGATCGCCATCTTCCGTCCAGCCATGATCGACGTATTCGACGATGGCGGGGTGCTGCAAAGACGACAGTAGCCTGGCCTCTCGTTCGAAGCGCCCTGCAGCGGGTGAATTCGCAGACACGCTGTGAAGCAACTTGACCGCGACCACCGCGCCCGTGCGCTGATCGATGGTACGCAGCACCCGCCCCATACCACCCACACGCACCTCGCCCTGGGGCTCGTAGCGCTGATTGACGAGGGGGGCAGGCGAGTTGGCTCTGGCCTTGTAGTCACGAGGATCGATCACCGTGCGCACGTCTGCCTGACGCGGCGGCTCGGAAGCACGCGAACCGAGCGTAGGCTGTCGCAAAGTGACGGCCGGACCGACGACGCTGCGCGAGACGCCTCGCAACAGCGCGGCGGCCTCATTCAACGCTTCCAGGCGAGCAGCAGTGTTCACATCCAACAGGCGGCGGATCAGTTCGACGACCGCGCCTGGCTCCAACCCTGGTGGCAAGTCGCCATTGCTGAACTCCCGAAGCTCCGTTCGCCTCGGGCGCCGACCTCCGAGCAGACAGGTGTAGAGCGTCACTCCCACAGCCCATGCATCCCCTTCGAAAGACGACGCGCTGCGCGAGACGCCCGCGGTCACGGGCTCCCGATCCGTGACCAAGAGTGCACCCGACTTGGACGCGGATGCCAAGCGCCAGCCCCCGAACCCATAAACGTGAGCGCGCGGAGGCTCGCCTCCAACGCCGATCTGGGTGGGCGTCAGCACTCCGTGAGCCACGCCACGTTGGTGTGCGAAACAAAGCCCTTCACAAGCGTCAGCCACCAAGCGCGCCGTATCAATGTCGAAACTTTCGCCGCCATGGCCGCTCAACCGAGAACGTAGAGTTCCGGGGAATGACTCGAACACGAGAACGGGAGCCCCATCCGCATCGAAACGCTCTCTCGCCACCGCTACCGCTGGATGTGTGTCCTCAGCAAGCGCCTTCTGGTCGTCCCACAGACGAGCAAACGCCACATCAGAGTCTGCGCTCGTACGCGCCCACAACTGCAACGTCGCGCGCCGACCGTCAGCTCCGATCCCACCCCAGAGTTCGAAACCGTCACCACGCCCGATCCGCGCCACGAGTTCGTAGGCGCCCGCCCGCTTGCCAGGTGAGAGAAGCATCCGCCTTTAGAAAGGTGACACTAGCGGCAACCCAAGCAACAAAGCACGAAAATTGCGAGATCCAACAGCTGTGGCGAAGACCGACAGCCTGGCAGGCCGTGGTGAAAGTCGGACTGAGCCAGCTACCGCGCGGCAAGTGCAGATGGAGCGAAGTCCGACAATGCCGCAGCTACCCGAGGACCGAGCCGGAGAGAGTCGTAGGTTCGGCACGCTAGAAGCATCTCGCGTCGGTCGCGTCGTCGAACACCAGTGAGACGAAGGCGGACCAGCTGACCTCGCGCTCTGCGTTGTTGTTGACCCATTGCACACCCGTGAGAGGCGCGTGAACGTCGTCGCCGCTGTGCTCGTTCGTTCCAGAAACACGACGGATCCCCCACACAGGACGCACTCCCATCGGCTCGAGCGAATAACGCAGATCGCCGAGCACGCTAGGTTCGCTCGGATCGTACGCTACCCAGTCGTTGGCAAACCAGCGCAACAAGGTTTCTCCCCGCAGCACCGCGGGCGCGAGTTTCGTCGGCTCCTCGGGTCTTGCTGAACCCGACGAACCACCTGACCCTACTGGCGCTGCTGGACCTACTGGACCTACTGGACCTACGACTGCAACGGACGTGCCCGTGCTCACGCACGTCCGACCGTTCCACTTGGCGCGGATCTGATCGACGTGATATCGGTCGCCGCTTTGGTAAACGGCCCGCCAACTGACGTTGTTCGCGAATGACGGAAACACCGCCGCGCGTTCGACGCGATGTCCACGGCTCGCGGCGATCGCCGCTTGAGCACTCGCCGCGCGCTGCTGCTGAACGACACACAGCGCCATATAGAAGCCCCCCCAGCCAAGCCCCGAAAGTACCAACGCCCGCGACTTTCGCCACACACAGATCACCACACACGAAAGCAGCGGCAAGGTAAACAGAGGGTCGATCACGGAGATGAAGCTCCAGCTGACCCGATAGGTCGAAAACGGCCAGAACAGGAGCGTGCCGTACGTCGTGCAAGCGTCGAGCAACGCGTGGGTCGCGTACCCGAGCGTCGTCAGCAGCACGACCCAACGCGCCTGACGCCGCAGCCTCGACAACAACATGAGAGGTAACGCCGTGAGCGGCCCACCGATGGGAATGAACGCCAGCGAGTGCGTGAAGTGACGATGGTACTCGATGGCGAGCAGCGGATCGTCAGCACTGCGAATCAGTATGTCCAGATCGGGCGCCATGCCCCCAGCAGCGCCGAGTAGCGCAACTGTGCCCCAACCGAACGGACAGCGCTTGTCGACGAGGGCGAGAGCGGCTGCAGCGCCGAGTGTGCCTTGGGTCAGAGGATCCATGTGATAGTCGCCTCGCGGAGCTCGCCCGCTGCGTGTAGCGCGTTTCGCGTCCAGCGTCACCTTGGAGCCAATGGGGGTCACGCGTGCTCATTGTCCTACAAGCGTCCCCTGACCGCGCCCACAAACCCGAATGCCAGATTGCAGGTGATCCGCCATCCCACTACGCTCGCGATCGTGCGCGACGAAACCAGCGCGGAGGGCGACGGTTCGAAAGAATTGTCGCGAGAAGTCACTCACGCGACGACGCTACACCTTTGTGTGGTGTGGAGCCGTGACGAGCCTCGCCGTGTAGGCGAGTCCTGCGCGGTCACTCGCACGATGGTCCTCGGCCGCGGTCAGGGCGAAGGCGACACACCCATCACCGAATTCGTGCAACAGCGACCAGGAAGTAATCATGCAACGGGCCGTCTGACGAGTTCCCGACTGTCGCGCACCCAGTGGAAGCTGAGCCCGTGCCAAACACACCTCTCGGTCGAGAACGTGGGGAAGCGTGCATTGCTCCACAACGGGCAAGCGTGCGATCAGGCGACGGCTCGGGTAGGGGACATTCTCCAGGTCGACGGCGTGGTGTCGTTTCTCGTCGACGCAAGACCAGAGCGATTCGCGACGACGCCCGACGCTGACTCGCCACCGTTCGACTTCGGTCGGCCCGACCCAGACGGAAGAGTTGGCGAGAGCCCCGCGATTTGGCGCTTACGGCACGAGCTGCAGGTAGCCGCATCGAGTGGACAGCACACACTGATCGAAGGAGCGGCGGGCTCGGGGAAAGAGAGCTGCGCCCGAGGCGTACACCGACTCTCACGAAAAGTTCCGTCGAAGTTCGTGGCGCGCAACGTTGCGACCATACCTGCCTCACTGATCGACGCTGAACTCTTCGGCAACGCGAAAGACTACCCAAACGCAGGCTTGCCCGCGCGCCCAGGGTTGGTCGGATCAGCCGATGGCGGCACGTTGTTTCTCGACGAGATCGAGCACCTCTCCACGGGGCAGCAAACTGCGCTGCTCCGTGTGTTGGAAACGGGTGAATACCAGCGCCTGGGTGAAACCCAAGTTCGAAAGAGCACACTCACGCTGATCGGCGCTACCAATCGACCCGCCGAAACTTTGCAGCGCGCGCTCCTCGAGCAGCTCAAAAGCCGCGTCGAGGTACCGCCGCTGTCGACGAGACGGACCGACATCCCCCTGTTGATCCGCGACATGTTACCCCGCATTCAGTCCGAGGGGGGCACCACGATCTCGCGTCCCATTCCAGCGCTACACCCCGAGCTACTGGAAGGGTTGTTGCTCCACGAGTACACGCAGCAGTATCGGGAACTCGAGCGACTGTTGCGGTTGTCTTTGCAACACTCGAACGGCGAAGTCCTCGACTTGTGCGAAGCGGTCAAAGCCGAGCTTCGCTTCAGCGAGAGCTTCACCGAAGCCTCCGGGTTGTCAGCAGACACCATCCGCGAGGTACTCGAGCGCACTGGGTCAGTCACTGAAGCAGCTCGCGAGCTGGGACTCAAGAGCCGCTACACATTGTATCGATTGATGCAGAAGCAGGGCATCAGCGTCAGTTGACGAGGTCGAACCACGCGGCACCTACGCGACGGTTCGAACCACCGAGCAGAACTCACAACCACTCTCCGAGGGGTTCACTCGCGACCACAATGGGCCCGAGCCCGAAGCCGCTATCCGTACGTCCTGCGCCTGGGGCATAAACAGACGACACGTTCCCGTCGAGATACAACGCATCGTTGCAGCCTAGTGCGCGCAGAAAGCTCGCGAACTCGTGAAAGCTCACACGCGAGAGCGAAATGTCGAAGATCAGGTATTGCTCGCTGACACACACTCCGTTGCGCACGAATCGACTGGTGGAATCTGGGTCGAACAATGGATTGAGTCTCCCCGCTTGCAGCACGATAGGGCCAGACTGGGTAGCTTGACGTAACGTCGTGGTGTCCTGCTCGACGTACTGGCGGGTCGTCAGGATCTCGGGATACCCAGACTCGGTAATCGTGAAAACGCCGTTCGGCTCGAGGTAGAAATTGCCTTTGCCCGTACGCTGGTTGACGCGCGCAAGCTCGCGGCCGTCGCTCACCAACAGCCCGAGAGCCCGACGATCCTCCATGTACATTCCGCCGTTCATCGCCCACAGGAGTCTCCTCCCTCGAGACCGCAAGCGCCGCTCCAGTTCCGCGAATGTGTCGAAGGGTTCAGCTCCCTGTACTCGTGAAAGAACTTGAACCAACTGGGTCTTCGGAATGAACGCCGCGAGGTGATCTCCTCGTGGGCCATCGAATCGCAGGGCTACTGAGCGACTGCCCAGGATCGATGAATCGGTGACGGTCCACCCCGCGCGTCGCGGATCTGCGCACGGAGCAGCTGTCGCCTCACAAGCAATCGGTGGTAACAGCAAACACAACAGCTGCTCTGCGCCGTGCTTCAGTGTCACCTCACGAAACCACGACGCCGACGAGGTCGCGCCGATTGACGTCAGCGATACGGGTCGAATACCCGCCTGACGACAGCGGAGCGGTTGTTTCGCAATCAAAGCAGCGCGTGAGGTGCTCACGAACGTTCGCCAGGGCCCGAGGATGGGTCGCTCTTGCACGCGGGCCTGCTTCGAGAGCAAGCGAACCCGCGTTTGCCCGTCACGTCGGATTGACGCCAGAGTGGCTTCCAGCTGTCGCAGGTCGACATCCTCAGTCATCAGCAACGTGGGAGCACTGTCGGCCTGTGTTGTGAAAGCCTCGTCGAGATCCGAAGCCGCGGGCGGGCAGCAGGCTGCGCCCCTTGCGGGTCCGCTGTTCGCTGCCAGCGGGTGTGCATTTTCCCAGGCGAACGCCGACCCGAGCAACATAGAAGGAGCAGTAACGACCGCGGCGACGCTCAATGCTGAAAGCGTCGTCTTCCAGCGTAAGGACCGAGCAGACGCAACGATGGCTGGGCCCAGCGCGAGCACGCCAGAGGATGACGCCGGCTGACGTGACTGCCACACGAGGCTCGTCACTCCACCCAGCCAAAACGTCGCGCCCAATGCACAAGCGACGATCAGTCGCTGCTCGTGTTGGGTGAATACGCTCGCCCATTTCGCCAGACTGGCGTCCGAGTGAACGGACGCCTGCAAGTACTGTAACAGCCCCCAGGTGAAGACGCCGATCCCAAGCCACGGCAATACGACGGCGAGTACCCGGGTACGTCGGGTGCGACACGTTCGCTCCGCGGCGCGCACGACCGCCAGCCACCAGGCGAGAAACGCAACGCTAGTCCAGCAGAGAATCTCGCTCCAGAGCCGGGCCCAGTCACTTGCCGACGACGATAACTGAGGCCACGCCGCCGCAACTGCGTGATGCAGCAACCTCCACACACTGGCCACGAAGCAAGTCAGCGCCACGACGGCGAGCGCTGTCGCCAACCAAACCTCAGCCCGGCGTAAGTACTGAAGCATACGGCGAGCCCAATCCTGATCGACGAGCTCAAGTACACGAGGCGCGGCGACCAGTACGCAAAGGCTGATGACACAGGCGCTGGCCATCCCCGAGAGCAGCGTGCTCGGGCCGTGACGCCAGGGCACGGCGTCGACCTCTGCGGACATGACGACGAGCTGATCGACGAAGCGTACCGCGTGAACGAGCAGTCGACCGAGCGCGAGACTGACGACCGTCAACGCAAGCCAACGTAGCGCCCAATGCAACGACGCATCGGCCACTGCACGCCTGGAGTGCACATCAGGGGTTGCGTCGTCGCCTGGTTCGCTCACGAGGTCAGCTTCGCGACCCACTGTGGACCGTCAGGGTGCGCGCCCAGTGCGGCGGGTGAGGTATCGACGCCACGCGCTGCCGAAAAGCCGCAAAACGGCGCGCGTTCATGGCAGGACCAATGAACGAAATGGAACGCAGTATCCCCTCTAGTCTCGTCTGATCGACGGCGACTCGATCGTGGATGACACGCTCTTCCCAACGCTGGATGCCTGCTACCGCCAGCAACTGTCTCAGCGAAGAGCTGACGTCACGCGGACGCCGCGGAGCGGAATCCTCCATGATTCGTATCAGCTCCGACATGAAAGGGGTCGGCGTGAGTTCGACGGTCACCAGCGCCAGCGCGCCGCGCGGCGCAATCACCCGCGCCACCTCGTAGGCCGCCCGCTCCGAATCCATGAAGTGAACGGCGTCCGCAATCACCACCAAGTCGAACGTCGCGTCTGCAACTGGTATGGATTCAGCAGCGCCATGCAAAGCCTCGAGCGGTAATCGGCGGCTCGCTGCCAGTCGGCGCAACTCGGTGAGCATCGCCACCGCGGGTTCGATGGCGGTGACGTGATGTCCGCGGGCGGCCAGGGGTAGCGCCAAGTGACCCAAGCCCGCGCCAACATCGCCGATCTTCGCCCGAGGTGACGAGACGAGCGCGCACAAGTGATCGAGCAGTTCATCGGGGTAGTCAGGTCGATGCGCGTAGGCCTCGACCATGCGATTGAACACCCACGACGACTCCTCGTGAAGGCTCACTTTGCGACGTCCGATACTCATCCTGGGCTCTACCTAGACTAGAGCGCAAGTTGGCAGGGATTCGAAGTACTATGAACGCGTCATGCGTGGGCTCGTCGTTCGGCCGAGGCCCGCGGTTGCAGCCACCTGCGCCTCGGGCTACCAGTGACGACGTGAGTCGCTCCCGTTTCTTCTACGTTCGAGTCAGCGTGTTGGGCGCTCTGCTCGCGGGGGTATTGCTGTACGCATGGAGGGACTACGAACAGCGGCATTCACGTACCGAATGGCAGTCACCCTTGCGGGTTGGCGTCATCATTCTGGACTTCGGACAGAGTGACGGCGGGTTGGACGACAGCGTGCTCACGCTTCTGGCGGGGCGCGCAGCCACGCTGGGACAGCGCCTGTCGTCCGAGTTCGAGCGCTATCGGGACGCCGACTTTCAGATGGTTCGCGTGATCCCGTACGGCCCCGTGTTCGTCAAACGCAAACCTCCCGAGCTGACGGGTGAGGGGTTGTGGGCATCTCTGGTGCACACCTACGAACTCTGGCGTTACACCTCCCAAGTAGACCAAGCTGCAGAGGTCCCCAGCGGACTCGACTCTAGAATTTACGTCGTCGCCGAGCCTGTCACTGATGAAGAGCGCAAGCTGGTGGAAGGCTTCAGTCAACAAGGCGGTCACCTAGGGATTGCGCGCGTCCAGCTCGACGAGTCGACCATCGATTTGGGGCTGTTCGTGGTGGCGCATGAACTGATGCACACCCTAGGTGCTACAGACCGGTACGACGAGAGTGGGCGGACGCAAATCCCAGACGGTCTAGGTAACCCAGCGCAACGCCCGCTGTACCCACAGTTGACCGCCGAGGTGATGGCGCGCAACCGTGTAGTCTCACCAGGAAACGAAGTGCCGCCCGATACCTTGGACGAACTCTCCGTTGGCCCCATCACGGCCGCCGAAATCGGCTGGATCGAATGATCCCCGCGAGTTCACACGAGACGTGTCACCCGGTCAGCCTCGGTGAACGACGCTTGCGCCTCGATGCACGTCACTTGGCGAACGACCGTGCACGGCACGAAATACACGATGAAATTGCGCGTAGCTGCCGAACCCAGCGCTGAGAGCTGCCTGCAACAAGCTCATGGAACCGCTCTGCATCGCACTTGCAAACCGTTCGAGGCGCACCTGATTGCGATAGTCCACCAGGGATATGCCGAGTTCGTCTTTGAACAGTCGTGACAGACGACTCACGCTGACTTCCAGGGCCTGCCCGAGATCTTTTCCGCTCAGCGAAGGGTCGTGGGCGAGTCGATGCACGGCTTTGCGCAGTGTGGGATGGCGCGCCGTGGTGCTGGGCAGCCTGCTGAACTGATTGGAATGGCCACGCGCCGCCAGCGTCGCGCCCACCAGTGAGCAGAGCACCGCCGTACGCTCCTGTTTGTCGAGATCGATAGCCTGCTCTGTGAGTCCCGGGTCGTTGTACAACATCCCGTAACACCTGTTCGCAACCCGAATCGGAGTGCAAACGACCCAGCCCCGCCCTACCACGCGCGTCGTGTGGTCGCTCTGGTCGATCAACGGGCAGTCCTCGACGACTGTCCAGAGTGAACGCCCCGCGATCGCGCTCTCGAACACTTGGCGTCCGTGTTCACCGATCGCAAACATGGAGTGATGTTCGTCGACGATGCGCCCGTCGAGCGCCGTCCCCCAGGTTCCGAGCATCAGCTGGGCAGGCTCGTCGTACAAGTAGGCCCCCGCCCGCACCAGCCCCACCGTGCCGAGCGCAAGCTCGATGCTCGAACGCAGCAAGGTGTCAGTGTCGCGAGCTTCGAACAGGCTCGACATCGACTCGAGCATCAACAGAAACTCGGTCGGCGTGGGGCCCGTTCGCCAAATGGGGGTCTTGTCGCCGCCGCCGTCGAGCAAAGGCCAGTCGATGCGCGACCGCGATGCTCGCGGAACCGTAACTGTGGGCACGGCCGAGGCGTTCGGCGGGGAGGAGCGTGAGTGCATGAGTTTGTCAGGTGCGTCCACTACGATACCAGGTGACGTGTCAGCGAGCCCGGAAAGCTCGCATAGTCGCCAATCACGCGGCGATCAGGCTGCTGGACACAGCAAACATCGATAGTTTTACGCAAAAGCGCAAATTCGCAAGTTCGCACACGAAGTCGTTCGGTAGCGGCCACGCACAGCCACGGACCCGAATCCATCGGCCCGGAACCACGTTGGCTCGCGCCCCTCATTTGCGTAGCCTGCGCGCTGTGACGCATCCCATCCCCGTGTTACTCGAACAGCTCGCCGCGCTTTCACAAAGCGGGCTCGCCTACACCCAAAGCGAGTACGACCGCGATCGCTACGAGAGCCTTCGACGCATCACCGCGCAGTTGCACTCGGCACTGGTGCACTCGGCACTGGTGCACTCGGCA
>CBFGUG010000094.1:0-29628 GCA_965651905.1 uncultured bacterium | reverse complement strand
CGTCGGTTCGTCGTCGGTGTCGTCGTCCGTCGGTTCGTCGTCGGTGTCGTCGTCCATCATGTCGTCGGTGCTTGCCTCGGGTTCGACGCCAGCCTCCATCGGCTCGGGCTCGACGCCCGCTTCTTCCTCAGGAACGCTTGCCTCCATCTCCGTGCCAGCTTCGTCGGGAACGCCTGCTTCCATCTCGGGCTCCTCTTCTTGGGCGATGAGAACACCGAAGGTGGTGAAGTGAGTTACCGAACAGGTCACGACACCGTCGCCTTGGACGCAATCATCCAACTCGACCCACTCAGCAGGAGTGACGCTCTCGTCGAGCCACGCGATCACGACGGGTTGTCCCATCGCTGCGGCGCTGGTGAACGGCAGGGTCAACTGCGCGGGCGGTGCGAAACTCACACCCTCCGGGCCGAAGTCCCATGCGTACGGCGAGATGACACCATCGGGACGCACCGCTAGGCGCTCGACCGTGATGATCGAGGGCGAGGGGCTGATCGACCCCGCGGGAATCACCAGCTCGATGCCGTCGCTCGTGGTCACGGTGCCGCCTGCTGCGCCAATCGAACGACCAGCGGAGGCGGGATCTCGGGGATCCGTCCCTGCCGCGATCTCGACGTCGTCGGGCGTGCCGTCGTTGTCGTCGTCCGGATCGCAGACGTCGCCGATTTCGTCTTCGTCGAAGTCTGCTTGATCCTCGTTGGCGATCAGCACGCAATTGTCGATGTCGTTGGTCACGCCATCGCCATCGTCGTCGCCGGGAGGTGGCGGGTCACTGAGGTCGCAAACGCCATCTTGGTTCCAGTCGGCGCCATCGTTTACCGTGCTCGGCGGGCGACGCGTCACGCTGCAGTCGTCGCAGGTATCCGCGTCGAGATCGCGACACACTCGGTCGTTCAGAGAGGCTGAGTCGAGCGAATCACGGACGCCGTCGTTGTCGTCGTCCAGGTCGCCGCGGTCGCACATGCCGTCACCATCGGTGTCGAGACCGTCGTCGAAGGTGTTGCCAGTGGAGATGACGGAGCAGTCGTCACACAGGTCGCCATCTTCGTCTTCACCACAGCCGTTACCGAACGGGGTGTCGTCTTCATCGTTGGGGATGCCATCACCGTCCGCATCGTCGTCGGGATCAGACTCGCCAGCGTTGCAGATGCCGTCGTTGTCGCTGTCGAGACCGTCGTTGGCCGCATCACGCACGCCTGACGCACAGTCATCGCAACCGTCGCCGTCGAGGTTGTCACCACAGATGCGGGGGTTGTTGGGTTCGGGATCCGCACCGTCGTTGACGCCGTCGTTGTCGTTGTCGGGGTCCGACTCGTCGCAAACCCAGTCGCCATCCGTGTCGGTACCATCGTTGCCGATGTTGGCCGCGCTCTCTGCTGGCTCGTGAGTGGGTAGGTCACTGATGTAGTCGAGGTAGTCCTCGGGGTCTTCAGCGCCAGTGGGCCCAGCGAGTCCGCTGTTGGAACAATCGTCACATCCGTCGGCGTCCGAGTCTGCACAGACTCGACCGTTCATGTCGTCCTCGGCGTCCTCCGTCAGCTCACACACGACCGTGGTGTCCTGCGGGAGAATGGTCAGGTAGTCGTCACGACAGAAACCGTCGCCGTCGGCGTCGATATCCCCTTCGTCACACATGCCGTCTCCATCGAGATCGTCACCATCGTCGCGCCAGTCGGCGAGGGGTCCGTCGCCTGCGCAGTCGTCGCAGCCGTCGCCATCGACGTCGGCACAGACCGTCGGGTCTTCGTCGTCGATGTCGCCGTAGCCACGGGGGCACGCCGGGTCGAGCGGATCTGGAAGCGGACTCGGAGCTGCTGAAGCGCACACGCCGTCGTTGTCCTCATCGGGATCAGCAACCGGGTCGCTGTCCTCCGCGTCGCCAACGCCGTCACCATCCGTATCCCAGTGGAGCGGGTTGGTCCCGTTAGCGACCTCGTCCACGTCGTCGATCGAGTCACCGTCGGTATCCGCAACGTGAGGATCAGTGCCTGCCTCGAACTCTTCGCCGTCGTTCAGACCATCAGCGTCACTGTCGCAGTCGAGCGGGTCGCTGGGATCCGTGTCGTACGGGCTCGCGGGAGGATCTTCGTAGTCGGGGTGGGCCACGAAGACGATCTCATATCCTCCTTCGACCTCAGCCAAGTCGCTAGCGCCATCGCCGTCCGTGTCGGCAGCCATGGGGCTCGTGCTGGGCTCTTCGCTCGTACCGCACTCTTCGTCGTCGTCGAGACCGTCGCCGTCACTGTCTGCGTCGTACGCGCGAGACAGCACCTGCACCACGGTGGAGGGTGTACAAGCGGCCGTCAAGTCGACGAAACACGCGGTTCCGAGCTCCTCACAGTCGTCGCGTCCGTCGCTGTCCTGGTCGTTGTCGTCAACGCAACCACAAGCGTCGTCGTCGTCTAGATCGGCTCCGCCCGGCCCCACGCAACTTGCGGGGTCCAGTACGTTACAGATGCTGTCACCGTCGGTGTCGACGTTGGTCGCGGGGTCGTCGGTACCGAAACACGGGTCGATGTCGTTACACAGACCGTCGCCGTCCGCGTCGCCGCGCTCGTCGTCGCCATCGCACAAGTCTAGGTCGTCACAGACGCCGTCGCCGTCCGTGTCACCCAGACCATCTTCACCTATGCAGACATCGTCTTCGTCGCAGACGCCGTCGTTGTCATCGTCGTCTTCACCGTTACAAATGTCTTGACCGTTGCAGTAGCCGTCGCCGTCGGTGTCGCCCGTGCCATCGAGACCCGAGCACCGGTCGAAACTGGCCGATGTATTGCAAGAAACCCCAGGATCGGTCCCGGGCGCGGCGCCTGCGGCGCCCGCTGTAACGCAAAGCGTGTCCGTACCCGACGTGTCCGTCGTGCGACAGACTAACGAATCATTGCAAACGTCTTCGCAGTCGGCCTGGGCTTCACAAGCCTCGCCGAACAGCGATACGGGTGTTGCGGCGCAGATGATCCCCGGATCTTCACCCGCGGGAGAGGCAGCGGCACCCGCAGCGACGCACACGGTGTTCGATCCGGATTCGTCGGTCGTACGACACACGAGGGAGTCATTGCAGATGTCCTCGCAGTCCTCTTGAGCGTCACAAGCGTCGCCGAAGCGTGAACCCGGGCCGGCATAATCGCACTTGCCATCCGCGTCCGCGTCGACTGAGCTCTGTGGGTAGGCTGGTTCAGTGCCGGGAGCGGCACCGGCGGCACCTGGTGCCGCACAGACCGCGTCGCCACCCGACCCGGAGGTCGTGCGGCAAACCAAGCCGACGTCTGGGTTACAGGCGTCGATGCAGTCTGCGTTGGAGTTGCATTCGCGCCCCCACGCTTTGGTGTATACCCGGACCGGACCCTTGGGCCAGACCAGGGCTTGGCTGATCTGCTCGACTTCGTCGGTACCAACGGCCTTGTCGGCCTTTGGTTCCTCAGACGAGCAACCCGCCAAGCTAGAACAACTAAGGACGGCACCGAGCCATAGGGCTCTCGCGCTCGCCAGTTCATGTAAACGTCGCACTATATATTACCTCCAGGTGGTCCAAACGTTCGTGGCCACGAGATGGGCAGAGTCTCTGTTCCTCCCAAGACCACGAAGACAAGCTGGCTTGTTGTAGCCGATCGACTTGGCAATGCACACGATTCGAGGCACCGATCAGAGATATGCTGCTTGCAGTTAAGCGGTAATCCCGGTCCAGGAGTTCGTTAAGCACACGGCAGCCACGACTGCCGAGGTGTGCACACAGACCACACTGTCGTTCTCGCTTCGCACACGCGCTCACCATCGATGGGGCACAACGCCACGACCGTGGTGCGCGGAGCGCTGCCGCAGCGACACCGAGAAACAGCGTCAATTCCTCTCAAACACACCACGACGCGAGCTCGAGTCGCAACGACCCAGTAAAAACGAAATGGGTTCACGCGGGCAAACTCACGCACCGTGTCACGATGGGGTCCTAATCGACTCTGGTGAGCAGAAGTGTAGCGGGGCGATCTAGCAGGCCGGACGGCTCGCAACCCGCGACGTGTGAAATGCTCGATCATCACCGCTCGTGCGCGTTTGCGATTTTCTTGGCCTACACGACATCGTTGTCATATGGGCCCCGCCCCTCGTTGACCGGCGGCGCATCGAGCACGCGACGTCGCAATGACTCGTTGCGATGACGCAGTGCGAACTCGCTGGCTGGCGACGCGCGAAGCGATCGTAACCTCGAGTAGCACAGCCAACTGCATCTGCACGACTCAAACCATCGTCCGAGGCACAGGCGGGCTATCGCTCGTTCACCCGAAACCATTCACGCGGGTGGTTCACGTGTGCGAGCATACAGATCACGATGACGGGATCGCGACTCATGGGTCTGGCCTTCCGACCATGAGAATGTCAGCCCTCGCGAAAAATTCCCGACTCGAGAGGATCACTGAGAAAAAGGGAACTACGCTGCGCAGAATCACGGCGTGGGTACACAGTCGATCACGATGACACCGCCGTGTACCGCCCGCAGGCCGTCCCGTACCGTTCACTCTGCACCGCGTACGACCGCACTGATACGTTGCTTTTTCTCCGTCGTCTTAGCGAGTTGCGCGTCTGACGCAGGCGACGAAAACGCTGCAGACCAGCAACCAGGAAGCGCAAACGCGAACAGCCCAAGTGACGATCAGGTGACGAACGGCTCGTCCGCGACAGCGACGAACGCGGGCAGCAGCGCGGCCAACTCGGCGACGAGCACGAACACGAGCGCTGCAGCGAGCGACCAGACGCCGAACGTTCCGACATCGACTTCTCCAGGTGCAACCAGCAGCGCGACAGACACGCCGCTTGGCGATACCACGAGTACCACGGGAGTTCCCGCCGCAACATCAGGTGCCGGCCCCGGTCCGACGAGCAGTGCGTCGGTTCCAGCGACCAACGACGATGACACCCGAGCCCCCGTGACGAACGATGACGACTCTGTGCCGAACGACGGTGACATCACGCCTGCTGCAACCTGCATCGATGTCACTCACCAAATGGCGGAAATCGTGCCGACGGTAGGTATCGTCGAGTTCACGACCAACCTGACGGACGTCGAGGAAGCCTTCGTCGAGTTCGGTCTGGACACCAGCTACGGCCAGCAAGCCCCCGTCGACCTTTCCGAACCCAACTACCGCACACTGGTCCTGGGCTTGAAGGCTGCACGCGACTACCACGCACGCGTCGTCGTCATTTCCGGTAGTGAACGTTGCGAGAGCGCCGACTTCACGCTCACGACGCCAGAGCCTCCGAATAGTATCGTCTCTCAATACACGTTCGACACACGACTCGCCGACGAGGTCGCACCAGGTTTCGTGCTGACGAGTCGTTGGAGTAACCCGGGCGGACCAGTCTTCATCTTCGACTCCGACAACGACTTGGTGTGGTGGTACGAAGCCGAAGGCGACGATGTGATGCGATCGCGCCTGAGTTTCGACGGCAAGTACATGTGGCTGAGAAACACCGCTCAAGCCGACGGCACGGGCGTCGTGCGACGAATCGAACTCGATGGCTCCAATCCCGAGAGCTGGGCACTCGGCACCACGACACACGACTTGGCCGTGATTCCAGACGGCAACGTCGGCCTGGTCTCACATGCTGAGAACGGCTGCGACGAGATCCTCGAGTTCAACCCCGACACCGAAGAAGTGCGAACGGTGTTCAATCTCACCGAAGCCCATGGGCAAGTGGATTGCCACGTCAACGCGTTAGTCTACCAAAGCGACGACGACAGTTTCGTGATCTCGGACTGGGCGGAGAGCATCTACGTGAAGATCGCACGCCAGACTGGCGAGATCATCTGGATCATGAACACCGAGTACGGCCAGTTCGAGGGCGCGAGTTGGGAGAAGCAACACAGCATGCACATGCTGGCACCCGACCACATCCTGTTGTTCAGCAACGGGGGTAATGGGCAGCCCACACGCATCCTCGAGTACGAGTTCGACGTGACGGCAGGCACCGCGACGGAAATATGGCGCTACGAAGACGGCCCCAGCACCATGTATGGCGGCGACGTGCAGCGATTACCCAACGGCAACACCCTGATCACCTATTCCGCGTCTGCGGAGATGCACGAGGTGAACCCCGCTGGACAGATCGTGCGTCACTTCTCGGGCACGCTCGGCAACACGTTTGCGTATTCGATGTTCCGCACGAGCCTTTACGGGCCGCCGCCGCGCATCGACTTCACGCTTTGAGTGTGATCAGCAGAGTCGCAGCGCCGCGCGTGCATACGACGTGAAACAGCCAGCGCGGTTACTCTCGGCTCCACTACTCCCTGATGTCAGTCTTCAGTGTGGGCCCCACGTGGTCGATCGTCGCAGGTTCTTGGCATTGGCCAAGCGACGCTGCACGTCACACGACGATGTCGTCTCCGCGTTGGAAGCTTTACGAGTTTCGGCTATCGCACTTCTGTGAGAAGGCGCGCTGGGCCTTCGACCACAAGCGTGTGCCCTACGAGTCGAAGGTCGTCTTGCCAGGCCCGCACCGCATCTCCATGCAGCGGCTGTCTGGCCAGTCCCAGGTTCCCGTCGCGGTGTGCGGCGATCTGGTGATCGCTGGGTCCGGCGACATCTGCGATCATCTCGACGCACACTACCCAGAACATCTCTTGACACCACGAGAACCTGCCCTGCGAGAGCAAGCGCTTTCCTGGGAACGGCGCTTGGATGAAGAACTCGGCAAGGCCTCCCGACGTGTCTTCTATTTTCACACGTTGAACCGCCCGAGATTCCTAGTGCCTTTCTACGTCCAAGGCGGGCCGTGGTGGGGACGCGCGTTCTATGCCGCCGCGTTTCCGCTGATCGCCAAGGCGATACGTAGCATGTACCGAGTCGATGCAGATCGCGCGGCGGCGGACACTGAGAACCTTCGAAGGCTGTTCACCGAACTCGACCAACACTTTCGAAACCAGGAGTACCTGGTCGGAGGAACGTTCACCCGCGCAGACATGACGCTCGCAGCCCTGATGGGCCCGATGCTGCGTGCAGAAGGTTATGGCGCCAGCTGGCCCAGCGAAGACGACTGGCCGACAGAGCTCCTGGCCTGGGCGAGACCGTTCGAACAGTCTCGAACCGCTAGCCGCGTCCGCCAACTCTACGCAGATCGGGAGGCTCGCCGCTCAACCATCAACACCGCTCGCGAGTGAACCTCCGACACACAGAGCCAGAACCGCCAGGACGCCAAAGGCACCGAAGCGTCTTCCCGAGCGCCAAAGCGTTCTTTTGGACTGCACGACTTCGACTCATGAGCGCTCGGGGAGCCGCAAGAGCTTGCAGCTGTCGTGGAGTCGTTCGTGTTGTGTAGCCTCTCGTGTTTGCAGTCATTGGTGTTTGGAGCCGCAAGGCAGCAGGCGCGCCGTCAGCCGACTGAACTCGACGGCTCGCACCGCTCCTCCAAACCCGCAGAGGGAGCCGCGCAACGGCCGCACCTTCACTTCCCCAGGCAGATTCAGGCCCGTACAGTTCCTCCACACGAGTTTCGCGGAAGCAACCAACGTCGTGTCGGTTACCGACGCTGCGCTGCCTCGAACGCTCGGTCGACAAGACACGGGTCGCCTGGTGCTTCAACGACCTGGTCCCGACACACTTCCGGTTACGAAA
This sequence comes from uncultured bacterium, assembly GCA_965651905.1. Classification (GTDB taxonomy): domain Bacteria; phylum Myxococcota_A; class Polyangia; order Polyangiales; family Polyangiaceae; genus SZUA-265. The sequence goes on along the minus strand of CBFGUG010000094.1, from coordinate 22,030 downwards.
AACCGTCTGCATGCGTCAACCGGGTTCGTCACTCGATGGTCGAGTTCTCGATCTCGGTCTCGGTGTCGTCGTGCATCGAAATGCCCGGCAACACGTTCCAACCACCGCCAGTATTGTCGCGAACGATGGAGTCGATGATGCGAACGGTCCCCGAATGGTCGTTGCTCACGAAGAAGATACCCGAACCATACGCATTCACCTGATTGTGTTCGATCAACGTTCCGCAGAGCGACAGCGTCATCGTGTTGCCGTCGTTGTAGATCGCGCCGCCGCTACCGCCGCCCGGCGTGCCGCTCTCCGCAGGGTTACCGCCGTTACCGATCGCTCGGTTGTGGGTGAACAAACTGTTGATGATGGTCCACGACACGTCGATGCTGCTGATGCCGCCGCCGTTGGAACCGACGTTGCCGAAGCCTTCTGCACCGCCAAACGTGGAGTTGACGACGTACACAGGCTGGCCTTGATACTGACTGAAGACGCGCACGGCGGCTCCACCCACGTCGGGGCCTTCCTCCGCGCAGCTGTTGTTGAAAAAACGTGAGTTGACGATCTTGAAGCGACCGCCCCGCACCCAGATGGCGCCACCACCGTCGTATTCGCTCTCCCCCTTGGAGTCCGCGTCTATGAACGTGAGGTTTTGTACAGTCAAACGTGGGTGGTCCTGGTCCTGACAGTGAGACGTGGTCCAGTGTTGGGCCTCGTCGCAGGTGTTCATGTAGAGAATACGCGAACGCCCGCCACCACTGAGGGTAACTTTCCCCCCACCGTCTATGACGATCTCTTCGCTCGCGTCGTTGAACACCTTCGCGGGGCGGTCGAGGGTGATGGTGATGGGTGCGTCGCCACAGTCGAAAGTGATCACGCCGCCCGAGGCCACGGCTTCGATGAACGCGTCCGCCGTGCAGCTTTCGGGCGTACCATCGCCCACTACGCGGTCAGGGCTGCTCACGTCTTCGAGCCCAGCTTCAGAGGGGATGTCGCACCCGCCCGCGTAACCTGCTGGCGGACCGTCGTCGGGATTCGTCAGCGGATTGTCGACGACAACGGGCCCTTCGCTGCCCCCGGTTTCGTCGTCCCCGGGTTGGTCGGGGTTTGAGTCATCAGCCTCGGGTCCACCACCTTCAGACTGGTCGTCTTCAGACTCACGGCCCTCGGTTTCGTCGTCGTCGACGTCACTCGCTTCGGACTCGTCGTCCTCGGGATTGACACGACCGCCATTCGAGCTCTCGCCGGGTTCGCTGCTTTCTGCGTCGTCATCGCTGGCGAGGTCGTCGCCACTAGAAGCTGGACCCTCCCGGCCACCCATCGCCGTGCCGTCGTCCGAGTCTTCATCTCGCTCGGCGTCCTCGCGTGAGTCGTCGTCGGATGCGGAGCCTCGTTCGGACTCGTCGTCAGACGTGTCCTCGTCGTCGCTGCCTTGGCTTACCGAGGTATCTTGCTGATCCGTGGAATCGTCGTCCTCACCGCACGCGCTCAGCGCGAACGCCAACGAGCTGATCGCGCACAGGGTGCGAACTCGCTTGCCATACCGTTCAGTTACAAGTGCAACGTGTTTCATCTGCATCCTCCATACGAACATGCCAGGAAAGTTCTGCACCCCACCCTGCTTCACTCGTCCCTAACCTCGCGTTCGAGAACCTAGCACGGCAGTGTCATCCGTCGACAGCGCGCTCACCGAGCACCTCGACGATCTCGCCATCAGAACGTCGGCGCCGTCGTCGTTGTTCGATCAGCCGTCCCCGACTGAAAAAGCCTCCGTCGTCGAGCAGTAATCTGCGCTCGAGCACGGTTGCGTCGTCATGCTCGGCACCCCCTGGGTTCGGGACCTCCCGCCACTGACCCAATCCTTCAGGTAGGTTGCGGGGTGTGGATCGCACACCCAGGCGCATGAAGAGTGTCAGGCCCAATGAAAACAGCGTCAGGATCGCGATGCCGAGCCACGTACTCATCGCGTTCGCCCCTGCGAGCCCGGCGACAGTTCGTGTTTCTTCAGGAACGCAACCACGTTGCGCCATGGATGAACACAGTTGTTGTGCCCACACGGCAAGAGCTCGAGTTCCGCGCGCGGAGAAGCACGCTGCAAATCTTCACTGTGTTTTTGGGGGATGATGCGGTCGTGCTGTCCGTGGAGCAACAGCACGGGGCCGTCGAATGCGCGTAACGCGGCCGCACTGTCGAATGGATCGCGAATCAGCGGACCCCAGAGACCATACGGGCGCGCGAGCGTCGCCGTGCTCGAGAAACTCGATTGAATGATTAGCGCCGCGAAGGGTCGCCTCAGACTTGCGGCCGCCACCGCCGCGCCGCCCAGCGAGCGCCCGTAACCGATGATGCGGGACGCATCGACCTCGGGCTGTTGGACGGCGTAATCGTACGCAGCAAGCATGGCCTGTTCGACTGATTGCTTGGATGCGCTACCACCGCTGCGACCATACCCCGGGTACTCCACTAGGAGCACTCCATAACCCGCACGGCGCGCGTCCTCGAATGGCTGAAGCCAAAGGTCGATCAGCTCACCATTGCCGTGAGCGTAGATTATCGTTGGAGCATTCGGCTCCGAAGGCAGCAGATGCCACACTTCCCATGTCCCGTCGGGCCCCGTGTGCACCACGCGCAGTGTGTCACTCTGCGGCGGGTGTTCTGCGTATTCGAAGGCAGCTCCCGGAAACATCACCCAACGTTGCGCGACGAACAACAGGCCCCAATAGGCGACGAGCAGCACGACAAACACCGCGACGGCCAAGACGACTCGAGGCGTTGAAACGAAGCCCACTGTCTTCACACTCCCACCAGGCAACCCGAATACCAGACGTAGGCGGCGGAAAGTAGCGCTAGCAGGTTACTCCCGAGCCCAGCGATGCGCATCTCGCGCAGCGTATAAGTCTGCCGCCCGCGAAACAGCCACAGAGAATCGAACACCAGCCAGAGAGCCGCAGCCACCAGCATCAAGCTCAGCGGCACTGCGTCGATCCAAACACTGACGACGATGAGCTCCGCAAGCACCAGGGCGAGGATCAGAAGCTTGGTCTGACGAACCCCCAACACCGTGGCCGTCGTTCGTCGCCCTGCGCCGCGGTCGGGTTCGACATCCATCACTTCCCCAATCAAATGCGACTGCACTGCGAACATGGACAAGTACGCCCACACGGGCAAGCCAGGTAGCGGCAAGTCGTTCAGCAAGCAACTGACGAGCACGACGAGCAGGTAACCCGCTTGCGCCAGTAGCTCCCACGGGGGTCGTTGTTTGAGTCCCCCTTCCGCGTTGTTGTAGAGCCAGTTGACCAACGCGATGGCAGCCAGTACGAGCAACAGCGACAGCGCCCGGACTTGTCCCCCGCCGTGCCAGCTCGCGACGACCAACGCGACCGCCGACACGCCTCCCACGACGGCGACCAGACCAGGGAGACGTGAACGTTCTTCCGCCGTAGGACGCGCGCCGAACAAGTACGAGTCTTTGCGCGGGTTGATGGCGTCGGTTGCCGCATCCATCGTGTCATTCCAGCCGTAGACCACGAAGTTGAGCGGGAACGTGACGAAACCCAAGCCCAGCCAGAAGCTCACCTGCTCGACTGGTAGCGGGCGCGGGAGCACGGCGAAGTACAACCACAAGGTTGGAAACCACAAGCCCGGTCTGGACACTTTGAGCAACGTACTCAGCCGTACGTGCGCGCGGCTCGGAGCGACCGTCCCTTCATCAGCGCCTACGACAGCAACTTCTGCACGCGGGCGACTGGACACGCCTCACTGGGTAGCATGTCCGCTGCGCGCGTGGCGAGCCTGATGCAGTTACGGCGCGGGGCAGCTGTCCAGCGAGTTGATCCACTCGGCGATCAATTCGGCACCTTCCGTATCGACGACGTTGGACGCCAGCGGCGGCATCTGCGCTTCACCTCGAAGAGACATACGCGCGTGAATTACCGAGTTTCGAGCGTCACCGGGCGCCAACAACGCGCCTGTGTCGGTTCCCACGCTGCCGAGCTCGGCGGTCTCACACAACCCGCTGTTCGAGAGTGGCGTGTCCGCACGCAAGTCGAGACCGCCGCGTGCAGGTCCATCGGGGCGATGGCAGTTACTGCAATTGACGTGTAGGTAGGCGCGCGCCCGGGCTTCGAGCGACTCGTCCGAGCCGGGTTTCGCGAACGCGTCGACCGCATCGGGCGCGCTGTCGAAGACTCCTGCCTGAGTCAATCGTTCGAGTTGATTTTCGTCCCCATCGTCGATCGCCAGTTGTCGCAGCTCGAGACCCAAACTACGACCAGCGGCCGCAGTGTGACACTGGTTACACGCGCCGCGCCCTGGGTAAACCCAGTCCAGGTCGCCCACTTTCTCGACGCGGGTTTCCTCCACCAGTTCAGCGCTACCATCGTCGCGATGGGCGTAGGAGTATCCCGAGTACTCGCCGTCGGCATGACGAACGTAAAAGCGTGTTTCGAACAGCTTGCCGTCGTGACGGAAGTTCTTGATCAAGAGCGTGCCTTTCGGCACCTCGACATCACCGTCGGCGAGCACTTCGACGTGTTCACCTTCTGGTAGGACGATGTAACGCTCCTTGGTGACGCCATCGGACCAGAACGGTAAGGCTACGTCGTAGGGTACGGCGTTGCTCGCTACCGACTCGAGGTTTGCTGGATCGACGCAGCCCGTGTCGGCCAGCCTGCGCGGCAGAGTGTTGCCCGCGCCATCTCCGGGTGCGACGCGCAGCACACGTCCACCACCGAGATCGAGCACGTACAGTTCGCCCGCTTGATCTTCGGCGAAGCTGGAGACCAACACGCCAGACTCGATCAGCAGTTTGACCTCCGACGACCCCTCGCCGTATGGCTCGTCTCCCGTACGTTGGAGTTGCCAGATCTCGCCCGTCACGTAGTCGGCGAAGACATACTTACCCACCAACTCTGGTAACTCGGAGCCGCGATAGACGAACCCGCCGGTCACGGAACGCGAGGAATCTCCCGGCGGGTTTGCGTAGACGTGCACGGGAGGAATGAGCCCGGTCGACGTACAGTCACGGTCAGCAGGGAAACACACGAAACCCTCGCGAGTGTTCCAACCGTAGTTGCCCCCGTTCTCGATCACGGAGATCTCTTCCCAGTCGTGCTGCCCTACGTCTCCCGCCCACAACTCGCCCGACTCCCGATCGAAACTGAAGCGCCACGGGTTTCTGAGACCGATCGCGTAAATTTCCGGGCGGCCGCCACCAGACGCGTAGGGATTGTCGTCGGGAATCGCGTACGGCGTATCGTCCCCGACGTCATCCACGTCGATGCGCAACATCGACCCGAGTAACGTGTCGCTATTTTGGCCGTGACCATGGGGATCCCCGCCGTCCCCTCCGTCTCCGACGCCTACGTAGAGAAAGCCGTCAGGCCCGAACGCTACATGACCGCCGTTGTGATTCGTGTAAGGCTGATCGAACTGGAGTAACACCAGCTCACTGTCGGGATCCAGGTTCCCCTGGTCGTCCAACGTGAGACTACTGACGCGCGTGACCAGACCGCCGTCGTTCGCTGTGTAGTTGATGAAGACGCGGGGGTCGTGCGGAAAGTCGGGGTGCAGCGCGAGTCCGAGCAGTCCGCGCTCGTCGAGGCGCTCTTCCCGCACGTTGACTCGGTCCGTGAGATCGATGGTGTGTAGCTCGGCGATCGCGCCGCTCTCGCTGGTGAAGAAACTGTGAATCAAGCCATGTTGATCGACGAGAAACCAGCGACCACTCGGATCTTCGGCCTGATTGGGCGCCTGGACCAAAGCGATGGGGCGCTCGAAATCCAAATCAGCGAACACCTCGACCAAACGAATCGCGGCCGAAGGTCGCGGCGGCGCAACGCAGACGCTGCTCGTGAACGGTTCGTCAGGTTCCAAGCTCGGAACCGAAGGCTCCGACGTGCCCGAAGAATCGCCCGCACAGCCGCCGAACAACAAGAGCGGGATTCCGACGCCCGACCCGATCACGACCGCAGCGCCCGCCAAACTCCACCGAAGGCGCCTCATCCCAGCACTGGTCATCCTGCGTCTCCCTTCACCGACATGGGGCGGATCTAATACAGTGTGGGATGGATGTCGAATGTTGGCAGCTTCTGCCTGTCATGGCCCGGCAAGTTGGCAATATGCGCGCGTTCGAACCCACCGCCAACTGCCTCAGGTTAACGACCGCTATCGCTGGCCTCTAAACCTCGACCGTGCGCCTTCGTCACCCGCGCGCACCGACACGCTCCCACAATCGGCCCGCACGACGAGCACGAACAACACAGCGGTTCCTCGTCGCGGACTGCAACGTTCGGACGGGAAGCTTGGCCACGCAAGTTCATGCCCCACGCGCGGCCAAACGCCCATGGGTGGAAGAAAACCCTCGAAAACAGTCGTTATTTCTGCGTGACGCGGTCGACCAGGTGGGATATCCGACGCCATCGCCAGGTCGCGTCGAGCCCCGCAGCTTGCGCGAATCGATGGTAGCCTTGGGGCCTAAACGCAATCGGGCTGAGCTTCACGCTCAGCCCGAGACGTCAGGATTCGTGTCCCCCAAAGCGAGCTGACCCGGAGGCAAACTTGAAAGCAGCAGGTACCCGAGCTCACGATCCCGTGTTCCACACCCTCGGCAGACGTACGGCCTACGAAACGACTGGACGACATTCACGATCGATCGTGGCCTTGGTGCTCGCGGGTATGCTGCCGCTCGGCGCCTGTGGCTCGAGTGATTCGGATAGTGACAGCTCCACCTCCACGGCTGCCGACGACGACCTCCAAACCGAGCCATCCGAAACGGATGACGTGAGCGAGACCGACTCGGAGCCAACCAACACCGATGACGCGGACGGCAACTCGACACCGAGCGACGATGGTGAACCTCCCGTCGGTGAGCTTCCCGAGGACGACACGGATGAGATTAACTTCGGGGGTGGTGCGGACATCTCCGTCAGCGTAGGGGAGGATCCTGACGAAGGCGAGAGTGACGACGCCAGTGACGACGAACCCGTCAAGCCACTAGTGAGCTGTAGCGCCGCGGTGGGGACGGGCGACGCCCCAACCATCGACGACTTCGAGGACGCGGACCAGTCACTGCTGACGCAGGATGGACGCGACGCGGGCTGGTACTGGTACAACAGCGCAGCAGACGAAGAACAAGGGTTCATCATCGAGGTGAGCGACGACTTCCCCAGCGGCACCCACGCGATGCACACCTGGGGCAGCGCCTACGACTGGGCTGGGATTGGTGCGGGTTTACGCTGGTCTGCACCTGACGAAGACGACATCTGGCAGGACTGCTTGTACGACGCTTCTGTGTATGAAGGGGTTCGTTTTTGGGCGCGGGGCAACGGAGAGTCCGTGCGTTTCAGCATCTCCGTGCCTGGAGTGATTCCCGTTGAAGAGGGCGGCACGTGCGACGGAGGGTGCTGGAACAACCACGGCGTCGACCTGGTGATCGGCGAGGAATGGCAAGAGTACTTCCTCGGGTTTGACGAAATGCTCCAAAACAGCGGTGACCTGGGTCCCCTCGACCCACGAGAGTTACGCACGTTCCAGTTCGAGTTTCCATATGGCGGCGACTTCGACCTGTGGCTGGATGAGATCGGATTCTTCTCTGCAGGCGACGCGCCGAGTGCCGTGCCGGATGAGACGAGTGACGACGCGGGAGACGACACCTCGACCGATGACGATAACCCCACCGATGACGCAGCTGACGATGACGCAGCTGACGATAGTTTGATGGACGATACAACTAGCGGGGACGACACGTCGAGTTCGGATCCCGATGCGGGCGCGCCAAACGAACCCGCCGCCGACGGAGGAAGTTGATGGCACGCACGACACTCACCAAAACCCGATGGGCACTCTCCTTCTGTCTGAGCGCGGGATTGGTGCTCGCTTGCGGCTCTGGCGATGGGAGTGACAGCGCGAGCCAGCCGAGTGGCGGCGCCGACCGCGATGACGAAGCGAGTTCACAGGACGACCCGGGGAGCCCCGGACAAGAGGGTTCGGCAACCGACGATGACGACAGCAGCTCCTCCGGGTCACCCGGAACGGGCTCGACTTCGCCAGCCAATTGCGACTCGCCCGAACCAGGAGAGTCACCGCTACGTCGATTGACCAACACGGAATATCGTCAAACGTTGAGCGATCTGTTGGGGGATGCTGCGTTGGTCGAGTCGGTCACGCGCAGCCTGCCACGTGAACCGACGTCTTTGGGTTTCCGAACTGGCGCGAGTTCGCTGACCGTCACGCCTTTGATCGCCGACGTCTACACTCAGGTGGCCCAAGAACTGGGGCGCGCACTAGTCGCCGATGGTGACGCGATCGACTGCGATCCTGATGACGCGTCCCCGACGTGCGTTCAAGATTTCGTGGAAACCTTCGGCAAGCAGGTATACCGACGTCCTCTGAGCAACTCGGAACTCAGTCGCTACGCCGAACTCTACGAGACGTTGCAGGACGAGACCGGCAACTCCCGAACCACGCTCGAGTGGATCGCGGCAAGCATGCTGAGCTCGCCCAATTTTCTGTTTCGAGTCGAGCTGAGCTCCGCGCCAGGGGGCGGCGTGAGCCGTCCCACCGACTACGAGATGGCGACGCGCCTATCCTACCTGCTCTGGCAGACGATGCCTGACGCGGAACTGTTCGCTGCGGCAGATGCGGGGGAACTCACGACACGTGAAGGCATCGAAGAGCAGGTTCTGCGCATGTTGGAAGATCCGAAAGCGTTCAGCATCTACGATTTCTTCGAGCAGTGGCTCGATCTCGACGAGACGGAGGAGCTGACGCGCAGTGAAGCTACCTATCCAGAGTTCGACGACGAGTTGCGACAGCTGCTGCAAACCGAGACCTTTAGTTTCGTGAGTCACTTGCTCACGAGCGACGGCACGTTCGCCGACCTGATCGCTGCCGACTACACGTTCGCCAACCGCGCGCTCGCCGAACATTATGGGCTCGGCGAGCTTCCCGCAGGCGCCAAGTTCGAACGCGTCGAAACGCCAAACCGCGCGGGCGTCCTGACCCAGGCCACGATGCTGATGCACGACCGCCCCTTGCGAACCTCCATCGTCAGCCGCGGCCTGAAGATACGTACGGACTTCCTGTGCCAGATCGTTCCCGCGCCGCCCGACGACGTGGACACGACGCTGCCCGAGTTGGATGGTGAGCTGACGCAGCGACAGCGCCTGGAGCAACACCGCGCGGATCCGAGTTGTGCGGGTTGCCACGCGCTGATGGACCCAATCGGCGAAATCTTCGAGAGCTTCGACGCCCTGGGGCGCGAGCGTGACGTCGACGAAGCGGGCGCGAGTATCGTGCGCGGTGGAACCATCACCGCGACGCGCACCCTCGACGGCGACTACGAGAGTGCTGCAGACTTGGCGGCAGCCATGGCCGCCAGTGACGAGGTACGCGAGTGTTTTACACTGCAAGCGTTTCGCTACTTCTACGGACGTGACGCCAGCGCCGCCGACGCGTGCACTCAAACGCAGTTGATGAACAGTTTCAAGCGTAACGACTACCGATTGATAGACTTGATCCTCGGCCTCACGCGATCAGATCAGTTCCTGTACCGCGCCTCGAGCGAAGGAGATGCACGATGAGAATTCGAAGAGGCAATCCACTCTCGCGCCGTACCTTCTTGCGAGGCAGCGCTGGAGTGACCTTGGGGCTACCTCTCCTCGACGCGATGAGCGTCGGTTCAGCTCAGGCTCAAGACGGTCGTCCGCGCCGAATCATCTTCGAGTTCAAGCCGAACGGTGACGAGACTCGCCGCCGCTTCACGAACGAGGAGGAAACCGCGTTCGCATTCGACGAGTTTTTGGAACCGCTGGAACCATATCGCGACGACCTGCTCATCCTCAATCGCTTGGACAAGCGTTTCCATGAGCTGCCGCAGAGTGAGCGCGCCGACAACCACCAACAGGGTGGCATGTCACTCGCACCTTGGCCTGCTGGGGAAGGCGACTTTCCCGTTGGTGGCGAGGATCGCACGATCGGATACGTGCTCGGACCGAGCATCGACTACGAGATCGGGGAGCGCATGCTGATCGCCGAGCCGACGTTACCCTATCGTCACTTGGTCTACCGCGTGGGAGATCGCCACAACGACATCTGGAATCTCAGTGCCCACGCTGGACCGCAGGGCATCAAGAACCCCGTGTTTCCGGAAACCGATCCCTACGCCGCGTTCGCACGCCTGTTCGGCGCGGACGGCGAGGATGACGGCGCCCAGGCCGAGTTACAGCAGCGGCTCGCCCTGAAGGCCTCGATGTTGGACCTCGTGCAACAAGAGAACGCCGTGCTGACAGCAGCGCTGGGTGGCGACGACCGCAGACGGGTCGAACAGTACGCCGACGCACTGCGCGACATCGAACGCACGCTCTCGTCCGCCGAACAAACGTCGAGCTGCGCCGCCGAGGGCATCGGCGCACTCGGCGAGCCAGTGAACGTCTACACTCACGACAACCACGAGATCATCGGCGGCGCCTTCCAGAAAGTCATCGCGCTGGCGCTGGCGTGCGATCTCACTCGCTCGGTGAACTTCAACTGGCACGGCAACACCAGCAACCGTGTTTACGGCAACCTCGGGTTGGAAGAAGGCCACCACGACATCTCTCACAAGAGCGATGAGGAGAGTTTCGCGCAGATCCGACGCATCCACCGTCACCTTTGGGGGCTATCGACGCCACTCTACGACGAGCTCATGGCGACTCCCGAAGGCGACGGCACGTTATGGGACAACACGTTGATCGTTCACTGGAACGAGCTGGGCCAGGGTGACGCGCACAGCACCAACGACATCCTGACGATCTTCGCGGGCGGAATGGGCGGCTACTTCACCAAAGGCCGCTATCTCAACCTGCGCAACGACGTGGGCTTCTCCGAAATGCTCGTCTCGTGTTTGCACTTCATGGGCTTCGAGGACACTGACGTGTTCGGCGACCCACGCCTCGCCAACGGCGGGCCCGTGCCGGGCATCACGACGTAGCCACTCTTGGCTCGACGCCACTTCGACGTCGTTCAGAAGTGGCGCCCGATTTCGACATTCTCGTGACGGACTCTCACCCTGGCGTGCGTCAGCAGTGATGAACACTCGTTCGAACGAGCTCGACTCCCTGCTTTTCGCATTTTCTCCTACCACCGCCCAGAGCATGGCTGCACCGATTCTGTCCAAGTTCTCTTACACTTGTATCGCTTCCCTGATGTTTCTCATCGTGGGCTGCGCGTCAAACGAGGCCGCTGACGCCGGGGACGACGGGGCGGGAGCGTCCGGCACTGGCTCGAGTGCTGGTGGATCGGCTGGGGGTATTCCCGGCGGTGAGACAACGGGCTCGGCAGACGACGTGTTCCAGGACGACGAATCCTCGGGAGCCGAAGTCAGTGACGACGGCTCTCACGGCGCAGGATTAACTGATGACGAGGCGAGTCACGACGATGCTGCGCCTGTGGACGTCGGTGGTGACCTGCCCCCTGGCGGAGCGACCCAGCTCAGCATCGTCCCTGCGGGAGCCTCCTTCGAAGGCCAAATCTCGGTGGAACTCAGCGCGACGAGTAACGTCCAGATCCACTACACGACGGACGGTTCCGTACCGAGCGCGACCTCCCCCTCATACGCAGGCACACCGCTCACGCTGACTGAGACGACGCAGCTCCGCGCCCAGGCGTTCATCGACGGCGCGCCCGCTGGTGTAGGTGCGGGTGCCGTGTTCGTCGCGCGCACGTTCGATGTGACGTCGGATTTGCCGTTGATCGTGGTGGACGGATTCGGCGCGGGCAAACCCGACCAGAAAGCCGCCGATGGTTCTTGGGTCTCCAACGACGGCGCAGTGCTCGTGTTCGAACCCGGCGAAGACAGCGCCGCGTTGTCGAACGCACCCACACTCGCCAGTCGCGCCGGGTACCACGTGCGCGGTCAGAGTTCGTCGAGCTTCGAGAAAGCGCCCTACAAGATCGAGTTCTGGGACGAGCTGAACGACGATCGCAAATTGCCGCTGCTCGGCATGCCCGGGCAGTCCGACTGGGCGCTCGTTGGACCATTTTACGACCGCACCATGATCCGCCACGCGTTCATCTACGACTTGGGCCGTGCGATGGGACTGCAGGCGCCGCGTTTTTCGTTTGCCGAGGTCTACATCAACAATGACGGCGGACCTCTCGAAGCAACCGACTACGAAGGCATCTACATGGTCGTCGAGACGATCAAGAACGCCAAAGAGCGTCTAGACCTACAGCAGCTCGAGGAGACCGACACCGACGAAGCGGATCTCTCGGGCGGATACATCTTCAAGTTCGACTGGGCTGCAGCCTCGGAGCCGATGATCACCTGCGCCGACGCCCCAGCTCCCGCCCATGCCTTCGGCACGTGCCCGACAGAGGGTTCAGACCGTTTCCCCGCGAGTACCATCAGCTGTGAAGGCGACGACGAAATGACCGTCGGCTTCGGTGGTGGCCCTGGCGGTGGTGGTTTCGGCGGTGGAGCGCCACCTCCTGGCGGCGGCGGTTTCGCAGGCGGAATGGTCGACCCCGATGAAGAAGTGGTGCCTGCCACGTGTTGGGCGGACCTCGAAGTCACGGACCCCGTGCCACTCAACGACGCACAACGAAGCTGGCTCACGAACTACGTCACCGAGTTCAACGACGCGTTGCACAGTGAGCCAATGGGGCCCTACACCGACTACATCGACGTGGCTTCGTTCGTGGACACGTTCATCATCAACGAACTCTCGAAGAACGGAGATGCGTACGTGCGCAGCGTCTACTTCCACAAAGATCGCAATGGCAAGATCTTCGCGGGACCGCTGTGGGACTTCAACCTGATCATGGCCGTCGGGGGTCAACTCTTCTGCAACCAGAACCCCACGGGCTGGGCGTACGAGTTTCGCAACGGCAGCAACGACTGGTTTCAACGCTTGATCGCCGACCCCACGTTTCGTCAGCAGGTGGTCGCGCGCTGGCAAGAGTTGCGCGGCGGGCTCCTGTCCGACGCCGCGCTCAGCGACCGAGTGTCGAACCTGACCGCACCACTCACGAACGCCATCTCACGCGAGTGGGAACGTTGGCCACTGTGTAGTCTGACGGGGCAAATCTTCGCGATCCCCGAGGGGGACACCTACGACGCACAGCTTCAAGTCATGCGCGACTTCATGAGTGAGCGCGCGGCGTGGATGGACTCGCAGCTGCAGTAGCTCACGTCGGCCGTCGCATAGTCACGGGGCTCGTTAACCGAACGCTCACACCGACAAGCTGTGGCAATCACGGTCAAAAAACGCCGCACGAAAAATTCGGGAACAAAACGTTGACAGCGACGTACTACTGCTTCATCTTCCCGCGACTCACGATGAAACGGCTACAGACATATGCGATGCACAGCTCAGCCACGCTGGGTCAGCTAGCGAACTTGCGCTTTGCAAGTTCGTTTGGCGGACACGCGGGTGGCAAGCCATGCAGCACGCACTCGAGCGATCCCGCGGAGGTTCGAGCCTAGGGCTTTTTCTAGTCTTTTCATGGACATAGGAGCCGCCCTGGGATCACCAGTGGCGGCTTTCTCGATTTTGGCGCGGTGTTCATTTCGAAGACAGCGTAGAGCCCGCGCGGCTTCTGCAGCGTTGGCTCACCCCGAGATCACGAACACCACCTGATAACTCCCGGCATCCATCCGGGAGACATCGATTGCGCGTCTCACTGAATCATGCACCTCAGCGGGTCATGTACCTCAGCGGGTCGCGCAACTGGCACCGCTCCGTCTACTCGACGGGTCACGGCGAGCGTTATCGCACGCCTGCAGACGACTGGCTTGTCCAGTTCCTGAGTTCACCCGAGAGCGCACGCTCTCCCGTTCTTTGACAACTGAACAAACGGCGTAACCAACACGGTTGCGCCTCCAGCGGTCGCCGAGCATTCGTGTTGGGCGGCCGCTGGAACAACACAGGGATGTGGGGTAGAGGCTCGCCCGCTTCGTTCGGAACGAAGAGCACGTCGGTTCGATTCCGGCCATCCCTACCGCTACGTCTCGTAGCCCAAACGGCTAGCTGCGCAAGCAACTAGCCGCGCAAGTGCCACTGGAGTCCGTTGGGATGGACGGCAGATTGTCGATCTGTGTCGAAGAGGGTTCGATTCCCTTCGGTGGCGCCACCTTCGCGGCCCTTTCACCTGGGTTGCTCAACCCATGAACGAGGTCCCCGCCATGCAGCAACGCACTCTCTTGCTCACTCCTTGGTACTTTCCCCAACGAATCTTGCGTTGGCAGGACGCCATCACGATGGTTTTCCTGGATAAGGTCGACGTCATCGTCGAATACGCGGAAGTGATCCGCTCGCCTTCCTGCGAGATGCGGCTTCCCGCGGTATTGCGCAGTCGTTCGGCACCGCGCCGCCGCGAGCGGGGCGTTCGTTTCTCGCGCGTCAACGTGTTCACGCGCGACGACTTCACGTGTCAGTACTGCGGGCAGCGTTTCTTGCAACGTCACCTGAGTTACGACCACGTGATCCCACGCGCGGCGGGCGGACGCACGGAATGGAACAACATCGTGACCGCCTGCAAGCCGTGCAACAACGTCAAGGGCAGTCGCACCTGCGACGAGGCTGGCATGTGGCCGCGCGCTGCTCCCGTGCGCCCGCGCACCTTGCCGCGCGTTGGACCACAAATTGATCCCGCGTCCGCTCCATCGGAGTGGCGCGACTTCTTGAACTCGCGTCACGCACTTCGCTCGTCGACCTCATCGTAGCGAGCAGACGCATCGCACCGAATGAGCGACGAGTCGCATAATGACGCGAACGACATGCGCGCGGCAGGTGGCCCCCGATGGAGAGTGGCCGCCTGCCGCGCCTCTTCACGAACACAGAACCTTCAACCACCAAAAAACGTTTCGGATCTCGCTCGAAGCCCTCACCGCGCGAGTTTTCGATCGGGAAGGCGAAGTCGGGGTGGCTCCGACGCTCGATTGCTAGTCGAGTAGCGCCATGCGTTCTGGTTCGACTCCAGCGCCTTCCACCGCAGGTTCGAATCCTGCGGGATGCACGTTCACCCATGGTGCGCCGCCGCGCGTCGCGTTGCCGCTTTGGCTCTTCGCTTCGCGTTCGGATGTCGCATTCCAGAACGCGCATTCGTCTGGAAGACAAACCGACACTGACTCGGTAGTTAACCCATGTGTAGTCGGTTCGACTCCGACCAGCCCGTCAGGGCTGTAGCTCAACGGTAGAGCAATGGACCCTCGGCCTGAAAAGCCACTTTCTTTAGGTGAAAGTAGGTCGTCACGGTTTAGTGGGAAACGTCGGGAATTCGCCGCGTGCGATCCCCGACAGCACGAGCTGACCCGAACGCGCAGACGCACCTCGGGCAACGCCCAGCGCCAGCAGCATCGTCGAAATTCGTCGCGCACCTTTGTAGGTGTGCTGCGCATGAACACGATACCGCCCGCCTGAACGTCCCCCGAGACGCCGAACCGCGCTCGCGTCACTCGTGCCAAGCTCGGC
Source organism: uncultured bacterium (assembly GCA_965651905.1). Taxonomy (GTDB): domain Bacteria; phylum Myxococcota_A; class Polyangia; order Polyangiales; family Polyangiaceae; genus SZUA-265. Next base: position 6,593 of record CBFGUG010000094.1, on the reverse strand, counting down.
AGCATGCGTCATCCAAGGCGGTGGTGTGGGGGAACCCATCGCTACGGCTGTCGCGTCCCGCCGGGCCTTCCCGCATACCGTGAACGACCGCCTACTACTGGCGCAGCGAGTCTCTCGCTGTAGCCGACGCCGCGAACACTCTTCAACGAGCGTTCGCATCAAACCCCAACTCGCCTCGAGAAAGGAGGCACCTCATGTTCAAGACAATCACCGTAAAGTTCAACGAACGCGTCTTGCTGTTCAAGGACAGCGTGCCTCGACGTGCACTCGGCCCCGGCCGTTACTGGCTCTGGGGACGTGGTCACAGCGAGCAGCGCTGGAACACCGACCAGTTGCTGTTCACCGCCCGCGCTGGCGTTCGTAAGCTGCTTCCCAGCGACTGGTACGCAGTTGCTGAGCTCGCTGACGACGAGCGGGGCGTGCTCTACCACGAAAAGCGACCTGTCGCTTTCTTGCGGCCAGGAACGCACTGCTACTGGACGCTGGATGACAGCGTGCAGCTCCGCGTGTTCAGCGTGTCTGAAGACGTGCCGAAGCTCACCAGCGAGCTGGAGGCGTTGATCCCGAGCAGCGAAATGCTCGACGTCACCATCGAAGCGGCGCGTGAAGGTCTCTTGTACGTACAAGGGGCATTCGTGCGCAGCCTGGCTCCCGGGCGCTACCGCTTCTGGCGGACGCCCGAGTCCAAGCCCGAGGTGAAGACTATCGACATGCGGCGACGTTGTGTTGCCATCACGGGTCAGGAGCTCATGACACGTGACAAGGTAACGCTGCGCCTCTCGCTGTCCGTAGACTACTCGATCGCCGACGCGCGCAGCGTCGCGGAACGGGTTTCGGACCTCGACGCAACCGTATACCTCGCCGCACAACTCGCGGCGCGCGACTACGTTTCGAGCGTGACTCTCGACCAGTTGCTCGAGGGGCGCGACGCGTTCAACGCGGCACTCACTGCTAGCGTCGTTCCGCAACTCGAACGGGTCGGTCTCCGAATCGAGCTCGTCGGCGTCAAGGACGTCGTGTTGCCCGGCGAGATGAAGACGCTCCTCAACCGCGTGATCGAGGCCGAGAAGGAAGCGGCGGCCAACGTCATCTTGCGTCGTGAGGAGGTCGCGGCAACGCGTTCTCTCGCCAACACCGCCCGTTTGATGACGGAGCAGCCCGTGCTGTTGCGTCTCAAGGAGCTCGACGCCATGAAGGAGATCGCGGCCAGCATCCAAGAGGTGCGAGTCGTGGTCGGCGCTGATGGGCTCGACTCTTTGCTTCCCGCGCAGCTTCTGAGCGGGAAGCGCGATTGAGCCGAGCAGCGCTTCGCAAACAGAAGGGGACGTCCCGGCAGGGATGTCCCCCTCTCACTTTTGTGTCACGAATTTCCGTGTTTTCGTGTGACTGAACTGGTTTATTTGGGAGCCGCAATCAAACGGGCGCGCCGTCAGAAGTGATTCATCGCGGGCCCGCACCTCGAAGCATTTCTCGTAGAGGGAGCCGCGCACGGGCCGCACCCCGACTCCTCAAAGGAAAACCGCAAAAGGAGCTCAAACAGTCGTTCGAGACTCGCACAATCAAGCGCCACGCGTCGCTAGTCGGGTTTCGATGAACGCGCAGATTTTAGCGGCTCGGTTTTCCCAGGTGAGCTCTGCACCGAGCGCTTGCGCGGCGGTGCCGAGACGCGCTCGCAACGCGGCGTCGCTCGCCAAACGTTCGATGGCTTGGAAGAACACTCGTTGATCGTCGGGTTCGATCAAGAGGGCATGTCGTTCGCTTTCGATCAGTTCCGTCAGATCGGGCGTAGCAGGTCCCAAAATCGCGCGCCCCACCGCCAGATAGTTGAACGTCTTGATCGGCAGCACGGTGTTGCCCACTTTGGTGAGTGGACCACTCGTTGGTGGGATGAGCAACACGTCCGACGCGTAGAGGTAAGGAACGGTCTCGTCGAAACTCTGCCACGGCAACACGACGACATTGGCAAACGTCTCAGCACGGCGTTCGATGGGACCGCGACCTTCGGATCCGATGAGCAGGAACTGGTGCTGCGGAAATCTCTCAGCCGCATCGAGCACCAGCTGCAGGCCCTTCTTCTCAGAGACGCGGCCCGCGTAGGTGAACAGGCAAGTTTCCGATTGCATGCCCAACCTTCGACGCGCGTCGTCGCGTTCGAGCCGCGGCAAGATCACCTGCGGGTTGTAGCCATTGTGCGCGGTGAGCAGCTTCTGCGGCGCGATCCCGATCTCGAGGTAACTGCTGCGAGCGAACTCGGAGTGAAAGACGCCGCCGAGAAAGTTCGGGTGCCGCCCTGCCCACTCGAAGAAACGACGAGCGCGGGGTTTTTGGCGCGGCCACGGCCGATAGGTTTCGTAGATTACCGGCAGTTGCGTCGTGGTCAAGGCTGCTATCAACGTCGGCAGTGTGCGCGTGTAGATCAAATCGTGGTTCGCTGTCTGCGCGACCGTAGAGCCGCGGTATGCCTGCGCGAGTTTTTCGATACCCCGAATGCATGGATAAACGCTGCGCAGAGGTTCGAGCGCAAATGTGGGGGCCACGCCGTAATAGTCGGCTATTGCTTGCAGCGAAGGGTTGGGGCTGCCCCAGCGCCGGGGCAATACCAGCGTCAGCTCCGTGAGCGCCCCGAGTGCGGAGGCCATCGACACCATTTGCTGAGTGTCGGTGGCGTTTTGCGGAAGCAACTGATCAGTGACGTAAGCGATGCGCACGTGAGTTCACGATTCCGAAGGTTGCCCCGACGCTTTCGACACGGGTTCGTCGCGCCGCAACACGTAGCGTTTCCAGAGGCGTTCCAGGGTATCGAACTCGGTCTTGTCGAAAAACGCAAAGTACAGCGGCAACATCATCACGGCAAATAGCGCTAGTTTGCTGGTGACTGCGATGACGCCGTGAAGCATCACGCCGAGCAGCAACGCCAACAGCCGCGTGCGTGGGATCCAAAGCAGGATGGGTATCGACAGCTCGATGATCAGCGTGCTCCAGGAGAGCAGCGCGCTGATCCACAAGTGTTCGGTGATGAGCGGATGCGGAAAGCGCGAAAAGATGCTCATCCAAAAGTAGGCGATGATGTCGCCCTGCCGCCAGTTGTGGTCGGCGACCTTCAGCCAAACCGTCGCGAAGTAAACGAGGAACAGCTGCCATTGAACGATGCGCAAGCCGTACTTGGGTGGTCCTTGGGTGCCTTCCCAGTTCGTACCGCACACCCAACCGTAGAGCGACGAGCGCTGAGCAAACCAGCGGGTCCCGACGCTCCAAGTGGCTACCGTCGGCGAAATCATGAGCGCGAAACCGATCAAACGGGCGAGTTCGTCGTAGCCCCCTGCGGCGTAATACGCAGTTGCATTGTAGGAAACCGCCCACACGTACGTGAGGATCGCCATCAAGCGCGGCACGATACCCAGCGCCAACAGCACCAAACACAGTGCCGAAAACGCCATGTACAAACTCACCGCGGTCTCCGACTGCAACCAGATGAACAGGTTCAACCCGCGCCACGCGCTGAGATCGCCCCCACCACCGACCATGCCAGACGCAGCAAAGAGGTTCAGGCGGATCGGCCACAAGTCGAGCAGAATGCACAGCGTTCCAAACGCGTAGCCGATGCGCAGCGCTGCGTACGCGCGCGGGTCGGCAGGCGCGAAGAAAAAACTCTGCACCACAGCGGCGCCACGCTGGACCCAACTCATTGGCACTTTCGAAAACCGCCTCGCTGGGTTCTCGGAGAAGCCAACTCCCCCGTCTTACGCACTTCGCTCGGGCTGCGCAGAGCCATCGTTTCGATCACGAGTTGTACGTGCGCGGGCTCGCTGCCGAACTTTTCAATGAATGCACGGCACAACGCTTGGCCGTAGGCCTTGGTGTCACGCGTATTGTCGCCACTAGGTAACACTCGGGCCAAGAACGCGTAGTGTTTTAGCTCCCCCGTGTACTCCTCGAACCCCGGGAGAATGGGTGGCATTTGCTCCGTGCGGCCGCCCTTCCAGGTCGCGACGACTTTGGGGTCGATGGACAGCAGCAGCGGGCGTTCGGTGAACATGTTCCAGATCTGCCACTGGTAGGTCAGGTTCAGATAGTCTCTGAACGGCGCGTGCACGTCGTTGGAAAACACCGTTCGTCTCGGGAGGTTTGCCGCCGTCACCGCCGCACAGTGGTAGAGCAGCAGCAACGTGGCTCCGGCGCGCAGCGCACGTCCAGAACGCCCACGCAAGATACCGCGCGCCTGCGCTCGACCCGAACGAGGCTCTGCCGCGGCCTCATCACCCGTGGCCCGTCCTACGGGGCTCGTCGGGGCATCGCCTTTGGCGCTGTCTTTGGTCTCTTGCGTGGACAATTTCACTACCTGACTGCCCCCAACGAGACAGTCTCGTAGGCGGATGATAGTCAATCACGGCAGGAGTGGGGCGAAAAGATAAGCGGCTTCGGCGAGGATGACCCTCGGGTCACCTACCGCGTCAGACCCGAATCGGGCAGTCTACGAAGATGAGCAATACGCTAGCGGCTGCTACGGGGGTTCCGTGAACGCCCAATTGCTGATCGACTCCATCGTGCGGCAGATCACCGTGCTGATTGCGCAGCTGGCGACCTCGGGCGGTGTGCGCGCGCCCGTGGCACACATCGCCAACCAGGTGTTCGTCGAACTCGCGAACGAGCTGGCCGCGCAAGGCATCAGTCGCAAGGTCAGCGCGGACATGTTCGGCATGGCGCTGCGTGCCTACATTCGAAAACTGCGAAGGCTGAGCGAAGGTCGCACGGTGCGCGGCCGCACACTGTGGCAGGCGGTGCTGGAGTTCGTGAGAGACCAGGGCATGGTGCCGCGCTCACGACTGCTGGAGCGCTTCGAGAAGGACGGCGAGCTCGAAGTGGCTGCCATCGTGCACGACCTGGTCGACAGTGGTCTGGTGTTCGCTTCGGGCAGTGGCAAACACGCCGTGTATCGGGCGGCCAACGACGAAGAGCTGGAGCAGCTGTCGAGTTTGTCCACCCACGAAGGACTCGACGAGCTCGTCTGGGTGGTCATCTATCGCAATGGTCCGCTCAGTGAAGAACAGTTGGCAGAGCAGCTTTCGCGAGCCCACGACAAGTTGACGGAACCCGTCACGCGTTTGTGCAGCGACGGCCGCGTACAACGTTTGGACGATGGGCGACTGCATGCGAAAGACTTCGTGTTGCCGTTCGGCTCTTCCGTGGGCTGGGAGGCGGCCATCTTCGACCACGTGCAGGCGGTGGTGCAGACCATCTGCCAGCGTCTGCGGCTCAACGACTCGGCACGCAACGCCGACGCGGTGGGCGGCAGTACTTACACTTACGACGTTTGGCCTGGGCACCCGCTCGAAGCCGAGGTGAGCGGGTTACTCTCGTCGCTGCGCCACAGCTGCGGGCAGTTGCGACAGCGAGTTTCCGACTACAACGACGAACATGGCTTGGCTCCACGTTACGAACAAGTAACCGCGTACGTGGGGCAGAGCAGCATCGAGCGACAGCTCGAAGAAGGATGCGACTGAGATGAGCAAGTGGACCAAGACTGCGAGTGACGAACCTTGCTGTTCGACCGAGGCACGGTTGGCGCGGGGGACGAGTCTGAGAGCACTGGCTTTCGCGCTGTTGACACTGTCGGCACTGACGTTGGCCGCCTGCGGCTCCAAGACGAACGACACGACGCTGGGCGGAGAGTCGCACTTCTTGAGCGACTGTGGCGACGGCTGCACGAATGGGCTCGAGTGTGTCGGGGGCGTGTGCACCAAACAGTGCAATGACGCCGACGAGTGTGAAGACCTGGCGAGTGACTCAGTCTCATGCACGAGCGCTGGCGACCTCGGAGCGCGCGTGTGCGATGTGGAGTGCACGCGCGACACGGACTGCGAGTCCCTCGGTTCCTCCCACGCGTGCGACTCGGGATTCTGTCGTGGAGGTGCGGATAGCAGCTCAGATGACGACGACGGCTCGGACGCCGACGGCTCGGACGACGACAGCTCAGACGACGACAGCCCAGACGACGACGGCTCAGACGATGGTGCTGACGAGAGTGGCTGCGAGCTAGACGGCACGACCTACGAACTCGGCGAGTCCTTCGACTGCGCTGACGGTTGCAACACGTGCACCTGCACCGCACAAGGCATCGGCTCGACGATGATCGCGTGTGGGGTCGACGACGATGCAACGCCTTCGGACGGCTGCAGCCTGAACGGCGAAACCTACAGACTGGGCGACGTGTTCGATTGCCCAGACGAGTGCAACACCTGTACCTGCACCCCAGAGGGCATCCAAACCACCGAGATGGACTGCGAGCCTTCACCGACGGGTCAGTGCGTAGATGGTGACGAGACCTACGACGTCGGAGACAGCTGGCGCTGCAGCGACGGCTGTAACTCCTGCGCCTGCATCGAAGACGGCGAGATCCTGCAGACGGCCGCGGAATGCGGACCTGGTGAGGGCTGCACCGTGGACGGCGAGTTCTTCGAGACGAACGCGCTCGTACCCTGCGGAAACGGTTGCGAGTGTTTTTGCAACGCGGACGGTTCAGTGTCGGATCCTGACGGCTGTCTCATCGTTCAACACGTTCAGCGCCGATTTCGGTGGGAAAATAATCCGCCAGG
>CBFGUG010000093.1:0-29719 GCA_965651905.1 uncultured bacterium | reverse complement strand
CTACCGTTCGATCTGCTGTCGAAACCCCTCTCGCGGGCCGCGCGTGCAGGCTCTGCTCAGCTCGCCTCACGCCAAGCGATCCCGTCGCGGATGCCTTGGTTCATGATCTTTTGGATGACCGCTGGGTAGTCGACGCCGGCGGCTTGCGCCGACATCGCGAAGTCGTCGTCAGCAGCGATGTCGGGGTTGGGGTTGGCCTCCAAGAAGTACAACTTCTGATCAGACGTGAGTCGATAGTCCATCCGCGCGTAGCCGCTGAGCTTGAGCGCGCGGTAAATGCGTTTGCTGGTTGCCTTGATGTGCGCTTGCACGTGTTCTGAAATGCCCTCTGCACGTCGAAGGCAAACACCGTGACGTTTCTGATAGTCTAGATCCCACTTGACCTTGTAGGTCGCGATGCGCTGGGATGTTTCTGGTAGGCCAGATATGTCGAGTTCCCAAGTTGGGAACGTCACTAGGCGATCGCTACCCATCACGGCCTGGGTGATCTCTCGACCCTCGACGAATTCTTCGACGAGCGCGTCGGATCCGATACTTTCGTGCATGAACGACACACGCTCGCACAGCTTTTCGAAGTTGTAGACGACGGAACCTTGGGCGAGGCCCAATGACGCCTCTTCTGCTAGCGACTTGACGATGACGGGGTAACTGAGTGCTTTCGGGGGGTGAATTTTACGCCCGATTGGGTAGACCTCGAACGCCGCCGTACGGATGTCGTGGTACGCGAGAAGTTCCTTGCTGAGCGCCTTGTCCCTGGCGAGGAACAAGCCCCTGGGATTACATCCCGTGTAGGGGATCCCCATCAGCTCTAGATAGCTGACGACTCCTTGATCGCGTGAAGCGACGTCCTGAAACTCGGCGAGTAGATTGAAAGCGATGTCGGGCTGAAACTCACCGATGGCTTCGCGCAAGGGAGTCAAATCGTGGCGGATCCCGAGTTCGCGTACTTCGTGACCCAGTTCGTGGAGCGCGTTGCAAACATCGCGCTCAGTCTTCATCTCGTACTGTGCCGCGGCTGGTAGTTCGTCGAAGTTCTTCGGCGGGATCAACGCGGGGTGCATCAACACCAAGACCCTGAGCCTACGAGCTGACGGCAGCTTCTTGCCGGACGTCCTACTGAGAGAGAGATCCCTTGTCATGGTGCGGGGCTTCGCCCCATCGTACACACTCGGCCAAATCGCGGTGATGTGCAAATTCCACAGTTGCTCGGCCTGACGGATTGCGGGTCTGCTGTAAACTCTGACTCGATGGCCTTCGGCAGAACGGTGTGATTTCAGTAGCTTGGGCTCATGAACGGCACCGTGAGCTCCCGGAATGCTTCAATCGGACTGAATTCGGGTGACGGACAGCGCTCAGCGTTCACATGGCGCGTTCCCCGTGTGTTCTTCAGGGGCGGTTGAAAGACAACGATGGCCTCGGGTCAACGGCGCGAAGCGTTCGTGTCGAGTTGAACGAGGTGTGAGTGTTTTAGGTAAATGTCGCGAGGCTTCGGCTGTGCCCCGCTCATCTCGAAGCTCGATCGGATCCTGTCAAATCGCGTATCGCCCCAGTGAGATCGGGTTGAACCGAGCGCACCGCGCCACCAGCCGAGCGCACTGCTCGGTGGTCACGTGTTCTGGGGCAGTGCTGCGCAGCTCGAGTTCGCGACAGCGAGCGATCACGGCATCGACGACGTCAGCGGGAACCTGGTGCGTACCCTGGCAGGTCGTGCGAGCGGCGCGCATGATCGAGTGACGGTTGCGCTGAACGACGCGAGCTGCCGAGAAACCGACGCGGGGTTCGCTCACGAAGATACTTCGCAGCGTTCGATCGAAGATGCGCGGAAACGCGTTTTGGTAGCGCTGCTGCTTCTGTTCGTAATACTGGCGAAGGGTTAACTGCAGCTGCGCCAACGAGTACGGCCGCGTGCGAGAACGCAGGCGCAGTGGCTCTCGTGCCAGCCGTGCCATCAACTGATCCGTGTACTCGAGCTTGGTCAGCGCGGGCCAGTCTTTGTAGTGGGCCCGCCAGCGGTGGGCTGAGCCGAGCCATACCGCGAAGGTTTCCGCCCAATCCTCGTCTGGGTGAGATTGGGCGTACCACCCCTCCAGGTGTTGAACGAAGCGCTTGCTCTCGGGGTTCGGAGTGTAGGATTTCGGATACGGGATCGCGGGACTGCCGAAGGTGCGCCGCCAGCTGGGGAGCCGATGCAGGCGATAGGCGTTACATACGACGTGACCAGTTTCATGCCGCAGCAGCTGCATGGCACTTCGGAAAGTGCCTCCTTCGACGCCGAACATGAAATGACGTTCCAGACGCGACAGCCGTGGGTGAACGAGGAAAAACGGGATGCCCATGCCGATGCAGTCGTCTGGCGTCATCCATTCGTCTGATAGCCAGAAGTGGGGTTTCACCCTGCACCCACGACGCTGAAGCTGCGCTTGCAAGCGCTCGATGGGGTGGTGCAGCCACGAGCCCTCGAGTTTCAGGCCCAGGTCACATAGGCGAACGTCCAGCAGCTGCTGGTCGTCCAGACCTTCCCAGGCAGCGCTGCTTGGACGACGGGGGGGACGTCGCAGTTCCAGCACGGAGTCCAAGCATGCAGTTTGCGTCTGCGCAGAGCAAGCGCTCTGATGGGTCGCGGCCCGTAGATGTATCAAAGTTGGAGAGCACCTCGCCAACCAGGTTGGGGATGGCGCGTTCGGATGGCTGCGCCGCGCGCAACCCAAGCCCTGCCGACGGTAGTTCGTTGGCGACACGCGACTAGCGTTCGACGTGTGTCATGTAGGTCTCGGAGAGCTGCGGGCCGTCGTCGCGCGCGTGACCCTGGAGTTGCTACCGCCGTTGCATCGACTCGTTGATGCAACGGCGTCCGTCCGCAGTGCGAAGTTGTAGGCAATGCCGAACGGCTCCGTGCACCGCTTGCCGTCCCGTTCGAGCCAACGCTGCCATTCCACGCTAAAGCATGGGTTGGATGACGACTTTCGCCGAAAAACAGGACAGTGCTCTGAAGCCATCGCATTGGCGTCGTGGAGCGCCGACGGTATTGGGTGCCGTGTTGCCCGCGTTCGTGCTGGCTCTGGCCTGTGCAGGCGAACGCTTCTCACAAGGTAGCGATGCTGGCGGAGGCTCGGGGCCCGCTTCGGAGGACGGAGGAATCGCTGCTGGGGGTGCGGCCGATGGTGTGGATTCGAGCGACGGCCCGCGCGGATCGGGATCCATCGATGATGATGCTGATGGAGAGGCTTTGGGTGATGCGCCCACGGACGGTGGCGCAGATCCTTCGGATACTCGCGGTGACTTGGACGCCGCCGCATCGGGCGAGGGCGCTGACGACGACATTGCCGCAGACGACAGTGCCGCAGACGACAGTGCCGCAGACGATGACGTCCCCGGTGGCCAAATCACCGACGACGCGACTCAAGTACGGGACGACGTGTCCAGTGGCGATGACTCGCCAGGCGAAGATGGCTGCGCTGACTCGGGCATGTGTCCGTCCCTCGACGACTCTGAGCCTGCGCCCGACGATGCTGCGCCCGACGATGCTGCGGCTTTCGACGATGCAGGGGCGGACGGTTGGGAGGATGACGAGACGCCTGACGGGGTCAGTGGTCCAGCGGAGGCCAGTGTCCCATTCGAGGCCAGTGCTCCAGTCGAGGCAGGCGGAGAAGCTGTAGCTGAAGCGGGACCCATCGCACCGAGCTGTCCCGATGATTCCCTGTCTGGCCCTGGTGGGCATTGTTACTTCATCTCCAGCGAGGAAGACGACTGGGAGGGGGCGCGGCAACAGTGCCTGGATCGCGGCGAGGGGTGGGACCTGACGTCGATTCAGGACGAGGAGGAACACCTTTGGCTCAGCTCGCAGCTGGTGGAAGACACGTGGATCGGCGCCAGCGACGCAGCCGAGACTGATACTTGGATTTGGGTGGACACCGAAACGGTGTTCTGGCGCGGCAAACAGAATGGCACCCCCGTGGATGGTGCTTTCAATATCTGGTTCAATGGGGGACCCAACGACTCCGACGACATCGAGCAGTGCGGCCGATACACCGTGCGCGAGGGGAGTTGGTACTGGGCCGACTTCCCCTGTCGTCGCGGCTATCCGTTCGCTTGTGAACGAGGAGCGGACTGAATGCGCGATGCTCGGAGCTGCCTGAGTCCTCGGGTTGCCTGAGTCTCGGTTGCCTGAGTCTCGGCTGCCTGAGTGTCGGAGCTGCCCGAGTCTCGGAGCTGCCCGATTTTTCTGCGGCGTGTGGGCTCTCAGCGCGAGGCCGTGCCCTCGGGCGACCCAGAGCGCTCCAAGGTGTGCCTTGGATAAACGGGTGAGCGAACCAGTCCGTCGAGCAGCTGGGTGACTCGCAGTTGGTTGCTTGGCGCTAGGTCCAGTTCGTCGGGTGTGGCCGATTGAGTGTCGTATAACTCGGGGCGCCCCGTTTCCAGAGGCAACACCAACTTTTCACCCGTAGTGTGCTCGAGCAACGCGATTCTCACGAGGGACTCTCGTCGGCGTCCGACGAACACGATCGGGTAGTCCCGAGGCATGTCACCGCGCACGTGTCTGAGCAAGTCCACACCATGATAGAGTCGTGGGTGGGGGCCCTCGTCTCGCGGCTCCAACAGCGAAACGAGGGTTGGGGTCACGTCTGCCAACGACACGGGGATCTCACTTCTCAGCGGCTGTAACCCAGGCACCCGCAGCATGAGCGGCACCCGAATCACGCTCTCCCACAACACGGTCCCATGGCGCCAAAAATCCCGCTGTCCGAGGCTCTCCCCGTGATCGGAGACGAACAGTACGATCGTCGACTCGTGTAAGCCCAGTCGCTCGAGGCCTTCCAGTAGGCGCCCGAATTGTTGGTCGACCTGAAAGGCCGAGACGTCGTAGCGCCACGACTTGTCACCTGCCGTCGATATGCCCGCTCTGGCCGCTGCGTCAGCGAGGTAGTCGTCGTCGAGTTCGTGCCAGCTGTGTACCTCGAAGTTGAACATCCAAGTGAAGGTGCGCTCCGAGGGTGACTGGGCTAGCCGTTGCAACGTCACGTCTACCAGAGCTTCCGCACTGGGTAGGTCCGCCCCATAGCCCCACACATCCTCTTTGATTGCCCCGTAGTCACGGACCTCGATGACCTCGTCGAAGGTGAAGCTAGGGTAGAGTTTCGTGAGAAACTCGTTGGCGCTCTGGGGAATGGTCAGAATCCGACGCATGCCGAGGTCCCTCGCGACGTACAACAAATCCTCGGCAGGCCGCTCGCTGAACTCGTCTAGGCCGTATTGGCCACCCGTCAAGCCCGGAACTGCCGCGAGCGTATCCGAGCCTGTGCTGTAGGTTCGGTCGAAACTGAGAGACTGCTCACGAAATCGAACCGCATTGGGCATCAAGTTGGGGTCGAGCGTGGTGTCATGGCGGAGCGTGTCGACGTAGAACACGAGCAGGTTGCAAGTGTCACAGGTGTGCGTGGGGGCTTTGCGGAAGGTGGCCTGGCTCCAGCGAGGATCTTCGTCGGGGGCGACCAGCCCGTAACGTTCTTCGAACTCCGCCATGGCGTGTTTGGCGTCGCCGTGCCACTCGCTGGGCGCTTTGATGAAGGCGCGCGTGTCGACTAGGCGCTGTAGTTGTCGCCCCACGTAAACGGGCTCTCGGAAGACGTGCGACAATTTGGCTTCGAAACGCTCGACGGGACTCTCGCTGAGGAGTACACCCGCTGCCGTGAGCAAACCTGCGCTGGCGATCACGCCCAGTGTCAGACGTGCCACGGCGGAACGCAGCGAGAGCTCCCGAAGCAGCAGCGCGAACGCCGCTGTGACCAATGCGAAGCTGGACGCCTCGAGCGCGGTGTGCAGCTTGGTGTACAACGACACGTAGAAGTGAAGGTCTGCATAAACCCCGATGATGCCAGCCAGCGCCAGCGCCAGCGCGGTCAGGCGCGCGGGCCACCAGCGGCGGGTACGCTGACGCCGCGCCGCGAGCTGCACGACGAAGTAGGCTATGATCGTCGCACTTGCACTCGCGCCCATGAGTGCGCTGGGGCCCCACTTTGCGATTTCCTGCTCACTCACTCGGGCGCCACTGAAAGCCCAACTCGCGGTAGGAGCCACGAGCCAAACCACGATGGCCGCCAACGCGCAAGCTCGAACCAGTTTCACCCAGTGTCGAGAGCGCGCACTATCGCGGCGCGGGCTGCGACTCAGGTTTGGCGAACCAATATGCAGGAGTTCGAGCAGCAGGGCCGCCAGCGCTGCGGGCACGAAGGCCACCGCGCCAACACAAGCTATCGCCCAAACATGATGCTCCAGCGGCTCGATCCCTGCCCAGATGTGACGCACACGGCTGTCGGCGAGCACCCAAACGAGGGAACTAGCCAGTGCGGCGGGAATCACGATCGGTACGAACGACAACTGCCCGACCGCGGCGGTGAGCCAGCGCGAGAACTTCGAGAGCTGGTGTCCTGTCAAAGCTGCGATGTGGGACAAGCGCCGACAATACGGCTGCTCGGCGTGACACGACTAGAGGTAAGTCACTACAGGCATACATTTTCTGCGTGGAGTTTGGTCGAGTCTCACTGCCGTTGGGACGCGTCGACGGGTCGCACGCGCCAGCGTCGCCGCTCGTTCCGATCCCTGCTAGCTTCCCGCCCAATGCAGCTGTTGAAGTGGTTTTCATGCGGCCAATTTTTCAACTGGATAGCTTGTCTGGTCATGTTTGGTGGGGGGACGATTGCCTGCATGGAGTCGGGGGATGACCCCGCGCAACGCTCCGACTGCGAAGAGGGTGAGGAACGCTGCGCGTGTTACGGCAACCAGACCTGCAACCAGGGGCTGACCTGCTACTCGGGGCGGTGCGTCGATACCCAGCCCGATGCTGGTGAGCAGGAGCGCCTCACCGACGACGATGAACCGTGTGACGTCGGTGAGGAGCGCTGTCCGTGTTACGGCAACAGCACGTGTAACGATGGGTTGGCCTGCTACTCGGGGTTTTGCGTCGACCCGGGCTCAGCGTCTGGACAATCGCACGACGATGGCGACGACTCGGCTGCTGACGACTCGGCTGCTGACGACTCGGCTGCTGACGATTCGGCTGATGGCTCGGCTTGTTATGCGGCGTGTGATGAGCCCGCGGATTGCGCGCTACCCGTTGCCTACTACGACGAAGACAACTTCGAGTGCGATTCGGGAGTGTGTGTCTACCTGGGTTGCCACTCGGATGATGAGTGCGTCGACGCGGGTCTCTCCGTGTGTGTCGATGCTCATGGCAGCGGCGTGCCGAACTGCGCGCGCGGGTGCGAGGTTGCTGCCGACTGCTCGCTGGGTGTCGTGGGGTTCGGCGAGGCCAACCACGAGTGCGTGGATGGGGGCTGCATCTACATCGGCTGCGCCTCGGATGCTGATTGCAGTGCAGCGAATACCGTGTGCAGCGATAGCGGCACGCTGCGCAGCTGCGTTCCCGTGTGTGAGGCGCCTGCAGACTGCGTCACTGAGGGGTCGGGTTACGTCGAGGACAACTTCGCGTGTGACGACGGCGTGTGTACTTACGTGACGTGTGTTTCAGACGATCAATGTTCGGCGCAGCTCGGCGGCGTCCCGGCGGTGTGCCGTTGAAGAGCGCTGCAGCCCACGGCCGGGGGTTCTTCGCAAACAGGACACCGCAGTATCGAAAGCGGGCGAAATCATGAGAATCGTAGTGGCGGGGGGCGCAGGGTTTCTTGGACGCAGTCTAGTGCAGTACTGGTCGTCGCGCGGGGTCGAGGTGGTCGTGTTGTCGCGAACGCCCACCACCGAGTTGGCTGGCGCGCGAGTCGTCGGCTGGGACGCTCGATCCGAGGGACCTTGGGTGAGTGAACTCGACGCAGCTGACGTGATCGTGAACCTGTGCGGACGATCCGTGGACTGTCGATACACCGAAGCCAACCGAGCGTCGATCTACGCGTCGCGACTGGAGAGCACCCGCGTCCTGGGGCAAGCCATAGGAGCGCTCTCGAGCCCCCCACGTTGTTGGCTGAACGCGGCTTCCGCCACGATTTACCGCCACGCCGAAGATCGACCCCAAGATGAATCGACCGGGGAACTCGGTGAGGGATTTTCCGTCGACGTGTGTCGGCGTTGGGAAGCCGAGTTGGCGGCGGCAGACGTTCCGAGCACGCGAAAGGTTGCTCTACGCACGGCGATCACTTTGGGACGCGAGGGTGGTGCGCTCGGCCCCCTGACGATGCTGGCGCGGCTCGGAATGGGGGGTCCTCAAGGTCCGGGATCGCAGCGGGTCAGCTGGCTGCACACTCGCGACTTCTGCCGCGCCCTGGACTTTCTGATCGCTGAGGAGCAGTTGGCGGGTGCGATCAACCTCAGTGCACCCGAAGCACTTACCAACCGACAGTTCATGAGCGAACTGCGTCGGGGGGTTGGGGCGCCATTCGGGATTCGTCAACCGACCTGGGCACTCGAGTTCGGCGCGTGGTTCCTGCGAACGGAGACCGAGCTCGTGCTCAAGAGCCGCTGGGTTTACCCCGAGCGCTTGCTGAACGCCGGGTTTCAGTTCGAGTTTTCGGAGCTGAGTTCGGCGCTGCGGGATCTGCTGCATCGCGCAGCCTGAGTGCATGGTGACGAAGGAAACACGCGACTCACTGGTCAGTCTACGATCGCTGCGGCCACGCTGTGTGCGCGGTCGTAGGTGCTGCCCACCATCAGCCGTTCGACTAACGCGTGTCGTTCGCGGTTCGGCTGTACTAGAAGCGTCGACGGTGTAATTGCCCGTCGAGCTCAGTAAAAGCGGTACGGCTCCGCGCCGCTCACTTATACTCGCTGCGTGATGCGCTCAGCACGACGACCCGGGGACTCGTCACTCGACGAGCGCGCGCAACGTTCCGCTCCTTCGGGTGGCCCGGTTGCTCGGTGCTCTCGTCGTCCGCGTTGCGCTTCGATGTGTTGGATGGTGTCGTGCTTCGCGGCGCTCCTGGCGAGTCCCCAGACCACTCTCGCCGACTCGACGCATCCGCTCGTCCCAAGCGACGAAACCCGCGCAGGCTCCGACGGCAAACAGCGAGGAGCAGGAGCGTCCTCGTCGTCAGCACCCGCCGCTGACCCGCCGCCGCTGCTACCTTTTTCTGGGTCCTTGGTGGGGCTTCCCCTACCCGCTGGAACGGGTGTGATTGACTCGATTGACGGCCGCTCGGTGCGCGACGCTTGGATCTTGGCGGACGGTACGGTGTACCACTTCGACGGCAAACGCGTGCGAACGAGCGTCACTCCGCTGTGCGCTTCGCTGCGCCACAGCGAAAACTATGCGATGGGTGAACAACTGGAAGCGGCTGAGATGGAACGCGTTTCGGCTCCGCTGCGGCGTCAGTCCGCGAAGGCGCGAGAGGCGTTCTCGTTCGTCGAGTACACTCATATCGCTGCTGTGGACGGTCACGCGCGCGTGTTTGGCCACGCGGAACGGTACTGGGTCCGCGGTGGCGGCTTCGAGGTGTTCAGTGCCAGGGTGTTCGGCAAACGTGCCCGTTGCGATCGTGAGGGAAACTACAACGTCGGCCAGTTGCTCGGTATCGTGGTGGAGGGGAAAGAGCAGCTCAGTTTGGCGGTCGGCAGCGGCGGCTGGAGGGTGAACGGTGTTGCGAGTGCCGGGGCGTACCAGGTCGATCCTCACAGCACGCGCTTGTCGGGCTTGTCGGGTCGCTCTCTCAGTGATGCTTGGGTTTGGTCGAGGGCCAGCAACGCCGCATGGCATTTCGACGGCTTACAGTGGCAACTCCGACCCGTCGAGGGCTGGAGCAGCGTTTGCTCAGTGCGCCCTTTCGGTGACGGCGGAGCATTGGCTTTGGGTTCGTCCGCCAATCGGAAAGCCGACGTGGAGCTGACGGCGGCTGATTCACTCGCGCGCTGGGAGGTGGATCGTTGGCGGTCCATCACACTGCCAGCCGGCGCTTCCAGCAGTTGTGTGGGGCTTCAAGCACCCCGATGGGATCGCTGGTGGCTGTTCGATGATAGTGGGCGCTGGTTTCACCACGATGGTGAGGGCTGGTCGGGGTTCGACGCCCCTGCGGCAAGCATCACCACGAGTTGGTGTGACGACTCGGGCGCATGTCTCGTCGCAGGCGCCGTTCGCGATGCCGACTCTTCGGAGAAAGACCAAGCGCTTCGGCCGACACTGTGGTTAGTCAGGCCTGAACCTTGAACGCATTGGGTGTGGTTTCCGTGACCCGAGGACGTTACGAGAAGTCGCCGCGCTCTCGCTCTCGTGGCACAACGCACGCGCGTTGGCGCCACCGCTACGTTGGGCTGGTGGCGGTGTTATCAGCATGCGCGACCGTGCGCGAGCCAGCGCGGGAGTCGCAGGCGGGGGGCGAACGCAAGTCTCCATCGCAAGCGATCGGCACGCGGCCCGCACCAGTCGCCGCCAAAGCCCCTCAGCCCGCGTACGCGGTGTTGACCGCCGGGTTTTCGACCAAGCCCGCGCCGTCGTGGCGAGTCTTTGGGAGGCGGGTGTCGCTTCGTACACCTGGGGCGCGCCTTCAGGGGTTCGACTCGGGGGGCGAGCTGTTGGTCGAAACGACGCTGACTCCGAGCGAAGCGAAGGCAGTGCGTGAGCGGGGAGTACGCTTCGGGTTGGGTAGCGCGGGCTGGCGGCTGTTGGGTTCCCGAGAGAGCACAAACGCCTCTGCCGCAGAACCAGCGATGTCAGATAGTGACGACCCAGTCGTGGAAGAGCGCTCGCTGTGGCTGGCACCCAAGTGGCTGGAGACGGATGGGCAGCAGCTCAGTGGGCAGGCGTTCACGCAACCCAACCTTTTCGAGTGGACATCGAATGAGCCGGCGCCAACCGAGCTGGAGAGGTTCGCTTGGTCAGAGGCGCGGCAGGCTGCCCCCGCCAACCCAGCGAGTTTGCCTTTGGTGCCTCGAGGCAGAGCGTCGCTAGGGGTTTTGGGTGAACTCGTGTGGACCGCTGATGGGGGCTTCCGACGTCTTTCGCCAGATGGGAATCCGCTATGGTCGCTGGCAGTGCGTGCTACCGACCGACCCCACTGGTCGGGGGAACACCTAGCCGTGCCCACTGCCGAGGGGACGTGGGTGGTAGGCGAAGACGGAACCGTAGTGCGTCAGCCCTCGGCCTGGGCCTCGGCGCCGTTCTCCGGGCTGGCCAAGTTCGAGCAAGTGTCGCCCGAACGGGTCGACTGGATGCAGGTCGGACCCGACGCAAGTCTGTGGGCTGTAATCGGTGGCGCTCCGAGTCGACTGCGTGCGGGATACTGGCGAACACTCCGAGGTGCTCCCGAATACGGTGATGGGGATTGGGATAACAGTCACATCGGGCTGATCCTGCGGGCAGGGGCCGCACCTCTCGGCGTGGTGATGGGCGACGAGCCAGGTAGCGGACTATCCATCAGCGTGATGGACACGACGCGCTCACCCTGGCATCCCCTGGAAGGACTGGCGCTGGGGGGTGAGAGCATGATCGTGGCGACGAGCCCGCAGAACGGCGTAGGTACGGCACAAACCGCCTGGGTTGGTCACGATGTCATGCTCTGGAGCGCCGAGCCTGACGGCGGTGTCGAGTCTGAGCGCGTGGTCCAGGGCTTCCGAGCTTCTGGAAGTGGGGAAGGAGTGCTTGCTGCGAGTTATCATGGAGGGCGGCTCTACTTGGGCGGGTTCGGGCCCACACACGAAGTGGCGTATTGGCACGGCGAGGAGCCTCAGCCCGCGTTTGTGGCGATGCCCAACGTCGGGTATGGCATGATCGCCGAGCTGCTCCCCGGAGATCGCCGACTCCATGCGCCGTACTTACCGCCGGCCCCCGTGACGGCACTCTACTCCACTGGCACGACACTGTGGGCGGCCGGGGCTGGGTTCGTCGCGCGAATGGTTCACGACCAGTGGCAACAGATGCCGAGCCCACTGACCCAAATCCTTCAGTTCTGGGCGCGCGCCGACGACGACGTGTGGGCTGCAGGTAAAGGTGGCCTGGCACATTGGGACGGCAGAGGTTGGCGCCGCGTCGCAGGGGTACCGGGTGACGTCAAAGCGATTGTCGGCACGCCACGAGGCGACCTGTGGATTGGGGCGCCCGCAGGGTTGTGGCGTGGCTCCCGCGGCGAACCACCAGCTGGGATCGACGTTCGCGTCGCCGAGCCAGCCGTGCTACCTGGGCCCGTCAAACACGAGGCAAGGCGTCTCGTCCCCGAGTCTGCGACGTCTCGCCAAGCTCGAGCGTTCGCCGTTCCCACCTTGTTGGGGCAGCGGTTCCGACCGCACTCGATGCATTGGGTCGGGAAGCGATTGTTGCTCTCGGACGGCAAGCGGCAGGTATTGTGGACGCCGGGGAAGCACGGTTTTCAGCACGTGGGGCAGTCGACGGACTTCTGGCAGTGCACGCAGTGCAGTGCAGGCAGTGGTAACCAACTGCTGCGAATCGAGGCGGGCCGCTTGATGAGTGGCGTGACGTCGAAGCCCGCTGCGCTGCAGGTGCCGCGCGTTCGATCTCTCGACGAACGGGGCGGCGCGAGTTGGGTCGTCGGGGATCCGACACGTGACGACGTCACGGGGGCGAGTCTCATCCCCGAGCCGTCGTCTCGCGTGCCGCCAGATCAGTTGTTGAGTCGGAGTGCGGGGCAGTGGACGTTACACGTGGGAGTTCCCGACGCCTATTACACCGACGTAGCAGCGGTCTCGCCTACCGAGGTTTGGCTTGCGGGGGCGTTTGGAATCACTCCTGAACGCTTCGTCGATTACGGACACGGCTTGATCGGCGAGGGCGCACTGGTTCACTATCGAGCAGGTGTCGTGACCCATCACCGCTGTCCGATTGGGACGCTGCTCGCGGTCGCGACTGATGGCACGGGAGGCGCGTGGGCCGTGGGCAGCGCCGGGCAGATCATCCACGCGACGAACGACGCTCGCTCGACGCCACGAACCTGGCAGCTCGCTGGTACCCCGTGGCTGCGGGCGGTCTACGCCTTTGGTCCAGCTGACGTGTGGGTTTCGGGCGATCGCAGTACGTTGTTGCATTTCGACGGAGCTGCCTGGTCGCGAGTCGACGCTGCCGCGATCGTCGGGGACCAGAGCATCACTTCGCTGACGCATGGCCCCGACGGCGACGTGTGGGCGTTAGGGGAGCGCCGTGTGTTTCAAATTCCTCGAGGCGCGGTGGTCGAAGCTGGGCCGTGAGCGCCGAGTTTGGTTAGGGTGGGTCGACTGTGAAGCGGAAATGGCTCGTTGCTGCGATGGCCTGCGGAGCGTGGGCCGCCAGTGTGGCGACGGCTTCTACCGAATCTGGCGTGCGTGAGCCGACGCTCGCGGGGCCACTCCCTGGACCAGATCGGCGTGTCGTCACGGCTGCGCATGCGGCAGAGCTGAATCGGAGTTGCGCTAGTTGCCACAGCGCAATAGCCACCGAGTGGGAGCAGTCGCTTCACCGACGAGCGTTCAGCAACAGTTACTTCGCACGCGCCCTGCAGCAGGAAAACACTCCGTTCTGCCGAAAGTGCCACGCGCCCGATGCCGACTCAGCGCAACTGCCCCCGGCAAGCGCCGCACACGACGGCGTGTCCTGCGTCAGTTGTCATCTCACGTCACACGGGGTCACGGGAGCTGACGGGATTGTGGCCGCAGCCACTGCCGACGGTTCGGCTCCCGGTCACAGCCACGCTGGCGACGCGCGCTGGCGAACACCTGACGTTTGTGTAGCCTGTCATCAGTTCGACTTCCCCGCGCAGATCGGGTCGACGGCTGGGGGCGTCTCGTTGGCGGCGATGCAAGACACCCATGCCGAACACGCCGCATCCAAGTACGCGGACGTGCCTTGTCAGACTTGCCACATGCCGCGGGTCGAGGACGCAGCTGGGAACAGTCACGCCGATCATCGCTTTGCGGTGATGAACGACTCTGCGTTTCTGGCACAGGCCGTGCGCGTCGAGCTCGTCGAGCGCACGGCTGAGCGCGTACTCGTGTCGCTGACCCCTGGGCGAATCGGCCACGCGTTTCCGACGGGGGACCTGTTTCGGCGTGCGGAGTTGCGGTTGATCGTGAACAGCTCGAACGCCCAGGAACAGAGTCGTGCGAGCTACGTGTTGCAGCGCGTGTACGGCTACGATCCCACGACGAGAAGCCGTCGCGTCCTCAGCGACACTCGTTTGGGGCCGGCCACACGCGACGACGACGCAACTCGCGTGGTGGACTTGGCGCTCGCCGCCGAAGGGCGCACAATCCACTGGCAGTTGGTTTGGCAGCGCATGCCCCCAGGCGCGGCTGACGTGCTCGGGCTCGACTGGACGGCGCACGAACGTGTCGTCGCGCAGGGCACTTGGGCACCGCGTGAGCGCGGCGCGGCTGGCACTGCGCTTCAGCCGAAGTGATACGCCGAGATCCGCACGCCCATGACTTGATCGGCGTATCCCACTTGACCGCGGTCGGCGCCAGCCGCCCCCGCGGCGACCATCATGGGAAGCAGGTGCTCTTCGCGGGGATGCGCACTGCGGGCAGCGGGCGCCTCAGCCCAGTGCGTCAGCCGGGCGTTGCGTGCTTCGGCTTCGAGGGTTGCGGTTTCGCTGAGCCAGGTGTCGAAGCGCTGCGAGTCGGCCAAACCCTGTGGGCCAAAGCCGCGCATGTTGTGGTAACTCATGCCGCTGGCCACGATGAACACGCCCTCGTCACGCAGGGGTTCGAGTGCGCGGCCCAGCGCGATGTGCCGAGCGGGATCGAGGCCGCGTACCAAAGACAACTGCACGGTGGGAATGTCCGCCTGCGGGTAGGTGAGCTTCAGCGGCACGAAGGTGCCGTGATCGAAGCCACGGGTCGGGTTGCTCGCGCTGTCGAAGCCCTGTTCAGTCAGCAGACTGCGCACGCGTTCGGCGAGTGCGGGCTGGCCTGGCGCGGGCCACTGGATCTCGTACGACTCGGGTGGGAACCCGTAATAGTCGTACAACATGGGAGGATTGGCGGCGCTCATCACCGTCGGCACTGGCTCTTCCCAGTGCGCGGAAACGACGAGCAGCGCCTGGGGCGGGGTTTTCGGCAACGTCGAGAGCGATTCGAGGTAGGTTGCCAGTCGCGCAAAGTCTCGCGGATCGCCAAAACCCACGTTCACGAACGGCCACGGGCCGCCGCCGTGGGGCAAATACACGACGGGCTGACGTGAGCTTTCCGTAGCAACCTTTGCAAGATCATCATCGCTCGGTTTCGCCGAAGCGTTGCCGCTGCCCGCGGAGCCTTGGAACTTGGAGAGCCCGGCCAAGCCCAGAGCGCCCAGTCCGACCCCCACCGCAAGGGCCTTGCGCCGCGCTCGATCGCGAACCTCGTCTTGTGCCATGGCTTACTCGGTGGTGGGGCGTTGGGTAACGTGCACGTCGGGGAATTGGCGTGGCCTCAGCTCGACGTCGCTCAGTCGAAGCGAGCGCGCCACTCGGCGACCTTGGGGTGCTTGGCGACGGACGAAAACAGTGTGCCTAGCTTCGCGTAGCTGTCGAGCGTATCCGTCGGCAGGTGATCGATGATGCCGCCTTTGATCCAGCGCATGGCCGTGAACAGTTTCAGATCCGTGACTTGCAGCGTGGGCCCCGCCACGAAGGGACCGTCGATCTGTCGTTCGATGTTTTGCGCCCAGGTTTGTAGCGGCCCCGCCGCGAGCTCTTTTCGTGCGGCTTTTTTGGCGTCCTCGTCTGTGACGCCGCCCGTGGCTTCGACCATGGCCCGCAGATCTTCCACCGCCGCCAGCACCGCGAGATGCCTGGCGAGTTCCCACGGGTCCTTCGGCAAGAGCCCGTGTTCGACACCGATGTAGGCGAGCACCGCGTTCGATTGAGCGAGGATGGGTTTACCCTCCAACTCCAAGGTCGGTAGCTGACCAAACGGCGTGTGATTCTTCAGCTCACGCCACTCGGGACCTTTGATGCGATGGTCCTCGAAGTCGACGCCAGCTACGAAGAACGCCATTCGACAGTCTTCCCCGCGACCGCCCGGAAAATCGAAATAGGTGAGCTTGGGTTTTGCCATGGCAGCCGTTGTCGAGCCACGCGCCGAGCTTGTCAAGCGCACGCTTTTCTAGCGGTCGCGACCGGGGCTCGGAGGGCGCTGACTCCAGCGGCGGATTAACGTGTGGCTCTGCCCCATCAAACCACTGACGAGTCCGGGCGTGTGCCGTGACAGTCCGACGACGGCCTTGCCGTGGACCGTGAGGACCGCCTCTTCTCGGCGAGCCAACACCGCGTCCAGCATACGCTGGGCGACGGGGAGCGCGTCTGCGGCGAGCCACGGCGGGATCGGATCGGTGGCGTCGGGATCGACCACCCCGTCGTGGCTGCTCTGCCTGAACTCCGACTTGACGAAGCCAGGCGCCAGGTGCGTGATGCTGATGCCCTTGGGCGCCAGCTCGTGGCGGGCGCACGCGCACAAGGCACGGATCGCGGCTTTGCTCATGCAATACGCGGAGTGCCCGGGGATCGCGAGGTAACCGTTGACACTCCCCATCACGCCTACCATGCCCGCGCGCCGCTCCAAGTGCGGCAACGTCGCGTGGAGCGTGCTCAGAACGCCGAACACGTTGACGTCGAACTGCCGCTGGTAGTCGGCGAGGGACAGGTCCGACACGTTGCCCGCGACGCCCATGCCCGCGTTGGCCAACACCATGTCCAACGCGCCGAAACGCGCGAGAGCAGAGTCAACCGCTTGCTGCAGCTGTTCGGGCTGAGTGATGTCGCAACGAATGGCGAGCGCGTCGACGGACGACGCAGCAAGTTCACTTTCCAACTGCTGCAGTCGATCCTCACGACGTGCGAGCAACACGACGTTGGAACCCCGCTCGCCCGCCGCGCGCGCGAGTGCCGCGCCAATTCCAGAAGATGCGCCCGTGATGAGTGTCGTGGT
Organism: uncultured bacterium; assembly: GCA_965651905.1. GTDB lineage: Bacteria > Myxococcota_A > Polyangia > Polyangiales > Polyangiaceae > SZUA-265. The sequence goes on along the minus strand of CBFGUG010000093.1, from coordinate 12,895 downwards.
CCCTTGCATGGGTGCAGGCTAGCGCTGGTGGCGAGGAGCGTAAAGTGGGCTTGGCGCATGGGTGCTCACGCGAAGGGGCCGATCACCCGTCGGGCAGCCGCGCTGCGCCGCACGTTTGGTCGGCGGCCAGCGCCGTCACCGCTGGACCTGCCGTCGAGCGCAGGGCGATGTCCCGGGCGCGGGCGATTTCGTCGGTGCTCGCCGGGTGACTCGAGCTGAGGCGGTAACCTGTCGTGCCCGACGCCATCAATAGGTCGAAACACTCTTCGCCACAATTTTGATGACCGAGCCCCAGCGCGTGGCCGAGCTCGTGGGCGGCGGTACGCGCCGCAGGATAGCGAACGGAGCGCGCGACCGACAGCAGTTCGGGTTGGTCCAGCGCATAAATGGAGTTGGGTCCCGAGTAAACACCGTTGGCTTCCACTCCATTGGGGAACGGTGGGCGACTCTCGAACCAGAGGTCGAGACGGTCCGTGCCCACCTGATCGTGTTGGACGAGTTCGATCTCGAAACAGATCCCGGCCTGTTGCCACCAGATCTGGTTCAGTTCCTCCAGCACGTCGCACAGTGTGGCGTCCGAGAGGTTGCTGCGTGGAGTGTGCACGGCGAGGGAGATGGAAAAACGTGTTTCCAATTCAGGCGGCGCGCTGCCGAGGTGTTGGACACAGTCAGTGCGTGCCGACGCAGCGCGCGCCGACTCCTGCGTGCTCGGGCCCGTTTCGTCCCCGTTCGAGGCCGCCGACGCGGGGCGTTGGGCGTCATCAGAGCCTTCCACGAGCGAGGTTTCGGCGCTGCAGGTGGTGAGCAGCAACGCGAAAGCGAGGAGCGAAACGTGTCTCGCCGAGCGCGGGTCGCGGGTCGTGTCAGTCACCCTCATCCTGGAGAAGCTCTAGTTTAGCGCCTGTACTGCGCCGAACCAAGCCGCGTAGCGGGTCACGATGAGCTTCACCCAATGTTGTGGTGTGCGCGTGGTCCAAGCGTCGTTGGATCCAAACGCAGCCCGCGCTGGGAGGCTCATTCCTCTCCAACACCCCACGGTCCCCAGCGCGGGCGTCCTTTCCGTTTGGACGACGCAGCAGCTCGCGCAATGGACGTCAGGGGACGTGACTGCCGTGGACGCAGACGTTTTCAGGCCCAGCACCGCGGTGCAGCTCCACGAACTCCAGCACACGTTCCCGATTGACGCATTCGCCGACGAGTACGTGATTCCAGGCGACTATGGCGATCGGGTCCGACAGCGCTGGGTCGGCGGTGAGTAGCGCCCGCTTGTGCGAACACTGAGGGTCGTCGGGGATCTCCTCGTAGACCGACAGTAACCTCTGAACCTCAGCGGTTTCGGCGCTAGGCCCATGCAGCAACACGATGCCGCCGTGTTCGAGATTGTGAACCCAGTAGCCTCGCTGGACGATCTCCGTGTCGAATGCTTCAAAGCGTGTCCAAACGGGATAGTGGCTTCCAGATGCTGGCGGGTTGTGAGTGAATTCCAGCTCCGAACCCTCGTCGACATGTGCCGCCCCGTCGTTTGCCACGCGCGTTTCAGTCATCTGGCAGCGAGAGTCGCCCGCGTCTGCGATGTTTTCGGAAGCGTCTTGCATCGCGTCGCCGTCAGAATCTTCACTCGCATCGCTCGTCTTCGACGAGCAGGCGCCGAGTAGCGGTAGAGTGGCGACTAGCACAGAGGCCCGCCCCCTGGTGCGACGCTTCAGGCATGCCGCCAGTGAACAGAAGCCCATCTGCTTGGACGCTCTGGAGTGGTTTTGGAACGCGTGCCGACTCACGAGAGTGACTCTACACGATTCATGCGGAAGGGTCACGGGACGGATCGTGCCCGGCGCGGAACGTCACAGGGGCGTGGCGCCGCATCCACAGCCCATCGGTTCACCCGCCGTGTTGCGCACGAGCCAGGTTGGGTTCGTCGAACGGCGAGGTGACACCGCGCTGATCCCTGAAGTAAACTCGCAGCAGGTCGCGGGCCAGCTCGTTGGCTTTCGCGCGCCAAACTTCGCCGTTCTGCAAGAGCACCGTCACGACGACCTTGGGCTTGCGGCTGGGAGCGAACCCCGTGAACCAACTCGTGGTGGGACCGTCGCGCCGAGCTTGCAGCGTACCCGTCTTGCCAGCGATGCGGATGTTCCCGAGGTAACTGGAGCCGTATGAATTGGAAAACGCGACGAGTGAGGTGCCGCTGTGCACCGTGACTTCCATCATCCGCGTCAGTCGCCAGGCGATCGTTGGTGGAATGATCTGCCCGAGTAGAGTGCGTCCCCCTGGGGCCTTGTAGTCGCCAGCCTCGCGCACCAAGCGCATGCGCCCCGCTTGACCACCGAGCGCCACGGCGTACGTCAGATGTGCCACTCCCAATGGCGTGATGCTGCTGTTGCGAAATCCCGCTGAAGCTCGTGCGAAGTCGAGATCGTTGTACGGCAGTTCGACGGTGCCCATGCTGGCCTCCATGTCGAAGTCGAGGGGTGCGTTGAAGCCGAGGCGTTCTGCGACATCCGCTAGCTGCTGGCGCATCAGGTGTTGTGTCGTGAGTTGCGCGTAGACCGCGTTGCGACTGAAGCCGAGGGCGGTACCGAAGGGCGCGCAGCGAGCCTCGTCGCGTGCTGGAGGTTCCAGATGTCGGCGGACGATTCCTCGTTCCCCGCCTGAAAAGCACACACTCGTCGTGGGCAACACGTCGGAGTGTTCGAACAACGCCGTCGTGGTGACGAGTTTGAATACGCTGGCAGTAGGGGCCTCCGAGGTGAGCACGTCGTAAATGGGCTTGCCAGGGCGGGTGAACTGCTCGAAAGCCAGCACGTTGCCCGTTGCCACGTCGAGCATGACCACCGCACCCGCAAGCGGATGTGCGCTCTTGAGCAGGCGCGTGGAGGCGTGCTGCAGCTCGACGTCGAGGGTCAGCTCAGCGCGAGTGCCGTCGGTCAAGACTCCGTGTGCGCCTGTGGAATCCACGACCACCGAACCCTGCTTGAGTGTCGCTGGAAGGCGCGCGGGTTCTTCCGCGTCGAGTGGCGAGGTCACGACGCTCAGCGAAAGCCCCAAGCAGCCGAGCAGCGTCCGCATCGCGCGGAGCTGTCGCCGCGGCAGTCGGGAGCCGTGGAGGCGTCGTCGGGCTTTTGGGGCAGAACTCACGTCGTCGGACCTCAGCTTAGGAACAGGCGGCCGTCTGGGCCAAATCGCCTGTTTCAACTCCGGGTCGACAAGCACTTGTAGAAGCGCTTAAATGAGCGAGCTCAGGCAAACTTGGCCCGCATGTGGAGCCTTTGGTTAGCGTGCGGCCTGCTTGGCGCAGCCCTGCTGCGTCCTGCCGATACGGAAGGAAATGGTGATGTATTTCGGAGTTCGAACCCTCAGCCCGCTGCTGCTCGCCCTCGTCGGTACCTGCGCGTCGGGGTGCGTGGTCAGCAAGGCGAAGTACGACGAAGCGGTGCTGCGCGCAGACGACCAGGCCCAGCAAGCAGCCGACTTGAAACGGCAGCTCGCCGACCTGCAACAGCGAGCGGACGCTACGACAAGCGAACTCGAGCAGTTGCGCGCTGCATGGCAGCAGAGCCAGGGTGAGCTCGAGCAAACGCAAGTGGACGTCAACACCAAGGACGCGAACTTGGCCGAGCTGTCCTACGAACACGAGCAGAAGGTTCGCGAGCACAAGGAAACGAGTGCCATGGTCGAGCAACTGCGCGACGAGTTGGCGCGCATCGCGAGCCACATGGCTGAACTCTCAGAACAACGCGACACGTTGAACGAAGAGAAAGACAAGCTCGCGGCGCAGCTGGAGACGCTGGACGCCCAAGCCAAGTCGGCGCGTCAGCGCGCACTGGTCGTGCGTGACTTGAGCTTGGCGTTGCAAGAACCCTTGAAGAAGGAGAGCGTACGCCTCGACCTCCGAGAGGATCGAATTCTGGTGTGGACCCGCTCCAGCACGCTGTTCTCGAAGGATGGCTCCAAACTCACCTCGGACGGTAAGAGCTTCTTGGCCAACATGGGCAAGGCGCTCAGCGCGAGCGAAAGCGTGGTTGCCGTGGAAGAGCGCGGGCCCATCGAAAAAGCAGGCGTGCGCGCCAGCAGGATGCGTGTGATAGGGGAACAGTTCACCAAGGCAGGACTGAGTCTCGGCCGAGTGACGCTAGAGATACCGAAGGGCGGCGAGGCCCAGTCAGACGATTCGAAGGGCAAGTCGCCGCAAATCATCTTCACGGTGAAGAACGCATCGAACGCGGAGCACGCCCTCGCGGACGTCGGCACGTCGACCTCCAGGTTGTGAGCCCTCACTCTGGTTGTCTCGTCGGGCAGCGAGCGGTACTGCCAGCGCGGAGCTCCGCCCGTGAGCTACCGAACTCGGCGCTCACGAGCGGCTTCGGATCACAGGTTGAACGTCACCTTCGACGGCCAACTACCGGGCGACGGGAACGTGAGCCCTTCGATCAGTTGAACGAGGCATTTACTCTTCGCTTCGTCTTCGCGGTTGGGCGCCGCCATGCCTACGGCCATCGGTGTGCCATCCGTATCGACGTATGCGGTCGCGAGGAAGCGCTCACTGCTACCCGCCTTACACGACGCAATTTCACTGCGTTGTTCGGCTAGCGTCTCCTCGACTTCACTCTCGTCCCATTGCACGGGGGGGCGAACGTCGCCCGTCATCTCGAACTCGAAGGCGTTTTGTGCGACGCCGATGGGGCCGCCGACGGGTTTGGGCCATGGTGCGGAGCGTAGCGCGGCGAACATGCACTCTTCGGTGGCGCGATCCCCGAGGGTCGAGATGTCGGCGTAAACCACCTCTACGTCTCCCCCTGCGTTGACCCAGACCTGAAACGAGATCTCGCCACCGATGAAGTCGATGCGCCTAGCTCCATCGATGAAGCAACGCTGAATTTCGTCGAACGATTCTCGAAAGGCGTAAACCGAGTCTTCCTCGGGTAAGGCTCCGACCTCTGCGGTCGCGCCGATGTGTTCGACCCCCGTGTAACCGTCATCCTCTTCTTCGAGTTCGACGTCGGCGGCTTTGACTTCTTTCTGCGGACCGCCGCAGCCGCTCAAAGGGGCGCCCGATGTCGCGAGCAGCGCGGTGAGTATGCAAATGTTCCCGTAAGTTCGTTCAGCCATGGTGATCAGGCTCGATTGGCGAGCGCCTTGGCGTACATCGCCGACTCCCTTCGGGAAAGGACGATTTGTGTGGGGTTTGAGCTTTGGCGCAGAGCGGGTCAATGGTGCAAACTCGTATCTACGGACGTAACACAGCGTTCCATCAGCGGCGCATTCTCACGTCCTTGTTGTCGATCGAGTGCGAACAGATCCTACCCACGAGCAATCGGTATGTTGTGGGTCTTTGGAGTACCTCAATCGGCGCGAGTCAAGTCGAGCCCAACCATCATCCGCCCGTCACGATCACCTCAGGTCGCGTTTCGAGAAGTTGCAAAAGTGCTGGTTTTGGGTTAACGGCAACGCGCACGCGGGCTGCCTCGAGCATCGCCAGGTCGAAGGAATTGTCGCCGAAGGCCGCCAGCAGCGGAACTCCTGGAGCCAGCCTCGCGGCGGCGGCGACCTTGTGTTCGGCGTACGGTAGGGGGGGTGCCAGTCGGGGCAGAACGATGCCACTGGCGGACTCGGGTTCGCACGCCGCGATTTGGCTACGCGTAAACCCGAGACGTTCGGTTGCCGTGGCGACGACGAAGGAAGGCGAAGCGGAGATTACCAACGTCAATAGATCGCGATCGCGCGCCCAGCGTATCACCTGTTCGATGGGTCTGTACCTGCGTTGCTCCAGCGCAGCCTCCGCCAGCGCGTGACGAGTCAGTTCGTCGAGGGACTCCTGATTGTGTCCAGCCATCACCCACGCCATCATCTCGCAGACTTCGCGCTCGGGAAGCTCTTCGGCTAGATACGCTTCGTACAGCGCGAGCGCTTGGCGATTGGGGTCGGACAGTTCGCGCAGTTTGAAACGTCGGGCCAGCGAGTGCAGCGCTTCACTCGCTTCTGCTTTCAACAGTCTCTCGCGCACGCAAAAAAGGAAGAAGTCCTCGCCGACGTCGCCCGACCACAGCGTTCCATCTGCGTCGAACGCGACAGCAGCTGGCCCTTCGGTGAGGGCCCGCTGCATCTGTTCGAGCACGCGGTCCATCTCGTCGTCGTCCTCCGAGCGTGAGTCGAGCGTGCGAGGCAGGTTCAACTGCCGCGCAGTTGCTCGATGACCGAGGCGTCTTCCAGCGTGGAGGTATCGCCGCTGAGTTCACGTCCTGCGGCAATGTCTTTGAGCAGACGTCGCATGATTTTGCCGCTGCGTGTCTTTGGAAGTGCGTCGGCAAAGCGGATGTCGTCTGGGGCGGCGAACTTGCCGATGTCTTTGCCTACGTGAGCACGCAGCGTTTGCTTCATGGCATCGTCGCGTTCGAAGCCGGGCTTGAGGGTCGCGAACGCAACCAACGCCTGTCCCTTCAGGTCGTCGGGGCGACCGACGACGGCCGCTTCGGCGACCGCGCCGTGACCCACTAGGCTGCTCTCGACTTCAGCAGTGCCGATACGATGACCGCTGACGTTGAGCACGTCGTCGATGCGTCCGATCACTTGGAAGTAGCCGTCGGCGTCGCGGTGCGCCCCATCTCCAGTGAAGTAGATGTTGCCGGGCACTTCGCTGAAGTACTGTTTGACGTAGCGTTCGTCGTCACCCCAAATCGTGCGCAACATGCTTGGACATGGGCGACGTAGTACGAAGAGGCCTCCGCCACGGTTGCCCACGGAAGTCCCGTCCGTTTCGACGACGTCGGGCTCGACGCCGAAGAAGGGGAGACCAGTCGAGCCGGGCTTGGCGTAACTAGCGCCAGGCAGCGTCGTCATCATGATGCTGCCCGTTTCCGTCTGCCACCAGGTGTCGACGATGGGGCAACGGCCCTTGCCAACCTTGTTGTGATACCAGAGCCAGGCTTCGGGGTTGATTGGTTCTCCGACGCTTCCGAGCAACCGAAGGCTGTCGAGCTTGGCTCTATCCACCCACTGATCGCCGGCGCGGATGAACGCTCGGATGGCCGTTGGCGCCGTGTACAGAATCGTGACCTGGTGTTTGTCGATGATCTGCCAGAAACGCCCCCAGTCTGGTTGGTTGGGTGCGCCTTCATACATCAGGCAAGTCATGCCGTTCGAAAGCGGCCCGTAGACGAGGTAGCTATGCCCCGTGATCCAGCCGACGTCGGCGGTGCACCAGTAGATGTCGTCTTCTTGGATGTCGAACACGTATTTGGTGCTGACGTGCGCACCGACGAGGTAGCCCGCGGTGGTGTGCAAGATCCCTTTGGGCTTTCCCGTGGACCCCGACGTGTAGAGGATGAACAGGGGGTGTTCGGCGTCGACGATTTCTGGGCGGCCTGACGCGGGATCGGCCGCTGCCATCGCCGTGTGCCAGTCGATGTCTCGGCCATCGACGAAGCTGGCACCCGCCGCCTCTCCCATGTGCGAGAGCACCAGCACCTTCTCTACGCTGGGAGCGCCGTTGACAGCTTCGTCGACAGTAGCCTTCAGCGGTACGACTTTGCCACGGCGCGGCGCGCCGTCTTGAGTGATCACCAAGCGCGCCTGGCAGTCGTTGATGCGGCCGCGAAGCGAGTCGGCAGCAAACCCTCCGAACACCACCGAGTGTACGGCGCCAATCCGCGCGCAAGCGAGCATCGCGACGGCGACCTCGGGAACCATGCCCATGTAGATAGCTACGCGGTCTCCGGGCTCGATCCCCAGACCGCGGAGCACGGCGGCGCAACGAACGACCTGCTCGTGAAGTTCGGCGTAACTCAGGGAGCGGGTACTGCCGTCTTCGCCTTCCCAGAGGATTGCGGCCTTCGCTGCACGCGCCGTTCCCAGGTGCTGGTCGAGACAGCTCTCACTAGCGTTCAGCTCCGCTCCCAAGAACCACTTCGCGAACGGCGGATCGTGTTCCAGCAGCTTCTTGTGCGGCGTGCGGAAGGCCAAGCTCGACACTTCTCTGGTCCAGAAGCTCTCGGGGTCGTCGAGGCTTTCCCGGTAGAGCTTCTGATATCGTTCGAGAGAGCTCACCCGCGACTTGGAGCGGTAAATCTCAGAAGGTTCGAACCGCTGCTGTTCCGACGAAAGGGTGTCGATGCTTCCAGTGCTGTTTTCGGCCATGGCGCATACTAAGCAGAAGTGACCGATTCTGAAACAGCGTGCTGACCCGAGCGCGGCGGCTGACGTCTCCGAGGAGATGTTTCACTCCGCGCCGGATCTTCCACACGCTCAGCGAAACAAACGCATGAAGCCGCCCAGTGTCGTGGGCGGCTTCACATGCTTCGAGCGGAGCGCTCGATGATCTCAGACCGAACTGCCGTCAGCTAGATAGGCGAGCTAGCGCGTGGTCGAGTCGTGAGGTGCGGCGGGCCGCGTTGTTCGCGTGAATCACGCCCTTGCCCGCGGCTTTCGCGAGCGCAGCCTTGGCGGCGGCCGTCTTCACTTTCGCTTCCTCCACGTTGCCCTCTTCGATGGCGACTCGGGCTTCTTTGAGGCGAGTGCGAAGTGACGTACGGAGGCCGCGGTTGCGCTGAGTCTGTACGATGCGCTGGCGATTGCGTTTGATTGCAGATGCGTGGTTAGCCATCTAGTTCTAATCCTGTCCGGGGGGCTTAAGCGTCGTTGCTCGGCTGCGGCTTGGCGTCCGCAGCGTTGGGGTCGTAGCCCTCGGGGTGCAGCGGGAACACGGGCGTTCCTTCTTGTGCTGCCTTGCGCTTGCGTGCACGACCCAGGTCGCGGTCGCGGTTGTAGCGGCGGCGTTTCGTCTTTTGAGAGCGTGAGACCATGACAATTCCATCCCTTCGCGGCACCACTACGGCAGACGCGTTCAGGGGCGCGGGAATATGTGAGATCACCCGAGGCTTGTCAACGCCGGGTGGTTTCGCCTTCCTTCAGGGTCGGACGGTTGTTCGGATCGTGAAGGACTCGTCGGCGAAGGGCTGCAATCGGGCGCTGCTCATGGCCTTGATGATGCACGGCTCTGCGGGAGTACCTTGGGCGGGACCCGAAACCTGGACCGAACGCACGCGCCCATCGGAGCCGAACACCACGGAAGCCTTCGACGGCTGGTAGGTTCCCGCGAGGCACGCACGCGCGGGCCCGAGCTTGGCACCGATCGCACCTTGAGCGGCTCCGATCGACGGACGTTCAGGAAGTGCACCCGGCCGCGCCGCGGGGATGAGTTGGGGCTCGGCTATTTCTGGTTCGGGCGCGCCCGTGCCTTCGGCATCTCCCTCGGAAGCCGCGGAGGGTTGCGGCTTAGTCCTGACTGCACGGGCGACGGCTCTCGGTTTCTCCATGGGTAGATCCTCTAGGCTCGTGGCTTCGGGTTGCTGCTCGAGCTTGGCCACGGCCGCCGGGGGCGAGGTGGGCGTTTCACTCTCAGTGTCACTGACGTCCGCTGATGGCGGGGCCGCCGTGATCTGGTGAATGACGGTCACCGTGGGGGCGGTCGCGACCGTGGGTTGAGTGTCGAAGCCCTTGACGAACAGCGCGCCGACACACGCGGCCGCTGCAACGCTACCCCACAGCCACCACGCGGGAGCGCGCGAAGACTGACGTGGCTGCTCGGGAGAAACGTTCGAGTCGCCACGTTCGGACGAGCTGACAGCCGTCGAGGGCTGTTCACTCGCGACGACACTAGGCATCGAAACGATGTTGGACTTCGCGACGACATTGGGAGCCGTGGTCTCCGCGCCGCGTGCCTGAAGAGTTTGTACGGCAGGTCGTACGGGTGAGCGTCGTGACACCAAGTTGATCTGCGATTGACGGTCGCTGGTGTTCCCTCGCGCTGCTGTTGCCTCTTCTCGAGAAGTGCGTCGTTGTACGTGACTGCGCAGGGGAGGGCGCGCCGCCGCGGCAGGCGCGGACTCGAGCGCCGCTTGGGCGATCTCTTTCAGGCTGAGTTCCGTGCCCGACTTGGCTGGGCTACCAGGCGCGTGACGACGTTCTCCCGATGCCAGCGGCAACGGCGGACGAAATAGCCAGTCATCCGAATCCTGCTTCGGGTTTTTGGCGTCGGCGAGCGCGCGTGGCGAAAGCTGCTCCGAACTCGCTGGAGGATCCGCATCAGCGCCTGTCGAGTCTAGGGACTCATCGTCGGTACGCCCGGCGAGTTCCGAACCGAGTTCCGTGTTCTCAGAGCGGTTGATGGAGCCTTCCGTCGCCAGGCGCGCCTCGATTGCTCTGGCCATACGCTCGAAGTCTTTGTCACTACGCTGGTGATCGGGCCAGTTGGAGAGCAGCTCCTCTGCGCCTGGCGGCAGCCAGTCTGGCGGGTGTCGTTCGTTCATGATCGGGTTTCCTCGCTCGTCAGTCCGAGCTCGTCGAGCTGCACGCGGATCTTCTTGCGTGCTTCGTGAATCCTCCACGCGACCGTGCCCTCTGGGCATCCCAGGACTTGGCTGGCTTCGGCATGGGATAGTCCGTCGATCACGACGAGGATGAGTGTGGTGCGCAGGCTTTCGCTGAGGCTGTCCACCGCAGCGCACAGCGCTTGGCCCATTTGTTTGTCGGCAGTTGCGCGCTCGGGGGCTGCGCCCGGGGTGTTATCCAGGAGCAATGCCTCGATTCGCGGATCGTCATCTGTGGCCACGTTCTTGCGGCGCTTGCGCGATCGAATGCGATTGAGCGAGAGGTTGACCGCGATGCGATAAAACCAAGTGTACGGCTGACTGCGACCGTCGAAGCGGGACAAGGCTGCGTATGCTCGTACGAAGGTGTCTTGGGTGACGTCTTCGGCTTCGACGGAGTCGCGCAGCATGTGAACCGCGACGCGGTAAATGCGTCGCTGATGCTGCCGAATCAAACGACCGAACGCTTCCGCGTCGCCGCTCTTCGCGCGTTCCATCAGTTCCCGGTCGTCGGGTTGAGTAGTCATGACTGCGGGCGCCGCGCCGCGCTTCACAGGCCTCTGCTCCGACTGCCGCGCCTCGTCTAAATAGTCCAACACCATCTCCTGCAACAATTCACCCGACTAGTACTTGGGCCGCCCCGGCAAATTCCCAATGACTACGGCCACTAGGCCGACTGGGGTAGTCCGAGGTGGGAGGCCCAATTGCCTCTCCAGGCCGTGCAACGCGTGCGCTCGCCGCGCCTTACAGCGCCCCGCCATGAGGCGTGTTTCCAACCGGGTCACCCGGACGCAGGGGTCCAGTGACGGCGGTTGACGAGCCAACGGCGCGAAATCGGCCAGGGACGCTAGGGGAGACCAGAGCGCAGCGACGCTAGGGCAGACCAGAGCGCAGCAGTGAGCTGAACTAGCGTCCGAGGCGCTTCGCGAGCAAGTCGCCCAGAGTCCCGAAGCCGCCCTCGTCTGCGAGCTTCTTCTTGTATTCGCGGTGGGCGTTGCGTTCTTCGTTCTCCGCGAAGCGGCGAATCGACAACTTGGGTTCGCCACGTCGCGGATCGAGGTCGAGCACCGCGACCTTGAGCTTCTGACCCGGTTGGAAGTGCTTGCGCAGATCCGCGCCGCGCTCGGTGCCCGTCTGGCCCGCAGGGATGAAGCCACGAGCGGCGCGCCCGGTAACCCCGAGCACTCGCACGGTCACACCTGCGGATTCTGCCTTGAGCACCTCGACGTCGAGGTTCGAGTTACGGCTCACCTTTTGCGGCGTCTCTTCCGCCTGAGCCCCCGTCAGCGCAGGGTGCAGAGCAACCTTGTGATTCTTCAGGTCGAAGTTGTGAACGACGACGTCCATCTCGTCGCCGGGTTTGACGATGGTGTTGATGTCTTCGACGCGCGTTGGGCTCAGATCCGCCACGTGAATCAAGCCTTGCACACCGTCGAGCTGGCAAAACGCACCAAAGCTTTCGACGTTGGTGATCGTCGTCTTCAGCTTCGTGCCTGGAGGGTACTTCTCTTTGGCTTCCTTCCACGGATCGGGGATGAGCGCCTTGCGGCTGAGCCAGATCTTACCTTTTTCGTCGATCTTCGTGATCTTGACGTCGAACTTCTCGCCGGGCTTGAACAGCTCGGTGAGACGAGTACGCGGATCGTGGGAGGCTTCGGTGGCGTGCACCAAGCCTTCCAGGTTTTCTGCTTCGGGCAGTGCGACGAACACACCCCAGTCGACGATGGTGCGCGCGATGGCTCCCATCACCTGACCTTCTTCGAGCAGCGCCAGCGCCTTCTTGCGACGTTCGTGAGCTTCGTTTTCCAGCATCGGGCGGCGCGTGATGACGACGTCGCGCCCGTTCTTCTCGTAGCTGGTGACCTTGAACTGCAGGCGTTGACCGACCAATGACGCGAAGTTGGCGTTCTGGGGGTGCAGGTCCATGCCAGAGGCGGGGGCAAATGCGCGCAAACCGTCGATGGAGACATCGACGCCGCCCTTGATCACACCCGTGATCAAGCCCTCAACCAGCGTACCGTCCTTGCAGGCTTGCTCGACCAGTGGCTTGGCGATCTCTTCACGGAGTGGCTTTCGGGTGAGCACGATCAGGCCGCCGCGTGCGCCGTCTTGCTGCACGCGGGCGACGAAGCGATCCCCCTCGCTCGGCAACAAGTCGTCGGCTTCCATCTCGCGTCGATCGAAGATGCCGAGCGCTTTGCCCGACAAGTCCACCATGATGGCTTCGTCGACCACGGACGTGACTTTGCCGAATACCTCTTCCCCGATGTGGAAGGGAGTGCGATCCGTGGCGGGCTTCTTGTCGTGGGTGCGTCGTTCTTTGGAGACGGGAGGCGTGGAGTCGCCTGCCGCTGCATGTTCACCCGACTTCTTCTTGCGGCGCCGACGACGACGCTTGCGCTTGGGGGCATCACCTTCCTCACCGCCCGTTTCCCCTGCACTGGCATCGCCGGACACGGGTGAAGCCGTCGCGTCAGCTTCGGCTAGCGCTGTACCAGAACTACCAGCCTCGCCAGCACTATCAGCCTCGCCAG
>CBFGUG010000092.1:0-31218 GCA_965651905.1 uncultured bacterium | reverse complement strand
CAGCCGAGTAGTCACAGCAGCCGAGTAGTCACAGCAGCCGAGTAGTCACAGCAGAACTGCGGCCGCAGTGGGAGTCGCGTGCGCCTCGACGCGACGTGGCGCACGCAGGCTAGCCCCTGGAGGGCTGACCTACGACAGACGCCCCTCGTAGTCCTGATAGCTGAACTCGCGCACGAGCCGGGGCCCAGACTTGGCGTCGTACACCACGATGTCGGGATGGCGAACCCCATTGAACATCGTCGTCTTGACCATCGTGTAGATCGCCATGTCGCGGAACACCAGCCGATCACCGATGTCGAGCGGTGCAGCAAACGAGTAAGCGCCAATCTCGTCGCCTGCCAAACAAGTGAGCCCACCCAGTCGATAATCGTGGCCGAGTTCCCCCGGCTTGCCCGCGCCATCGATGACCGGGCGGTACGGCATCTCGAGCACGTCGGGCATGTGAGCGGTCGCCGATACGTCGAGGATCGCTACCTTGCCATCGTTTTCGACTACGTCGACGACTGTCGCCAGCAGTACCCCCGCGTCGAGCCCGATGGCTTCCCCTGGTTCGAGGTAAACCTCGACGTCGTGCGCTCGCCTGAAGTCTTTCACCAGTCGCACCAGCCGTTCGATGTCGTAGCCTTCGCGGGTGATGTGATGTCCACCGCCGAAGTTCACCCAGCGCAAGCTAGGTAGCACGTCGGCCCAGCGCTCTTCCACGACGCGCAGTGTCCGTTCGAGTGCGTCGGAACCCAACTCACATAGCGTGTGAAAGTGAATTCCGTCGATGCCTGTAGGCGGATTTTCGTCCCACTGCTTGCGAGTGACGCCGAGCCGCGAACCCTTTCGACACGGATCATACAGCGCCACCTCGACTTCTGAGTGCTCTGGATTCACGCGCAACCCGAACTGAACCCCGCGTTCGACCCGCGCGAGTTCGCAACGCTCACGATGGCGCTGCCACTGCCCCACTGAGTTGAAAACCACGTGATCGGCAAAGCGCAGACAGTCGTCGATGTCGCGCTCGCTGAACGCGGGCGCGTACACGTGCGTCTCGCCGCCCAAACGGGTTGCGGCCAGCTCCGCTTCGAAGGGGCCACTCGCCGTTGCACCGCTCAGGTACCGCCCGACGATATCGAACGTCGACCACGCCGCGTAACCCTTGAGCGCAAGCAGTATCTTGGCGCCACTGGCTCGCTGCACCTCCCCCAAGAGACGGCAGTTCGCCTCGAGCTTGTCGAGATCGATCACGAACGCGGGAGCGCGAATTCCGCTGAGGTCCATATGTCACTCCTGAAGGTGCGCTCAAAGTTCTTTGATGTGCCAGGGCAGGCCGCGCTTGGCCAACTCGTCGAGGAACGGGCTAGCTTCAAACTGCTCGACGTTGAACACGCCCTCGCCCGTCCATTTCTTGGTCAGCATCATTTTCGCACCGACCACAGCTGGCACGCCAGTGGTGTAGGAGACAGCCTGGGCCTTGACTTCTTTGTACGTCTCTTCGTGATCGCACACGTTGTAGATGAACAGCTTCTTGGGCTTCCCGTCTTTGGTGCCTTCGATGATGCAGCCGATGCTGGTCTTCCCTGTGTAACCCTCGGCAAGCGTCGCTGGATCGGGCAGCAAGCTCTTGAGGAACTTGAGCGGAACGATCTGCATGCCCTCGTGTTCGACTGGCTCGATGCCCGTCATCCCGACGTTTTGCAAGACGCGCAAGTGCGTGAGGTAATTCTCGGAGAACGTCATCCAGAAACGAATGCGTTCGAGGCCCTTGATGTTCTGGCAGAGCGACTCGAGTTCCTCGTGGTACAGCAGGTAGGCCTTGCGCACGCCCACTTCTGGAAAGTCGAAGTCCTGACTGACACTGAGGGGCTCGGTGACTTTCCACTCGCCGCGTTCCCAATAACGCCCCTTGGCGGTGACCTCCCGAATGTTGATCTCGGGATTGAAATTGGTCGCGAACGCTTTACCGTGGTCGCCACCATTGCAGTCGACGATGTCGATCGTGCGAATTTCGTCGAACAGTTGCTGTTGGGCGTAGGCACAGAAGATGTTGGTGACGCCTGGGTCGAAACCACAGCCGAGCAACGCCATCAGACCAGCTTGCTTGTAGCGCTCGTGAAACGCCCACTGCTGCTTGTATTCGAAATGTGGGTTGTCGGGAGACTCGTAGTTGGCCGTGTCCAAGTACGGCGTCTTCGTCTCCAGGCACGCCTGCATGATCGACAGGTCCTGATACGGTAGCGCGACGTTGATGACGAGATCAGGTGCGAACTCTTTGATGAACGCTACCGTTTGCGGCACGTCGTCGGCGTCGAGCTTCGCGGTTCGAATCGGACGGTCCAGCTGTGCGGCTATCGCATCGCAACGTGCCAGCGTGCGACTCGCCAGGCATATCTCGGAAAACACGTCCGGGTCCTTCGCGCACTTGTGGGCAACGACGCCACCAACTCCACCAGCCCCGATAATCAGTACCTTCGACATAGTTCACTCACGTCAGGTTCGACTCCTGGGCGTGATACCGCATTGCCCCCAACTCACAAGCCCCGAAATCGAGACCATGGCCAAAAACGTGCCCTCACACGAAGCTGCCGCGCCGAACCGTCGCCTGGCACGCTGATTGCGAACTGCACACATCACCACGTGACACGAGTGGCGCTGGCTATTCGTCTTCTTTTTGGACCTGAGGCAACAACTCGCCCAGCAACTTTTCGTTGAAGCGCTCGAAGCCGAGGCGCGAGTTCTTGTCGTAAACGTCTTCGGGCTTGAGCCGATCGCGCGAGATCTCACTCACGTCGGGAGGCAACCAAACGGTGTACTTCATGGACCAGGGTTCTTCCATGCCGGGTACCACGAAGTGCCCCTCGATCTTCACACCCAAGCCAACGTAGACGTTGCGAGGTCTGTTGGTCGTGTACCCACCCGACATCGTGATCACGTGCGTGATGAATAACGTCGGGTGTTCGACCTTCGGTAGTTCATCCTCGCCCGTGATGCCTTCGGCCAGTTCGAACTTCAGAATCTCGGGCGAGAACGGCTCTTGCAGCTTCGCCACCAGCTCTTTGCCAGCGTCCGCCTCGCGCGGTAGCACGTGCTCGTCATCGAAGTACTGCGAAGGCAGCGAACTCTGCCCGGCGTAATACGCGCTGCGACGAATCGCTCGGTCCGTACCGTCCGCGTTGCGCGGCGGGTTGCGTCGGAAACGCACGAGCACCTTGGGACCGTTCTTTTGGGAGTTTTGAATCAGCTTGATGAAAACCTGCTGCGCGTCGGCATCCGCTTTGGCACTCTTCGTGTAGTCGTCGAGCGCGGCTTGGTAAACCGCAGCACGAGCCAACGCGATCTCGTTTTCGATCAACCCGTGGTCGGGGTGTGCCTCGCGGAACTCGAGAAGGTCTTTCAGGCTGCCCGCGTCCCGCGCTTTTTGCAGCTCCTGGCGGAGCCCCTGTCTCAGCGCCTCGTCGATTTCGGGACGGATCTTGGACTCGGGGTTGTCAGCGGAGTACTTCTCCACGGCGGGAAGTGACGCTTTGATCTGCGTCAACACGGCGCGCGGTAAGAGCAAGGTGCGCACGTCTTCACGTTCCCCGCCCCGCGCCAGGTAGCTCTTGTAAGCTTCGATGGAGTCCGCTTCGCGGGCGACCTTGTATAGTACTTGTTCGCCCAATTTGTTGCGCGCGAAGAACACGGCAACGGCGACGGCACCGCCCACGATAGCCGCTAGGGAGTAACGCCAGAGGCGCTGATCGCGGGGGCGCTTGAGGGCCTTTTGCCCAGAGAGCGGATTGGAGAAGCCGCTGTCACGAAGCGGATCCATTGAGGCCAGTAGCCGTCGGTCGCGCTGCTCGGTGGCGTCGATGAAACGCCTTTTCGCGTCTTCGATCACGCGCTGCAGGTGCTCGAGAGTGACGTCGCCCGTCAGTGAGAAGGTGAATATGCCGTCGGAAAACTTCAAACGAACTTTGTTCGACCCCGCGGCTTCGACGGACTCGAGGTCCGTTATCCAACGCCAGCGCAGCTTTTCGTCATGCGTCACCAGCAGGCCCGCTGGGAACAAGTAAGTGCCGAGCGGGTAAAGGTAGCGGCTGTGGGCCGAACGCGTCCACGCGTAGGCAGCCAAAGCGACCGCAGCCAGACCGCCAAACGCACCGTAGGCCGGGGTCATCACGATGGACTGCAGGGCCATCGGGTTTTGCAGATTTCCGTAACCCGTCACCGCCAACCCCGAGACCACCGACGCGGACACCACGAACACAGCGATCCACCCGATGCCGCTCACGGCTGACGCTGGCTCGAACAAGATGACCTTGGGCGCTCCCGTGCCCGCCGCCGACGCCAAGAAGCGATCTTGGATCGGCCTGGGCAGTTCGTAAAAGTCCAACTGGGCCCGTTCCGGGGCCGAGGCCAGCGTTGAGTACGCCTGCGCCTCGCCTTCAGCAGCTTGGGTCATGCAGCACCTGGCGGCATCCTAACCCTGAAATCCTGGCGATGTGACCCCCTTTTTTGGCACGAGCACGGCGCGTGGCCCGGTTACCCTGCGACCACGGGACCGACGCAACACTTGGATTTAGGGAGTATCGCGCCCAGGTTTGCGGTGATGTCTGCCGAGGTTTTCGTTCGCCAAACGGCGTCGCTGCTGCGGGTCCAGATCCTTTGCGACAGCGCTGAGGCCCTCATGCATTGCCTTTTGGACGTTCTGCGAACGCTCGCGCAAGTCGGCCAACGCACTCTCCAAACGCTGAGGGTCGAAAGGTTCAGCCTCGAGCGCATCTCGAACCTCGCCACGTGCCTCTCGCAACGCTCGTCTGTGTGGCCTGGCCCCCTCCATGTGCTCTCGCATCACACGCCTCACCTCTGGAGAAGCGCCCTTGCCCAACACTCGACCCAAACGAAACGCAGCGTGGGGTGGCGGTCGACGCTCCGCCATGCGGATCAGGCGCGTCACCCCGAAAGCGATCAGGAACAGGTTGACCGCGAGCGAAACGATCAGAAGCCTCGCTAGTACCTTCTTGCTCAGGGTCATTGCCAGTCCTCGCTCAAGTCATCCGCCATCGCAAGTTCTGAGAGGTCTTCCCATTCGACCTCCTCCGCTTCCGCCGAGAGTGGTTCGGGTGGCAGCGCCCAACCACTGACCGCCCCGAAAAAGACAGCCATCGCGGCCGTCAACGCCATCCACCAACGTCTCCCGAAGGAGCCAGCCTCCACCTCGGCTCGCGAGTCACGCGCTGGCACCTCCGCGATGCGACGTCTCAACTCCGCGCTGGGTTCCAGCTCCTGAGCCGTGTCCAACATCCCGTCTATCGCACGTTGGGCGGCCAACAACTCGCGTGCCTCGGCGCTGCTGGATAACAGCCCGGCAGCCGCAGCGCGTTGGGGTTCGGGCCACCGCGACTGATCGCTGCCGTGCGCGTCGACCAAGCGTTCGAGATCCACCAATTGAAAGTCGTGCGATGTGCTGGACATGTTCGGGTCCCTTCTCATTTCTCTTGCTGGTGCTCGGCCAAGCGACTGCGCAGCTGTCGTCGAGCTCGACTGAGCAGGCTCTCGACTGCTTCCACGCCCACACCGAGCACCTCGGCGATTTCAGGATTGCTCAGGCCATCGTAGTGCGAGAGCTGTAGGGCGTGCCTTTGCCGCTCAGGCAAAGCTGCCACAGCCCGCTGTACGCTCTCCGCGGTTTGCCTGCGGGCGAGCATTCTGGAGGGGCGCGCGGAATCCGTACCGAGTTCGCTCTCGTCCGAGACGACGGCGCGGCGCCGTCTGGTTCGGTCGACACTCAGGTTGTGCACCACGCGAAAGAGCCATGTCGTGACTTGCGCCCGCGCATTCCACTCGGGTGCTAGTTTCCACAGCCGCACGAACGCTTCCTGCGTCACTTCCTCAGCCTCCGCGACATTGCCCAAGACTCTGTAAGCATGATTCAGCACCCGCTTGGTGTAGGCGTCCGCCAGCTGACGGTAGGCGCTGGCGTCACCTGCGCCTGCCCGTTGCATGAGCTGCGCGTCAACCGCTTGTGCTTGCTCGACCAAATCCGCCAACGCTCGTCACCCGCTTTGCGGCCATACCCCGGCCACGCACGAATCACCAATCCCAAGCTTCGTTTCGGATCACCCTCGACGCCCCCGCCGTCTGAGCCCAGCGAGGCAGGCTGCAACGAGTCGCTGGTTCGAACGTTGCACGCGCGCGTGCTGAATGCCGTGGCAGGAGTGACGATCGTGCTTACTTGGCTCTTGCTGCTCCCTTCTTGCCTCGCTTCTTCCAGTGACGCTTGCCTGCCTTGGCCTTGAACTCGTCCAGGGTGACGCTGCCATCGGCGTTCGCGTCGAGCTTGTCGAAGTGGTGGCGGGCGGCTTGAAGCTCGGTTTTGGTGACCTTGCCGTCGGCGTTCGTGTCCAACTTGCCGAAGTATTTGCTTGCGCGCTTGCCGCTGGTCTTCTTGGTCTTACTGGCGTCCCTTTCAGCAGCCGTGATCACGCCATCGTCGTTCGCGTCGAGCTTGGCAAATCTACGCTCGGGCATATTCGCGGCCTCGTTACGCGTGATCTTGCCGTCCTTGTCGACGTCCAGCTTCTCGAACTTCTTGGCGCGCCACTGCTTCGCTCTGACCTCCCGTGCCTGCTGCATCTCCTGCAACGTCACGGCACCGTCCTTGTTGCTATCCGCGGCAGTGAACATCTCCAGCTTGTGCGCCTGGAACTCGGACAGCGACAGTTTTTGATCCTTGTTGGTGTCCAGTTGCTCGAACTTGCGCTCGGCGTGAGCGCCTTTGTGTTGAGCGCCCTTGCTGGACTTGGCGAGAGCGCTAGCTCCCGACAGCGCGATGGCTGCGATGACTGATGCGGCTACGAACTTCTTCATGTCTGCTTTCCTCGTGTTTTGCAGGCCTTCTTGGGCCAGGATCGTAGGAGTTGAACGCAGCGCCATGGTGATTCCGTCGGAGAAACTCGCGCGACCCAGCCACAGGGCCGACCGCCGGAGACATGTAGGCAAGAGCACGGAGGCCCGACGAGAAGGTCCCGAGACCTCGCCTGCGCTCGACCCGACGCGCGACGGCATCGCACCGCGCCGACGAGCTACGAATTGGACGAAGCGACCCTCGCATCTCCGACTCGAGCTTCGATGTCGGCGACGCGAACCGCGCCACGAGGGCGTACGAGAGGCACTCGCGGCACTCCCAAGCCGCACGTGTGACGAGTGGCGCGGAGCAGTAAGCGGGCACACGCCCACTGTCGATGGCTCGCCAAAGGACCCGCTGAGCAGCAAGAAGCTCTGCAAAAATAGGCGATTTTGTCACACTCGCTAAGTCGTCACTGCAGCAGTTGGTGAGGTCGTCACCACTGCGTTCACCCCCCCTCCGAGTGAGACGCGCAGCATATCCTACAAAAATAGGGCTTTTTTTCCTTGTCCTTTTCTTTGTGAAGGGACATATAGCCAGCAATCGGAGCCCCGACTTGAAGAGCCACCCTGCGTCAGCAATTCATGGACTGGCCGCTTTGCCCTACGATACAGGAGCAAATGCGTCACGACCCTCGACCCGAGGCGTCCACCAGGTGAGTTGCGATGCGTTGGGCTGTGGATCAACACGATGTAAATCGGTGGGGTTCGGTTCTAGCGAACGGAGCTCGAAAGGAACCTACTCGAAGGCGCGCGAGGGATGAGCGCCGCTGAGCACACCAAAACGACTCCTGCATGACGTTCGGCGTCTGCGGCGTTCCCTTTGGGGGGCCTGCAGGTTACCTCGGACGTGACGCACACGAGAAAACAACAGGGAAAACAGGAAAAGAACAGGAACAAGGAGAGACCCATGGCTGCTGCAAAGACTGCAATCAAAGAGAAATTCACCAAGAGCCAGATCCTCGGCGAACTGTCTGACAAGACGGGTCTGAGCAAGAAAGAGGTTGGCGGCGTGCTCGAAGAGCTCGCAACGCTGATCGAGCGTCACATCGGCAAGAAGTCGATCGGAGAGTTCACCCTCCCCGGTCTGCTCAAGATCACGACCGTCCACAAGAAGGCTCAGAAGGCTCGCAAGGGCATCAACCCCTTCACGGGCGAGGAGACCACCTTCAAGGCCAAGCCCGCACGCACGGTCGTCAAGGTTCGTCCGCTCAAGAAGCTCAAGGAAATGGTCGAGTAAGTATCTCGACGAGGCATCCGCGCCTCGACCGGCCCTCGTGGCCAGAGAAGGGCCCGTTCGAGAAATCGTGCGGGCCTTTCTCGTCGTGGCCCAAGTCCCGAACGCAGGCTTCGGGACGGATGAAGCAGGACAATGGATCAGACGTGTGCCGAATCAACAGGGCGCCGCTCGGTCAGAGCTGCTGCGAGCTCCCAATCCTCGGGTCGCAGCAACTCTGCCACGAACTTCGGATTCGGCCCACTAGAGCTTCAATGATGCAGCGAGTGGTCCGCCGCCGCTGGCGACGAACGCCTGACGCGGTTGGCCGCCTGCAGCTCTTCGAGCAGTGTACGGTTCACACTCAGCAAATCGGCAACGAACGCCAGCGCGATGGTTTGAAAACCGATAATCAGCAGCACGGCCGCGAGGATCAGTGACTGAACGTGCCCATCACCGCGTCCCTGTACGAAGAACCACAGGAAACGCAAGCCCACGCCCACACCGACGAAGAACGACAGCGAGCCCAGGGAGAACAGGAAGCGAAAGGGCTGGTAGACGACGAAAATGCGAACGATCGTGAACAAGCTGCGCACCACGTAGGACGGCACGCTGCGCACGAGCCGCGAGGGGCGTAAATCTGCGTTCACCCGTACGGGAACGCACTCGATGCCGAACCCCTTCTGCCCAGCCTGAATGATGGTCTCCAGCGTGTACGTGTATCGACTGAACACGTTGATGCTGCTCGCCGCCAGTCGATTGTACGCACGAAAGCCGCTCGGAGCGTCTTCCACACGAGTGCCGCTCACACGCGCAACGACCCAACTGCCTAGGCGTTGCAACAGCTTCTTCACGAACGAAAAGTGTTCGATGTTTTGAATCGGACGCGTGCCGATCACCACGTCGGCACGTCGCGCCAAGATGGGTTCGATCAGTGCGGCGATGTCGTCCGCGTTGTACTGGTTGTCAGCGTCGGTGTTGACGATCACGTCGGCGCCGCGCTCGAGACACGCCCGAATGCCCAGCATGAACGCTCGAGCTAGTCCTTGATTGCTGTTGAAGCCGACGATGTGTGTGACGCCATGTGCTCTCGCCACTTTCACAGTGTCGTCCGTAGAGCCATCGTCGATGATGACGATCTCCAGCTCGTCGACGCCGGGCAGGCTCTTGGGCAGTGCGGCCAAAGTTACCGGCAGGCTGGCTTCCTCGTTGAAGCACGGAACTTGGATGATCAATTTCACGAGCAGACGTCACGAGCAGTCTGCCCAACAAGCCTGCGCCTCTACAAGCGTGGGCACCAACGCGGACGCGGCATCAGGCCCAACGGCCGCGCCTCGGCGCCAAGCGCGTGCGCCTCAGCGCCGTTCATCGCTTCGATGGTCAGCGTGGTCGCCCTTGGGCTACCCAACTCGACACGAGCTGAACCTGCTCAGGCGTGAGAGCTGGAAGTCCGAGTGGCATGCCGCGCACCTCACCGCCGTGGTCACCCGCCACCTCACGTTGGCGGGCGAGTAACGTTTCGATCAGACGGGGCTCTCCGCTGGTCACGGGCACGAAGATGCTTCGACG
Source organism: uncultured bacterium (assembly GCA_965651905.1). Lineage (GTDB taxonomy): Bacteria > Myxococcota_A > Polyangia > Polyangiales > Polyangiaceae > SZUA-265. Next base: position 21,560 of record CBFGUG010000092.1, on the reverse strand, counting down.
TTCGCCCGCGTCGTCGACGAACCCCGCCGCGATGCCCTTGTACGTCGCGAGGTCGAGTTTCTTCGGTGCGAAGCCGAAGCCGCCCGTGTTCCCAGGCCCCCCGTCACCCATCGAAGCGTCGGGATCCGAGTGACAGTGACGACAGGTCACGCGGAACACCTTTTCGTCCACCTCGGCGTAGGTGACTCGCCGCTCGAGGTTCGGCAGCCGCGCTGGCACTGGCGGCGGCTCTACCGCGGACAGTGGCGTTTCGTACAAGTAGGCGGCCACGTCAGCGGCCTGCGTCTTCGACAATCCGTGGTTCGGCATCAGCGAGTCACGCTTGATCACGAGCGGATCCACGAGCCACTGCACGACCTGCGATCGCACGAAACGCTCGCGGGTGAATCTGAGGTCGGGCGCCAGGCGAATGGCGCGCTTCTGCCGCTCGTCGCCTGGAGTGAACGTCGCGGAGAAATCGTTCGCACCCGTAAACGCATGGCAACTGCCGCAAGACTTTTCCTTCACCAGCTCCCGTCCCTTGGCCACGTCGCCTTCGGCAGCTGGCGCGCCCTGTGGCTCGGCGTCTCGCGTGAGAAACGCGGCTAGGTCACGCGCGTCTTGCTCACTGAGTTCGAGACGCGGCATGGAGGCCTCCAACTTGGGTCGCAAGTCGACAGGCTGCTGCAGAAACCCGACGAGCCACTCGCGCTCGAGTCGCTTACCCACGGCCAATAGCGATGGGGTCACGGTGTACGGGTCGCTAGTCTTTTTCCAGCGAGATAGTGCGTCCGCGGGCGCTGGGAACTTCCCACTCACGATGTCGTCGTGACAACCGACGCAGTCTTTTGGTCGGGTAACCGCTGACCCGCCTGTCTCCGAGTGACAGCGATTGCACTCGAAACGTTCGACCAGTGCGTGACCACGCTCTGCGTCTCCGGGGTCGGCGCCTGCGCGCTTCGCGTCGTTGGTCGGTGTAGTGTCTGCAACGGGCAATCCCTCGGCTTGCTCGCCGCTCGATGTGGGCGCCTGGTGTTCGACTGGCTGCTGCGTGGTGGACGCACGATCGTCACGAACCTCGCTGCCCGCCCGCTTGCAGGCCACACCTACGGTCATCGCGATGAGGATCGCGCTCCACGAAAGTGCGGCCTTCAGCAGCGACATCATGCACCACGGTATCAGTCAGGGTCAGTCGAAGCCACTGCTCAGGTAGCGGCCGACTCTGATGAGCAGTACTGGGGATCGCGCGCCATCGCCTTGCAACGCCCCATCGCAACCTGACTGCCGTGCTGATCGCCAGCTTGCTCACGCAACTCGGCGAGGACCGCCCAGCCTTCGGGGCTTGCGATCAGATCTTTCTCGGCGAGCGCTTCGAGCGTGGTTCGTGCTTCATGTTCACTGCCTGACTTTGCGAGCGCCTCGGCGAGTTCCGTCTGCAACGCGGGATCGTCTTTCTCGGCATCACCAAGCGCACGCAACGTGCTGACAGCCCAATCGAGGTTGGCGCTGCGGTCGGCTTCGCTGCTGCCGAGCCAAGTTCCGTGCAGGCGCTTCGGCAGTTGATACTTGACGGGGAGCGCTCCATCTTCACGCGCCACGGCAACCGCCAGCACCCGCGACGCACGGTCGGTGATCGCTGCTTTGCCGACCCCAATGCTCTTGATGTGCGGGATCGCGCGCAGCACGTAGCCGGCAGCCGCATCCGTTTGTCCAGCATCGAGCGCCTCTTCGGCGTGCTTCATCACCATCGGGCGATGGTCGACCTCGAAGTCCATGTAGGGGTACCACTCGCCGCCACACGCATTGGCGTTCGAAACCGCTCCGAAGAACGTCAACGCTGCGATCCCAATCCCGATGCTCAACTTTTTCATTGGATGTCCTTTCGATGACCGTTGGTGTCGACTCGCACTAGTGCAAGCCGCAGGCCAACCACGACAAGCCGCTCCGCAGACGCCCCTGAGCCGCGGATCACGACAAGAACCCGCCCCAATCGACGGGGAATTTTCGACGAGCTCACGACGTATTTCGCTCATCTTGCGTGGGGTTCGACACACGACCGCGTGTCCGCTTGGACAAACGGTCCGCACGCGCCGCCAACACACCTGGACCCACCCGCGTCCGAGAGAGGAGCGTCACACGTTACGCGTCACGACTGTTGCGGTCGGCCCTCGCTCGCTGAAACGTACAGACTTCAGCCCGCTCGTTCTTTGCGGCCGTCGGCATGGATCGCAAAACGCCCGTCCGTGCGCGCGTGGACGGGTGCTGGGTCGGACCACGGCCAGCCACCGAACCCCGTCGAGCGGTAGTCGGAGATCGCTTGGTTGATCTCTTGGCGGCTGTTCATCACGAACGGCCCATGTTTGACCACGGGCTCACCGATTGGCTTGCCCTGAAGCAGCAACACCTCCGTCTTCGCGCTGCCCGCTTCGAGGGTCAGCGCGACATCCGGGCGAACTCGGACGGCAACCCCGGGCTCCACTGCCCTGCCACCCACGCGGAGCGAGTCTCCCTCGAAGTAATACAGAGTACGATTGGACGCGGGATCGGCGGGCGGAAGCTTCCACGTTGCGCCTGGCGACATCACCAGTGACCAGATCGCGACGTCCGCCCCCGGCTGGGCTGCCCAAGAGTGCGGCGGCGGTTTGGGCGCGACGGCGGCGTCGACTGCGCCTGCGATGATCGTCACCTGGGTGGTCGCACCATCAGCGTTCTCGAACGTTCGCCTCGGGATCATCTCGTTCCAGAACATCGAAAAGTGCGGCTCGGCGAACTTGTTCGCTGCGGGCAGGTTGATCCAGATCTGAAACAGCTCTGCGGGGTTTGGCTGGTCTCGATGCAGCAGCGGAAACATCTCCGCGTGGACGATGCCTTTGCCTGCGGTCATCCACTGCACGTCACCATTGCCGTATCTAGCCGTCGCTCCGAGCGAGTCGGAGTGATCGATCAAACCTCGACGGGAAATCGTGACCGTCTCGAAGCCGCGGTGCGGGTGACGGGGAAACCCGGGCACCTGCTGACCGTGGTACATGCTCCAGCCGTCTTTGCTAGAAAAGTCGCTCCCCATGTTGCGTCCGGCTAGCGATGCCGCGGGCCCCATCACGTCGTTACCTGCTGGGTAACCATCGAGGTGATGGACACAGAACAAGAACGGGTCGAACGTCTTCCAGGGCGTCGTGTCCAGGGACACCAAGTCCAAGATGGCGGACGCCTCCACCGCGTCGGGTTTGGTCTTGGGTGTTGCCACCGCGGCCACGGCCGACTCGGACTTTTCGGGGGCGGGCCCACTGCTCTTGCAACCGACGGCAGCCGCCCCAAGGCCCAAGCCGGGAACCGCGAGCAACAACTTGCGCCGCGGAACTACCTCTTCTTCTCGCTTGCCGTCACGTTTGGCTTCGTCTGCGCTCATCGTTCTCGAAGGATGGGGCTAGACGCCCTGCCAAACAAGCCCGCAAGTGTGCCGTGGGTCCACGAGGGGTTTCGCTGAGTGAAATTAGGGTGCGCCGCGGGGCCCTCCTGAAGCAACCGCGGCGCAGAATTGATCTGTCTCTCGGAGATTTCAGCCGACTACCGACCGTAGCTCGACGCGTGGCGCGCGTTCATCTGGCGACCCCGAGGTAGCGATTGGGGCAGGCGAGTTCGATCTCTAGCTGAGGAACCGTCTCACTACCCAGGTAGACGTCGCAGGCCGCTCCTAGCAACTGCAGATCATCGTCGGCGTCGATCGTCCACCCATCGGCCGCGTCGAGAACCAGGTCCTGACCTTGGAGGCGCACGGCTCCTCCTTCCATGAACGCGGCGGGGCCGTGTTCACCGAACTCCAGCTGGAAGCTACAACTGCGCTGTTCTTCCATCACCGTGTCCTCGACGATGCGTTCGGTGGTCTGCTCCACCATCACCACGTCCACCTCACGCAGCACCTCTTCGAACGCGGTCTGCATCGACTCGCTGTCCAGCGCGGAACGGTACAGGCCACCGCCCGCTTCCGCCATCTCGCGCAAGTGTTGCTCGCTGACGTCGGGACCGATCCCGATCACGTGAACGGTGATCCCTAGGTCCCTTGCGACAGTCGCTGCGTCGACGACGGCACTCACGGCGCGTTCGCTACTGAAGTCGAACAAGTCGTCGCAGTGAGCGGGCTCGCCGTCCGTCACGACCACGATGTGTTTTTCGCCCTCGGTGTCGATGCCGTCTAAACTCGCGCTCACCAGAGCGAGCGCTTCGCCCGTCGGAGTTCCGTAGCCGAGTTCGGCGTCCTGTTGCTGCGAACGCAGCAGCTCGAAGTTCCCCGTCTCGAAGCTGATGTCGCTGACGGGAACACTCAGGTCGACACAGTGCCCGGCCCCATCACTCGGGTCCGAGTTGCGCCGCGCAGTGAAGTGCGTCATGCCCAGGCTGACCTGCCCCTGCAGGCTCTCGAGCAGCGGTTCATCACCAGCAAACAGCAGATCGGCCATCGCTTGCCAACGACTGGTGCCATGCTCGTCGATGGACTCACGCATGCTCAGGGAACGGTCGAGCAACAACAGCGCGGTGGGCGTGACCTCTACCTCCACGGGCACCTCAATCGTCTCGGTGACGACGCGTTCGACGACCGTGGGGACATTCTGGGTGCGTGGAAATACACTCGGCTCGCACCCAGGCAGCGCGTCGTCCGTCGCGCCGACATCGTTCGCCTGCTCCACGCCAGGCGCGATCAACATGGCGTCGGACGCGGCGTCACTCTGCGACTCGACTTCGGTCTGCGCGACCGCCTGCAGCACGCTGTTCTGCGAGCTAGGTTTGTCGGATGCAGCCGCATGGGGTTTCATGGTTTCGTCTGCCAGTTCAGCAGAGCCGTTTTCTCGACCTGTGGTGACTCCAGGTGCGTCACCGCAGGCAGAGCTAGCCAGACTTGCTAGCAAGACGAGGTGGAGACGAGTGTGATTGGGGTGTCGCGTGGTCATGGTCGTCCTCGAAAAAGCAAAGTTGTAAGGTTCGACGCGTAGACCTTGCGCGGGACGTGCCAACTCGGCTTCCCCCAACTCGTGACCAACCCGACGACTTCGAGCGGGTCGGGTAACCTCCACGATTTTCGGTACCTAGCGCGGTCCTCCAAACCTTCCCCCAGGACGACGATGGGCGGGGTCGGTCATGGGAGTGAACTCACCTGCACACTCCCATCGTGCAGCCTGCTTCACGCTGTGCAGCGCGGCGCTCGGCGCGCGTCCGAGCGGGGTAACCCGACGACTGGAACGCCGACCTGGAGCTGGACGCAAAGCGAGTGGAAAAGGCAAAGGCCCGAAGTTCCAAGTTTGATAGAGTCCGACGCCATGCGTAGTCGGAGTCTCGACAGGAAGGGCAGAGCCGCTGTAGCTGCTGGAAAAAAGCGGCTCGGCATCATTGGTTTCGCGTTGCTGCTGGGCTGGGCCGGGGTGGCCAGCGCCCAGACCACGAGTGACGACGGCCAACCGTCGGCCGAAGACATCGCAGCGGCTCGTTCGCTCGGGGCGCAAGGCGTGACGCTGGCCATCGAGGGCAACTGTGCGGAAGCCATCGACCCGCTCAGCCGTGCGGAGCAGCTGTATCACGCGCCAACGATTCTAACCGAGCTCGGCTACTGCAAGTGCGAAGTGGGTGAGCTGGTAGAAGGCACGGAGCTGCTGAACCGAGTCGTGCGTGAACAGCTCGGGCCAGATGCGCCGCCTGCGTTCGTGAACGCCCAAGCTCGAGCCAAACAGTTGTTGGAAGCCTACACGCCGCGGTTGGCGAGTCTGGTGATTCACGTGCAAGCCCCCGAAGGAGCAGTGTTCGAAGTTGCCGTGGACGGCAAACCCGTCAGCGACGCACTGCTTGGGGCCGCTCGCCCAACGGACCCGGGTGAACGTCGAGTGACCGCCAGTGGTGAAGGACTGGAGCCCGCAGAGTCGTCTGTAAACCTGACGCCGGGCGGGCAAGGTGAGGTTACTTTGGTACTCACCGCAGTGCCCAATGCGGAGCCGCCCCCGGCCGCTCCCATCGCCGACGAGCCACCGCCCGCAAGCAAGAAGAACCTGGTCCCTGCGTACATCGCATTCGGAGTGGGAGCTGTGGGACTCGGGGTTGGCGGTTACTTCGGAGCGTCCGCCCTCGGCACCAAGAGCGATCTGGATGACCGCTGTCGTAGCGGCTCGTGCCCCTCGGGCAGTCAGAGTGACATCGATTCGCTCAGCCGAGACGGCAACATCGCAACAATAGGGTTTGCGGTTGGTCTCGTGGGTGTGGGCGCGGGCATCTACTTCTTGCTCACCGCCGAAGAGTCACCTTCGCAGGCGTCTAGGGTCTGCGCGGACAGTCCTTGCGTTCGTCCGCAGATCGGCCTCGGGCATCTCGGCATGGAGGGCAGCTTCTGATGAAAAACCTACTGACGAGTCTGATAGTACTGATGGCTGCGAGCGGCTGTGCGCAGATCTTGGGGGCAGACGAGTACGAGGTTGATCCGTCAGCGTTCGAGGAGAGCGACGCGTCGGTCGACGAAGATCCCACGGACGACGAGGGAGATGACGACAGCGACGACGATGCGACGGACGACGAAGACCCGGACGATGCTGACGACGACGTCACCGACGATGACGTCACGGACGACGACGAGGACACCGACGACGATGGCCCCGACGAACCCCCGAATGACGACCCCGCCGAAGATGACGTCACGGACGACGACTCCGACGACCCCTCAGAGCTCGATGACGACGTCGACGCTTCGGTGCCCGACGACGCAGATGACGATACTGACGACGATGTCACGGATGACGACGACATCACGGATGACGACGACATCACGGATGACGACGTCGTCGCGGATGACGACGTCGTGGACGACGATGACACGGACGATGATGTCACAGACGACGCCGAGGGCGGGATCCCCACGGACCCCTGTGACTTGCCCGAGCTAGGGACGTGCAACACCTACGCTCAATGCGGTTGTGATGAAGGGCAAATGTGTACGGTCGGTGACTTCTCGACGGGAGAAACGGCTTGCGTCGCCGAGGGCACACGCGCTCCAGGTGAACCATGCCAGTACATCGAGGAGTGCCAAGCTGGTTACTTGTGTTTGTTCGGCGTGTGCAGTGCGTTCTGCGACGGCGACGACGCGTCGTGCACAGCCGACGAGAACGCTGCGTGTATCCAGGGCCAGACTGATACGGGCCCTGTCCCAGGCATCTTCGGCTGTACGCGCACGTGTGATCCCGTAAACCCTGCCCTGCAAGACAGCACCTACGTGGGCTGTGCGGCGGGCAGCAACTGTTACAGCGCCGAGAGCGGGCAGAGTTTCTGCTTGGCGCCCGCTGGGGACGGTCGCTCGGGTGACCCCTGCGGCACCACCGACGCTCCCGATCTGTTCGCTTGCGCACCTGGGTTCGCGTGTGTGCTGTTCACCGATGGTCCAAGCTGCGCCAGAAACTGCGAAGTAGGCTCGGACGATTGCGGAGGCGGACGAACCTGTACGGCTTACACTCCGGCGTCGTACGCGGTCGATCGCGAAATTGGCTACTGTGACCCCAGCACGACGTGCCCAGATCTGCAGGACACGTGTGATCCGATCACACAGTGCGGCTGTGAGGACGGCGACAGGTGCGCCGTGATCGACGAATCCGACGGGACTTTGGGCTGCGTTCCTGAAGGCGCAGCCACCGAAGGCAACCAGTGCGCCCCAGACCCGTACAGCTGCGCCGCTGGCGAATGCTTGTCTTACGCCTCGGAAGAAGACGGTGTGTGCGTCCCTTACTGCTACACCGCCGACGATTGCCCCAACGTGAACGGCGGCTGCATCCCACGCACGTGGGGTGAGCCCGGCATCTGCGCTCGTGGGTGTGACCCGCGTGATCCGACGTCGAACGAAACGCCTTTCATGAGCTGCGGCGCCGGCCAAACTTGCGTCGTGTGGAACGAGTACAGCTATTGCGCCCCGCAGTATGCGACGGGAGAAGTCGGCACCGCATGCACCTTAGACGATGAGTGTCTTGGTGGGCTCGGATGTGGAGTCACGGTCGACGACGCAAGGGTTTGCGGAACGTGGTGCGAGGTGGGTGGAACCGACTGCAACTACGCGGCGCAATGTCTGCCCCACGCCGATGACGCGGACCTCGGACCGTTCATCGCGGCTGGGGTCCCAATGGGCATATGTGAACTCCCAACGTACAGTGAAACGGCGCAGGTCGATACTGCCGTCCCAGATGGTCTCGGCGACGACATCCCAGCAGCGCTACCAGCAAGCTCCACGTTGGAAGTCCCTGCCAGCATCACCACGCTCACTAGGGTTGTGGTGGAAGTAAACATTACCCATCCTTGGGTCGAGGATCTAGACGTGACGTTAGTTGGCCCGGATGGCACTCGCGTGATGCTCTTCGACGGTTCCTACGCTTACAATGATCCGAGCGGAGACAACCTTCATGGGACTGTATTCACAGACGACGCGGCGGAGGCGGTGCAGTTGGCCTACGCTCCGTTTACTGGGGAGTTCACTCCATTCGTGCCACTAGCCACATTCCTCGATCCCGACGACTTCCCAGATGGGTACATCCCGTCGGGAACCTGGACGCTCGAGGTGTTGGACACGTGGATTGGTGACGCTGGCACGTTCGACTCCTGGAGACTGGTCCTCTACTGATGCGCAAGACGCGCTAGCCGCCAACTGCGCAACTCGCTCACGCGCGCCGCCCCTCCGCACCATGTATCACTTGCCCGTCAACTGATCGTACAGCTCGCGAAAACGCTGCGCTGCGATCGGTAAGCTCGAGTGCCAGTCCTGGGCGGCGGCGTGATCCGCACCGTCGGACACGTACTTGACGCAAGCAAACGGCAGACTCTCGCGCTTGCACACCTTTGCGAGCGCGAACGCTTCCATCTCGACGATCTCGCGTGGGTGTTCTCCAGTTCTCCCGACATCGAAACGGTCCGCGCTCGAGCAGATTGCCTCGGGCAACTGGGAGAACACCCGGGGAAACTCAATCACCACAGGCGCGTCGTCGAAAGGCGTTCGCCCCAACTCGAAGCCCAGGGCGCGAGCGTCCATGTCCACCTGCATGAACCTACAGCACTCAACCAGTGCACCACTTGCAAATCGTTCACTACCAGCCGTCCCGAAGTTGACGACCAACGACGGTCTCCGACCAGCACTCTCGAGATTAGCCAATGCCCGAGTCAGCGCGTATGTGGCATTGACCTTGCCGACGCCCGTAAAAACCGTCGTTGCTGAAACTCGTTCGAACAGCGTCGCCGCCTCCTCGCGCAACGCCATCACCACTAGAACCGAAGTCTCTTGGAGTATTCGAGTCATTCACAGGTCGCTTCGTCGCGGGAGGCGACAGCTGCCTTTGCATACAGAACTCGCGCGCGGTTCAAGCGACGCGCGGGCACGACTTCGAACAAGGGCAGCAAGTCAATATCGTTTCGTGATGGTTTCATTAGCAGCATACATGAGCAAGGTAGCGTACAAACTGCGGGGGCGGTCCCTGGCGTCGTCCGCGCGAAACAGTCAGGCAACAACCAGGCGGCCAGTGTCGGCGCCGAAACCAAGTCGTCAAGCGAGGTTCCCAATGAAACGTCATCTTTGCGCGATCGCGCTGTTGCTAGCGCTACTGCAGGTAGCATGCAGCAAGACCGAAGCCCCAAAGCCCACCAAACAGGAAGATCCCACCGCCAAAGCGGCTGATACGACCGCCCAAGGCAAGACGTCCAAGGCCGCCGAAAAGACGCCCACTGATAGCGGCCCGCTCAAGATAGCCTACAGCGATTGGCCTGGCTGGGTTGCCTGGGACATCGGCATTCAAAAAGGCTGGTTCAAGGAAGAAGGCGTAGAGGTCGACTTCAAATGGTTCGAGTACGTCCCGTCGATGGAAGCTTTCTCGGCTAAGAAGGTCGACGCGGTTGCCATGACGAACGGCGACGCATTGGTCACGGGCAGTAGCGGTGCTCCGAGCGTCGCCATCCTGATCAACGACTACAGTAACGGTAACGACATGGTCGTCGCCAAAGCAGGCATCGCCGACGTGGCAGCTCTCAAGGGCAAGAAGATTGGCGTCGAGATCGGCTTCGTGAGCCACCTGTTGCTGATGAACGCGCTCGAGTCGGTCAAGCTGACTGACAAGGACGTCAGTATCGTCAACGTTCCCACCGACCAAACGCCACAGACACTCAAGAGCGGAAGCGTGGACGCGATCGTCGCTTGGCAGCCGAACAGCGGTCAGGCCCTGAAAGAAGTCGCAGGGTCGAAGGCAGTATTCAGTTCGGCCGACGTGCCTGGCGTGATCTACGACGTGCTGGCGGTCAACCCCAAGAGCTTGAGCGAGCGCCGTGACGACTGGATGAAGGTCACCAAGGTGTGGATGCGCATCGCCGACTTCGTGAGTGACGAGAAGAACCTGGACGAGGCGGCCAAAATCATGGGCGCGCGCGTGGGGCTCGAAGCCGACGAGTACAAGAAGCTGATGGCGGGCACCTTCTTCCTCGGACTCGAAGGCAATCAGAAACACTTCGCCAAGGGCGATACTCTCGAGTCGATCTACTACTCGTCTCAGGTCGTCGACAAGTTCCAGGTCGACAACGACGTGTACAAGGCGCCGATGAAATACGACGAGTATCTAGACTCCAGTCTGGTGGAGGAACTTGCCAAAGGCAGCGCCAAGACCACGAAGGAAGTAGGCACCGAAGCCAAACCCGCAAACGCAGAATGACCTCCCGCCCCGCTTCACCGAACCCTGTAAGACGGGCGAGCGAGAGTGTCGCCCGCCCGTCTGCCTGAACCACACATGATGAGGCTGATCAGACACCCATGACCCAACGTTGGATGGTCGTTCGAGAGCCACTGCCGAAGGCGGCAACGCTGTGGCTCAGTTTGCTGGCGTTTGCCATCCCACTCTTGTTTTGGTGTCTGATCAGCTACGTGCCCTTCATCTGGCACCCGTTGGTCGAGGTAACGGACGCTGGAGACACCTCGGTAGCAGGCGACTACGCGTACGTAGCGGAGGGGCAGCTCGTCGAACGCGAGGTGTTTGCCGCCCGCAACGCTGAGCTCGCCGCAGCCGGCGCGCAATTGGCGGAAGGTAAACGCGCCAACCCCATTTATCTACCAGCGCCGCACGAGGTTGCTGAAGCGTTCTACACGGCGTTCACCACAGAACCACAGCGGCGGGGTGATTACTGGCTCCACGAGAGCCTGCTGCACAGCTGCAAGATCATATTCTGGGGCTTCCTCTACGCGGCCATGTTCGGGATCCCGCTCGGGATCCTATCGGGAACCTTTTCTTTGGTCTCGCGCTTGGTCGAGCCGTTCGTCGACTTCATCCGCTACATGCCCGCGCCCGTCTTCGGAGCCTTGGCGGTTGCGGTGTTCGGCCTGCAGGACGCCCCCAAGGTGACGATCATCTTCATCGGCACTTTTTTTCAGATGGTACTGGTGGTGAGCAACACCACGCGGCAAGTCGACAAGTCGCTGTTGCAAGCCGCGCAGACGCTCGGCGCGAGCAATCGTCAGTTGCTGTTCCACGTCGTCATCCCCAGCGCTTTGCCAAATCTGTTTCGTGACGTTCGCATCTTGATTGGATGGGCTTGGACGTACCTGGTCGTCGCAGAGCTAATCGGCGAGAAATCGGGCATCAGCGCGTTCATCTATCAGCAGCAGCGGTATCGCAACTTCGAGAACGTCTACGCGGCAATCGTGATGATCGGCATCATCGGGCTGGTGTTCGATCAGTTCCTCGCGTGGCTCGGACGACAGCTCTTCCCCTGGGAAAGCGGCAGCACCAAGCTATCACGCTGGGTGGGGCGCGTGTTCGGAAGCCCCCCGCAACCAGCCACAGCTCCTGCCATGCCCTCATCCGTGGAGGCCTCGTGAATCTCAGCGATCGACTCGAACTACCCAGCTACAAGCACCTCACCGACGATGTCCGTCAACGCTTCGACGAGATCGCAGAGCGGCCCGTCGTGCTGGACGTCGACAACCTGGGGCGGCGCTTCGACAGTGCCAAGGGACCCATCACGGCGCTCCGCGACATCAACTTGCAGGTACGCAAGCGAGAATTCGTGTCTGTCATCGGGCCGTCGGGTTGCGGCAAGTCCACGTTCATCAAGATCATTGCCGGGCTGGATAGCCCCACTTCCGGGCAAGCGTGCATCGACGGCACGAAGATCACTGGCCCCTCCTCCGAGCGCGGCATGGTGTTTCAAGGTTACACGCTGTTTCCGTGGCTCAGCGTGCGCCGCAACGTCATGTTCGGCATGCGCATGAAGGGGGTCAAGAAGCGCACGGCTGAGCGCCAAGCCGACGAGTGGTTGGAGCTCGTGGGGCTGGCCAAGTTTGCCGACCATTATCCCGGGCAGTTGTCAGGCGGCATGAAACAGCGCGTTGCTATCGCGCGTGCGCTGGCCAACGAACCGCGCATTCTGCTCATGGACGAGCCTTTCGGCGCCCTCGACGCTCAAACCCGCGCCAGCATGCAGAGCCACTTGTTGAAGATTTGGGAAAGCGTGGACGTCACCGTGCTCTTCATCACCCATGACCTCGACGAAGCGATCTACCTTTCTGATCGCATCGTGGTGTTGGGCGCTCACCCTGGCCGCGTGCTCGAGGTGATCGACGTGCCGGTTTCGAGGCCGCGCTCCAACGAACAGTGTCTGTCGGGCCATTTCTTGGCAACCAAACGACGCCTCGAAGAGCTGATCCACGGCGGGCATGTCGACGAAGAAGCTGCTCTGCTACAGGCCGCGACGGCCTGAGCGCTTCGGCGCGGTTGACACCAATCAACGAGTCGCGCCAATCCGTTTGGGCGAAACCCAACGGAAACTCAGCTTGATTCAAGCTCCCTTCCGCGCGAAAAAGCGCGTTGCCCTGCTGGGACGGCCCGGCTTTGCAACAGGGCGTTGGCCAGGACGACCTGGTCGCTCGAGCCCGGTTCATCACAGGTGAATCGGTTTTCGGAGGTGACGAAATGCCCAATAACCCGGACCCGACACGCCTCGTGCTCAGCGAGAGCTTGCGTGGCGGACAAATGTGGTCGCGCGTGATCCGTCGCGGCCAAGTCTTGAGATTGACTGACGTAGAGGGAGGCGCGACGCCTGCAGCGTTGTTCTATAACCCGCAACTCACGCTCGAGCGCTACAACATGCCCGACACGTTGAAGGCGCAACACATCGCGCGCTTGACCGTCGGCAACGTGCTGTTCTCGGACATGGGGCGTGTCTTGTTTTCGATCATCGACGACAGTTGCGGTTGGCACGACACCGTGACCGGGCACATGACGGCTGAGCTCAGCGAGCAGAAGTACGGCATCGGCACGTACCAGGAGCTGCGCAACGATTATCACCACAACACACGGGACAACTTCCTGACGGAGCTCGGCAAGTACGGCTTGGGTGACAAAGACATCGTGCCCAACGTCAATTTCTTCGTGAAAGCCGCACCCGATGCCGACGGCAAGTTGAGTTGGCAAAGTCAGGCCAAAGCAGGGCAAAGCGTGGACCTGCGTGCAGAGATGGACGTGTTGACCGTGCTTTCCAACACCCCCCACCCCTGGGATCCCGCGCCCAACTACGCTCCCAAGCCGCTCGCGCTGACGATCTACGTGGCGGATCCCGTAGCAGCCGACGACCCCTGTCGGACGTCGTGCCCCGAGAACGAGCGCGGCTTCACCCTGACCGAGCAATACCAGCTGTGAGCGAGGAGGCGAACGTGAGTACCCAATTGACCGAAAGCCGACTCGATCCGAATGACGCCAGCTTCCGCGAGATCGTAGTAGCAGGGCGCGGCTGGAGTAAACGCCTGTCGAAAGGCCAAATCTTTCGTATCCTCGACTTGGAAGGAAACCAGGCCGTGGACACGTTGTTCTACAACGCCCACGATCCCACCGACCGCTACAGCGCGACCGACACGATACGCGAGCAGGGGAAAGTTTACCTGACGACAGGCACGCAGTTGAAGAGCCTTCATGGCAACACGCTGATGACGATCATCGCGGATACTTGCGGCCGTCACGACACCCTGGGCGGAGCGTGCGCGGCCGAATCGAACCAGGTGCGTTACGCCATCGACAAGAAGTACATGCACAACTGCCGCGACAACTTCCTGCTCGAGTTGGCTAAACACCAACCACACATGAACAAGCGCGACATCACGTCGAACATCAACTTCTTCATGAACGTGCCCGTCACACCCGAAGGTGGACTCACTTTCGAGGACGGCATTTCCGCGCCAGGGCGTTACGTCGAGTTACGCGCCGAGATGGACGTGCTCGTGCTCGTCTCCAACTGCCCGCAGCTGAACAATCCATGCAACGCGTACAACCCCACGCCTGTCGAAATGCTCGTGTGGGATCCGCAGTAGATCTGGCGATTTCCTCGGACATGCATTCGTTCAACTCGGTACGATTCGAATCATCGTGTTCTCGAAAATACTGATCGCCAATCGCGGCGAGATCGCTTGTCGAGCGATCCGCACGATCCGGGCGATGAACCTTTCATCGGTGGCGATCTACTCGTCTGCCGACGCCTCGTCACTGCACGTGAAAGAGGCGGACATCGCAATCCCCTTGGGCGGCGGCCCCGCCAGCGAAAACTACTTGGACGTGGAGAAGGTGTTGGCTGCCGCCCAGGCGCATGGCGCCGACGCCGTCTTTCCTGGCTACGGCTTTCTCAGCGAAAGTACCGAGTTCGCAGCGCGCTGTGAGTCCGCAGGGATCACGTTCATCGGACCAACCTCGGAACAGATCCGAGCGTTCGGTCTCAAACACGAAGCGCGTGCCATTGCTGCCGAGGCGGGCGTTCCCCTCCTCCCCGGAACCGAGCTCTTGCAAGATCAAGAGCGCGCGAAACGAGAAGCGGAGAACATCGGCTACCCCGTGATGCTCAAGAGCACCGCGGGTGGCGGCGGGATCGGCCTCACGGTGTGCGAGTCTGCGTTGCAGCTGGCGGACGCCTTCGACTCCGCAACGCGCTTGGCGAAGAACAACTTCGGCAACGCGGGCGTCTTCATCGAGAAGTTCATCACGCGCGCGCGCCACGTAGAGGTGCAGATTTTCGGCGATGGTTTGGGCGACGTCGTGGCGCTGGGCCTGCGCGACTGCTCGGCCCAACGCCGCAACCAGAAAGTCGTGGAAGAAGCCCCCGCACCGAACCTTCCAGAAGAAGTGCGCTCGGGCATGGCTGAAGCGGCGGTCAACCTCGCGAAGAGTCTTCGCTACCGTTCTGCAGGCACCGTCGAGTTCATCTACGACGCCGACACCAAGCAATACTACTTTCTCGAGGTAAACACACGACTTCAGGTGGAGCACGGCGTCACCGAGCAGGTAATTGGCGTCGACATCGTGCGCTGGATGATCGAAACCGCACGAGGCACGCCCCCCGACCTCAGCACGTTCTCAGAGACGCACCAGGCACCCGGCGGACATTCGATCGAGGTGCGTGTCTATGCTGAATCACCCGCCAACAACTTCCGACCGAGTTGCGGCTTGCTCACCGCGGTGGAGTTTCCGTCCGACATCGAGGGACTGCGGGTCGACGGCTGGGTAGCTACGGGGGTAGAAGTGAGCCCGTTCTACGATCCGATGCTCGCCAAGTTGATGGTGCACGGCGTCGACCGCGACGCGGCTCGCGTCAAGCTATTGGAAGCGCTCGGTCGCACCCGCATCGCAGGCGTCGAGACCAATCTCGCGTACCTGCGAGACATCCTGCAAAGCGAGGACTTCGTCGCTGGAAAGACCACCACCCGCAGCTTGTCATCTCTGAAGCCCAAGCTCACGGGCATCGAAGTGCTGAGCGCTGGCATGTTCAGCACGATTCAAGACCACCCGGGTCGCACGGGTTATTGGAACGTGGGCATCCCGCCGTCGGGACCGATGGATTCACTGGCATTACGCTTGGGCAATCGCACGGTGGGTAACCCAGCGGGCGCCCCTGCCCTGGAAATGACCATGGCTGGCCCGACGCTGCGCTTTCACCAGTCCGTAACCTTGTGCGTTGCTGGCGCAGACATGCAGCCGAAGCTCGACGGCCGGCCGATCGCGCTGTATCAACCCGTCGAGATTTCCGCCGGGCAGCGGCTCGAGTTCGGCAAGATCGACGGACCTGGAGCGCGCAGTTACTTGTGCGTTCGCGGGGGATTCGACGTTCCCGAATATTTGGGCAGCGCATCGACCTTCACGTTGGGTCGATTCGGTGGCCACGGGGGACGCACCCTGCAACTGGGCGACGTGCTTCAGATTAATGCTGGTTCGAACGCCGCGCCGAACGCTGCGAATCGGCCGCTCGACGAACCGAGGCGACTCGACGTCATGATGCGACCGACGCTGTCGAATCAATGGGACGTTCGCGTGATCTACGGGCCGCATGGGGCTCCCGACTTCTTCACCGAAGCGGACATCGAGACGTTCTTCGCCACGTCGTGGGAAGTGCACTACAACTCGGCGCGGACGGGCGTGCGCCTGATAGGCCCGAAACCGAGCTGGGCTCGCGCGGACGGCGGCGAAGCGGGTCTGCACCCCTCCAACATTCACGACTGCGCCTACGCCTTCGGAGCGATCGACTACACGGGCGACATGCCGATCATCCTCGGCCCCGACGGACCGAGCCTCGGCGGTTTCGTCTGCCCAGCCACCGTGATCCGAGCGGATCTGTGGAAGCTGGGACAGCTCAGCCCCGGCGACAGCGTTCGCTTCGTTGCCGTCGAACAAAGCGACGCCGTCGAGATCGAGCGAGAACAAACTCACTGCATCGAAACGCGCACGCCGCCAAAGGGCGAACCCCTGGGCGAAACCCGAAGCGCACCCATCAGCATTTTGGACTATCCCAGCGTGCGCGCGGATGCACGACTCGACGCGCGGCGAGCAACTGCCACGACGCCAGCCGTGCAGTACCGTCCGTGTGGCGACGACTTCATGCTCGTCGAGTACGGCCCCATGGTGCTCGACTTGAACCTGCGCTTCCGCGTTCACGCGCTAATGGAGTGGCTCGCTCGAAAGAACCCGCCGGGCATCATCGAAACCACGCCAGGCATCCGTTCGCTGCAGGTGCACTACGACAGTGGTCGTCTCTCGCGCGACGCGCTGCTCGAGCTACTGACGTCAGCCGAAGACGAACTACCGGACGTCAGCTGCATGAAGGTGCCTACGCGCATCGTACACTTGCCGCTGTCGTGGGACGACGAGGCTACGCAACTCGCGATCCGCAAGTACACTCAGCTCGTGCGCAAAGACGCTCCCTGGGCGCCTTCGAACATCGAGTTCATCCGGCGCATCAACGGGCTCGACGATGTCGAAGCGGTACGCAAGATCGTATTCGACGCGAGTTACCTGGTGCTCGGGCTTGGCGACGTCTATTTGGGTGCGCCCGTGGCGACGCCGATCGATCCGCGCCACCGACTGGTCACCACCAAGTACAACCCCGCGCGCACCTGGACGCCTGAGAACGCTGTGGGCATCGGCGGCGCGTACATGTGCATCTATGGAATGGAGGGTCCGGGCGGCTACCAGTTCGTCGGGCGCACGTTGCAGGTGTACAACCGCTTCCGAGTCACCCAGGATTTCGAAGAGGGTAAACCCTGGCTGCTCCGTTTCTTCGACCAGATCCGTTTCTTCCCGGTCGAACACGAAGAACTTCTGGAAATGCGCGACGCCTTCGCGGCTGGACGTTACTCGCTGACAACCGAAGATCAGCTCTTCGACCTCGCGAGCTACAACCGCTTCCTCGAGGACGAAAGAGACAGCATCGAAGTGTTCAAGCGCAAGCAACACGCGGCGTTCGCCGCCGAACGTCAGCGCTGGGTCGACACGGGGCAGCTCAACTTCTCGACGGACGACGCTGCGGCTGCTCCCGATGAAGACGCGGTCCCCTACGGCTGCGAAGCGGCCATGTCGGCGGTCCCCGGCAGCGTGTGGAAGCTATCCGTCGAAGTGGGGGATCAGGTCGACGCGGGCCAAGAGCTGTTAGTACTCGAGTCGATGAAAATGGAGATCGCCGTCGAGTCGCCGAGCGCGGGCACGGTCGTCGAACTCCGCGCCGAGCCCGGCGCTGCGGTCAAGGCCGGCCAAGTGCTCGCGGTGATCGAACCCTGAGCTCGAAAGGCGCGCGCGAAACCATCCAGAAAGGGCCGCAGTCGTAAACGCATCTGCCGCCCTCATCCAAGCAACCTCCCAACCCATTTGCCGCTCCAGCCCGGACGCCTAGGTGACTCTCCCAGGGATGCGGCACAGGAACCTGACCATGCCCATTGCCCCGATCGAAACCGCTGATCTTCAGATCGAACGACTTCTGAGCGATTACGCGAACCAGCGCCGTGACCCGACGCAGGTCTTGCGGCAGGTCGTCGCGCACGCGGCACGTTTCGAACACAAGCACGTTTGGATTGAACGCCTCGACGAACGCCAGGTGCTGGCGCAGCTCGAAGCGGCAGAAACGCGCCGCGCAGCGGGCGAACGGTTGCCGCTATTCGGCATCCCTTACGCGGTCAAAGACAACATCGACGTCGCGGCACTTCCGACCACCGCAGCCTGCCCGGGCTTCGCCTACGTCAGTGAGCGTTCGGCTACCTGCGTCGAGCGCCTAGAGCAGGCGGGCGCGATTCTCATCGGCAAGACCAACCTCGATCAATTCGCGACGGGTTTGGTAGGCACTCGTTCGCCCTACGGCGTCTGCAGCAGCGCATTCGACGACGACTACATCAGTGGGGGATCCAGCTCGGGCTCGGGCTTGGCCGTCGCGCTGGGCATGGTCAGCTTCGCGCTCGGAACGGACACCGCGGGCTCGGGGCGCGTCCCTGCGGGGTTCAACAACGTCGTCGGGCTCAAGCCCACGCGTGGCTGGGTGAGCGCCAAAGGCGTAGTGCCCGCGTGCAAGAGCTTGGACTGCGTCTCGGTGTTCGCGGGCAACGTCGGTGACGCGTGGCTGGTATTGGGACAGATGACGGGTGAAGATCCGAACGATCCGTTCTCCCGCAGCGCGCCGCCCACTGCGGGAGCGTTGCGTCGCCAACCGCAAGCGTTTGGCTTCGGCGTGCCACGAGCCGATCAACTGGAGTTCTACGGCGACGACGAGTCGCGTGCCGCGTTTGCGTCAGTAGTCGAGCAACTGCGAGCGCTCGGCGGAACTCCCCACGAGATCGATCTCGCGCCATTTCTCGAAGCGGCCAAATTGCTCTACTCGGGTCCGTGGGTTGCCGAACGCACGGCCGCTGTGGGGAGCTACGTGCAGGCCGACGCGGCCGGGCTCGATCCGACCGTGCGACAGGTCATCGCTGCGGGAAGCGAACACCGCGCGACCGCTGTCTATCAAGCCCAGTGGCGCTTGGCGGAGTTGCGCAAGCTCACGGCTCCGACGTTCGAGAGCATCAAACTCTTGCTGGTACCTACGGCGCCAAGTCAGTACCGAGTGGACGAAGTAGTGGCGAACCCCGTGGAGCTCAACAGCCGCTTGGGTCACTATACGAACTTCGTGAACTTGCTCGACCTGTGTGGCATAGCCGTGCCCACGGGCTTCAAATCGAACGGACTCCCGTTCGGCGCCACGCTGCTGGCGCCCGCGTTTCACGACGCCCAGCTCGCAGTAATCGCCAGAGATTTACACGACCGTCAGCAGGCGCGAGTCGGCAACACACATAACGCCGTACACGAAAGCACGCTAGTTGCCCACCCGGGCAGCTTACCACTGGTCGAACTAGCGGTAGTGGGTGCGCATTTGCGCGGTGAGCCATTGCACTTTCAACTACAGGAACTCGACGCCGACTTCCTCGAAGCGACGCAGACGGCGCGTAGTTATCAGTTGTACTCACTCCAAAACACGACCCCTGCGAAACCCGGCTTGGCGCGGGTCGCACGAGGCGGCACCCAGGTCGAAGTCGAGGTGTACGGTCTGTGTCGAGCGGCGTTCGGCAGGTTCACGGAGCAGGTGCCCCACCCGATGTGCATCGGCAACGTCGAACTGGCCGACGGCAGGTGGGTCAAAGGTTTTCTGTGTGAAGGCCTGGCGATCGAGCAAGCCGAGAACATCAGCCAGTACGGCGGTTGGCGAGCGTATCTCGCGCGATCTCGCGGGTGAAGCGAGGCACCCATCGAGCAGTCGGAGACCACCAAGCTGGGCGCTCGAGCCCACGCGACCCCCGTCAGAAAAGCGAAATAAACTCGGCAAGGTGGGGCGAGGGCTGGAAAGCATCCACGAAATGAGGGAATGTGCCGGGCGAATCAGCAACCCTGGGGAGGCGCACTGGCCCGGCTAGGCCGCTTTCAACCAGGGGCTGCGACCTCAACGTCGATCTCGGGAAGCTCCAATGCGCATGACGATTTCTTCCTTCCTCGTTCGGCCTGGGATGCTTCAGCCTTGGCCCAATATCGTGACAAGCCGCATCGTGCCGAACCGCATCGTTCGAAACTGTATCGTCGGACTCGGTATCGCTGGATACGGCGTCGTGGCCACCGCGCCGTGTTTTGCCCAAACCGAACCAGCGCCTACGTCTGAACCAGCGCCTACGTCTGCACCAGCTGGCCCCACTACCGAGGAACCTGCCGCTGCCGCCGACGTGTCTTCACCCTCAGTGCCGGGCGATGCGTCCGCCTCGCCCGCTACCTCCCAGCCTGCCGCGGCAGCCACCTCTCCTACCCCACCCACCTCTCCTCCCCCACCCACGCCTCCTACCCCACCGACTACGGGCTCCACCACGCCCGCCGACTCACCCGTCGCTGCTCCAGATGCGAAGGTCATCCCGTTACTCCGCACCGAGCCCGCGCAAGAGGCACGCGACATTCCCGGCTGGTTCCGTTTGGACAGCAGTACACGCGGCTTGTTAATTTGGTTCGGGGCCACTCACGACGTCGGAGGCATCGATCTCGCCACGGACATCCGCGTGACCACGGCTGGAACGGGCGCGTTCGATCTCGGCGTCGAAGTTCCTATCGGCAATAGCCTACTCGTCCCCATGATCGGCGTGAACTTCAACTTCGCCCCGAACGAGATGCGCGTCGACACGCTCATGGCTCCGCAGCTGTTCGCGTACGTCGACGCAGGCCCAATGTACATCGAGTATTGGGGCCAGTGCTTCATCGAGTCTCTGCTCGCTTCCGACGAGCTCGTGGACGATGACGGAGTTTCCGAGCGAGATCTCGCGAGAGACACGTTCTACAATCGTCTGCAATTGTTCTTCTACCTATCGGACGTCGTTCAGCTGGGTCCTCAAGTCGAGCTGACGTTGGCGCTCAACGACGGGGCGCGTGGTCCCGACGACGATGTCGTCGTCAGTTTGCCAGTCGGCATCGGCACGAACGTCGCGTACGGTGAACACAACATGCTCGGCCTGTGGTTAGCGTACGAGACCGACGGCGATGCCAGAAACACCTTGATCGACATCAACGGCGACGAGGTCACCCGTGGCATCACGGGCCGCTTCACTTTCGTTCGCGTCTGGTAACCCAAGCAGCCCACCAACGCTGATTGACGCTCGCACCGCGCCGTCCACCACGCGTCGACTCTTCGTTCGGGTTAGATTTGCCTGGGAAGGCAACTCACGGCGCCCGCGCGGCTCCCTCTGCGTGCTGAACATTGGTCTGATCGTCGCCCCATGTCGTCGCTGCATTGCCTGGCATGGC
>CBFGUG010000091.1:0-31471 GCA_965651905.1 uncultured bacterium | reverse complement strand
CAGCTTGTCGACGAAGTCTGCCGCCACGGGATCGAGCAAGCCTTGGGCTTGCGTTCGCCACACGCCTTCGAGCAGTTGGGCCCAGCTTGCCACGAACAGCGTCCCCGCGTCCCCTTTACGTTTCAAGTAGCGTTCATAAACGGGCAGCACCTGACTCTCGAGATCGGGACAGCGAAGCAGCGTCGCATGTAACGCCGTGAGGCTGCAGATCTGTTGTTCCGCGCTGACCTCGTTCCGTTCGAGCTCCTTGAACAGCGTCGGAACGATTAGCTCCGCCATTGAAGCTGCGGCCACCGCTGCACGAAACATCCCAGCCCAATTACACGTAGCCAGTAGTTCGTGGATCAGCCAGGTGCGATGCAAGGAATCGGTTCCGGCTTTGCGATCGACCCGCTCGAATGCATGTTGCAACCCGCGGTGGTCGGCGGCGAGTAACATCGCCAGGTGCTGGAACTCCCAGCTGCGTTCGCAATAGGTGCGCAGCAACGCCTCGTGCCGCGCACCGACGCGGGGCACGGTCTTCAAGTATCCCAGCGCTTTCTCCAGATACGCACTCGTTTCGAGCGCGCGCTTCAGGTAGTCCGCGAAGAGCAATGGTGACCACTCGAGCAGGTGTTCGAACTCTTCGCGCGTGAGCAAGGCGCGAGCTTTCCGCAACCTTCGAAGGTGCCTGTCCCGCTCCTTGGTTCCACCTGACTGCGCGCTGGCCACGACTTTGCGCAACGCTTCTGCACGATCACTCACCTCGTCGAGTGAACGACGATTGACGATCGTTGCGTCCTTGACGCGCATCCCCTTCCCGAGACAAGTGACGAAACGGCCCTCTCGCGTAACGATGACGTGAGGAGCCTTGGGAGTGTCGTCCAGCGCCAACGCCACACGCGGAGTGTCGGTTGGTACGTGCAGCAGGTGCATGAGGTATTTTACGAGCTCGTGGTCCCGGTATAACCCCAACGCCAACTCGGCGTGCTCTGCGTTCAAACGATCGACTCGTGTGAGAAAGTGCGCTGCGTGCCCCCGATGATTCATCGCACGGCGAGTATATGGCGCGGAGGGTGCGATGTAAACACGACGTTCGTCACACGCCCGTCAGTCGCTTCCGTGGGAGTTTCGTCATTTCTTCGCAGAGCGATCGATTTTTTCCTGGGGAGTCGAGGTGCGGCTAGGCGCGGCTCCCTCTATGGGAGTTTTCGGGGGGTTGCGGCGTCACGTCGGGCAGTGTCTAGCGGCGCGCTAGCTGCAGTGCGGCAATCAAACAAAATTGAAGACGGTGAGTTACACTGGGCCTATGAGCGTTTGCAGATTGGTTGCGCATGAAAGTGGTGAAACTCGTCGAGCCGTGAAGCGGGTGCTCTTGGGAGCAGTCCTCGTCGGGCTCGTCGGTTGCACGTCGGGGGTGCCTGCGCGGACGCCTGAATGTAATGCGGCGATCAATCGCTGCATGCAGAGCTGCGGGAATCAGCCCGAAGTGCTGTCGCCGCGCTCTCAGGCGATCCCGGGGCCCGAGGGCACCAACGTTCAGATGAACAATTGCGAGGCAGTCTGCCAAGGCAAGTGCTGAGCGGACTTGCCATCGCAAGAGAACTGAGTTAGCTTCCGCGTCCTGATGGCGGCTGTCGCAATCAAGCTTTGGATCGTACTTCCCTCTGGTGGGGAAGCGTACGCCTGCGTTTGAACTTGCGCCGCACGCTCTCCTCACCAGCCTGGTGGAGAGCGTAGTCCAGCCCTCCACCGGCCTGAAAGGCAAGCCGAGTGGAACCACCTACGACCGAACCCAGTAGCTCAGCGAACCGTCTGTTCACGACGACGTTCGTATTGCTGCTCGTGGTGCAGTTTGCGTACGGCAACGCGTTCTCGACGATGTTTGCGCTGCCGAAGTACCTGATAAGCGAGCTGGGAGCGGACGCGACGCTGGTCGGCAACGCGCACGGTGCGTTTGCGCTGACCGGGGCGCTGTCGGTACCGCTCGTGGGTATGCTCACGGATCGTTACGGTCGTCGGCCCGTGTGGATCGCCGGGCTGTTGTTGGCGATTGCGAGTTACGCGCCGTTCGGTTGGGCGCAGCACGAGGTGTGGATATTGGCATTGCGTGCGCTGCACGGGCTTTCGTTCTCGATGGTGTTTGCCGCGGGCGGCACATTGGTCGTGGATGTGGCGCCGCCTGAGCGTCGCGCTGAGGCCGTGGGTTACTTCGGCATCGCAATGCTGACGACCAACGCGATCGGGCCTGCGTTCGCCGAGGGGATTGCCACGGGTTTCGGCTGGACGTTGGTGTTCGTGTTGTGCTCTGGGTATGCGGCCGTAGCAACGGTCGCAGCGGTGATGTTGCGGGCGCCCGAGTTCGAGCCTAATCGCGGTGCATTTTCGATCCCGCGTTCGTGGCCGTTGGCTGGTGCGTATCTCGCGTCGCTTGCGGTGGGCATCGGCGTTGGGGTGTCGAAGACGTTCATCCCCGCGAGCTTGACCCAAGCGGGAGAGCCGATTGGACTGTATTTCGTGGCCTACACCGCTGGCGCGATGCTGCAACGATTGGGGCTCGGGTGGCTTCCTGATCGTTTGGGGCGTGCGCGCGCCACGGTGCTGTCGTTGGTCGTGTACGCGGTGGCGATGTTGATCGTGGCAATGCTGCAGGCGAACTGGATGCTGCTGTTGGCGCCCGCGATTGGTATGGCGCACGGCATGGCGTATCCAGCGTCAGCTGCGCTCAGTGTCGACTTGTGTGCGCCGGGCGAACGCGGCCGGGTTACCGCCTTGTGCGCGGGTTTCTTCAACTTGGGATTTGCGATCAGTGCTTCGGGGCTCGCGCCGCTCGAACCGTGGCTCGGTTACGAAGGGTTGATCGCCGTCGGGGGCGCTATGTTGATGGTGTGCGCCGCTGGCGTCGCACGCCTCGTCAGAGAACGCCCACGAGTCGCGTTTGGATGAAGTCGATGCCCGCAGGTAACCATCAAACCTGATAACGACGTCCGCGATACACGATGATCTTCGGTGCCCCTGCGGAGGTTGGCGCCTGGGGCATGCCTCGTGCCTCGGGGGCCGCCGTGCGGTGACTCGACGGCAAGGTGGCGGGGGTTACCGAAACAGGTGCTGGCTCGAGCGGGAGTGGAGTTTGCTGCGTGTGGGTTTGCTGCGTGTGGGTTAGTTGCGTCTGGGTGTGCTGCGTCGGCGTCGGCGGAGTGGGTCGCGGGGGACTAGGCGGGGCGCTGAAACGGGGCGGAAACGGTGAGTGTGCGGTCGACGGATGGGGCGTGAAGTTGCGGCTGCTAGGCGGAGGGCTAGCCGGGGAGCCGGAGCTGACGGGAGCGCGGCCCAATCGACGAGCGACGAGCCGACACGCCATGCGCAAAGCCGGGACGTTGGCATGCGGCTCCGTCAGGATGCACAGCTTTCCTGGTTGTTCGCGACGGATGTGCAGGTGATAGTCGCGGTAGCGCAGCACGCAGTGCTCGACGTTGCCGCGCAAGCCTATCTCGGAGCTGGCGAACAACACCGCGCGCAATCGCGGCGCTAGATCTTCGATGTCTGCGCCATCGAAGTAGGCGGGCATGCTGGATGCGGCGATCGCGTCGCTTTCGTCGACGAAAAACGCGCCCACCACGCCCGGGACGTCGCTCAGCGAATCGAGCGCGCCGCTCATGGTCGACGCTCCCGTTGCAGGATGTTCTGCACTTGTTGGCTCGGCCCACGCATGGCTTGCGCTCCGCCGCGCTCGTGGCGCGTCACGCAGAAGCACTCGGTTTCCGTGGTGGCCTCCGCGGAGAGCACTCGGCCGAGCGCCAGAGTATTTCCGATCAGATCACCTATGCTGAGCACGTACGCTGCGGCGTCGAGTAGCTTTCCACTGTCGCCCCGCGCCGCTTCGATTTGGCCGTCCGCATTGATCTCGACGCTGGCCACGCTATCGACGGGGGTTGGTCGGTCGTCGTCCATGTCTATGAAGAACTCCGCGTCGAACTCGTCTGTTTCGTCTGGCTGGTCTGTGGAACTAGCGGTGAGGTTGGGTGCGGCTCTCGGAAACTCGACGACTTCACCTCGTACACCTGACGCGGGCATTTGCGCTTCGTCATGCGCGTAGGCGGCCTTGAGCAACAGGCTCTCCCACGGCTGATCGATCGTGCCTCGGGGTGACCAGTTGACGTCCACTTGACGGAAGTCGCCGCCGCGCAACTGGAGCATTTTTTCGATGGCCTTGATGCCACGGTACGCACCAAAGCGGGCGTCGAAGACCTGACCTTTGGCGAAGAAGAGTAGTCCCTTCTGGTTACCTGAGCTGACCTCGAAGGCAGCACGTTGGCCGCTCAGGCACTCGAGTTGAATCAACTCGGCCAGGCTCGCGTTGTGAACGTCCGCGTGAAATCCACTGATTCTGTCGGGGGGATTGGAGGAATGGGTGGCGGCCATGGTGGTCTCAGTTGTGTTGGATGCCCAGCGGAGCGAGTGTGGCCGGGCCGAGATCGGGTGGATAAGCCTCAGCGCTGTGTTCGCTGAGATCGAGCCCTTCGATTTCTTGCTGTTGGGTAACGCGGATTCCCGTCGTCGCTTTGAGCAGCGCGAAGGTGATTGAGGCCATCGTGAACGTCCAAAGGAAACACGCGAGCACACCGACGGCCTGGGACATGAGTTGTTGAAGATTGAAGCCGCCGTGGTGAAAGATCCCCACGGCCAGCGTGCCCCACGCACCGCAGGTGCCGTGGACACTGATCGCACCGACGGGATCGTCGACGCGTCGACGTTCGAAGAACAGGACACTCGCGACGACCAGCCCGCCCGCGATCAAGCCGATGCCCGCTGCGGATCCAGGTGTGACGTACGCGCAGCCCGCCGTGATCGCGACGAGTCCCGAGAGCGCGCCATTGACGGACATGCCGATGTCGGGTTTGCCGTTGAGCCCCCAGCTCACGACCATCGCGCCCAGCGTGCCTGCGCAAGCGGCCATGTTCGTGTTGACCGCGATCAGGGCGAACGCCTTGCCCGAACCGCCGAAGAGGTCTGTACCCGAGCCAGTGACGCTGGTGGTGCTGCCTGCGTTGAAACCGAACCAACCCATCCACAAGATGAAACCGCCGAGCGTTGCCAACGTCATCGAGTGACCGAGCAGCGGTTTGGGGCGCCCGTTTTGGTCGAACTTGCCGTACCTCGGTCCGACCGCGATGGCGCCCGCCAACGCCGCCCACGCACCGACGCCGTGAACGACCGTGGATCCAGCAAAGTCGAGAAATGGCGGTAACCCGAATCGCTGCATGATGCCGCCTTCGGGAGCTTCGAGCCAGCCGCCGCCTGCCAGCGCGCTGCCCCACACCCAGGATCCGAAGACTGGGTAGATGATTGCAGTTATCGCCAAGCTCGACAGCATGTACGCGACGAACCGCGTGCGTTCAGCCAGCGCTCCCGACACGATGGTGGCCGCCGTGGCGCAGAACACCGTTTGAAAGAGCAAGAAGGCGTAGAGCTTGGCGTCCTGTTCGAAGCCGTGCAGGAAGAACCCGGTCGTGCCGAACAGGCCCGAGCTCGCGCCGAACATCACGCCGAAGCCGACTGCCCAGAACGCCAGCGATCCCAACGAGAAGTCCGCCAAGTTCTTCATCATGATGTTGACGACGTTTTTTGCTCTGGAGAACCCAGCTTCCACCATCGCAAAGCCCGCTTGCATCCAGAACACCAAGATGGCGGCCAGCACCGTCCACAGCAGATTGACGGGGAAGTCGCCCTCGTCACCCAACGGTCCGAGTTGTACGTCGGTGGGTACTTGGCTGAGCACCAGGGCCAAATTCATGACCACCACTGTTCGGCTGTCGTCGTTTCCTGAATCTTTCGGGCTGGCGAGAGTTCAGTTTCTTTGCAGGCTACAAGCCTACGCTTTCCTGCGGCCAAGCACGCCCATGCACCACGCCGCGCGACACCGCCGGACAGCCACATACGTCAGTTTCTGGGTTGTTATGTAACCGTCACAGGGCAACGGCGCTCACCATCGCGGTGCGCGTTTGATCACGACCTGCTTCAGGATGACGTCTTCCGCGGGGCGCTCGCCGAAGGCTTTCACCCGAGAAATCGCGTCGACCACGTCGGTTTGGAAACAGCTGCCGAAGATCGTGTAGCTGCCGTCGAGCTGCGGGGCGCTACGCGCGGCCATGATGAAGAACTGTGAGCCGCCCGTGTTGGGGCCTTCGTTGGCCATGCACAACAAGCCGGCCTCGTCGTGTTTGGCGCCTGACCAGTTTTCGTCGGGGATGACGTAGCCGGGACCGCCGTCCACCGTGTCGAAGGGCCGACCACCTTGAATCACGAAGCCGGAAACGACTCGATGAATCACGGTGTTGTCGTAGAAGCGTCGCGTGATCCATCCCGACTCCGACTTCCACGGTCGCTTGCCACGCGCCAGCCCGACGAAGTTGGCGACGGTGAGCGGCGCGCGCTCCGCCCACAGTTCACAATCGATCTGTCCCATCGACGTGTGAAACTCGACGGCGAGTTCACCTGCGCCGTCTATGCCCGCTTGCGCTTGTTCGAGTGTGAAACTGCCTTGGAGTGGGTCGTCTTTCGAGATGGGGACCTGGCCTGACGAAGCGTGGTCGCGCGTCGTCGCGGGCTGGGTGGATGTCGTCGAGCGTTCGTCGGCTGCTTCGTTTGCGGTGGGAGTCGACGTGGGTACGGGTTCCGGAGTACTGGTGGAAGGTGTGCATAGTACAAGTGCAGGCGTTGCAGCGAGCACGAGGGCGCACCAGCCCTGATGGGCCGCGATTGCTCCACGTGGTTCTCGCTGCGAAGGTCGCAACCCGTTTGGCTCTGTCATAGCGACTGCGGTGAGCCCTCTAACACACTGCGTGGATGACGTGTACGTCGTTGCCGCACGTCACGCCCGACATCTGGATCTATCTGATGGCGCTTGTTTCACCAGCGAGGGAAGTGAGACCTAGCACACAATTGCACACGTCGATGTTCATCCAGTTCGCCCGCCGCTGGACAAACTCGGCACATCACTCCTCCAATATGGAGTGCGAGAGGGTACTGTATGGCTATGCATTGGGTTGGCTGGTTGACGATTGGGGCGTGGGTGGCGTGCGGGTGCGGAGAGAGCGGTGGCTCGGAACCAGCAAACGACGGTGAAGTGGCCGCAAGCAGCAGCACGACGAGTTCCACCAACCTCGAGGGTACTGCCACGACATCGACGGCAACGACGACTGACGGTGCGGGCAGCGGGGCATCAACGGATCAGGGGAGTACCAGCTCGTCGTCGACTGCCGCCGAAGGTGGCGCGGGCGGCAGCGGCGGAGCTCCGTCCGAGACGGATCCAGACGTCAGTGGCGCGGGCGGAAGTGGCGGAACGCTGGGTGCCGACGTCGACGAAGGCGCGGACACGCCATTGCCAGAGGGTTGGCGAGAGGTAAATGGCGTCGTCAACATCGTCGACGAGTTGGCAGCCGAAGAGGTTGAGGCCTATCTGACATACTCGGGGCAAGCCGACGTTCGCCCCACCCTCGGCTACACCACGAAACTGTTCTTCGAGCAGTACGTAGACGAGTACGATTTTCTCTTCTTGGCGAGTGACCAACGCTACGATGGCGGGCCCGCAGCGGCGTTTCAAACGGTGCGACGGCCGTACATCCCAGGGACCGGCATCGACGAGCCGTTCGTCGACTACACCTACGAAGGTTATTCGCGCTTGCGCGGCGCCATCGGCATCAACAACCCTGGTGAGGGCTTCTTGCCGCCGCTCTTTCACGAGACCCTGCACTACTGGGCGGTGGATTTCGACCCTAGCTTCGGCTTCGGCAGCGGCTTGGATTATCAAGACCCTTCCCACTGGGGTTACACTAGCGTGCACGGTCAGCTTGGCGGTTTCGACGAGACCACACTCGAGTGCGCGACGCCAGCGGGACAGGGGCCCGACGAGTGTATGCCTGAGGACAACGGCAGGTTCCGTTACTTGCTCGGGTCATTCGCGCCTAATGTGAACAACAAGGACTACGCCCCGCTCGAGCTGTATCTGATGGGCCTCATACCGCTGGAAGAGGTTCCGCCAGTCTATTTGCTGCTGCAGGACGCGGAGTTCGTCGACTTCGACGACATGACGGGTCAGATCACGATTGAAGCCAGCGGAATCAGCGAGATCCTGATGGACGACATCGTCGCGCGCCACGGCGAGCGAGAGCTCGCGTCGGCAGAGGAGCGCGCGTTCAAGTCGGCGTTTGCCATCGTCAGCCGACAGCCCGTCAGTGACGAGATGATGGACATCGTCGCAGTATGGGCCGAAGTGTTCGGCAAGCGCCCGCGTGAGGACTACAGCTGGACCTCGTTCGAAGAAAAAGCGCTGGGCTTGGCGACGATGGACACGACCCTAGGGCGCCGCCGCACGCCCGATGATCCGTTGCCCACCGAGCCCATGCTCGGCGAGCTGGCGATCGACTGCGACATCTACGCCCAAGACTGCCCCGAGCACATGACGTGCATCGGCGATCTAGAACCGTACTGCGCCGCCCACGGCGGCGTTGCTGAGGGGGATCCGTGTTACGCGACGAACGACTGCTTGCCGGGCCTGACGTGTATTGGCAGCACTGAGGACGACGGATTCGTATGTACTCCGTACTGCAATCTGAACGACGCCGCCGAAAAAGCCTGCTCCACCCTCTGCCCGACGGGCACGGTCAGCCTAGTTGATCCCGAGAGCTTGGAAGAGGGGCCTGCATTCTGTTTACCCGGGTACGGCCCCGCGTGTGATCCGTTGGCTTCCGACTGTCCCGACGGACAGGCTTGTTACGGCGCGTTCGAGCCGAGCTGCTCGGTCGCTGGCGACGTGCCCGTCGGTTCACCCTGCACGGTTGGGGGTGAAGCGTGTGAGCCCGGTGCCACGTGTTTGGGCTTTGATGATGTGGGCGCCTACTGCGTCGCCTTCTGCGACCCCGACGGCCTCGTCGCGGACAAGGCTTGCGACACGTTGTGTGAGCGCGGCGAGGTCACCGCAGGCGAGTCGACCGTGTGTGCGCCGCCGAGTGAGTAGTCGCTGCGGTCAATGACCGCCGACCACGACGATCAGTCTCTCATCCAGTCCGTCGCACGCGCCCGTCGTTTCACGGGGTGGCATTCCTGCCGCCCCCTCGGCCCGTCGATTCACGGTAGGCTGAAGATTGCTGCACCCGAGCGGCGAGAAGGAACGACACATGGATGTTCGAGTGCTCATCGATTTGATGGTGAAACAAACGATGGTCCTGGTCGCGCAGCTGGCTACCAGTGGCGGCGCGCGGGCGCCGCTTGCCCATGTGGCGAGTCAGGTTTTCGTCGAGTTGGCGCGGGAGCTCGAACAACAGGGCGTGAGTCGCAAGGTTGCCGCGGACATGTTCGGCGTCGCGCTGCGCACCTACCAACGCCGCGTGCAAAGGCTGGCGGAGAGCTCGACCGATCGTGGGCGCTCGTTGTGGGAAGCGATCTATTCGTTTCTGCGGGACAACGGCGTGACGACGCGAGCGCGGCTGCTGACACGCTTTCACTATGATGAGCCCGCGCTGGTTCGCGGCGTCGTGCACGATCTGACGGAAAGCGGACTGGTGTTTGCGACGGGCGTGGGCGCCAGCACGACCTACCGCGTGCTTTCGGACGACGAGTTGCGTGACGCGCGGGCGGAAGACGACGATTCGTCAGCGCTCCACGCATTGGTGTGGACGTTGGTTTACCGCTTTGGGCCGCTCACTGTCGCTCAGTTGGCTGAGCGGATGTCGCTTCAAGGAGACGCTGAGAACGCCGCCGCGGGCTGGCTCCGTGAACTCGAAGCGAGTTTGGAACACTTGGTGGAGAGTGGACGCATCGTCGTCTCGACATTGGACGACGATGGGACTGCGGTGTTCACCTGTTCCGAGCTAGTCGTTCCGCTGGGGGCGGGCCACGGCTGGGAGGCGGCGGTGTTCGATCACTTTCAGGCTGTCGTCCGCACCATTTGCCAGCGCTTGAGTGACGAGGAGTCCCGACCCCCTCCCGACGAGAGCGGCGGAAGCACGTACACCTACGTCGTTTGGCCGGGGCACCCGCTGGAGACGGAGGTCAGACAACACCTCGCGGGTTCACGTGCGCGAGCCAGTGAGCTCAGAAACCGAGTCGACGCCGTCAACGAACGTGAGGGGATTGCGGAAACTACTACGAAGGTCGTTTATTATGTCGGACAACACATTGCGCTCTAAACGTTCGTCTCGCGTGCCGCCTGCCGCGCGGCTTGCCGCGTCGTTCCTGGTCACACTGTTTTCGGTGGTGCTGTCGAGCTCCTGCAGTCGTTCGGACACGGTAGAGAGCAGCGAGACACACTTCCTCTCTCAGTGCACGAGCGACGAGCAATGCCCCGAAGCGCTCTCGTGTGTCTGTGGGGCTTGCTCGCGCACGTGCGAGACCACGTCAAACTGTTCGGAGTTCGACGCTCGTTGTCTGGTGCCCACTGGAGGCTGCGGCATAGAGATGTCGTGTGACATAGAGTGTGAGAGTGACGGACAATGCGACCAGGGTTCGTGTGCGGGGGGACGTTGCCGCCGCGCTGGCAACTCGGGGATCGGACGTTTGCAAGCTGGTGGCGCCGACGTCGCAGCGGATGTCGACGATTCCGGAGACGAGGTTGCGTCTGGGGGGAACGGTTCCGAAGACGCGGCCACGAACCCGCCCGACGCGGCGATCGACTCCGAAGACGCAGACTCCAACAGCGCTAGTGGGCCTGCCGAAACTACTGCGCCCACCGAGGACGCGCCATCAACGCCGACGGAGCAGTCCGAAGGCGCCGAGTGCAGCACGCGAGACGACTGTGTCCTCGCGCCGCAGAGATGCTGTGACGACTGCAACAGCCAACCTTGGGAAGCCATGTCGGTGGTCGACTACAGGTCCTTCCAAGATCAACAGTGTGCGGGAATCGACTGCGCCCCTTCGTCGCCCGTCGAGCCAGGTGAGCTAGCGTGCCCCCCAGGCCACGATGAGCTGGTCGCCATGTGCGATGAGGGCCAGTGCCGTACGCTCGACTTGCTCGAGTCGGACTACACCTCGTGCGAAAGTGATGCGGACTGCGAGCTTCAGATTGGAACGAACTGTTGTCCAGGCTGTAGCTATCAGACCACGCGCTCCGACGGTGACGAGTATTACGCTGGCGGCATCGTTGCGTTCAGTGACCACGACGAGTTCTTGAGTGACATGTGCGCTGACATTCCATTCTCGTGCGACCCGTGCGGGCCTCGAGCGATCGCCGACCAGATCACCGCTGCGTGTATCGATGGCCATTGCACCGTGCAGTACGATGGTTCGGCGCTGACGTTCTCGGATGACGACGCCATCCCGAATCCGCCCGAAGCTCCGTCGCCACCCTGATCGAAGCGGCCGGCGTGAATCCTCATCGGTCGTTTGGACTCGCACGATCTGAACGCCTGAATGTAGCCTATTGCCCCAATTCGCGCAGTTTGCCTGCAACGTCGAAGGTTTGCGCTGCGGGTGCGCGGAGAAACTGTTCCGCCGGCCCTGCACGTTTGCGACGCACTTTGCGCCCGAGGCGAGAAGTGACATGCTGCGAGCCACTGAGGATCGGGAGGTAGGAATGACTAACGGAGGCATCGCTTTACTCGCCGTCACGACGGCACTACTCACGGCTACTGGGACCGTCCTCGTGATCGAGAAGACGGGCGTGATGAAGGAGCCCGTCATGCAGAGCGTCGTGCCCGACTTGCGTGGGCTCGACGAAAACATGGCCACCCACAGCCTGCAGAACGCCAAGTTGGTGATGATGCGTGGGGGCACCGTGATCTCCGCTGATGCGAAACCTGGCACGATCGTAGGACAGTCGGTCGCGCCTGGCGCGAAGCTCGAACACGGTCAAGCGGTGCTGGTGACGTTTGCCGAAGCTGCGCTGCGCGTGCCCAACGTGTCGGGCATGAAGCTCGACGAGGCACGCCATGTCCTGACGGAAAAGGGCTATCAGGTGATGGTGGCGGACGCGGAGTTCGACCCCAAAGTGCCTGAAGGAAAAATCCTGAGTCAGACGCCCGCTGCGGACCAGATTCTCGAGAAGGGCAAGTCCGTGATCATCAAGGCCTCCGCTGGCGTTGGAGAGGTGGAGCTGCCGAACTTCAAGGGCCAGCGCATCAATGACGTCGAGGAAGAAACGAAGAAGTTGGGCCTTACCCCCAAAGTCCGCTGGGTGAACTGGGCGGAAACGACGAGCAACGTCGTGCTCAAGCAAGAGCCCGAAGAGGGCACGAAGCTGAAGAAGGACTCCGAAGTCGAGTTCACCGTGAACCGCTGATAACCGCTCAAGGCGCTAGCAACACGAGACCGAACATCGTCATGTGTTGCATGTGACCCGAGAAGAACCAGCGTGATGTGGCGTTGATCGCGAAGAACTGCGCATCGGGGAAGACGAGGCGCAAGGTCGGCGCAGCGTAGGCACCACTGGCGGACGTATCAGAGATGGGGATGGATTCGCAGCCCTCGCATCCCACGCCGCGGGTGAATTCGCCTGTCTCCATCAAGTACCCGACGAGTGCCCCAGGTGCGACCGTCAGCCAGTCCGCCACCGCGAACCGAGGTTGAATTCCCGTATCCACGGCCAAATAGTTCGTTCTGATCTCCGAAGTCTGCGCCTCGGGATCTGAACAGCCCAGGTCCGCGTTCCCGTAAGTGCTGCAGGTTACGACAAACTCGCTGAAGGGTTGCCGATCCCTCAGTGTCAACGAGCCAAACGCGACGTTGAGAGGAACCAGGTTGGCGAACGCGAAACCCATGCCCATACCGATCCCGTAGCCTGGTCCTGCGCCCGCCTTGGATTCGCCTGAAGAATTCAGAGACACGGGGCCTGCCTCGAAGCCGATGTAATACGCGGAGAGCACGTCGCCGCGGGGGAGTTCGGGCACCGCCAGACTCACTCGCGCCACGAGCACGCCTGAGACCAGCGCGAGCACGCCGCTGAGTTTCACTTGCAGGAGTCGTCTACGCATTGGCCCTAAATAGTGAACTGACCCGTTGCGTCAAATTACCTGCGCACTTCGACCAGGTGCGAGTCCGGACGTGTTCGTGGAACCCGTCGTTCGACGCTGCTCATCAGAAGCTCGCCGCAGTGCGCCCGACGATGTATGTCTTCACACATGGAGCGGCTGGCGCACGTATCGACGAGGCGTTACCTCGTTCTCTGCGCTCGACTGAGCGCTCAGCTGGCAACCATGGCCTTCGTGGCGATGCCGTCACTGGCGTTGGCCACACAGGCGTGTCCTGAAGGCACACACCCAAACCGATGGTGGGTCGCGCTGCCCGTGTGTGTCGTCTTGCTCACGTGCGTTTTGGCTTGGCGCGTGTACAAGTTCAAGCCAGGCCTGTGGGGTGCCGTGGGCGCAACCGTGTTGTGCGCGTTGGGTTTACCACTGGCCCTGCTCGCGTTGATCATTCCGGCCCCTTGCGTGCAGTAGATGCGGTGTTCTCGAGCATGGCCCGTTGCGGCGGGCTGCGCGCGGCGCTTCAAGCTCGGGCGGCTCGGCGCGGGGGTGGGTTTCGTCCTCTTGCCGCTATCCAAATCAGAGCGAGCGCGCCGCACTCGAAGAGCCAGTTCCAGCGAATGCCTAGAACGTCACTTCCGAGAAACAGGTCCACGTGGTGGAACGACGCTGCGCGGACTACGATGAATCCGAGCAACAGCACCACGCCGACGGCGGCCATGCGTGTTGCGCGGGGGAGCTTTCGCAGCAGCGCGAACAGCACGATTCCAAAGGCGACGCTCATTAGCCCAATGACCAAGATGAACGCCCGCTGCAGCAGCGCACGTGAGTCGTACCAACCTTGAGCGTGGGCCAACACTCGCCCGAACTCGGTGAACGCGGTTTGCAGATCCAGCTGCTTGTTGATGCCCAACAGCAACAACACGAGCGCCAAGCCGAACCAAAATCGGACTTCACGCCTGGTGAAGCGATGCGGACTTTGAAATGGTACGCGGAAGCTGACGAATGCCGCAACCAAGTACAACACGACCGTGAGCCAGCCGATCAGCGATGGGTCACCGATTCCAGGTGACCAACGCCCTATCCAGCCATCTTGCGCAAACGTCGCCAGCAGCGTCACCCTCTGCCCATAGCGACTTTTCCGCGCAAGTAACAGCAAACCCGTACGAACCGCCGCCGATTGCTCCATCACGCGATTCTAAACGACGTGACGCCTGGGTTGTTTGGGCCCACGCGGTAACGAGCGCGCCGTCGTTCAGGGTTCAACGCGAGCTGCAAACTCGCCGCCTAGTTCCGTAGCGGGAGCCGCGCACGGGCCGCACTTCGACTCCCCAAAACAAAGCTGCTCAAAGCTCGACTTGCGCCGATTCGAGCGAACGTCGGGTGTGAGCACGCGGTGAGCTCAACTGTTCGCGAACCAGTCGCATCACACCCGCTGTGGCGGTCCTGGAATGAACGGTTGCACGGGATCGTCACCGAAGCGATTCGGGCCGCGCGTGCCTGCCAGAAAACACACACTGATGTAGATCCAGACGTTGACGATAGGCACGAAGTAGCCGAGCACCCACCAACCCGAGTAGTCGCGATCGTGCAGGCGCTTGACGGATACGGCCAGCTCGCTCCAGAGATACACTGCCCCAAACAGTATGACGACGACACCACCCACTGGATCGGACACGTCATCGCTGAGCAGGTAGTCCGTTACGCCCAAGACGATGCCCAAGCCGATCGCCGCGAAAATTGTGGCGATGAGTCGTAATACGACGCCGTTGATCCAATACTGCGAGCGACTGATGCGTCCGTCGAAGCTGAACCACATGCTGCGCCAGGTGCGGTAATGGCGAGGTGCGGCCACGGCGCTCGGCGGCGCGTAGGGATTGTGTTCGTCCCCGGACATCCACGCTACATAACACGTGGCGGCGCTGACACCACTGAAGTACGCGATGTGAGTGGCTGAGTTGAGCGCCACCATCCTCGGTGATGCTCCTCGTCAGAGCAGCCCAAGTTCGCTGACGAGCCGCTCGATCACCCAAAGAGCGCCGACCAGCGCGATGGCGTAGGATGCACTACGTTCGACCTTCCGAGTTCCACGCGTGGACACCGGGACCGCCATCAGCAGTGCGGCAGCGACGCCAGCGACGACGATCTGTGCGAGCTCGACGCCGACGTTGAACGAGAGGAGTGAGCCCACGAACGAGTCGCGTGGCAAGCCGACGTCGAGCAAAGCCGACGCGAAGCCTTGGCCGTGAAGCAGACCGAACGCAAAGATCGACGCCAGACGAAAGCGCCGCGTCTCCGAGAGCAGATTCTCGACGCCGACGTACGCTACCGACAGCGCGATCAGCGGTTCGATTACGGGCGAGGGGAGTAGCTGGATCCCCGTAGCTCCCAAGCCCAGCGTGAGGGTGTGCGCCAGCGTGAATAACGTCAGCTGGGGTAACAGCCGACGCCACTTTCGCCCGACGCCCAACGTGATGCCGAGCACGAACAACACGTGGTCCCAGCCTAGCGGCAGTACGTGAACGAAGCCGAGCCACAGGTACGCTGCGAAGCTCGAACCCCCGCGCTCTTCGAAGCCGAGCGTCGTAGGTTCCTCTGGTTCGGTGGAATCGAGGCTGGCGTCTGTCTCCGCAAACTGTTCGGGCCCACCAGGACGCCAAGTTTTCGCGTCTTGAGGTGGACCCGCTGCGGTGATTGGCAAACGGTAATCAGGCGAGCTGCTGCCCACTCTGAGCAGCGTGCTATGAGTTGGTCCCACACCTTCGGACTGTTTCGGCTGGACAGAGAGCACCAGCGCGGGGATTGCGCCTTCGAGCCGAGCGTTCAGCGTTCTGGTGTCCGCGGGGAGGGGGCTCTGAAACATCACGATGTCTCCGCTCACGGCCCCGTTGGGTGTCCACAGTTCACGCACCTCGAATGTCGGTGACAGCCGCTGGCCATCCGCGAGCAAACTCACATCGCGTTCGACGATGCGAAGTAACTGCGCCGCGTGTGCAGGCGTTGGTGCGTCGACCAAACCGCGGGTGAGTTCCGGGTCCAACGTGAGCTGCCCCGTCAGCCGTGCGCCGACGGGGTCCGGAAACAGCGAAAGTCTGTCGAGCTTCAGATCGTGTGCAGACGCAGTCGCCGCGTGGAGCAGCAGCACGCCTACCAGGCACCCGATCCAGCTCAGCGCTCGGAACACTACTGGGTACGAATGTCGGGTTTGGGCGGTTCGGGCATGCCTGCGCCGATGAAAAACCCTGGGTGCGGTGGCTGATTGTACGCCACGTTTTGCCAACTGATCGCCGCGCGATACTGCGGGTCGTGCATCAACGTGTAGATTCGCCGCTGGGTCACGTCCGTGGTCGTGTAAATCCGCAGGGCGGAGTTGTTGGATTCTCGCCAGACTACCTCTTCACGCCAATCGCCGAGCAGGTCGGCAACCAGAGTTGGTGTGGATTTGGTGCCGTTGTTCGACGAACACTGTTGGCACTGCAGCAGGACCTGACCATCGTAGGTCGTGACTGCGTTGCCGTCTTCCAATTCTCTGAGTTCGTCGCCGTTCCACCAGGCCAAGAAATTGATCGATGCGGGGGTGCCCCCGACGTTCGAGCCGTCGGAAACCGCCGTCAATGATACACCGCTGGAGGCCCAAAGTTCGGCACCTGGATTGTTGGCGTTGACGTCCGCGGCGACCCCGCGGCCCACATCGTCGTCAGTGACCTGGCCCTGGGAGACGATTTCGCACGTGTTACCATCGTACACGTACCACTTGGGCTTGCCGCCGTTTTCAGTGGGTCCAAAGACTTCGATGCCGGGGCGATCGGGCAAGAAATCGCTGACGTGCAAGGCGTCGCCGTGCAGCATGTTGCTCGAACACTTGGCAGTACCATCGTGATCGACGACCATCGCGCCGTAGATGATCTCTTGTCCCAGGTCGTCATCGACGTTCGCGACGCTCAAGCTGTGGTTTCCTTGCCCGCTGTAGGGACCGCTGTTGCTCATGCTGTCGTAGGTCCAGTGCTCAGTGAGCTGTCCGTCGCGCCAGTTCCACGCGGTCAGAGTGGTGCGCGTGTAGTAACCTCGCGCCATGATCACACTCGGGAGCCCTGAATCATCGAGCCAAGCGGCCGTGGCCAGAAAGCGATCCACACGATTGCCGTAGGTGTCGCCCCAGTCGCCGACGTTACCGCGCGGGACGGCGAAGTTTTGGGTGGCTAGCTCCAAGCCCGTCAAGCCGTCGAAGATCGTGAAGTACTCGGGCCCGCTGAGCACGTAGCCGTCGCCGTTGCGGTAAATCGCGGAGTCGTCGTCGTTTGCGGCCGGGCCCATGCTCAGGTATTCGCCGCTGCCGTCGCGGGTTCCTGGGGCTGTCTTCACGCCCATCTCGGCACGGCCGTCCCCGTCCAGGTCGGCCACGATGAACTGGGTGTAATGTGCGCCCGCGCGGATGTTGGGCCCGAGGTTGATGCGCCACAGGCGAGTACCGTCGAGCTGCAGCGCGTCGAGGTACACGTCGCTGGTCGTGCCTGATTGCGAGTTGTCTTTGCCGTTGTCGGCTTCCCACTTGAGAATGACTTCGTACTGGCCGTCTCCGTCGAGATCTGCCGCACTCGCGTCGTTGGCGTGGTTGGGACCGGGTGAATCCAGCGGAATGCGAATGAAGTTTTCTTCCAGCGGAGTGGATTCGGGAGACACGCCCTGCTCGTCTTGTCCGAGAACGAGCGCGACAGAGTACCTGGAGGCTGCAGTTCCGTCAGGGTCGAGCAGATTCGTGCTGTCCGTGACGTTTGCTATCAACTCGCCGTCTCGATAGACGTTGTAGGATACTCCATTCGCATCGTTCGGCTCGTACTCGTAGCCGAACATGCGCCAACCGACGTAAATGCCGCCTTGCGAGGGTACTGCCACCACCCCGCGGTCGAGCGCCTCCATGCGATAGAAGCCGTCGCCGCCGACGCCTGGACCCAAAACGGGATCCATCGAATCGGGTTCAGCACCCATGTCGTCGTCAGTGCCTTCCATCCCAACGCCGGGGGCCGCTTCGTCGTCTGCTCCGGGCATCGTGTCGGGGTCCGAGTCGTCTGGCGGTATCGTGTCGTCCGTGGCGCCTGGCGTTTCGTCGAACCCTCCTTGGTTATCCGTACCGTTCGGTGGTGTGTCTTGGCCAGGGACCGAGTCGCTCATCGTCGGCGTGGTCGAGCTCGTACCTGACGGGGGTGGAACCGTCGCAGTTGATGTTGCGCTGCTACCCACCGTCGACGATGGTGTCGCACCGCTGCCGCTCGTGCTGCCCATCGTAGAGGAGCCGGCCGGGCCCGTGCCGCTACCCGTCGAGCTGACTGAAGCCTCGGAGTTTACGCCGTCCATTCCAGCGTTCGGGTCTTGTTCTTCATCCCCGGCGCAACTCGCGCCACAGAAGAACCACAGCGCGAGCGAGGGAAGCGCGAGGCACGACGTCGCACTCGACACCTGGAAACGATTGCTACGAAAACGAATGGATCTCGACATCTCAGTACCGCGGGTTCTCGCTGAATTCATTACTGTGCTACTTCGATCGTCACGAGGGCCAAATGAGGGCGAGGTCACCCTTCGCGCTCCGACGGGTTTGCAAGATGTCATTACCACTGCACGGACGGGGACGATTTCGGTGCTGAATGCGAACGCACCGACCGAAAACCGAACTAGACGCCGAAGCCCCGCGAGCTGTGCGACTCACTACAGCTGTTCGATCCGCCCGGGATGAGACGGCACGCGGAGATGGGCGCGCCGACATGGTCGTTCCAACGTAGTAGTTGCGATGGTCGCGGACCCCGAAGTCGATCCCCGACGTCGTTGTCGTTTCCGCGCCGCGCACGGAGTGCACTGCACGAGGTGCTCGAGGACTGTGCGTAGTGATTTCTCGGTTTTGGCGTTCGCTCGTTGCGCGCAGCGATGTGCGGCAACTGAGTAACTGCAACTGAGTAACCATGCAACGGAGCCGCTACGTGTAGGGCTTGCACGAGATTGGCGTCGTCGAGTCACAATCGCGTACTATCTCCAGCGTTCCCAGCAGTGGTAGTCCGCAGAACGGTGTTGACTCGGATGAACCTTGGCGGCGTGCGTCGCGTGACGTTCTGCGTGGCGTCGTGCTGTGTTTTCGCTTGTGCTGCGTGCGGTGACGCGTTCGACGTGGATACGCCCAACAGCGCCTGCGGTAGTGTTCGGCAGGCACTCTTCGGCGGCGAGGAGGATGTACCTGCGGACGTCAGAGACACGGTTGGCGCTGCGTGGTTCCCGGCTGAAGACGGGGCTGAAGAAATCTGTACGCTGGTCCGCGTGGCCCCGGGAGTGATGTTGACCGCTGCGCATTGCATTGGAACGAGTGATGACGTCGAGGTTGCCGTCAGTTTCGATGACGACTTGGCTCGCGCGGCCAGCCCTCAGCAGCGTTCGTGCGAGACCACCCATTTCACGAGAGTGGTCGTGTCGAAACACGGTGTGTTGGACCTGGCCGTATTGCACGCACAAGGTATGGCCAGTGTCAGCCCAGTTCTGCCGATCGCAAAGAGTCCGCCAACCGTCGGCGACCAGGTGACTTTGGTTGGCTACGGTGAACAGGAGAACGGAGCTTTCGGACAGAGAGAATCCCTAGATGGGCTCGTCATGGGAGTCGATGGGCCATCGATTCAGGTGCACGCGATAGCGCCGGGTGCTGGGGCGTGCTCGGGAGATTCGGGCGGACCGCTGCTGCGGATGACGGCAAATGGTCCAGAGTTACTGGGTGTATTATCCCGGGGCAGCCAGGACTGTCAGGGCACGGATCTTTATACCGCAACAGATGCCGCCCGAGACTGGCTAGAGCGGACGATTCGAAACGCCAAGCCCTGACGACAGCGCTCGCTGTACGCGAAAAGTTGCCTGATCCATGTCCCGTCGTTCGATTCTTCTCCCATGCTGTGCAGGACGACGAGTTGCGAGCGGCGGCGGAGCCCGCGATTCACGGAGTTCTTGTTGTCGCGGTCCGTATGCTGTTGCCTGAGCGCCTGTCATCTGTTGGCGTGCTCTACAGACCCTTCCGAGGGCGAGGTCGGCAGCCCAAGTACCGATCCCAGTGACACACCGACCCAAGGTGCTTCGACGGGACAATCCTCCGAGACCCCCGCGATTGAGACATCGACCCTTCCAGACTCAACGCCGCTGGTCTCGGCGACATCGACGGGTAGGGATGAAGCCAGCACCGCTTCGACCTCGACAGCTCAGGCAGATGATTCGGGTTTGCCATCGCAGGGTACGGAACCTGCGACGGCAACCGATGCTGACGAACCGCCGCTCGGGCCCGACCAAGAGTCATTCGGATCGAATGAGAATACCTCGGCACTCGCAGACTCTGGAGTGCCCGGACCACCAGCGACGGCAGATCGCGTCGACAACGAAGAGATTTACGATCCCGAGCGCATACCGCGTTTCGACATCGAGCTGCCAACGGAGAGTTTGACGCAGCTGGCGGAGCTCACCCAAGACCACCCGCTTGCCAAAGAATACGTGCGCGGGACGTTTCGTTACGACGGCGAGGAGCTGTTCGACGTCGGGGTGCGTTTCAAGGGTGAGGGCAGTTGGCGGCCACTCGATCGCAAGACGGCCTGGAAGATCAAGTTCGACAAGTTCGTCGACGACCAGCATCTCCTCGGGTTGAAGCGTTTGACGTTGAACAACATGGTCGAAGACCCGTCGTTCGTTGCCGAGCGATTGGCGTACGACGTGTATCGCGCCGCCGGGTTACCCGCACCGCGCTGCAACAGTGCCTTGGTCTACGTCAACGGTGAGTTCTACGGTGTGTACGCCAACGTCGAAGCGATCGATAAGCCGTTCCTGCGTCGCTGGTTCGATGACGATGAGGGGAACTTGTACGAAGAAGGGCAAAGTGACTTTCTGCCAGGCTCCGAGTCGACGTTCGATCTGGAGACCAACGAAACCGCCAACGATCGCAGTGATTTGACGCGGCTGATCGACGCGCTCTCGGCTGTTCGTGGTGGGGCGCCGTGGTCCGAACTCGAGGCCGTCATCGACGCTGAGCAGTTCTTGCTGTTCACTGCGGCGGAAGCTGCCGTCAATCAATGGGACATGTACGCGTTCACCCGCTTCTATCCCAACAACTTCCGTTTCTATCACGACCCAACGAGTGACCAGTTCGTGTTCGTTCCTTGGGGGATGGACTTGTCGATGAAGCCGTTTCGCGATTCGGGTAAACCACACATCCCGCTGTTCGAGCTGGCCACCCACGGTGACTTCGACGGGGGCCGGGTCGTCGCGGGGCAGTTGTATCAAACGTGCTTGTTGGACGACACTTGTCGTGAGCGGTTCATGTCCGCGAGCGAAACCATGATCGAAGTGTACGAGTCCCTCGATCTCGAGACGCTTGCGGTGAGGTACGCCGAGCAACTCAGATCGCACATCGAGGTCGACCCACGTCAGGAATACTCGATGACGCAGGTTGAGGCAGCGCTGCAGGCCACTCTCGAAACCATCCGCGGGCGCGCCGATGCCATGCGCTCTGACCTGGAGGCAGCCGCGCTGCGCTGAAGTCCCCTGTACGGAGGCTCAGTTCGCGCGAGCCCAGCGCGCGTTCATCCTGTTTTCCGTGCAGCTTTCGGAGATGGAGAGGGGCTTCTCGCGCTTCGATACGCGGAGCTAGAAAGCTCCAGCAGGACAGCAATCGTCGCGGTCAGTGTCGGCTTCATCCAGCCAATGAAACAGGAATGGCGTTGCGCCGCCTCGACTAGCCGCGGGCCAAACGGCAAGCTACGCGCGATGTCGCGTGCGCATAGACATTCCGTAGTGCTGCTCGGAGTTGGGCTCGTGCCCTTCGCATGTTCTGGCGATCTAGTACCGCCAGAGCCCGAGCACCTCACGGCCGACGTCGGCGCTGCCGACGCGGACTCGCAAAGCACGTCGTCCAACAGTACGACCGCTGCAGAGAGTGAAAGCTCCATGGCGGATCAGCCCGAGCCCGAGCCCGAGCCGACGAGCGGGGGAACCGACGTTTCTGCGCCACCGTCTACCCCAGCAGCGGGGCAACCGCCTCCGGGGATGTCCACGATGTTCCAAGCAGAGAGTCTCGAGCTCTCGGGACAATACGCGGACAGTATCAGTTCGCCGTTCAGTGGGGTGGCGCTCTACGCCAACGGGGATTCTGTCAGCGTCGAGCACACGTTTCCCGTGGTGCCGGGGACCTACCGAATCGACGTGACTGGCGCGTCGAGCAACAACCTGGCCGCTACCGCGGAACTACTGCTCGGCAACCGTTCGTTAGGCGATCTGGCGTTTCGAGGCACGTCGAGTTCCGTGCAGACCATCGAGTTCAGCATCCATGCGTCACCTACGACGCGCACCCTGAACCTGACGGCGATCAACGACAACGACTCGTGGGACCTCTTCATCGACGAGATCGAGCTCACTTTCGTGTCGGCCGATACAGAATAGCGGTGACTGATGAGCAGCAAGGTCCCCGGCGGGCCGGGTGCTCCAGGACGCGTACCCCGAGCTGTCGTCTTGCGTCAGGGCGGGTGGGCTGGGTGCAGTAACCGTCAG
Source organism: uncultured bacterium (assembly GCA_965651905.1). Taxonomy (GTDB): domain Bacteria; phylum Myxococcota_A; class Polyangia; order Polyangiales; family Polyangiaceae; genus SZUA-265. Next base: position 8,984 of record CBFGUG010000091.1, on the reverse strand, counting down.
GTCACGTCCAGTCGCACTGAATCGGTGCGTTGCAACGCTTCGCGGTGCTGACGGTCAGTATTTTTACTCACTAGTGGGGGCGCTGGACAGGTCGGCTGCAGTCTGCGGGTAACGTGTTCCCTGGTGGCACACCCCAACCTCTTTGGTGCTGCAAAACTCCAGACATTACGCCAGAGTTGTCGCCGCGATCCACTCGAGCTCAGGATGTATCAATTGACGCCCAAACGCCTGTTACTCGTCGCCAGCTCGACGGGGATTATCGCCTCACTGAGCTGTCAAAGTGGCATTGCCGATTGGCGGTCGACGTCGAGTTCGGGTTCCGGGGACGGCGGGGTTGGCGATGCCGGAAATGGTAATGGGCAAGATGTCCGCGAAGGTGGACCGGGCGAGGCTCCTGCAGATGCAGACGTGGTAACGGGCTCGAACGACGGAGGTCCAGAAGCTCCCAGTGACCCGGCTTGCAGCAGTGGAGGCTTCAACAGCGGCGGGGAATGTGTGGAGTGGCAGGACTGCGCGAACGGAACTTATGTGGCGGAGGCAGGCACGAGCCTGGTCGACAGACAGTGCGAGCCTTGTCCCAACGGCACTTACTCTGACTCCGTCAACGCCGACGAGTGCACTGGCTGGTCCGTTTGCCAGCTCGGCGAGTATGTCAGTCGTGCGGGGAGTGCGGCCCAAGATCGAGAGTGCGAGGCTTGTGAAGACGACACCACCACGAGCACGACCAACGCAGACGAGTGTATCCCAATCGGGCCCTGCCCCAGCGGTAGCGTACGGGTCTCGGCCGAAGATGGTTCGGCTGCTGGTTGCGACGAATGTTCGCCCGGTTTCTACTGTGCGGGAGGTGATGCCGAGATCGAGGCTTGTCAGCAGGGGGAATGGGATCACGACGCGGATCCAGCAACCCCTTGCGAGCCCCACACGGCTTGTTTGGCGGGCACGTTCCTACAGGAGTTCGGCGATGGCTTGCGCGATCAACGCTGCGAAGCGTGTCCGGAAGAAACCTTCAACCAAGACGTCGACTCGTCGACGTGCCAATCCTGGCAAACGTGCGCTCCAGGGACGTACGTCGATTCCGCGGGCAGTGCCGAAACCGACGTGGAGTGCGTTGGGTGTCCGTCGGGTTCGTACAGCGATTCAGTGAACGCCGAAGAGTGTATCGACTCGACCGTTTGCCAACCCGGCCAGTACGTGACCGAGCCGGGAACTTCCACGTCCGATCGCAGCTGTGCCGATTGTCCCGAAGGACAGTACAGTTCAGGGATCAACTCGGGGTCATGCACCGATCCCGACGCGTGTGAAGCGGGCACGATCCAAATCGAGGCAGCCACGGACACGTCGCCTGCTGTTTGTGAACCCTGTTCAGCTGGCAGCTTCTGCGCTGGTGGTACTGTGCCCGCGGCCACTTGCACAGCGGCAACCTGGGACGACGATGCGAATCCCGCCACGCCGTGTGTCGCCAAGACCGACTGCCCGCCAGGACAGCGCGTGGAGTCGGCGGGCGACACGACGTCCGATCGCACTTGCGCGGCCTGCGGTGCTGGACGGTTCAGCACCACTACGAACTCCGACAGTTGCGCGCTGTGGGAAGACTGCAGTCCAGGCAACTACGCTTCCTTCGCGGGTAGCACCACCATGGACCGCGAGTGTAGTCCGTGTTCCAACGGCACGTTCACCAGCTCGAGCAACGCCGCCAGCTGCGCGCCATGGTCTACCTGCACAGAGCCGAGCTTCTACCAGAGCAGCGCTCCCAGTTCGACCGAGGATCGCGAGTGTATGCCTTGCCCCGCCGGGCAAATCACCACCGAGGACAACGCGACGTCGTGTTTGGTCCCTGTCTACCAAATGGCGGGCGGTCAGGTCTCGATGGAAGCCGAACACTTCTACAGCAAGACAGACTCGGCAACCGACGCGTGGACGTTGCAACAGATCTCATCCGCTTCGGGGGGCGAGGCGATGGAGGTCGGGCCTGACGCGCCCTCTGGCGGTCACGACTGGATCGACTACATGACGACGGGCTCGTCACCGCACTTCAAGTTCCGCGTGAACTTCGATCGCACGGGTCAGTTCTGGGTGTACGTACGCGGGTACGCTGGAGCGGCAAACCCCGCGGACGGCAACTCGTGTTGGAACTCACTCGACGACGAAGTATTCGGCATTCCCCACGAATTTCCAGCCACGACGGGCACGTGGAGTTGGGTGGGCAGCGGTCCGCTCAACGTGAACTCGCTGGGTGAACACGATATCGGCATCTATGCGCGCGAAGACGGCTTCGTCGTCGACAAAATAGTCGTCAAGAGCTCACAATCCACCCCCACGGGAGAGGGCCCCGCAGAGAGCCCTCGCGAATGACCGACGTTGAATCTACGCGTCATGACGACGCGTGGACGTGTGCCCTCGTCGTCGGGCTCAGCACTCAGGGAGCGTCGACGACTTTGAAGCTCGTGATGGCGAACTGCGACGTGATGTAGTCGTAGACCCTCGATGGATCGGATGCGGGACCGCTCACCGTGCCCGCATCACCAATGCCAGCCTCGATCGCGTCGCTCATGACGTCGGCATCGCTCATTTCGCTCATGCCAGCATCCAGCGTGAGCCCAGAAGGTGTCACGCCGAGGTTCGACATCATCCCAGCATCCGACATCACGCCAGCGTCAGACGTCACATCGATCATCATGCCAGCGTCGCGCATCGCTTCCATCTCGTCGTCGAGCATGGCGTCTTCCTCTTGCTCACTGAGCATGGGGGAGTCGACGTGCATGTTGTAGATACGAATGTTGATCTTGATCACGCGGGTCGGATCGTAGGAGTCCACTGCGTCCGTGTTGTGCGGAAGCGGAAGCATGACTGTCGCGCGGTCGCCGACGTGGCGCAGGACGATTCGATCCTCGGGCAGGGTTTCGGCTTCCACGTAGCCCGTTTCAACCACAACCATCGGCTCATCTGCGGTCGCACTGCCCGCATCCAGTCCACCATCAGCCAGCCCTGCTTCCGACGGGGGCACCATGGTTGCGTCCGTCGAACTGTCGAGAACGCCGCCGTCCGTGTAACCCGCGTCAGTCACCATGTCGTCATTTTCGACGGCAGGCTCTTGTATCACCTCGTAGGTGTAGTTGGACACTGATACGAGCGAAACGATGTAGCCACCCGTCGTTGCGGCGGGCCCACGCATGTCGTCTGTGAGCTCGATCGTGGCGCTGAGCATCTTGTTGGTGAGGTCCATCGAGTAATACGAATCTAGGGTGAAGTGCGTCTGCTCGAAGTTCGCGTCAGCGGGATCCGCGTCTTCCCAGCCCTCCTCATGAGGCCAGGTTACGTTCACCAACATGGGGCAGGTGCCTTCAACCGTTACGTCGCTGAAGTCGTTGTCGTCCCACGCAGCCTCGGTGTCCGAGCGGGTGAACGGAGTCAGGCTCGTCGGGAGTTCACACACAGGTAGATCCGGATCAGTCATCGTTCCCCCCGCTCCACCCGCGCTGTCGACTACTTCGCCGCCCATGCCGCCAGCACCGCCCATGCCGCCTGTCGATGGCGCAGGCGTGTTCGTCGTATCCGTTCCCGTGGGATTCGTGTTCGACGTGGTGCCGGTTCCGGTTTGTTCGGGCATGGTGGCGCTGCCGGTCACCGTGCTCGATGCCATCGCGTCGGGGTCCATGTTGCGACCGGAGCTGCCGTCATCACATGCGGCCGCGCCCAAACCACAAACGGTCAGCGCGAGCAGGTTCCAGCCCAATCCAGAGTGCTTCTTCATGACGATCGCTCCTAAACGGTGCCTGAGCGATCCGCCTACTGCGGACGGCTTCAGTCCCGAAATCGGCGCGAAGCTACTCGGACCGTGGGGTGACGAGCAACCCCTGTTTCACTACACCAGAACCGCGACGTTTCAGGTGCTCCTCTTGTTCGCGCTCCGTTTACAGTCTTGGAGCACGACCCCGCACGTTTCGCACTTCACGAGAAACGAAATCGAGCTATTCGAGCACGAATTGGTCGCGCGGGGCATATTGGCGATCGGGGTCCGAGGCTCACACCGCCAGTCGCTCGACTGCGATGCTGGAGGTGTCTGCGAACGCATGCGCACCAAAGCGCCACGCATGAGGCGGCGGGTCAGGGCATCAGCAGGAGTCGCAGCGACCCCACGCGCCGCAAAGCCCTGTCGTCCCCGATTCTCGCGCTCAACTCTTCGAGGCACGCATCCATCGCTTCAAGCTCGGTATTGCAGGCTTCGTCGACAGGCGTGCTGTGGCCATCCTCGTCGCAGAAGAAGTTCGTCTCTACATCGGCTGTCAAACAGCGCACCCACTTCGTGTACTCCGAAGCACACTCGTTGCTCGCTAGTAGACCCGCCCCTTCGTCGCACCTATCGATGCACTCTTCTCCGATGATGTCGTTCGGGCAGCCTATCTCCTCCTGGGTGGTGCAAATCTCATCACAGATGTCCGCAAAACTCGCTCCATCCTCGTCGATTGTTTCGGCGATGGTGCTCGCCTCCATAGCTTCGCCATTTTCTACTGGAGCTTCATCAGCCCTGGGGCCACTGCCTTCCCCACTAACACTGCCTTCCCCATCAAAACCGCCATCCCCAACAATCGCGTCGCGATCGCCGTCGTCCGCAACTTCCATGGCGCGCCCATCGCTGTTGCTGCTCGAGCCTATGTCTCGGTCAGAGGCCTGATCGTCATCGACAGAGTTAGCCGCTTCAGGTTCAGACTCCTCATCGTTGGCTTCTTCGCCGACGTCGTCGCTCTCTTCTCGCTGGTCTTCGTCTCGACCACTCGCAGTGTCGTCGCCTTGGTTGGTTGAGGTCGACGTTTCGTCGCCGGGACTGTTCGTGTCGCTGCACGCGAGGGAGCAGCCGAGAAAGAGCAGTACGCCGAAGGGGACGGCGAAGCGCGTCACGGGGTGGACTTCAGCGGGAGCACGGGGGTCGATTGATTGCACGGGAGCTCACTACGCGATCGCGATGGCGCTGGCTAGCCGACTTGGAGCGCGGAGTGTACTGAACAAAGACGTGCGCTTGCGGCAGGATGCTCGACGGGACACTGCCCAGGAGATAAACAGCCCGCGTGGAACTCCCGCGCACCCTCGGCACGACTCACCGCGCGAGCGATGTGGCGCAGGAGGCAGCGGCTGTACTCGGCGCTGCACTTTCTCAAACGGCAAGGTTGCATCTGCCGGGTGTAAGAGAACGACACCGAGCCCAATTGATTCAATCGATTGAACTCGCGACGCGCGCTCTCGATGCGGCCGAGCGTCAGCGGGCGCCTTCGACGTTGGCGGAGGCGAGGCGCACGCTGGCGTTGGCACACGCCGCACGCGCACTGGACGCACGCCACGGCGCCGCCCAACTGTCCCAGAGTGCTCAACGCGCACCGACGTGCGCCGATTGTGAGGATGGCTGGCGACGGGTTGGAGACATCGTCGCGACCTGCGAAGCGTCTGCACGAGAGGCAGCGCGGCTTGCCGAAGGGTTGGAATGCACGCGCACGTCCAACGCTGCTCGAGCGGCTGAAGTCGCGGCGCAGGGCGCGCGACGGCTCATCGCGGAACGCAACCACGCGTACACCTTTCACGCTGATCCGGGGTTTTCGTTTGGGGAAGGTTGGTATCTGGCGGCGGCAGCGGTCCTCGCTGGCGTCAGCATTCAGGTGGAGCCAGACCAGCCTCAAACCCTCCAAGCTCTGCGTTTTCTGCAGGATGCGGGACTGAGTCACAACATCGTCCCGTATCGTTCGAGGCCTCGGGCGAACAAGGCTTTGCCGGATATCGTAGCCAGGGCTTTTCGAGCTGGTCCTTCGGCTGCCCAGGAGAAGCTCAGGGCTGCGTTCATCGGCAACGCGCCTGTTCCCCAGACGATTGTCGATTGGGCCGCACGAGTGTTCGACGGCGCATCCGAAGGCAAACGGGTGTTCGTTTGGGTTCGTCACGCCAAGCATCAACCGAGTCGCAACTCGACGACTGGTGAGTTGCTGGAGCTCTGCCGCGTCGCGCTCGCGGAACGGCTCGAGCCCGTTCTGATAGGTGATGCTTTCGATCACGACCTTCTGCCGCGAGGAGCGCGCGACATGACGCTGTTTTGGAAGCAGCCCACGTTTCAGGGCATGGACACGCGGCGCGCGCAGCTTCAGCTCTTCGAACTGATGAAGCGCGAGTACGGCTTGGTTGGACAAGTGGGCGTGACGACGGCGGGCATGGATGGACCAGCGCTCATGGGGCTGTCGACGATGTATCTGACAGACGCGCCCAACGTGCGCCTCGGCAGGTGGGTTGGTGCGGTGCCGGGCTACGAAGAAGTCGTGCGCGGAGCCGAGCACTGGCAGCAGATCGAACGCACGCTGCGTCATTGGGCCGAGCTCGGCTGACGAGAGTTACCTTTCTTTGCGGGGGACGATGTGTGGCACTTAGCCCCCAGCGCGCACCCGTGAAGCCATGCTAGGGTTCTCCGCATGCGATCACGGGCGCGCGCAGCGATGTGGCTGATTGATGTCCCCACGACGTCGCCGTTCATCGGTCGTGAGGCGGGGTCGAGGTGGGGTGTGTTTAGGGTAAACGTCGCGAGCGTGATTGTCGTCGCGCTCGCCGTTGGCTGCTCGGGAGAGTCGAAACAGAACCCTTCGAGCGACCGTGAAGACGCGACGGATACTTCGGAGCACGACGCAGGCGCCGAAATCGACGACACTGACGCCGCTATCGGGTCAGATCGCGAAGACTCCACGAACACGGGCGAGGACGATTCCACGTCGAACCCATCGTCCGATGACGAAGCGGACGACTCGACGGGACGGGATTCATCGGGTGAAGCGCCGCAGAGCGAATACGCGGGCGCCGACCCCAACCAGTTACCCCAAGAGCAACTGTTCGAGTGCACGGAGGGACGTGCGAGTTCGCCCTCGCGCTTGCGTCGCATCGGTCGCGCTGAGTGGTTGCGCAATCAAGGCGGTGCGGAAGGGGGCTCGGGTTGGCAAAACCCCTTCGATCATCGGCAAGATGACCAGTATCGCAGTTACTCCTCGGACGAGACCATCGACACGTCGGTGCTCGACCTGTCGCTAGACTTGATCGATCTGCCTGGCGGGGGGTGGGAGGCAACCTGGCCGTCGGATCGAGGTCGCCGTCGTGAGTTACTCCGTCAAGATGACGCGCTCGGTCCGATGTTGGGTTCGGCGCAGCCCACGGACGAAGAACTACGCTACTTCCTGCGCAGTTTCCTCGAGCATGGCGCGCTGTTTCGCCCGCCGACGGACTACGAGCTCGATCACCTGCAGGAGTTTGCGTCCCGAGTGCTCGAGGAAGAGAGCAGCGTCGACGAGCGCCCCGAGTCGATATCGCGCATCGCGGCAGCCGCGTGGATGACGACGGGCACGTTGTTTCGTCGAGAGCTTGGCGACGGATCGCCTGATGACGACGGGCGTGTGAAGCTTTCGCCCTGGGAGCAAGCACAACAACTTTCGTACGCGATTGGCGGGCGTGCACCTGGCGCCGCCGCCCACCACGCAGATGGTGAATCGAGCGCAGGCACCTACGGGCACTATGCGGACATCGCCGACGCCGCCCGTGACGGCAGCATCGACGATCCTGACGTGGTGCAAGGGTTCATCGACGCTCACGTGAGCGGTAGTGATCCTGGCAACGCCGACGATGTCGATTCGGCGGCGGACGACTACGCCCCCGGGCGGCGTGACTTGATCGGGGTCAGCGACGATCGGCGACGTTCGCGCCGCGGGGAGTACTGGGTTGGTGCAGGCATTCAGGAGTTCTTCCGGGACTGGCTGCAGTACGGAGACTTGAGCGCGGTGTTCAAGGACACGCCCGAAGCGACGTCGCGTTACGAGGGCGCGGGCTTGAGCATCGGGCCCGCGTTTGGCAACACGCTGCATGGTTATTATGGACACGAACCGCGCCTCAACGAACAGCTCGACGACATGATCGCGCGCATCGTCGACAGTGACCGCCAGGTCTTGCGGCAGTTGTTGACCTCCCGCGAGTACTACGTCGCCTCGTCGCTGCCGGCTTCGCTCACGCGTCCCGCAGATCCCGAAGCCTATGACGACTACTTCAGCGAGCAGGGGTACACCTCGTGGAAATCGCTGATCGAGGTCAATCGTGTCTACGGCTTGGATGAGGACGTTGCGCCCAATCGCAGCGCGCGCTGGGTTAGCTTGCCCGAAGACGAACGCGCGGGTGTACTCACCCATCCAGCTTGGCTGATTGCCCACGGGGGTAACTTCGAAGACGATGCCTCGCTGGTGGAGCGTGGAAAGTGGGTACGTGAGAACCTACTCTGTCAGTCTGTCCCGCCGCTGAGCTTGGTGACGGTTGCAGCCCAGCTGGCGGAGAGTGATCCAGCCATCTCCGCACGAGAGCGTGTTGCTGCGGCGACGAACAACGCCGAGTGTTTGGGGTGCCACGCGCTGATGAATCCGATCGGTGAAGCCTTCGAAATTTACAACCACGCAGGGTTCTTGCGCGAGTCCGATCACGGTTCGCCCCCTGACGGCTCCGCAGAGCTGACCAACCTGCCTGGCGGCCTCAACGGCAGTTACGTCGACGCCATCGAGATGTTGGAGGCGTTCGCAGACTCTGCCCACGTCGAGCAGTGTTTCGTGCGCCAAGTCTTCCGCCACTTCATGGGACGTGCGGAAACCCGAGCAGACGCCTGCGCACTCAGCAGCATGGCGAGTGCCTATGCAGATAGCGATGGATCATTCAAAGCCATGCTCGAAGTGCTGCTCACGAGCGACACTTTTCTCTACCGACACCACGAGGGGACGCCATGAAACGACGTCAAATGCTCCAGGGCCTGGGGTTCGGTGCAGGAGCCGCGCTGTTTGCGCCACTATTTCGCGCGACCGCGAGCGAAGCAGCCTGTCGTCGCGTGGTCATCGTCGTCGAAGGCAACGGCATTTATGGGCGCTCGTTCTTGGCTCCGTCAGCTAGCAGCCCGTGGCAAAAGCCGGTCTGTCGCAAGGGCGATCGCAAACGTCTGA
>CBFGUG010000090.1:0-32152 GCA_965651905.1 uncultured bacterium | reverse complement strand
CGCAGCGTAAACCAGTGACATCGCGTCGGATTCAAACCGTTTGTCGCTCTAGAGCGTCGATGCGCGTGTTTGCGGTCGACGTTCTTCTTTGGCGTCAATTAGCCGGGCGAGGCACGTCGGCCGCTCTGACGGTAGTGCTGGAGCGTCAGTTGGGCTGCGGCTTGTGGAGTCAGCGAACGGGGCGCGGAGACCCATAGTCGGTAGCGCCCCTTCAACCAGGGCTGCTTGGGAAATTTCCCAGGCGAAAAGGACTTGCGAATCACGGGCTAGCGATGAGTCGCTGCGCCCTTTGCTGACTCTCTGGTAACCTGAGCGGCGCGCGCGATCGTGGCGGCGCTCGGCGAAAAATCAAAAGAGGGGTCGAATGGACAATCTTCGAGTGTGGGCGCGCAATGCGCAGAGCGTGGAACTCGTGACGCGAGACCGGGCGTCGTTTTCGCCAGCGATCATGTTCGAACCGACTACGGCCGAGTACCGCGGTGCTACGCTGCACGGCTACTGGCAGCTTCCAGCGGGTGCGCGCCAAAACTTTCCGCTGCGAGACGGCGACGGCTACTGGTTCAAGCTGACGTTTCAGGATGGGCAGGTGCGATACCGCGTCGATCCCTACGCGCGGGCGATGCATCACAGTGAGTCGTATTCGATCCACAAAGACACCGAACGCTTTCAGTGGACTGACGCTGGTCATCACCCACCTGCCCTCGGCAACATGGTCATCTACCAGTTGTTCCAGGGCGCCTACGTGGGGCGCGGCGATGAAGACTGGCTGGATGCTGCCGGGAACAACCTGCACTTCACCTGGCGCCTGGGCAAGAAGGGCGACTTCGCCCAGCTGCGCGGCAAGCTCGACTACATACAGTCGCTCGGCGTCAACACCATCGAGCTGTTGCCCGTCAACGAGTTCAACGGCGACGGTTATGTCGGGTATTCGTCGGTGACGTTTTTCGCCATCGAGTCATCGTACGGCAGGGTGATCGGCGATGGCAGTTCTTACGACGACTTGAAAGCATTCATCAACGACGCTCACTCGCGCGGCATTTCCGTGATCGCCGACATCGTTCTGAATCACTTCGGCACCGCAGGAGACTCGGGGCCGCTCTGGAACTACGACTCGACGACGGAGAACATCTACTTCAGCGGCGAAGAAGCGTGGAATCAGTCTGGCGGTACGTTTGGCATGGCGCCGAATTGGGCGCGTTACGAAGTGCAGAAGTACGTCGAAGACGCGTGCCACTATTATCTGTCCGAGCTGCACTTCGACGGGCTGCGGGTGGACTTCACATCCCAGATCGTCAACAAGAATCGTGGCGCTGGCGACAACAGTGGCAGCGAAGTGCTGCGGAGGTTGATCCACGGCTTGAAGGCAGCCTACCCGGAGAAGGTTTTCATCTGTGAACACTGGGACGAGCCCACGGGCGCGTACAATCGCTGGATGATCGAGTACGTGGGGTTCGATGCGGGCTGGTTCAACTACCGTCATGGGCTACAGCACGCGCTCACGCCGTTTGCACACGGAGTCGAAGGGGAGCTTGCCCACGCCATCAACGGCGGCGATTACCCTCACGCCCACAGTCGCGTGGTGTACGCGAACAACCACGACGAGTGTTGGTGGGACGGGGGCCCGCACCAAGAGAAGTTCTACCCCATCACCGAGTTCGGCTGGCGCGGCGACTATTGGGCGAAGAAGAAAGCCCGCTTGATGTACGCGCTGAGCTTTTTCGTCCCGGGCATCCCCTTGTTCTTCATGGGCGACGAATTTGCGATGGAAGGCGCATTCAACGACGCGCGCAAGCACCACATCCTCGACTGGCACCTGGAGAAGCTCGCCCCGGGCCCCGAGTTCAAGGCGATGTTCCGACGCTTGGTCGAGCTCCGCCAGAGTTACGACCCGCTGACGAAAAACGGCAGCCAGTTCGAATGGCTGCACTACCCATACGACGGCTGGTTCGCTTTCAAGCGCAAGTGGCAAGCAGCGGTACTCATCGTCGCAGGTAACTGGAGTGGCGCCGACAAGTTCAATCAGGCAGTCCCGACCGTCGGCGAATCGGGACACTGGACCCAACTGTTCAACAGCGACTCGACCCACTTCGGCGGGGACGGCGTCGGCAACTACCTAAACGATCCACGCACCCACGACGGCAGCATCACGATCAACATCCCCAAAAACGGACTCGTGGTGATGGGACGCACGGCGATCTGAATCGCCTCGGATCGGCCTCTGCCCTACTCGAGAGCCAACGAAAAAAGCCGCTCAATCGAGCGGCTTTTTTCAGAGGCGAGGACCAGATTCGAACTGGCGTATAACGGTTTTGCAAACCGCTGCCTAACCACTTGGCTACCTCGCCAACCCTGGCGATGCCAGGAGCGTGGAAACTACTGATACGGTGGGGCGCGTCAAGCGCAAAGGCGCGGTGAGGGTCGTGCGCTGCGCGGCCGCTAGGCCAGGGCGCTCGACGTGGAGGGTTGGGACGCTTTGCAGGTCGCGGCGATCACAGTGACTCCGACGGATCTTGGGGGCGACTCACTCCGCGTCGAGGTCTTCGGAGATGTAGCTGAGGATCACGTCGTCCAAGCTTTGTTCGTGAATGCTGCCGCTTCCGAAGAGCGACGCGCTGCTTCCGCTGGTTGCAGATGGGCGGACGGCTTGGTGGTTGCCGCTGCTCTTCGCGGAGGGCCGGGTACCCGCCTGATTCGCGGCGCTGCTCGCGCTCGTGGGTCGCCCTTGTATCGCATCGCTTGCAGGCGCGGCTTTTGCTCGCGCGCCGGACTCGGCTTTGGGGTGCACGCTCTGCTTGGCTCGAGGGCGACTAGATGTTGGAGGCCGAGACGCGTGCACCGATGGGCGCCGACTTGGACGACGACTCTTGCTTGCTTGGCGCGAGACTTTGACGGCTGTCTGAGACGTTTCGTCGCCCCCGGGCAGCGTGTCGATCACGTCGTCGAAGTCACCTTGTCGAAGCGCGACGAACATCGCTCGGTGCTGCTCTTTCATGCGCTTGCGCAATTGAGCAACGAAGTCTTCAGCGTCGAGGATGTCGGTATAGTCGTGGCGCTCGCTACGTAGAATCCGTCCACCATCGGCGAACAAGTGCGTCGAAATGTGTGGCCGTCGGATGCCCGAGTCCTCGGTTTGGATGTGAAATACTCTGCCCTTGTGGCGGACGTTGTTGTTGAACCCCACCTGCAGGGCAGTCACCGTCTGAGTCTGCACCGGCTTCTCCACGTGAAAGATTAGGATAGCATGGCGGCGATGGCCACAAAGCCACGGCCCTCGAGCGCCCACCCAACATTTTTCGAGTTGTGGAGGCATCAGTAAGTGAAAGCCCTACGCGCGGCCGACTCCGACAGGTCGCTTTAGGTACGAGACGCGCCGTGAGGGTGCGGCAGCGCAGATGACGTGTGTGCCCGAAGCACCGAGCCCCCCGAGGGTGATCACATTGCTGGGGCGATGCCCTCGTCTAGGCGTCGCATCCCCTCCAAGAGCAGTGCTTCCGGGCTCTCTTGGATGACCTGCTGCGGTGCTCTGAAGTTCGGATCGAGCAAGAAGTCTCCGTTCGTCACCGCCAACATGGCGTAGAAGGCCTCGGTTCCGCGCACATTGTTCCACAAGGCGTTGTACATGGCGCCGTCGACGAAGTGCAGTTCGCCCGAGTTCTTGCCAGCCCGGATCTTGAGCGAGCCCGTCTTTCGGCCGTGCCACAACACCTGGATGATTTCTGGCAGCGCCATCTCTTGCAGGGAGCCCGCGACGCCGCGCGCGCCCGTCTTCAGCGCTGCGCGCTCGATCACCTGCTTGAGCTTGGTGACCAGCACGTTGGCGCTGATGGGCTTGGTCAGGTAGTCCGCAGCGCCCAGTTCGAACGCTTTCTGAGCGTCGGCACTACCATCACGTGAGGTGACGAACACCCACGGCACGTTCTCCGCGTTGGGGCGCTTCTTGGCCTCGGTGAACAGCCCGAAGCCGTCGTGCTTGCCGAGATCCAACTCGCTGACGACGATGCTCACTTCCCCAGTATCCAGCGTCTTCATCGCAGACTCGATGGTACGCGCCGCCCTCACTTCGAAGCCTTGCTCGATCATGCGCAGCTCGAGCACCGTCGATTCCTCGGGATCGGGTTCGATCAACAAGGCCACGTGGCGGTTCGCGAGCAGCCGCGCGCGCAAGTCTTCACCCGACACGGTGTGCTTGAACAAGTCGACTAGGTTGGGGTCGAATACTTTGCCTGCCGCACGCGCTAGTACCGCACAAGCTTGTGCGGGCTTGAGCACTTTACGGTACGGGTTCTTCGGGTTCTGCGTCAGATCGGCGTAGGTGTCGGCGATCGCGAGCAGCCGAGCGCCCAACGGGATCTCCTTGCCTTTGTGTTCACCCGGCAGGCCTTTGCCGTCGAATCGCTCGTACATGAACTCGACGGCGCGCCGTGCGTCCTCGGGCAATCGAATGGTTTCCGTCAACCGCGACGCAGACTTGTACGTCTTGGCGGCGATCTGGCGGTGCCCATCGTATTCCGCGACGTTGTATGCCGTGAGGTGGTGCGCCGTCATCTTGCCGAGATCGTGCAGATACGCAGCGATCTGAAAGTGGGCTTGCTGTGTTTCGCTGAGGCCGATGCGCTCGGCGATCTTCTTGACCAAGCGAGCCGTTTGTGACGAATGCCCTTTGAGCTCTGGCCGTGAGTTCTCGAGCAACGACACCATCAGGTTGAGAGTCTCGAGGTACGATTCGCTCGTAAACCCCGCGCGCGAAACGGAGGTATTGTTGCCGCGCGCGCTCATCTCTTCTTCGGTGAGCATGCGCTCCTTGCGCGGCTCCCCAGCGAGTGCGACGGCCATCGACTCTTCGCTGACGAGGTTGCGCTCGAACACGTTGAGCATGTCCGTGAACTGCTCGTGGGCGTTCTTGTCCAGCAACGCGAAGGCATGGATGTCGCCCGTGTAGTGTTTGGCGATCAGCGCCTTGACGGCCAAGGGGCGCGCAACCAACGCCTTCAGCTTCTTGGCCCCTGCCGCCAACTTGACTTGCTGCAGCATCGCCTGATTGTCGGGGTCGGGGGTGACCACCGTCAGTGCGCCGTCCTTGTACAGAACGGGAAATACCGTCTCGGTCTCGGCCATCTTCTTGCTGATCAGCCTGAGCACGTCTCCACGAATGTCGGCTTTCGCGAGCTTTTCGGTACTCGCGAACTGGGTGCCGTACTCTCCCGCTAGGAACTTCAGCAGTACGGACTCGGTGACAGCGCCCAGGTCGAGCAACGCCTCCTCGACCCTTCCTCCTAGAATTTTCTGTTGGTTCATCGCCTGCTCGCGCACCTCGTCGGTGATCACGCCGCTGGCGGCAAGGCGGTCGAGGATGTGGGGGTTGCCTGTGGGGTGCATGAGTCGCAGAGGTTTCCGAACCGTCGTCGGATGGAAACCCGTAACGAGTAGGCTAGCAGCCTGCTCGCGCAGGTGGCCTCTGCTGTATTGCCACAGTGGTGCTGGGCCTCCCATTCGAACCGCGGGTCGGACTCTTGGGTGGTCGTGGGTCCCCGCGCGTGCCTTCAAACGGCCAGTGTGCTGCAGCCATGGCGGAATTCCAGGGAAAACGCCGTGCGCTTTTCGTCGACGCGCGCGTGGGGCGCGCTACGCGCCGCCACGGTGAGGGAACGTCGGAACGGCGCCAGGGTCGACTTGACTTGCCTGGGACCTGCGGCTACTACACCCGCCCTTCGCTCACAGGCCGTGGGCCAAGACCGTCTACGAGAACCAAGAATCATGCGTACCTACGTCGCAAAACCCGCCGAAGCACAAGCCAACCGTCGTTGGTGGGTGCTCGACGCCAAGGGCAAGCCCCTGGGGCGTCTCGCCAGCACCGCCGCCACGTTGCTCCGCGGTAAGCACAAGCCCACGTTCACCCCGCACGTTGATGGCGGCGACTTCGTCGTGATCGTCAACGCATCCGACGTCAAGGTCACGGGCAGCAAGGCCGACGATAAGATGTACTACCACCACAGTGGGTATCCAGGCGGTCTGCGGGAAGAGAACTTCCGCCACTTGTCGGCACGTCGCCCCGAGGCTCCCGTTCACGCGGCGGTGAAGGGAATGCTCCCCAAGAACAAGTTGGGTCGAGCGATGCTCAAGAAGCTCAAGGTGTACGCCACGGCGGAACACCCTCACGCAGCCCAGCAACCAGAGATCAAAGAGTTCTGAAGTTCGGCCCGAGCCAAGAGCTGCTCGGGGAACGCATCAGGACCTACTGTATCAGGACCTATTGAGGAAAAACGATGTCCGAAGGCACCACGCAATACGCCACAGGAAAGCGCAAGACGGCCGTCGCCCGCGTCTGGATCAGCACGGGTGGAAGCGGTCAGATCACCGTCAACCAGCGACCCGCTGATGAATACTTCGAGCGCGCCTCGTCACGCATGGTGCTGCGCCAGTCGCTCGAGCACCTGGAACTGCTAGACACCTACGACGTCAAAGCGACCGTCAGCGGTGGCGGTCACTCGGCGCAAGCTGAGGCACTGCGTCATGGTATCGCTCGCGCACTCATCGCCGAGGACCCCGAGCGACGCTTGTCGCTCAAGCAGGGCGGCTTCTTGACGCGCGACCCACGTGCGAAAGAGCGTAAGAAGTACGGCCAGCCTGGCGCCCGCAAGCGCTTCCAGTACTCGAAGCGCTAATCCTCGACGACCTCGAAGTCGAGCTTCAAGCGGCGCCCCCCTCTCGGTTGGCGCCGCTTGCGCATTTACGGTTACGCTTCGTTCATCCTTTTGCCGCAGAGCAGACCCACACAGACCGTCGTGGGCTTGGCGCATCATTTGGACCAGATCATGTCTTCAGAACTCAAAGCAGGAATCGTCGGAGTCGCGGGTTATACCGGGGCCGAGCTCGTTCGTTTGATTCACGCCCACCCCAAGCTTTCGCTCTGCTGGGTGGCTGGGCACAGCACTGCCGGGCAGGTATTGGGCGACGTACTGCCCAGCGTGCGCGGGCTGCCTGCACTGGCGTCTCTCGTGGTACACGCGGTCGACGTCGAGCAGCCCGAATCGCTGCCCGAGCTCGATGTGGTGTTCGTTGCTTTGCCCCACGCCGCGAGCGCCAAAGTGGGCGCTGCGTTCTTCCGCAAGGGCGTACAGGTCGTAGACCTCTCCGCGGACTTTCGATTCGACGATCTGTCCGTCTACGAGCGCTGGTATGGCCAGCACCCCGAGAAGGACCTAGCCCAACACGCCCGTTACGGCTTGGTCGAGTGGCATGGGGGCGAATTGAAGGACGCCAAGTTGATCGCGGCGCCCGGCTGTTACGTTACCGCAGCGGTATTGGCGCTGGGCCCGTTACTCTCCGCCGGGCTGGTGGATCCCACGCGAATCGTGATCGACGCCAAGAGCGGCGTCAGTGGCGCAGGACGTAAACCTAACGCAGCAACACACTTACCAGAGGCGGCCGAGGGCTTGCGCGCGTACAAGGTTGCAGGCACGCATCGCCACACGCCTGAAATAGAGCAAGAGCTGAGTAAGATCGCTGGCAAGCCGACGCGCGTGGTGTTCACCCCGCACCTGGTACCGATGAGTCGTGGCATCTTGGCTTGCGCATATGCCACTGCCTTGCCGCAAGTCGACGCAGAGCGCTGTCGCGCGGCAGCACGAGCCCACTACGGCGAGGGGCTGGTCGGCGTGCTCGACGCGGGACAGTTGCCCGACACGCTGTGGGTGCGGGGTACGGCACGCGCCCTGGTGGCGTACGAAATGGACCCTGACACCAAAATGGTGATCGCCTTTTGCGCGCTCGACAACCTGAGTAAGGGAGCTTCCTCTCAGGCCGTGCAAGCGCTGAACGTGGCGCGCGGCTGGCCCGAGAGCACGGGGCTACCACTGGTCGCCCAGTTTCCCTGAGCGACGGCGTACATCGAAGCGCGTCGTGGCGCGAGTTGCTGGGCTCACGCGACGTGCGTGACGCCAGAACCAGTTTGACGGCTGTGTGGCCCCTGCGCGGTGATGGCGAGGCTGATCGTCGCTGAGCAGGCACGACTAACCGCGTCATGTGCACGGCGCGCTCGCTGCAGCGTGGCGTCAACACTGGGCGCTCCGCGATGTCATGCTCAGACTCTCGCGCGCATCGACGGGCATCGAGAGCGCAGCTCCTGCAGGGCGAGCCACTCCGTTCCACCAGACGGGGTCGCGGAAAACAGCTGAGTGGCGACGAGCACACTCGTAACTATTCAAACGATTTTCGGGTACGATCTTGTTGGTCGAGTGGTAAGCCAACACGCGCCATCTCGTACCAAAGTGAACTCGTCGCGATGATGCGCAAACGACGGAATCGCTTGGCAATTTGGGACTGCTGTCAGAACACGGGCAGCGCGGCGTGGGAGATTCGTCGCAAGATCATCCTAATCACCGTGTGCTGTCGCTGCAGAGCGAGACCGACGGCAGAGCGAACGCACTACTGATGCAGAACGAGGGAGATTCGCGCGTGAGAATTTGGCAGGCTCGCGCGCATGATGAACACCTCAACCATCACGTTGGCGTCGCTTCTCGGTTTGCTCTGCGCACTGCCGGGGTGTGACAAGATCAAGTCGGTCACCGAAGGCGCGCAGGGAGAAACTGCTTCTGCCGAAGGTGCTGACACACCCCAGGCGGCTGAAGAAGATCCTCAAGCCGCCGCGGACGAAAAGCTCGGCGAGAAACTGTCGGGTTACATCGACTGCATCAACCGCGACGCACCGCGCGTTTCGGAAGCGATCCATCAGTACTTCGAGTACATCGACCGCGACAAGGGCCCAGTCGAGAACCGAAACGGTAACTACCCGCTCAGAAGCCCAGTGGACGAGAAACACTGCGTCGAGTGGATCGAAAAGGCGAACGCGATCGAGCCGAAGGATGCCGCGCTCGAAGGCTCGGCGACGAAGTACGCGTCGTCGCTCAAAGACTTCAACTCCACGTACACCACGCTAGCGACGTACTACGATGAGAAGGACTTCAAGGATGACAAACTCGCCAAGGGCAAGGACTTGCATCCCAAGATGGTGAAGCTGTCGGACGACGTGCTGGAAGCAGAGAAGAAGCTGCGTGAAGAGATCGCGAAGCGAAACGATGGTCTCAAGGAGCGCGAACTCGTGCGCATCGAAAAGACCGAGGGACGTAAGCTCTACTTTCAGGCCCACAACGTGATGGCCAAAGCAAAGCTGCTCAGCCAGTTCGCAGATTCCGAGAGCTGGAAAGACATCGATGCTGCGGCGTTCGAGAAGGCCCTGAACGACTACTCCGCCGCCTTGGATGAAGCGGAGAAGTACACGGCAGCCAACACCGCAGAGGCCAACTCGGCCTCGCTGTTCAACAGCTTCATGAGTCAGGCGGGCGACTTCCGCAAAGAAGCCAAAGCCGTACACCGCCGCAAGCGCGACAACACGGAACTCACCGACTCCGAGAAGAGTCGTTTGAGTGGCGCCGCGATGATGGCGCCCGAGGGTACGCTGCGCAAGCTCCAGTACGAGTACAACGAGCTGGTGAGCGACTCGAACAGGGTGATGTGGCAGAACTACAAGCCGAACCCCTGAGCGGCTGAGGCGCTCGTGCGAACCCAAGCTCGCCGCATCGTGCGAGCTTGGGTCGTCTTGTTTGCAACGTCGAAACGTTGCGTTGCTGGCAGGGGGAAACAACGACGCGCAAGTCGCCAACAAGCGGCACTCGACGCGGCCGCAGGGCGAAAGGCCGGTTGGCGACTCGCGCTGCGGGGGTGACACGCGGGCAAGCTGAGGCTGGCGGCTTGATCCGAGGGGCGAGCGGGGTCAATCTGCCGCGGACCTAGCCCGACGCGGCAGCGCTTTCGTGCGACTGCCGACCGTCGGGAAGGAGACGCGATGCCGACCAGCCCCTTCAAGTTGAGCAGTGAGTTTACGCCCAAAGGTGATCAACCCCAGGCGATCGCCAGGTTATGTGAGGGGCTGGACGCAGGTTACCCAATGCAGGCGCTGCTCGGCATCACGGGTAGCGGCAAGACGTTCACGGTTGCCAACCTGATCGCACACTGGGGCAAACCCACGTTGATCATGGCGCCCAACAAGACGCTCGCGGCTCAGCTGTTCGCGGAGATGCGCGACCTGTTCCCCGACAACGCCGTGCGCTACTTCGTGAGCTATTACGACTATTATCAGCCCGAAGCGTACGTTCCGACGTCGGATACGTTCATCGAAAAAGACGCGATCATCAACGATCAGATCGACCGCATGCGCCATGCGGCAACCCAGGCGCTGCTCACTCGTGATGATGTGATCATCGTGGCGAGCGTCAGTTGCATCTACGGCATCGGCGCCGCTGAGAGTTACGCGAGCCTGCACATTCCGATCGAGGTCGGGCAGCAGTTGGATCGCGACAAGCTGCTGCGGCAGTTGGTCGACGTGCAATACGACCGCAACGACGTCGACTTCCATCGCGGGACGTTCCGAGTGCGCGGCGACGTGGTCGAGATCTTTCCCGTGTACGAGGAGAGCGTCGCCATTCGCGTGGAGTTCTTCGGCGACGAAATCGAGACGATCAGCGAGGTTGATCCGCTGCGCGGACGCGTGCTGAGACAACTCGAACGGTACGCCATCTTTCCCGGGTCGCACTACGTGACGCCCAAAGATCAGATAACGCGCGCGATATCGACGATTCGCACCGAATTGAAGGAGCAGCTGCAGTTTTTCGACTCCGAAGCGCGTTTCCTCGAAAAACAGCGACTCGAACAACGCACGCTCTACGATCTGGAAATGCTGGAGCAGATGGGTTTCGTGCAGGGCATCGAAAACTACTCACGGCACCTTTCTGGGCGCGCGCCTGGTGAACCCCCGCCATGTCTGATCGACTACTTTCCAGACGACTTTCTGCTGATTCTCGACGAGTCCCACCAGACCGTGCCGCAGATCGGCGCGATGTACCGCGGTGACCGATCGCGTAAGGAGACGCTGGTGGAGTACGGATTTCGACTGCCGAGCGCCCTCGACAATCGTCCCCTGAAGTTCGAGGAGTTTCTGAAGTACATGCGTCACACGGTGTTCGTATCGGCCACGCCAGGTGACTACGAGCTCGAACATTCCAGTGGCGAGCCCGTCGAGCAGGTGATCCGCCCCACGGGCTTGATGGATCCACAGATCGTGCTGCGTCCCGTAGCGGGGCAGGTGGACGACCTACTTTCGGAAATTCGCCAGCGCGTGGAGCGCAACGAACGCGTGTTGGTGACGACGCTGACCAAGCGTATGGCCGAAGACTTGACCGAGTATTACACGGAGCTGGGCGTGCGCGTGCGCTACCTGCACTCCGACGTCGATACACTGGAACGTGTCGAGCTACTCAGAGGGTTGCGTGCGGGTGAACACGACGTGCTCGTCGGCATCAACCTGCTGCGCGAAGGTCTCGACTTGCCCGAGGTGAGTTTGGTGGCGATCTTGGACGCCGACAAAGAGGGTTTCCTGCGTAGCGCGCGTTCGTTGATCCAGACGATCGGGCGCGCCGCCCGAAACGCTCAGGGCCAGGTCATCATGTACGCCGATCGCGTGACCGACGCGATGAAGGTGGCGATGGACGAAACCGCACGGCGTCGCAAACTACAAGGCGAGTACAACGAAGCCCACGGCATCACACCAGAGACCGTCAAACGTGCGATCTTCGACATGAACCCAGCCTCGGGCGGGCACGACTACTACACGATTCCGAAGCACAAAGCGGCCCCCGAGTTACCTGCAGAAGCCGACGCGGCACAGGTTCACGAGCAGATCGAAGCTCTGCGCCAACTGATGCTGGCCGCCGCCGAGCAACTCGACTTCGAGCAAGCTGCGCGTTTGCGCGATCAGCTGCGGGCGCTGGAGCAAAAGGCGGGCGTCCAGCCGAGCTTGGCCGCCCCAACCAGCACTGGAAAGAAGACGCGTCGGCGTCGCTGACGCGCTGGATTTCGGATGGCCACGCCTTCTGACTTGCCGAACAAGCCCGCCAAGCGCGGACGCTCGCGCCTGTTTCGAACCGACGTGACGACCACACTCGCGCAGCAGCCGCTGGACCGCACCGCTGCGGAGTCGCGCCTGAACTTGGAACGCGGCGCGTTCAACGTCTCGCCTTGGGGGTTTACGCTGGGCGTCGTCGGCGCGCTGCTCTCGCTGTTGTTTGCCCTGCACGCCGCCCTCGATGCGCGGCAAGCGCAACGCGACCGCGCCGAGCCACGCGTGAGTCCCGTGACTGAAAGCGCACCGCCCGGAAACCCGGCGCCTGCCCCGACCTGGATCGACGTCGAGGTGGAGTGAATGAGAGTCTCGGCGCGCGCCGGGTTGCATGGAGTGCGGGACGGCATGCGAGACACTGTCGGCTCGGTTGGCGCTGCGATCGGGTATAGTCGCGGGATGAGATTTTCGATTTGGTTTGGTTTGGGGTCGAAACTGAGCATAGCGGGGGCGATTCTGCTCAGTTGTGGGGGCGCAGCGCCCGAAGCAACGTCTCCCGACGGGGAAAGCGCCAGCGGCGGCGCTACTGACGACGCGAACTCCCCCGAGCGGCGTTGCTTGCTCGAAGCGAGAGCAGAGCGTTCACCCAGCGCAGACGCACCCGAACGAATCGAGGTCTCTCACATTTTGGTGCGCCACGCCGAACTGGACGATCCCCGCGGCGCGACGCGCAGCCCGGGCCAGGCCTGCTTGCGCGCACTCGAAGCGTTGAAGGCCTTGGAAGGCGGCGCGAGTTGGTCCGAAGCCGTGAGCCAGTACAGCGACTCCAAGTCGGATTCGCTGGGTCGCGTGGCGCGCGACGACTTATCTCCTGCGTTCGGCAACGCTGCGTTTGCGCTCGAAGTGGAGCAGCTGAGTTACGTGGTCGAGAGTGACCGCGGCTTTCACGTGATCTTGCGCACCGACTGAAAGTCAGAGTAGGTCCGTGCGACCCGCTGCTTGCAACGCTTCGACGATCTTCTTGACGTCTTGACAGTCGTCTCGCCGAGCGACCAGCGTAGCGTCGTCGGTGTGCACGACGACCAGGTTCTCGACACCAACTAGGGCGGTCAGCCCACGACTCGTCGAAGCCCCTGCCCCGCCCGTGCGCAGGTCGAGCACGTAGCTGTTCGTGGTGCCCGTCTGCAAGACGTCGCCTGTGAACGCGTTACCATCAGCGTCCAAGTCAGAGAGTTCCCACGCTGTTTGGAAGCTGCCCAGATCGCTCCAGCCGACGTCTGCAGGCACCATGCGCAGCAGTCCTCGCGCGCCAATCTTCTCCATCACTCCGAAGTCGATCGAAATGCTTTCGGCGCTCGCGAAGTACTCTTCTACCGCGCGAGCTTCTGCGTCTGCTCCCTGGGTGGCAGCTTGTCGCAACTGGGCGAGGCCTTCCGCCATTGCTGGCAGACACTGCTCGAAGTGACGCAACATCAGACCTGCGGGGAACACGAAGATCCCGGCGTTCCAGTAGTACTCGCCGCTAGCCAAGTAGTGCTCAGCCGTGGCCTGGTTTGGCTTCTCTTTGAACGAACGCAGCTCGCTCACGCCCGCCTCAGATGGTCCAGCGTGCAAGTAGCCGTACCCCGTCTCTGGTCGCGTGGGCTTGATGCCCAAGGTGACCACCACCCCCGCACTGGCTGCGTCGATGGCTTTGCGCAAGGCGTCTGCGAACGCTGCAGGCTTGGCCACGTACTGATCGCTTGGCACGACGACGACGACTGCGTTTTCGTCGATCCGCGCCACACGTTCGGCAGCCCAACCGATGCAGGGCGCCGTGTTACGCGCCTGGGGCTCCGCCAAGAAGGCGGACTCTGGCAGATCGGGCAACGCCTCTCGCGTCGCCTCGACCAGGTGTGCACCTGTCGCGATGAGCATCCGCTGCTTGGGGCACACCGCAGATAGTCTGGCAACGGTTTGCACGATCAAGCTGCCTTCGCCGGGCCCCAGGGGCTGCAGCTGCTTGGGGCGCAGCCGCCGTGATGCAGGCCAAAAACGGCTTCCACTTCCCCCCGCCAAGATCACCGCGTACACATTCGTCGTCATTCGAAATTCGCTCCAACGGTTTTCGCTCGACTGCAGAGCGCAACGCGTCACCTGCAATCAACTCGACGTTCCCCCCAGTAACACCCAAACGGCCAGGGGCACTACCCAAAGCGCGAACCATGCCAAACGGCCACGTGTGACCAAATGGCTGAGCACGCCGAGCGCAACGATCCCGACGACAAACGCCACCACCGCGCCAAACACGAGCTCGGCCACGGGACGCGTCCACGCCCCTTCCGCCAACAGCTCGAGCAGGAACGCACCGAGCACGGCGGGTAAGCTAATCAACATCGACAGCTCGAAGGCGCGCCTGGAGCAGACGCCTAGCGCGAGCAGAGCGACGATGGTCGAGCCGCTCCGTGAAATGCCGGGCATCACCGCCAATGCCTGCGCCAGCCCGACGATCAAAGCAGCGAGGTTGCTCGGCAGCTCTCGTTCGCCCGGCTTCAGAAACAGCGTCGACATCAACAGCAGCGCGGTCACTAAAAACCCGCCGGCTACGACGACAGGCTCGAGCGTCCAGCGTTCGACGTGTGGTTCGAGCAGCAGCCCGATGACGGCCGTCGGGATGGATGCCAGGATCACGACGCGCGCGTCTGCTCCAGCCCCACGAGAGAAGACTTGCGAAGGACGGCTCAGATTCGCCATCACGTCGCTCACGATCAGCAGGATGCGCCGCCGAAAGAAGACGAACGTCGCGAGCAGCGTCCCCGCGTGCAACGTCACACTGAGCGCGAGGTTACCTTCCCGCAGACCCAGGAGCATTTGCCCGACCGCCAGATGCCCCGAACTGGACACGGGCAGGAATTCGGTGAGGCCTTGCAGCACTCCGAGCACGAGCACTTCGAACCAGCCGGACATGGTGTCCTTCTAGCCGAGCCGCGGGCGAAATTGATGAGACTCCGACGCCCCTGGAGCAAAAAAGTTTCGGAGACGCGTGGTCCGGGGAGTGGTGTACCTTCCCGCCCCAACCTCGGACGCGTCCGCTCACGACTCACGAGGACTCGCGTGCGCTTTCGATCATCCTGAGCAGCTCTTTTTCGGAAACCACCCGCGACTGCACGCTCACCACGTTGCCGCTCGGATCGATGAGCACCAGCGTGGGCAACTGGTTCGCGCCGAAGGCCCGCGCCACGGCTCCCGTGGTGTCGAAGACGGACGGATAAGTGAGCCCAGTCATCTTGATGAACTCGTGCGCGGCGCTCAGTTCGTCACCCGTGTTTACGCCGACGATCTGTACGCCTTTGCCCTGCATCGCACGGCTGACGCCGTCGATGATGGGGGCCTGAGCGCGGCAAGGCGGACACCAACTCGCCCAGAAGTCGAGCACGACGACATCACCTCGATGATCACTGAGCGCGAAACTCGACGGCTCGGCTGAGTCGGAAATCACGCCGAGGGTGAAGTCGGGAGCGGGCTTACCTTCGGAAACATTTGGCTGAGGGTCGAGGTGCGGCAGCACCGCATAGCCGAAAAACGCAACGACCAAGAGCAACAGACCAAAAAACGTGAACGCCTGCTTTGGATCGGTGGTGGGCTTGTGTTCAGCCATCATCGGAGTCTTTCATGTGGGGCAACCGTGTCAATGTTTTGCGGCGCGCGCTATCCCAAACGCCGAGCCGTCGATCTTCAGTGTATCCCGCTCGGTAGCTCGGGTAGCGACGAGCGACTACTGCCGCCGATCGGTAGCAGCAGGCGCACGCGGGCTCCATCTTGGGGACTCTGCAACATCTCGATGTGCCCGCGGTGTTCGATCACGATCTTTTTGACGATGGCGAGACCCAGTCCCGTCCCATCGTCTTTGGTGGTTACGTAGGGCTCGAACACCTTCGAACGCAAGGCTTGTTCGACACCGGGCCCGTCATCGTCGAACAGGAGCTCGTAGAACTCAGCTTCACGCCGCGCGGTGATCCGCAACTTGATGGGCTCCGCACGGTGTCGACCAGCTTGAGCCGCATTGTGAATGAGGTTGATGAAGACCCGGCGCATCAGCTGCCGATCCAACAGCGCGGGGGCCTGTATGTTCGGGACCTCGAACTCGACGTCAGGCTCCGAGGTGTGTTTCGAGTCGGGCTTGAACACGCCCGGCACTCGCCCCTCTGCTTCTAACTCGCGCAGAAACTCGAACAGATCCGCCTGCTGAATGTGGCTCTCGGGCAGGCGCGCGAAGTCCGAGAACTCTCCAACCAAGCGCCGCAGTGTCTGCACTTCGGACTCGACGATTTCCAACGTCGCATCGACCAAACGTCGCTGCTCTGGTGGCAGCTCCGTCAGCCGACCGTGAACCTCTTGGACGGCGAGTTGAATCGGCGTGAGCGGGTTTTTGATCTCGTGCGCCAGGCGACGTGCCATCTCTTGCCAGGACGCCAAGCGCGATAAGTATTCGATGCGGTCGCGACTGTTTTCCACCTCGCTGAGCATGCGGTTGAACGCGCGCCCGAGATCGCCAATCTCATCTGCAGACTCTTCGTGCACGCGAATCGACAAATCACCACCCGCCACGCGGCGCGTGGCCAGCGCGAGCTCGGAAACTCGCCGCGTCACTCCTCGAGCGAGCAGGGTTCCGACCAACACCGCAAGCAGAATCGCAAATCCGAGTAGCGCGGCGAAAACGCGCACGTAGGTGCGTTCGTCGGATTCACGGCGTTCGGACAGCGTGGTGTAGGCATCGACGAACTCCCCCATCGCACCGAAGTCGTCGAAGCGCTGTTTGTCGGTGGCCAAGAGCGCGGTCAGGGTGTAGCCAATGGCCTCGCCATCGTCTTCCGCGCCTGGTTGACCAAGCGGTGCGCCAGCGTCCGCGCTCGACGCGTCGCTACCCGCGTCGACATCGCGAGGGGTTCGACGCGCAGCCAACGCGCGCGGCGTGGGGGTACCCAGCGGGCGAACGACGTTCAAGCTGAGCTCACGCGCCGGGTCGAGAGGCTGCGTTCGCCGTGCCCGCGCGATTGGCTCGCCTAGATCGTCCTCCACCGTCAACTCGACGAAACTCGAGTTCGAGTCGAGCCACTCCCGCAATAGTGCTTCGACACGCTCGGGCTTTGCAGATTCGGCGGCCTGCTTCAAACGTTCGTCAGCCGCCATCACTTCGACGCGAGCGCGCATGCGCTCCTTGGTTGCCCGCGCGAGTTCGTCGTAAAGGGTGAGCGCCTGCTCGAGATGCCCCTTCACCTCGGGCACGAAGTACGCCTCGGACGTCTGCTGCACCATATTTCGAGCGAATATGACAGCGCCAGCCAGCGGGATCGTCGCCGTCAGCAGGATCGCCAGAGACAAGCGACCGCGAATACCGAGCGAAGGGCGCACGGCGGGATGTTGCTCACGAGCGCGCGCCACTGGCAAGCGCCGTGTACCCCGAGTTCAGGAAAACCAGGACAGTGCCGAGAGCGCCAGCAGCGCCAAAACGACGCAGGCCCCGGCCCAGCCGAACAGCGCACGCCCACGCTGCTCTGGCACCCAGTGCGTGGCGTCTGCTGCCGAACGGAGCGCGTCACTTCGTCGCGTCGCGCGACCGAGCAACAGTAGACAAGCGCCTTCGCACAGCGCGCCGAGTAGTGCGGCCAAGCTGCCGTAGCCTTTGACGGCATGGCGCCGTGCCGTGACCGCACGACGCGCTCGTTCGAGCCCATCGAAGAGCAGCGGCGAGCGCACGTCGAGCGTCGGGGTCGGCAGCGTCACCCCGACGGGCCAACCCACGAGCGCCATCGACTGCAAGTCGGGCTCACTCGACGTCACCGCAAACCCGGGGACACGCGCAGCGTCGGGTAGGTCGACGAAACCCGTAAACCAATCGTTATCTCGGCGCAGGCGAACGTTCGTAGCCCAGGTTTGAAGCGGCGCAGACGCGTCGACCGTCGTGTGGTCACGGGCATTGGGGGCTTGCTCGGGCTCAGCGGCGGAGTAGAAATCGACGTACGCCCAACTGCGCTCGATGGGTGAACTCACCCACAGGCGACCTTCGCGGATCTCGCCATGCAAGGCGCCCGCGACGACCGGCAAGTGCCCAAACCAACTACTGACCTCAACCGGCGCCTCGATCGGCCCGGGGATGACGACAGACAGCTCGATCACGTGCTGCTCTGGAATTACCGTAAACCTCGCGTAGCCATCTTCGTCTGTGATGGAAGCGACCTCGTTGATCTTGCCCCCTTGGACGCCGGGAGGCGAAACCCAATGCCCCACGACGGGCGCGCCGTCTCGCCGCACCTCGACCACGAGTGACGCAGGAAACGGAACCGCGACCACCCCTTGCACCAAGCCGACGCGCAGCGAGAGAGGGCCGTCGACCTTGCCCTCCAGCCAGCCCCCCCGCCGCCCGAGCGTCGGAGGGACGCCAGACGCCGCCTGGATGCCAGACGCCGCCTGGACTTCACCTTCGCCCAGGTGTTCACCCGTGCGCGTGATGCTCAGCTCGACGAACAGCGTACCCGACGTGGCAGGTGATAGCGCGCCGCTCAGCACCGCAACGCCGTCGTCACCCGGGCTTGCGGTGAAGGTCGCACTCGGCGTTTCACGTTGGTCTGCCGACCACACCCGCGCCGTCACCTCGTCAGTGATGGGTTGCGATTGGTCGTCTTCTACCCGTGTCGCCACGACGCGCAGGTGCAGTGCGGATTCGGAACGGGTTCCGTACGCACGCGCGCCGAGCAGCGCCTGCGTGCTGTGCGCCGCGATCCAGGTTGCGGCGACCACGACCACCGTGAGCACGGGGATCACGATCAACACCGCGAGCAGTCGCGACGTCGTGCGCCCTAGGCGTGCAGCTCGTTCACCTTCCGGAACCGAAGACGGCTGCTGCACTCGCCGAGATCAACCTTCCGAGGGCGCCCGATAAATTTCCGACGCCTCGAGCGCCCAAGACTCACGCTTGCCGGCTTCGGCCCACTCTCGCATGGCCGGGAGCTTCAGCAGCGTTTCCACGTAAGCGCTCGACTCTGCCGAGAGACTCACGGCGTGAGTGACGAATCGGAAAACGACGGGTGCGTAGAACGCGTCCGCGGCACAGAACTTGCCGAAGAGAAACGGCCCTCCCTGCCCGAAACGTTCGCGCGACTGCGCCCAGATCTTTTCGACGCGATCAATTTCCCGCTGCACGTCGACGTTCCATCCCATTTTCGGCAGCGATGCCCGAACGTTCATCGGCATTCGCCCACGGATTTGAAAGAAACTCGAGTGCATCTCGCATACGACGCTACGAGCCACGCTGCGCGCCTCTTCATCGACTGGCCATACCCCGGAATTCGGAGCCTTTTCAGCTACGTACTCGGTGATCGCCAGTGAGTCCCAGATCACGCGATCGCCGTCGATCAACACCGGGACACGAGCCACGCCCGTGAGCTCGGTGAGCCGCGGCTTGAACTGGGGATCGTCCAAGCTGATGACCTCTTCTTCAAACGCAATGCCAAGTTGTTTGAGAAGGAGCCAGGGTCGCAGAGACCAAGATGAATAGTTCTTGTTTCCCAGGATCAGTTTCATCGTTCGTTCAACCTACTTGCTCGTCGCTCCGCGTGTTGCGGGCCGCGATGATACCCCTTATGGTCGCGGGCGAGAGGAAATGATGAAGGGCATCGACGTCAAATCACCACGCATAGCTACATCTCTCACGCCAGGGAGGTCGAGTCGTTGGCTCCCGCTCGGGTTGCCCCTCGCGTTCGGCGCGTGTCTGCTAGCCAGCAGTGCTCTCGGCGGTGAGCCTGCGGCCCCAACGTCGGAGGGCAAGGCAAACGCAGATGCGGACACCGCACGTCACTCGGAAGACGAGGCCAGCAAGGCGCAGCCCAAGGCACCGTCGGGTATTGCGGAAGCGGACTTCAAGCGGCTGCAACAGTGGCTCGCCAGCGTTGGAGCCGGGGACGCTCCCGTGAAGTTGATGGCGCGTAGCCCCGAGCGCCAGGCGCGCATCATGTACACGCTGGCTGCGGAAGACGTGGACGCGGCGCGTGAAATGTATTGCGATGCAGGCGACGCGGTGATCAATCGTTTCGACCCCTCCAAGAGCCGTGACACCAACATCGCGACGATGCAGCAGGAACTGATCGCTCAGTTACCCGAAGCGCGCAACATCGGCTGCCTCGACCACATCGAAAACGATGACGTGTACGCGGTGGACGTCGATGCGGAAGCCGTTCCCAGCGATCGCCACGCTGAACTCGTCGCAACCAGCAAGCGCGCCGTCGCCGCAGGTGAGCTGCACGCTTTCCGCCACCCGCCGTCCCACCGCGGAGCGTTCCACTTCGAGTTCAATCGCAATCCGTCGCCTGCTGCTTCAGGTGAACAAGCGCCCGCCGACCAAACGCCCAAGGCAAGTCCTCCGAGCAACGGCAAAGCCCCACCCAACGACGGGCAGAAGAAAGGCAGCTCGGGACCGAAGCAGGGCGACACGCCAACGAAGGGCGCAAAGTCACCCAAGTGACGCGACGGCGATTCGCTCGAGGCGCCCCAAGCGGCAGCGCGGATCGCCACTGGACGTGACTTACGGCGCGCGACGACGCGGGTCGCTCACGGCGCGTGAGGTGCCGCGCTCGATGGCGGCGCAACTCCTGACGCTGGTTCGGCGCCCGACGGGGACTTTGGGGGAAGGTTCGGCGCGGCCGTGTTTGCGGGAACGGGCAGCGGCTCGCTCTTGTCGTGCCGCAACACCTTCGTGCCTGACTCGGTGATTTCGAGGGCGGCGACGCAACACCCGCCGTAGTGCGCGGACATGCCGACGTCGATGCGCCACACGCCGTCGTCACATGCCGATGTGATGCCCTTGTCTTGCACGGTGTGACCGACCACCATGCGTTTGGCCCCGAGGGTGCTGAGCACGCGCTGTAACTCTTTGCACGCCGCCGCGTCGGGTGACGGCTCCGAGTAAACGCGGGACCACACCGGGCTGTCTTCCCCAGAGATGATCTGCGGCGGAGGGCCGTACCCTTGAAGCCAGGCGCGCACCTCGGTGTTGATGCGGTCGATGCCGTAACGCACGTGTTTTTCGAGCACGCCGCCGTGGACGAACACCGTGTCACCTACGATGGCAATGACGGGTCGCTGCGCGAGCTGGTTGGCGACCGTGCCGCCAGGCATGAACGCGGCGACACGCCCGGCAAATTGCGGCGGGACCCGGCCCTGCAACGCGGCGGGCAATGCGGCCTGCTCCGACCCGGAAAAGTCGTTCAATGCGCCGGGGGTGACGTAGCGAAAGTCGCCCTGGGCGTTCATCAGCTCGTGATTGCCGTTGAGCACGATGAGGGCGCCGCCGTCGCGTTTGGCTTCGGTGGCGACTCGCTCGAGCAAGTCGAAGATCTCTTTCTCGTCGTCGCCTCGATCGAGCTGATCGCCCGTTTGCACGACCACGAGCTTGCCCCCTATCCAGCGGTCGTCAGGGCCGATGGCTCCCGCGAGTTGCAAGACCTGACGAGTGGCGGCGAGATCGCCATGCACGTCACCGATGGCGACCAGCCGGGGCCCCGAGGGAAAACGGGAACGTTCGACCTTCGGGGCGCCCGCTACTGGCGGACTCGCGGCTTTCTGCGGGGCTGGGCCGTTTGCCTGCTGTTTGGGCTTGGTTTGCACCTTCGCCTGGTTGGCGGAGCTTTGCTTGGTAGTGGACGCTCCTGACGGCGAGCTCTGACAGCCCGCCGCGGACAACGTCAGACAAGCCATCCCCAAACCGCACGACGCAAGCAGCGCGCGCCACGCCAAACCGTTACGGGTTACGCCGCCTAGTCTGCTGAAACCACTCACTTGGCGCTTCATTGCTTCTCCTCCAGCCGCTGCACGTGGACGGCCACGAGCGGGCGCTGGCGCAGCTCCACGTCCACCCAACGCTGCACGAAGCTCTCGACCTGTAACTCCAAGGCGCCTGTTTGAATGCTCACGAAACCCATTCCAGTAATCCACGGCCGCTCGCTAGCGGTGTTCTGGGTGGTACCACGTTCGGCAGCGCGCTGCAGACTGCGCCACTCACTCGCCAACTGACGACCCAAACGCGACAGTAGCCCGTTTGGACCGTGAAGGTTTGCCTCAGTCAGTGTCGTGTCACTGACGGGGGTTTCATCACCCGTGGTCGCGTCGACCGACCCCCGCTCAGAAGGCAGACCCAAGGCCACGACGTGCGGCGCGCCTCGCAACTTGCCGTCGGGACCGCAACACACTGCAACACTGATCAAACCTTGACGCCCGAGGTCCGCGCGCCGCTGCAGCACACTGTCCGAGAGCGCGACGCCGCCATAACCCACGCGGGTGATGCCGCAAGTTACCGGCTCCCCCAAGCTGAGCTTGCCGTCCGACAGCACGACGCTCTCTCCGTTTTCGATCACGCGCACCTGGTCGACGCCGCAGTCTTCCGCTAGCTCGGCGTGGCGGCTCAGGTGGTGCCTCGTGCCGTGAACGGGCACGAAGCTGCGCGGCCGCACGAGCTGAATCATGTGTTGCTGCTCGGCGCGGTTGGCGTGACCGCTGGTGTGCACGGGCGCGCTCCAGCGCGAATGCACGATCGCGCCCTTGCGCAGCAGCTTGCCCATCAAGTCGACCACGGGTCGTTCACAACCTGGGATCACACGGCTGGAGAAGATCACGGTGTCTTCGGCCTCGACGTCGATGAAACGGTTCGTACCGTCCGCCAAGCGCGACATCGCCGCAGCTGGCTCACCCTGGGTGCCCGTGGCCAGCGCCAGCACGCCGCTCTTGGGAAAGCTGCGCAGGGACTCCGCAGGCAGCAAGAAGTCTCTGGGCCAGTCGAGGTACCCGAGGTCGCGCGCTATCTCGACGTGGGAAAGCAAACTGCGCCCGAGCAGACAGATACGTCGATCGAGACGCCGAGCGATGCGTCCGAGGGAAACCAGGCGCTGCACGTTGCTGGAAAACAGCGCCACGAACACCCGCTTGGGGGCGCGCTCGATCAATCGCTCGAGCGCCAGCTCGACCTCGGCTTCCGAACCTGCGGTCCCTGACGAGTCGACGTTGGTGCTGTCACTGAGCAGCAGCTGTACACCTTCGTCCCCCAGCTCGCTGAGCCGCGCCTCGTCGGTGGGCTCGCCGTCGGAGGGTGCTGGGTCGAACTTGAAGTCGCCGCTGTGCACCACTGTGCCCGCTTCCGTGCGCACGGCAAGCGCCGTCGCTTCTACGATGGAGTGCGAAACACGAATCGGCTCGACCACGAAGCTGCCGACGGCGTACTTACCGCCCGCGTGTGCCTCGGTGACGTCGAGCGCTCGCCAGTCGAAGCCGTGCTCCTTCAAACGCTGGCGCACCAAACGCAGAGTGTGCGGCGGTCCCCACAAGGGCAAAGGTCCGTGGGCGAGCAAGTACGGGAGCGCGCCGATGTGGTCTTCATGCCCGTGTGTCAGAAACACGCCCACGATCTTGGACCAATTGTCGTGCAGCCAGCTGAAGTCCGGGTGTTCGACGTCGACCCCGTATTCGCTCTGACCGAAACACACGCCGCAGTCGATCACGAGCAGTTCGTCGTTCTGCTCGAACACCATACAATTCATCCCCACTTGGCCCAAGCCACCGAGTGGGATGATCCGAAGTCGCGGCGATTGCATCATCAAAGCGCTGCGCTTTTGCGCAACGGGCAGGTGACGATGGTGTCCCTTTTCGAGTGTGTCGTCCACCGATTTTGAAGTAGTAATCCAGCATGGCGACCACTCCCCCAGCGCCCGACGAAGTACTGAGCCGAGACGTGAGCGAACGGCAAGAGTCGGGCGCCACCTACCTGGACGTGCGAACCGCTGAAGAATTCGAGCTCGGTCATGTACCTGGCGCGTACAACGTGCCGTGGCAGTTGGGTACGCTGTCGGGCATGGTCGCCAACCCAGACTTCGATCGGGTGATGACGACCGCCTTCGAGCCCGACGCCACGCTGATCATCGGTTGCCGATCGGGAAAGCGCGCAGGCGCCGCTGCTGAACGTTTGCGAGCGCTCGGCTTCGACAACTTGGCCGTGCACCGCGAGAGCTGGTCGGGTTACGCCGACGCCTTCGGCCGCACCTCACCCAGCTGGCAAAGCTTGGGACTTCCCATCGAAACCACTCCCATGAGCGGCCGCAGTTACGCCGAGCTCCAGGGCGACGACAGCACGCGTGACGACAGCACGAGTGACGCCAACACCAGCGACGACAGCACCAGCAACGACGGCTCGAAATGAAGTCCGTTCGCTGCGCCGCCTGCTCGAAGCGACACCTGCTCCGAGCGAGGACGGACCTAGAGCGCGTTCAGTCTTGGGACTGCGCAGCTTCGTAGTCGGCGGCGGCCGCGGCGATCTGTTCGAAGTCGCGCGCGGCTTTCTCGCTGTCACTGACGAGCTTGGCCGTGAACAGTGTCAAGCCCCAAATGCCGTTCTCGCGGCGTCGAAAAGGGTAACGCGTGCCGCGGGTGGTCTCGACGCTCGCCCGCTCACCCTGAATGTCGACGCTCTTGATGCCCGAGAGATCACGGCGCAAGCGCGCCAACCATCCGTAACGTTCTGCGTACCAGGCGAACACGCCGGGCCCGGGCTCGACTTGCGATAGCTCTCCCAAGCGTTCGAGCGCCTGACTTCGCTCGGGCTCTGGGTAAACGGCGAGAATGCGCTCTCGCGACTGGGTTCGATACTTGCCGATGGTGAAAGCGGCGTGCTGCGCGGCTGTTTCGATGTACGGAAAAATTGCTTCGGGCTCACCTGCGTTCACCGCGGTGATCACGCGGTAGTAGGCGCCTTTGGGGCTGCGATCGTCGGGGTAAAGCAACCAACCGACTGTAAATGCGACCACCACCAAAAGCGCCCAGAACCAAAGCTTTCGGAAGATCTGCCGGAACCAACGCACCGCACGGCTTTAAACGCTCTGCCCGCATTTGACAACGAAAGCACGAAGCGCGGTGCGTGGCGCCCGACGCGGCCGATGCTCCTTGCGCCTACCTCCAGCCTGCTGCTACACGGCGCCCAGATGTGGCGAGGCTTACGTACGGCTGTCGTCGTTCCGGCGTTCAACGAGGTAGAACGCATCGCGCGAACGATCGCTGGTATTCCCAGCTACGTGGACTTGATCGTGGTGGTCGACGATGCGAGCAGCGACGCGACTTGGCAGGTGCTCGCAAAGTTGCGCGAGCCACGCCTGCACCGCCTGCGCCACGCGAAGAACCGCGGGGTCGGCGCAGCGATCAGCAGCGGTTACTTGCACGCCCTGCGTCGGAATGCGGACGTGATGGCCGTGATGGCCGGCGACGCGCAGATGTTGCCGTCGGATCTCGAGCAGCTACTGCTCGCGCTGGCCGAAAGTGACGCCGATTACGTCAAGGGCAACCGCTTGCTTCACCCCGCGGCGCGGCAAATGCCCCCGCTGAGGCGCTGGGGCAGTCGCTGGCTCTCGTGGCTGACGCGCCAAACCACGGGGCTGCGGGTGGGCGATTGCCAATGCGGTTACACCGTGCTGAGCGCGAAAGCAGCCGCCGCTCTGCCGCTCGCCGAGCTGTGGCCACGCTACGGCTACCCCAACGACTTGCTGGCCCTGCTCGCGCAGCAAGGAGCGCGCGTGGCCGACGTACCAGTGACGCCCGTGTACGCAGGGGAGCAGAGCGGTTTGCACGCAGGGCACTTGCTTTCGATCAGTTGGCGCATCCTGCAACGTCACCAGCAACTAAAAAGTGACGCTGCCTCAGTAACCCGAAGCCAGCTACCCGAAGCACACACCGCTCCGTGAAGATCAGTTACTCGCAGCCCGCAGTTCGGCAGGGATCTCCATCGCGGGGTCGAACTGGCAAGTCATGCGCCGAACTTCGAAGGCGCTCGCCGTCGAGTCCTTGCGAAATAACCACGAACTGCGCGACGAGTCAGGCAACACCAGCGCACTCACGTCGTTGTTGCCCGGCGACGCCGCATCGAAGGCACCCAGGCACGGCTGTTTCGGGGTGCCGTACAGCACGGCCTTGTCCGTTACCAAACCCGACCACGGCTCGGCGGTGTGCGTGATCACGACGGGGTGCCGCGTCGCGGTCTCTCGTGGTGCAATCACGCGCGGCGTGCTCTGCATTCGGCCAGGGCTGCACAACGTCGGCTGCGCGCCGAGATCTGCCTGAGACGGGACGGCCACCGCTTCCCCGAACAACTGCTCACCGCTCTGAAACGGGAACCACCACGACTGCGACGGGCGAGCCTCAAGGAACATGATGTGAAAGCCCGGGCGATTACCCTGGTACGCCAAGTCGAACCCCTGATCGAGATCGAACGACTGGGGGTTGAGCAGACCCATCGCCACCGCGTCGCGTCGCCAGCCGCCGTCGACTTGGCGCATGCGTACGATGGCGGCCCCCGCTTCCACGATGCTGAGTGCTAGTGCACTGCCGTCGGCGTGGATCATCTCGCCGCGCGCTCGGGCGTCGAGGGACGGCCAGGCAAACTCGGGGAGCTTGGTCGTGCGATTCGGCTCGACGTAATACGCGGGGGCCGTTTGCCCGTTGCGCGCCACGCGCACGTACACGCCGTTACGAGAAATGCTCGCCACCTCGGGCTCGGCCAGCTTGGCTACGGAAGAGGTCGTGCGCTGAGGCAAGTGCAGTTCGTTCGGCAGCCGCACCTTGTGTGTCGTGCGGCCTTCGAGCAGGTTACGCCACGCCAGCTGCGCGACGCCGCGCTCGACCCGCAACGCCACCATGCCCTCGACTTGCAAGGAGGCGTGCAGCGCCGCCATTGCGGGGCTGTTGTGGTCGGAAAACAACTCGAAGCTTTCTATCTGCGGCTCGGGCAGTTCCACGGCTTCGTGCATGCCTGCGCTGCCGGTCCTCCAGTCGGCGTAATAGGCGAACCATTCCACGCCGCCGAGCTGCGCTTGTGACGCGTCTGGCAAGTGAACGGCGGGCAATCGCTGCCACTGTCGCTGCTCGTCGAAGCGGCAGCGGATCGGCGTGAGCAGCTCGTCGCCACGCCCGGCACTCAGATCGGCCACGTGCGACAAGTTACCTTGCACGACGTCTTCTTGGCCGCGCCAACCGATGCGCGAGAAACGCTCACCGAAGAGGCAGCCACGCGCCCAACACACCACGGGCGCATCACAGGCCTTTTCGTC
The DNA here is from genome assembly GCA_965651905.1 of uncultured bacterium. Taxonomy (GTDB): domain Bacteria; phylum Myxococcota_A; class Polyangia; order Polyangiales; family Polyangiaceae; genus SZUA-265. The sequence goes on along the minus strand of CBFGUG010000090.1, from coordinate 5,152 downwards.
TGCCGGGCAAACGGGCGCGGGCGTGTTGCCTATTGCGTCCCAGTTCACGCCGCCATCGACCGATTCCCACGCTTGCCCGCCGGGCTCGTAGGCGATCGCGTACAGCCCCGCCGACTGCACGGAGGCTGTTTCGGACGGAGCGCTGCCCAAGCTGACCAAACGCCCCTGTCGGTCGACCACCAGCACGCGGTCGAACTGGGTGGATACCACGCGTAGCGACATACTGAGCTGCCCGTCGGCCCCCGCACGCAAGCTGCTTTGACGCAACACGGGCCCCCTGCCGTTGGATTGTCCAGTGGCGACGACCAGCTCGGGAATTTCTTCCGTGGAAAAGTCGAGCTGCGAAGCGCCGCCCGAGTAGACGACGACTCCCTTGCTCTTGGCCTGCGTGCCTACGATCACGATGCGCTTACCGTCGTGGGTGACCGCCATCGAAAACGGCAGACCGCGCAGCAACGGCAAGTTCAGACGCTTGCGCTCCCATTTCCGCCCGCCATCACCATCGACGCGTGCAATGCGATAGACGCCGTCCGGCGCGCAGCCCGCCACCGCTTCCGAAGCGCACAAGCCGTAAGCGACCAAGCTGCCGTCCCCCGCAACGACCATCACCAGCTCGGCGAAATCTGCACGCAGCGCAAGCGGCTCGCTGTGCCAACTCTTGCCCGCGTCCTCGCTGACGAACCAACGCGTCTCATTGCCGCGCCCTTCACTCGCTTCCGCACACAACACGTGAAGCACGTCAGCGTAACCCGCGAGCGACAGTGTGCGGCACTGCTCGAAGGTGGGCACCGCGCGCTCCGAGAGCGACCCAAACTCGGGGCCCGAACGCAACTGCCAGTGCGAGTCTTCGCGCGAGAGCTCGTAGTAGTTGCTGCCAGCCAGTGTGGCGCGCCCGGCGAGCAGCGCGTTGGCACTGGGACGCAGCGCGATCGCCAGATCAGGCTGGGGACCGCGCTTGCGGGCGGGACGGGGAGCGCTCCACGGCTGAGCCGACTCTGGAGTGTAGAGGCGCGACTCGAGCACGCCGCGCACCAAGATGCCGTCATCGGTTCGTTCGAGGTCGATCGCGCCGAAACGATCCCCGTCGCTCAGGGGCTTCCAGGTCTTGCCGAAATCTTTCGAGCCCATCAGCTGCTCGGGCACGAGCAGCGCCAGGGCGTGCCCCGACTCGAGCACGGCGACGTCCGCGACGCGGGAGGGCTGCGGTGTTTCTTCCCAGCGCATGCTGCCTGCGGCACTGCGCATCAGCTGACCCTGACGGGTTACCCCGAGCAGCGTCGACTTGGAGACGGCCACGCGCACCAACGCAACATCGGGCAGCGCCGTACGCACGAACGCGCCGAGGGGACTGCGCGCTTCGTAGGTCGCGCCGCTCGCGCCCACGAACAACCAGTTGCCCTGGTCTAGCTGTAAGAAACCGACCAAAGGCTCTGGCGCGAGCATGGTCGCCACCTGCGCCTGCCCGTCTTCATCGACCAGCCAACGTTCACCCTCGTCCGTGACCAGCAGCGAACCGCCCTCGACCTCGGCGCGTTGCCAGATCCGCGAATCGAGCTTTGGAGGGTGGTACTCCCAGCGCCCAGGTGAGACGAACGCGGGCGGCGCGACCAGTCCGGACAACAAGCTCGGACGCTTGGACTTCGCTTCGGGTTTCGCCGCGCAGCCGAGCGCGAGCACGAACAAGTACACCCCAAAAAAACAGAAGCGCACGACCGTCGCAACGGACGGCGTGCGCTCTAGGCCCGCATGATGACGCACGGACCAGTACCTAGCACGTCGCTCGCCCAAGCGGCGACGGCAAGCAGCCTGGCTGAAGCTCGCGTCGCTCAAAGGGCGTCGCCTCGCGGCGGCTCAGCTCTCGCCGAGCAGCGAAAGCACTTTGGCTTTGCTCACTAGGCCGACGCTGGTGCCAACGGCCTGACCACCTTCGAACACCATCAGCGTGGGCACGCCACGCACCTGGTATTTGCCGGCAGTGATCGGCGCGTTGTCGATGTCCAGCTTGCCCACCTTGACCTTGCCGTCGAGCTCCGTCGCCACTTCGTCGACGATGGGTGCGAGGCGCTTACAGGGGCCACACCACTCGGCGGTGAAGTCGACCAGGATCTTACCTGGGGCGGTCAACACCTCTTGGTCGAAGTTGAGATCATTGAATTCGTGGACGTGCTTGCTTGCCATGTTCGTCGCGGACTCCGTTGGGGACGTGTCGCTTGCTGGACCCGTCGATGAGGAGCTCAACATAATGCCGACACGCGGCTGTCAAAACCCCTTTGAACGAATATGCCGTTCGGGCCCCTAGGCAAGCGCAAGACGAGCGCAAGACGAGCCCAAAAGCCGCGTCAGAACGCCATTTCGACGCGCTGCCGAGACACTTTCGCGCCGTGGCGGATCAACCACCCGGTCGAAGAGCAGGTCGCGACGCCTGGGCGGCCACCTAGGGCGCGCGAGCGACTAAGCAAGTTCGATGGACCGCCAGGCGCCTGACGTCATCGAACCCACACGCTACTTCCAGCCGCGTCCGTGGCCGCAAACCTGGAGCGCCAATGGTGTACGCGACGTGCTGGAGCCGCTGCTCTACGGCGAGCGTGTCGAACGCATCCGCGAGGTGCTCGCCGGTCGTCTGAGCAGCGTGACCGTGCTGATGGATGCCCCCCACGACCCGCACAATGGCGCCGCCGTGCTGCGTTCCTGTGACGCGTTCGGAATTCAAGAGGCGCACGTCGTGCCGCGGGTGGAAGCGTTCTTGGCCTCGAACACCGTCTCCAAGGGCAGCGAGCGCTGGGTGGACGTGATCAAACACCAAACCCCCAAAGCCGCCGTCGAACGACTGCGTGGCGCGGGTTTCGAACTCGTCGCCAGCCACCCCCAGGGCGAACTCACCCCCGAAGACCTGCCCTCGATTCCGCGCTTGGCGTTGCTCATGGGCAACGAGCGCGACGGCTTGTGCGAAGAGCTCACACAGTCGGCCGGACGGAGAGTTCGCATCCCCATGATCGGCTTCGTGGAAAGTCTCAACGTCAGCGTTTCAGCGGCGATTCTGCTGCGCGCGGCGACGCGCGGACGCAAGGGGGACCTGCCACCCGACACCTACGACGCGGTCTACGCGCAGGCGCTGTACCGTTCGGTCAAGCGTGCGAGCAAGGTCCTCGCGGCGTCCGAACCCCGCTGAACGCTTCTTTCCCGGCGTGCCGCGAGGGATGAAACTGAGCGCAGGACCCCGGCCGACGCCACGCAAAGCAGCCGGCTGCCGAGAGCGCGAATTGACGCTCGTCGAAAAGCCCTCTACCGTGCCCCGCCGAGCACAGACATGGCGAAAACAGGTAGCACCATCGGTTCCGCAACTAGCATCACGGGCAACGTCGTTGGACGCGGCGATCTCACCGTGGAGGGCGTGGTCAAGGGCAACGTCAGTGTCGACGGCGACGTCGCGGTGGCGGGTGAAGCCAGAATCGACGGCAGCGTCGAAGCTGCAAGCGTTCAGCTGCAGGGAGAAATCAGCGGCGACATCAGCGCCTCTGGGCAGGTCTCTCTGGGGCCCCAGGCCAGCTACTCTGGAGTCATCCGTGCGGGCGGTGTTTCCATCGCACCGGGCTCACGCGTCAACGCGCGGCTGGACACGGATTTCGATCTGGACTTGAACATCTAACGCGAGCCGGCTATGGCGCTTGGGGCGCCTCGGTATCGCAGTAGGCGCCAACAACGGCGCGAATCAATTAGGGATTTGATTAACATGGCAGGCACAGTCATCGGCGAAGGTCTAACGGTCGAGGGTGAATTCTCGAGCGAAGAAGAAGTGGTCGTATTCGGCACCGTTCGCGGCTCGCTCTCCAGCGGCGCCAGCGTCAGCGTCGGTGGCGGCGGAGTGGTCGAAGCCGACGTCTCGGCCCAGTCTCTCAGCGTCGCTGGCCAAGTCACGGGCAACGTCTCTTCACAAGACCGCGTCGACATCCAAGCCGGCGGCCGTCTGATCGGCGACGTCAAAGCCTCACGCCTCACCATCGCCGACGGTGCCAGCTTCAAGGGCAACGTCGACATGGACGTCTGAAAGGCAAAGCGCGTAAGCCATGTCTGAACAGTCCGTCATCTCAGCTACCACCGTCGTCCGCGGCAGTGTCCAGGGTCATGGCTCGCTGCGCGTCGAAGGCCGCGTGCGCGGCAACGTCGAAGTCAGCGGCGACTTGATCATCGGCGCGGACGCCGAAATCCAAGGCAACGTCACGGGCGCCAGCGTCACCATCGCGGGCGCGGTTGCCGGCGACGCAACGGGCACCGACGCCGTGTTGCTCGAAGCCTCCGCGCGCCTGGTCGGCGACTTACGTGCGCCCCGCATCGGCATTGCCGAAGGCGCACAAGTCCGCGGCAGCGTCGCCACCGACGATTCACCCGCGCCCATGACCGCCGCGCGAATGGCTCGCCCGGTCGTCGCGCGCCCCGCCGCCAAACCTGCCGCAGCCAAGCCCGTGGTACGTGCCCGGCCCGTCGCAGTGAGCGCACCAGAACCCAAAGCAGCCGCAGCCAAAGCAGCCGCAGCCAAGGCAGCCACGCCCGCCAAGAAAACCAACAAGAAAGCCCCGCCCCCCGTGGTCAAAGCCCCCACGCGCGGCAGCAAAGGCAAGAAAAAGAAGAAGTCCCGCCGCTAACCCGGCGCGCCACCTTCCCCCACCGCAAACGGGGTCGCCAAACTCGCGACCCCGTTTCGCATTTCACGCCTCGTCCCCTCACCCCTTGAGGCAGGTAAACACCGGAGCGCCCCTCCGTCGCCAGCGGTTATGGGGTGGGGCCCCAGCGCCTAGCGATGGGGCGGGGCTTTTGTCAAGAACCCCGAGAAAACAAGGGTTGCCGGCGAAAGCAGTGGGCGCAGCGTAGGGGTTTGGCTGCCCTCACCCACTGGGGCAGGTAAACCCCGAAGCGCCCCCGTCGCAAGGCGGTTATGGGGTGGGGCCCCACCGCGTAGCGTTGGGGCGGGGTTTTTCTCAAAAACCCCGAAAAAAAAGGGTAACCAGCGAAAGCAGGGGCGTGAGCGTAGGGGTTTACCTGCCCTCACCCCTTGGGGCAGGTAAACACCGGAGCGCCCCTCCGTCGCAGAGTTACTTCGCGGGGCGGAATTGTTCCGTCGGGCAGCCTAGGGCGATGTCGACGGTTTGATCGGCGG